>DASVCR010000103.1:0-83228 GCA_036381515.1 Gammaproteobacteria bacterium | reverse complement strand
GACGCCGCCGCCCGGCACGACGCCTTCCTCGACGGCCGCACGCGTCGCGTGCAGCGCGTCCTCGACGCGCGCCTTCTTCTCCTTCATCTCGACCTCGGTGGCCGCGCCGACCTTGATCACCGCGACGCCGCCCGCGAGCTTAGCGACCCGCTCCTGCAGCTTCTCGCGATCATAGTCGGACGTCGACTCCTCGATCTCCTTGTTGATCTGGTCGACCCGGCCCTTGATGTCCTCGGGCCGCCCGGCGCCGTCGATGATCGTCGTGTTCTCCTTCGAGACCTGGACCTTCTTCGCCTGGCCCATGTCGTCGAGCGTCGCCTTCTCGAGCGAGAGGCCGACCTCCTCGGAGATCACCTGGCCGCCGGTCAGGATTGCGATGTCCTGCAGCATCGCCTTGCGGCGGTCGCCGAAGCCCGGCGCCTTCACGGCCGCGACCTTCACGATGCCGCGGATGTTGTTCACGACGAGCGTCGCGAGCGCCTCGCCCTCGACGTCCTCGGCGATGATCAGGAGCGGACGGCCCGCCTTCGCGATCGCCTCGAGCAGCGGCAGCAGATCCCGGATGTTCGAGATCTTCTTGTCGTGGATCAGGATATACGGGTTATCGAGCTCGGCCGACTGGCTCTGCTGGTTGTTGATGAAGTACGGCGAGAGGTAGCCGCGGTCGAACTGCATGCCCTCGACGACCTCGAGCTCGTTCTCGAGACCCGAGCCTTCCTCGACCGTGATCACGCCTTCCTTACCGACCTTGCTCATCGCCTCGGCGATGATCTTGCCGATCTCCTCGTCGGAGTTCGCCGAGATCGTGCCGACCTGCGCGATCGACTTGTCGTCCTCGCACGGCTTCGACAGCTTCTTCAGCTCCTCGACGAGCGCCGCCGTCGCCTTGTCGATACCGCGCTTCAGGTCCATCGGGTTGAAGCCGGCCGCGACCTGCTTCAGGCCCTCGCGGAGGATCGCCTGAGCGAGCACGGTCGCGGTCGTCGTGCCGTCGCCGGCCGCGTCGGACGTCTGCGAGGCCACTTCCTTGACCATCTGGACGCCCATGTTCTCGAACTTGTCCTCGAGCTCGACCTCCTTCGCGACGGACACACCGTCCTTCGTGACGGTCGGGGCACCGAAGCTCTTCTCGAGCACGACGTTGCGGCCCTTGGGGCCGAGCGTGACCTTGACGGCGTTCGCGAGGACGTTCACGCCGCGGAACATGCGCTGGCGCGCCTCGTCGGAAAATCGGACTTCTTTAGGAGTCGCCATGAATCAGTCTCCGTTCCTTGAGTGAGGGCGAATGAAATGCGAGTGAGGCGAGATTCGTGTCAGCCCTCGATGACGGCCATCACGTCGTCTTCGCGCATGACCAGGAGCTCTTCGCCGTCGACCTTGACCTCGGTGCCGGAGTACTTGCCGAACAGGACCTTGTCGCCCTTCTTCAGCTCGAGCTTGCGGACCTCGCCGTTGTCGAGGATCTTGCCCTGCCCGACGGCGATGACCTCGCCCCGGATCGGCTTCTCGGCCGCGGTGTCCGGAATCACGATGCCGCCGGGCGACGTGCGCTCTTCCTCAGTCCTTTTGATGACGACTCGATCGTGCAAAGGACGCAGCTTCATGGGGTGTCTCCCTTCAGGACCTGGAACGAAAAGGAATTTGGCCGGCTCGAAACGATTGTTAGCACTCGGCCGTGTCGAGTGCCAATCATAGAGGCCATCGGCCAGAATTCAAGGGCCGCGAACCCGTACATGGCAGGGGCGGGCCGTGAAAGCTATGCTGGCGTCAAACCGACGGATCGGAGCCGACGGCGGCCCGATCCACGGCTCATTGTCCTAGGGTGGAGCTCGGCGAACAAGGTGCGCGTGGAGAAAGCTTCGGACGCGACGGACTCGGGCGGGGTGTCGGGCGCGACGTCCGGAGGCGTGCTGCTCGTGCTGACGACCTGCGGCGGCGCGGCCGATGCGCAGCGGATCGCATCGGCGCTCGTCGAGCGCCGGCTCGCGGCCTGCGTGAACACGCTCGGCGGCGTCGCATCGACGTACCGGTGGCAGGGCCGCGTCGTGCAGGAGCAGGAGAGCCTGCTCGTGATCAAGACGACGGCCGAACGGTATCTTGCCGTCGAGGCCGCGATCCGCGAGCTTTCTGGCTACGAACTCCCGGAGGTCGTCGCGGTCCGAGTCGACGGCGGGCTCCCCCCGTACCTCGACTGGCTCGCGGAGTCGGTCGCGAAAGGTTCGGAATGACATGCGAAGACTAGGCTCGATCCTGATCGCCGCCGCGCTGTGCGCGCCGTGGCTCGTCGCCTGCAGCCCCGACGCGGCCGATCCGCAGCCGTCCGCGGCGGCACCGGGCGGCACGGCCAATGCCCAGGAGGTGCTCCGGCCGGAGCGTGCTTATCCATATCGAATCACCGCCGAAGACGACCGGCTCCTGATCCGCTTCGACGTCGTCGACGGCTACTACCTGTACCGCGAGCAATTCGGCTTCGCGACCGAGACGCCGGGCGTGCGTCTCGGCACGCCGGTCTTCCCGCAGGGCGAGATCCATACGGACGAGTACTTCGGCGAGCAGGAGATCTACCGCGGCGCGTTCACGATCGAGGTTCCGTACGGCCGCTCCGCGGACGTCGACGCCGTCGAGCTCGCGATGGACCTCCGCGGGTGCGCCGACATCGGGCTCTGCTATCCGCCGCAGACGTGGACGAGCCGCGTCGACCTGCCGCCCGCCGCCGCCGGCGTCGCGGCCTCGTCGGCGCGCGGCGCGTCGTCGTTCCTCGTGTCGTCCGACGAGCCGCTGCCGGTCGACGAGGCGTTCGTGATGAACGCGCGTTTCGACGGGCCGAACCTGCTGACGGTCGGCTGGCAGATCCAGCCCGGTTACTACCTGTACCGCGACAAGCTCGAGGTCGAGGCCGTCGGCGACATCGAGCTCGCCGCAGCGGAATGGCCGGAAGGCGTCCCGCACTACGACGACAATTTCGGCGACGTCCGCGTGTTCTACGACTACGTCGAGGCGTCGATCCCGTTCGCGCGTCCGACCCCCGACGAGATCCCGGTCGAGATTCGCGCCCGCTTCCAGGGCTGCCGCGAGAACAGCATCTGCTACCCGCCGTCCGAGCAGACGATGGCGCTCGTGCTGCCGGCGGCGAGCGCATTCGCCGAGACGGCGTCGAGCCCGTCGTCGGGCGCCCCGGCCGCAGGCACCTCGGGCGCGGGCGCAGGCGCCACAAGCGCCGCGCCGGTCTCCGAGCAGGACCGGCTCGCCGCGGTCATCCTGTCCGACTCGTGGCTCGTCGTCGGCGCGACGTTCTTCGGGCTCGGGCTGCTCCTGTCGTTCACGCCGTGCGTGCTGCCGATGGTGCCGATCCTGTCGGGCATCATCGCCGGGCACGGCGCGCAGGTCTCGACGGGGCGCGCGTTCGGGCTCTCGCTGTCGTACGTCCTCGGCATGGCCGTCACGTACACGGCGGGCGGCGCGCTCGCGGCGCTCGCCGGCGCGCAGGTCCAGGCGATGTTCCAGAAGCCGTGGATCCTGACGCTGTTCGCCGGGCTCTTCGTGCTGCTCGCGCTGTCGATGTTCGGCGTCTTCACGCTGCAGATGCCGGCGGCCGTGCAGACGCGGATCGCCGAGCTCGCGAACCGGCAGAAGGCCGGCACGTTCGCCGGCACCGCCGTGATGGGCGCGTTGTCCGCGCTGATCGTGACGACCTGCGTCGCGCCGCCGCTCGTCGCGGCGCTCGCGGTCATCGGCCAGAGCGGCGACGTCGCGCGGGGCGCCGGCGCGCTCTTCGCGCTGAGCCTCGGGATGGGCGCGCCGCTCCTCGTGGTCGGCACGTCCGCAGGCAAGCTGCTGCCGAAGGTCGGACCGTGGATGAACACGGTGAAGGCGGCGTTCGGCGTGATGATGCTCGGGCTCGCGATCTGGATGATGGAGCGCGTGCTGCCCGGCGGCGTCGTCCTCGCGCTCTGGGCGCTGCTCGTGTTCCTGACCGGCGTGTTCCTCGGCGCGTTCGAGCCGCTGCCGCCCGAGCCTTCCCCGGTCAAGCGCCTCGCGAAGGGCTTCGGCGTGCTCGCGTGCCTGTACGGCGCACTGCTCCTGATCGGCGCGACGCTCGGCGGCGAGGATCCGCTGCGGCCGATCCCGCGCGCGGCGCTCGGCGGCGCCGTGGGCCGGCCCGCGGAGGCGCGCCTCGCGTTCCAGCCGGTCGAGTCGATCCCGGACCTCGAGGCCGCGCTCGCGGCCGCGCGCGCGGCCGGGCGGCCGGTCATGGTCGATTTCACGGCCGACTGGTGCGTGTCGTGCCAGGAGATGGAGAAGCACACGTTCCCGAACCCGGCCGTGGTCGCGGCGCTCGAGCCGTTCGTGCTGCTGAGGGTCGACATCACGGAGAACGATGCCGACGACAAGGCGCTGCTCGAGCATTTCGGCAGCTTCGGGGCGCCGACGATCGCATTCTTCGACCGCTCGGGCCGGCCGCTCGACGAGTTCGAGCTCGTGAGGTACGTGCCGGCCGACGAGTTCGCGGCGCACGTGTCGCGCGTCGCGGCCCTGTAGCGGCGGCGGGCACGCGGCCGGGCGAACGAAAAAAGCTTCTCTTTCGCCCTTTCCTCTTCAAATTCGGCGCGAATCGGTGCACGATGCGCGCATATATGGGCAGAGCTGCAAAACCGACCCTGATCACGCTCGCGCTGAGCGCGGCGGCCGTGCTCGGCTACGTCGCCTACCGGTTCACGCTCGACCGCGCGCCCGTTGACGCACCGCCGGTCGCCCAGACGGCGGCACCCGCGCTGCCCGACGAGCTGCCCGAGTTCTCCCTCGCGAACCTCGACGGCGAGCAGCAGTCGATCCGCAGCTGGCCCGGCCGCCCGCTGATCATCAACTTCTGGGCGACGTGGTGCGGGCCGTGCCGGAAGGAAATTCCGATGCTGGTCGCTTTCCAGGACGCGAACCCGGACCTGACCATCGTCGGCATCGCGGTCAACACCGTCGACGAGGCCCGGCCATTCGTCGAGGAGATGGGGATCGACTATCCGATCCTGATCGGCCGTACCGAGGCGGTGACCGCCGCGGCGGCCTTCGGGGTCGAGTTCTATGCGCTGCCGTTCACGATCTTCACGGACGGCACCGGCCGGACGCTCGGCGTGCGCACCGGCGAGCTGCATCAGGAGCAGCTCGATCATTTCGCGGCCGTGCTCGCCGATCTCGAGGCCGGCCGGCTCAGCGTCGAAGCCGCGCGCGCCCGCATCGCGGGCGTGATGTAGGCACGAACTCGCCAAAAAACGCCGCCAACTTCGCCGAAAACGAGTAAACTTGCCCGTTATTTGGCGGAACGACCCGATGGCGCGACTGCTGCTGTTGAACGGTCCCAATCTCGGCCTGCTCGGCACCCGGGAGCCGGAGCTCTATGGACGGACGACGCTCGCGGACATCGAGGCGAGGCTCAAGAGCCTCGCGCAGGCGGCCGGGCATTCGCTCGACGCGTTTCAGAGCGATGCGGAGCACGAGCTGATTCGGCGCATTCACGCGGCGCGCGGCGAGCAGGTCGACTTCATTCTGTTCAATCCGGCGGCGTTCACGCACACGAGCGTGGCGCTCCGCGACGCGCTGCTCGCGGTCCAGATTCCGTTCATCGAGCTTCATTTATCGAACGTCGCCGCGCGCGAGCCGTTTCGAAGGTCCTCGTACTTCTCGGACATCGCCGTAGGCACGATCGCCGGGTTCGGCGTCGTGAGCTACGAGCTCGCGCTGACCGCCGCCGATCGGTACCTCGCTCGAGAGGAGACATAGTGGATATTCGCAAGGTCAAGAAGCTGATCGAGCTGCTCGAGGAATCCGGCATCTCCGAGATCGAGATCTCGGAGGGCGAGGAGTCGGTGCGGATCAGCCGCTATCCGAACCCGGGCATGATGAGCTTTGCGCCTCCGCAACAGTATTACGCGCCACAGCCGCCGCCGCAGCAGCCGGAGCAGAAGAGCGAGCCGCCGGCGGAGCCTACCCCGAAAGGCCATCAGGTCACCGCGCCGATGGTCGGCACGTTCTACGCGGCCCCGAGCCCGGGCGCGAAGCCGTTCGTCGAGATCGGCTCGCGGGTCCAGGTCGGCGACACGCTCTGCATCATCGAAGCAATGAAGATGATGAACCAGATCGAGGCGGAGGTCGCCGGCAAGGTCGTCAGCATCCTCGTCGAGAACGGCGATCCGGTCGAATTCGGCCAGCCGCTCTTCGTGATCGAAGTCTGAGCGCAGCCGTCACCGCGATGACCCGCGCGAAGTTCCTGCCTTTCGCGGCACCTGCCTCGCGAGACGCGTCCCGGCGCGCCGGCGCGCCCGTGCACGCGATGCCGCCTCACGAGCCATGACACAAAGCGGAAGCGGCCCAGTGCTCGAGAAGGTCCTGATCGCGAACCGCGGCGAGATCGCGCTGCGCGTCTATCGCGCGTGCCGCGAGCTCGGCATCAAGACCGTCGCCGTCCACTCGACGGCCGACACGTCGCTGAAGCACGTGCTGCTCGCCGACGAGACGGTCTGCATCGGTCCGCCGCCGTCGCAGCAAAGCTACCTGAACATGCCGGCGATCATCGCCGCGGCCGAGGTCACCGACTCCGTCGCGATCCACCCGGGCTACGGCTTCCTCGCCGAGAACGCGGACTTTGCCGAGCGCGTCGAGGAAAGCGGCTTCGTGTTCATCGGCCCGCGCCCGGAGACGATCAGGCTGATGGGCGACAAGGTGTCGGCGATCCGCGCGATGCGCGAGTCCGGCATCCCGTGCGTGCCGGGATCCGACGGACCGCTCGGCGACAACGCCGAGCAGAACATGCGCCTCGCCCGCTCGCTCGGCTACCCGGTGATCATCAAGGCCTCGGGCGGAGGCGGCGGGCGTGGCATGCGCGTCGTGCACAGCGAGGCCGCGTTGCTGAACGCGATATCGATCACGCGCAACGAGGCGCGCTCCGCGTTCGGCAACGATCAGGTCTACATGGAGAAGTTCCTCGACCATCCGCGGCACATCGAGTTCCAGGTGCTCGCCGACGGCAAGGGCAACGCCGTGCACCTCGGCGAGCGGGACTGCTCGATGCAGCGCCGGCACCAGAAGGTCATCGAGGAGGCCCCCGCGCCCGGCATCACGCCCGAGCAGCGCGAACGGATGGGCGCGCTCTGCGTCGAGGCCTGCAAGCGGATCGGCTACCGCGGCGCCGGCACGTTCGAGTTCCTATATCAGGACGGCGAGTTCTACTTCATCGAGATGAACACGCGCGTGCAGGTCGAACATCCCGTCACCGAGATGGTCACCGGCATCGACATCGTGAAGGCGCAGCTCAGGATCGCCGCGGGCGAGCCGCTGCCGTTCAGGCAAGAGGACATCGAATGGCGCGGTCACGCGATCGAGTGCCGCATCAACGCGGAGGACCCGACGACGTTCATGCCTTCGCCCGGAACGGTGACGCTGTGGCACGCGCCGGGCGGTCCCGGCATTCGCGTCGACAGCCACCTGTATAGCGGCTACGCGGTCCCGCCCCACTACGACTCGCTGATCGCGAAGATCATCGCGCACGGAGAAAACCGGGCGTCCGCGATCGCGCGAATGACGACCGCGCTGAACGAGATCGTCGTCGACGGCATCCGCACGAACATCGCGCTGCACGAGGAAATTTTTCAGCACGCTACGTTCAAGGCGGGCGGAACGGATATCCACTACCTGGAAAAGCGTCTCGGTCTCAAGTGAAGCCGTGGCCTGGCAGCAGCTGATCACGCGCGTTCCTCGGGACCGGGTCGCCGAGATCGAAGGGCTGCTCGAGCTCGCCGGCGCCGCGTCGATCGCGCTCGAGGACGCGGCCGAGACGCCGCTCTTCGAGCCGCTGCCGGGCGAGACGCCGCTGTGGCCGGAGGTCTCGATCAAGGCGCTGTTCGCGGCCGACGCCGATCTCGACCGCGTGCGGCGCATCGTGCGCGACGCGGCCGGAGCCGACGTGCGCGTCGAGCCGCTCACGGATCCCGATCCCGCGCCCGGCCGCTTCGCGCCGCTCTCGATCGGCGGCAGGCTCTGGGTCGTCTCGTCCGACGATGCGGTGCCCGACGACGGCGCGTCGGTGCTGCGTCTGCACCGCGGCGTCGCTTTCGGCACCGGCGAGCATCCGACGACGTCGCTCTGCCTCGACTGGATCGCGTCCTCGCTCGAGCCGTGCACGGTCGTGCTCGACTACGGCTGCGGATCCGGCATCCTCGCGCTCGCCGCGCTCGAGCTCGGCGCCGTGCGCGCGTTCGCCGTCGACAACGACCCGCAGGCGGTCACCGCAGCTCGGGCCAACGCGGCGCTGAACGGCCTCGAGGACAGACTCTGGGTCGGTCCGACCGACGCCCTGCCCGCCGTTCGGTTCGATGTCGTCCTCGCGAACATCCTCGCCCGCCCGCTGCTCGAGCTCGCGACGCTGTTCCATGCGCGGCTCGTGACCGGCGGCCGCGCAATCCTGAGCGGCGTGCTCGTCGCGCAGCGACCCGATCTCGAGCAGGCGTACGCGGCCGCGGGCTTCGAGCTCGAAGGCGGCGCCGAGCGGGACGGCTGGATCCGGCTCGATGCGCGCAAGCGTGCGACGATCTGATCGGCGCAAACGCGACGCGCTCCCCGCGGCCGCCCGCGTTTCACTATAGAATTCGCCGGGGCTCGATGCCCGGGAACTGCGATGCTGTTCACGCGCTGTCCGGATTGCGAGACGACGTTCCGCATCACCGCCGAAGCCCTGCGCAAGGCGAACGGGCAGGTGCGGTGCGGCCGGTGCGCCCGCGTGTTCAACGCCTACCACGAGCTCCGACGGCGCGCGCGGCGAAAGGTCGCCGCCATGCGGGAAGAGGCGGTCGCGGCAAGCACTTCGCAGCCTGCGGCCGCGACGGGCGCGCCAGAGCCCGCGGTCGCAGCAGGCGCGCCCGAACCCGCCCTCGCACCACCACGCGCGCCGCTGCCTCCGCTCGCGGCGGACGGCGCCGCGAGCGACACGGCGGCGTCGCAGGCGGCCGCACACGCGTCGGACGGCGTGAGCCGCGACACCGGCGAGCGTCCGCGGCCGAACGGCGCCCCGCCGTCGGTCGCCGCGGCCGTTGCCAAGGCGCAAACCCGTCGGGCGCGCGCGGCGAAGAAAGTTGCCGAGGAAGAGAAAGATTTCACCGTCGGTGACATTTCGCTCGCGGGCGTGATCGCCGAGCTTGCCGCGAGCGCCGCGTCGGACGACGCGGACGCCCGCGACGGCGCAAAGGGCGACGCGCCGGGCACCGCGCTGCCGGCGGGCGCGCTCCTCGAGAAGAACGGGCTCGGCGGAGCGGCCGCAGCCGGACCGCCCCCCGCCGATGCGAAGGCCGCCGCGCAGAACGCGAGCGACGACACGCGCGGCGCGGCCGCGCCGGCCTGGGTCGTCGTCGACGACGCCGCACGAAAACGCGTCCCGACCTGGACATGGGGCGTCGGCTCGATCGCCGCCACCGTCCTCCTCGCGGTGCAGGTCCTGCATCACTATCGCAACGACCTCGCGGTGCTCGACGTCGTCGGGCCCGCCCTTCGTCACGCGTACGCGATGCTCGGCGTCGAGATCGCGCCGCATTGGAACCTCGACCAGTACGAGATCGTCATCGATTGGGACGCGGTGACGCAGCCGAGCGATAACGCCGATAACCGGCTCACGATCGCGGCCCGCATCCGCAACAAGGGCCCGAGTCCGATTCCGCTGCCGCACGTTCAAGTGCGGATCAAGGATCGATGGGAAAGCACGCTCGGCAGCCGCGTGTTCGCGCCCGCGCAGTATCTGCCGCCCGGCGCCGCGGTCGACCGCGCAATGATCGCGGGACAAATCGCGGTCGCCAGGCTCGCCATCGTCGATCCCGGTCCGCAGGCCTACGGCTTCGAGGTGGACGTTTGCGTCGACGCGGAAAGCGGAGCGCTGCGCTGCGCCGCGGACGAAGTGTTTCGCTGAGACACATCGCCGCACGCGAAGCAAGGACGCCCGTCGCACTATCGTTGGTCACGATGGTTCACGCAAGCACCGATGGGGAACGTGACCGATAGAACGCTTCGATATGACTGCGCGCGCCGTTTTCCGTGCTATGATTCGGCGCCCTGAGTCGGTAGTTCTGCGGCGAAACAAACAGGGTTCCAGCATCGTCATTCCACCGTGCCCGGAGGCTGATCCGGGACGGCATCCATTTCGCGGCAGCGGAGATCGGTAAGTTCGATACGACGGTCAGGGGTCGCGTTTCCGTGGGGAGAAACACGTTCCATGGGGAGGGCGTCGTGAAGGCATCGAGCAAGAAGAAGATCACGAAGAAAAAGACGAAGAAAGCGTTCACACCGACGTCGCAGGTCAGCGCCCGCATCAAGCCGCTGAGCGCGCTTACCGACGAAGCGCTGAAGAGCTATTTCGCAAGTTTGAACGGACACAAGCCGGGAGATCTCTATCAGCTGGTCATCGGAGAGGTGGAGAAACCGCTTCTGAAGGCCGTACTGCATTACACGAAGGGCAACCAGAGCCGCGCGGCCGAGATCCTCGGCATCAATCGCGGCACGTTGCGCAAGAAGCTGAAGAGCTACGATCTCGTCGGCGACTAATGGTGCAATGACTGCACAACGCCGCGCTCTGCTCAGTGTTTCCGACAAGCAAGGCATCGTCGAATTCGCGCGGTCGCTGCTCGAGCTGTCGTTCGAGCTGATGTCGACCGGCGGCACGGCTCGCGTGCTGCGCGACGCCGGCGTCCCGGTCACCGACGTCTCCGCCGTCACCGGATTTCCCGAGATCATGGACGGCCGCGTAAAGACGCTGCACCCGAAGATTCACGGCGGCCTGCTCGCGCGAGCCGGCGTCGACGACGCGGTGCTCGCCGAGCACGGCATCGCGCCGATCGACGTGCTCGCCGTGAACCTCTATCCGTTCGAGCGCGTCGCGGCGGCGCCGGGCACGACGGCGGCCGAAGCGATCGAGAACATCGACGTCGGCGGGCCGGCAATGATCCGCGCCGCGGCGAAGAACCACGAGCGCGTGACCGTCGTCGTCGATCCGGCCGACTACCCGATGGTCGTCGAGTCGTTGCGCGCCGGCGGGCCGACGAGCGAGCAGCGGCGCCGCCTCGCCGCGAAGGCGTTCGGGCACACGTCGCGGTACGACGCCGCGATCAGCCGCTATCTCGCAGGCAGCGACACGACGCAGGAGGTGCTTCCCGCGCGGCTCGTGCTCGGATGGAACAGGGCGCAGGAGCTCCGCTACGGCGAGAACCCGCACCAGCGCGCCGCGCTCTACGTCAGCACGACGCCGCGCCCGGGCAGCGTCGCGCAAGGACGCCTGCTGCAGGGCAAGCCGCTTTCCTACATCAACCTGCTCGATGCCGACGCCGCGATGCAATGCGCGACGGCGTTCGAGCAGCCGGCGTGCGTGATCGTGAAGCATGCGACGCCGTGCGGCGTCGCGATCGGTGCGGACCCGCTTACGGCATACCGCGCCGCGTACTCGGCGGATCCCGTCTCCGCGTTCGGCGGCGTCATCGCGTTCAACCGGCCGATCGGTGCCGATGCGGCGAGCGCGATCGTCGAGCAGCAGCATGTCGACGTCGTGGTCGCGCCGATCGTTCCCGACGACGCGCGGCAGGTGTTCGCGCGCAAGCCGAACGTTCGGGTCATCGAGACCGGCGAGCGCGCGGGCGGCGAGCCCGAGGTCGAGCTCCGCTCGATCGACGGCGGCGTGCTCGTGCAGCAGACGGACCGCGGCACGATTGGCCCAGGCGACCTCGAGACGGTCACGAAGCGCGCGCCGACCGAGCAGGAGATCCGCGACATGCTGTTCGCGTGGACCGTCGTGAAGTACGTGAAGTCGAACGCGATCGTGTACGCGCGCGACGGCAGGACGCTCGGCATCGGCGGCGGGCAGACGAGCCGCGTGATGAGCGCGCAGATCGCGATCACGAAGGCCGGCGAGCAGCACTTCTCGCTCGAGGGCGCCGCGATGGCGTCCGACGCGTTCTTTCCGTTCCGCGACGGTCTCGACGTCGCCGCCGCGCACGGCATCTCGGCCGTGATTCAACCGGGCGGGTCCGTGCGCGACGCCGAGGTCATTCAGGCCGCGGACGAGCACGGCATCGCGATGGTCTTCACGCGGATGCGCCATTTCCGACACTGAGGTGAGCTCGAGATGAAGGTTCTCGTCGTCGGCGCCGGCGGGCGCGAGCACGCCATTGCATGGAAGGCCGCGCAGTCGCCGCTCGTCGACGAGGTGCTCGTCGCGCCCGGCAACGCCGGGACCGCGCGCGAACCGAAGGTCCGCAACGTGCCCGTGCGCGCGGACGACGCGGACGCGCTCGTCGAGCTCGCGCGCCGCGAGTCGGTCGACCTCACGATCGTCGGGCCCGAGCAGCCGCTCGTCGCAGGCCTGGTCGATCGCTTCGACGCGGCGAACCTGCGCTGCTTCGGACCGACGGCCGCCGCGGCCCGGCTCGAGGGATCGAAGGCGTTCGCGAAGGCGTTCCTCGCGCGCCACGGAATCCCGACGGCGCGCTACGAGACGTTCGACGACCTCGCGGCCGCGCGCGCATATCTGCGCCGGCAGTCCGCGCCGATCGTCGTGAAGGCGGACGGCCTCGCGGCCGGCAAGGGCGTCGTCGTCGCCGAGACCATCGAGCAGGCGGACGAAGCGCTCGCGTCGATGCTCGAAGCAGGTGCGTTCGGCGCGGCGGGCCGCACCGTCGTCGTCGAGGAGTTCCTTCGCGGCGAGGAGGCGAGCTTCATCGCGATGGTCGACGGCGAGCGCATCGTGCCGCTCGCGAGCTCGCAGGATCACAAGGCACGCGACGACGGCGACCGCGGCCCGAACACGGGCGGCATGGGCGCGTATTCGCCGGCGCCGGTCGTCACCGAGGCGATGCACGAGCGGATCATGCGCGACGTCATGCGGCCGGCCGTGCGCGGCCTCGCCGCCGACGGCATCCGCTATCGCGGCTTCCTGTATGCGGGGCTGATGATCGGCGACGACGGCGTCCCGCGCGTGCTCGAGTTCAATTGCCGGCTCGGCGACCCCGAGACGCAGCCGATCCTGTTCAGGCTCGAAAGCGACCTCGTCCGCTTATGCCTCGACGCGTTCGACGGCACGCTCGGCGACGCCCCGATCGAGTGGGACTCGCGGCCCGCCGTCGGCGTCGTCGTCGCGAGCGCCGGGTATCCGGGCGCCTACGAGAAGGGCAAGCCGATCACGGGGCTCGACGGGAACGATCCCGCGACGAAGATCTTCCACGCGGGCACGCGCCTCGATGGCGATACGGTCGTGACCGACGGCGGACGCGTGCTCTGCGCGGTCGCGCTCGGCGACACGGTCCGCGATGCGCGGGACCGCGCGTATCGGACGGTCGAGCGGGTACGCTTCGACGGCGCGTTCTACCGCACGGACATCGCCCATCGGGCGATCGCGCGGGAGCAGGCTCGCTAGGCCGAGGGCGCCGCTGGGCTCGAAGCGCGCGGTCGAGCCAGGGTCCCGCACGCTCGAGCGCGCGCGGGTCGGCCGGACGCTCAGCGCTTCATCGCCTCGAAAAACTCCGCGTTCGTCTTCGTGTCCTGAAGCTTGCTCAGCAGGAACTCGATCGCGGCGAGCTCGTCCATCGGGTGCAGCACCTTGCGCAGCACCCACATCTTCTGGAGCTCTTCCGGCGACACGAGGAGCTCCTCGCGGCGCGTGCCGGAGCGGTTGATGTTGATCGCGGGGAACACGCGCTTCTCGGCGATACGGCGATCCAGATGGATCTCCATGTTGCCGGTGCCCTTGAATTCCTCGTAGATCACGTCGTCCATCTTCGAGCCGGTGTCGATCAGCGCGGTCGCGATGATCGTCAGGCTGCCGCCTTCCTCAATGTTGCGCGCGGCGCCGAAGAAGCGCTTCGGCCGCTGCAGCGCGTTCGCGTCGACGCCGCCCGTCAACACCTTGCCTGACGACGGCACGACGGTGTTGTACGCGCGTGCGAGACGCGTGATCGAGTCGAGCAGGATCACGACGTCCTGCTTGTGCTCGGTCAGCCGCTTCGCCTTCTCGATGACCATCTCGGCCACCTGCACGTGGCGCGTCGCCGGCTCGTCGAACGTGCTCGAGACGACCTCGCCGCGGACCGTGCGCTCCATCTCGGTGACCTCCTCGGGCCGCTCGTCGATGAGCAGCACGATGAGGCGGCACTCCGGATGGTTCGCCGCGATCGACGCCGCGATGTTCTGCAGCAGCATCGTCTTGCCGGCCTTCGGCGGCGACACGATCAGTCCGCGCTGGCCCTTGCCGATCGGCGCGACCATGTCGATGATGCGCGCGGTCAGATCCTCGGTGCTGCCGTTGCCCTGCTCGAGCTTGAGCCGCTCCTTCGGGAACAGCGGCGTCAGGTTCTCGAAGAGCACCTTGCTCTTCGCGTTCTCGGGCGCGTCGTGGTTGATCTGCCCGACCTTGAGCAGCGCGAAGTAGCGCTCGCCGTCCTTCGGAGGACGGATCAGGCCCGACACGGTGTCGCCGGTACGCAGGTTGAAGCGTCGGATCTGGCTCGGCGACACGTAGATGTCGTCCGGACCGGCGAGATAGGAGCTGTCGGCCGAGCGCAGGAAGCCGAAGCCGTCCTGCAGGATCTCGAGCACGCCCTCGCCGAAGATGTTCTCGCCGTTCTTCGCGTGCGCCTTCAGGATCGAGAAGATGATGTCCTGCTTGCGGGAGCGGGCGAGATTCTCGAGCCCCATCGATTCGCCGAGCTCGACCAGGTCGGCGACGTTGCGTGTCTTGAGCTCGGAAAGGTTCATCGCGTTGCGCGACATCTCGAATTCGGCGGCGGGGATCACGTCGAGCTCCTCGTCGTCCGGGAATTCCTCCCGTGGGTTCTTCTTGTTTCTGCGCGAAGCCCGCTTGCCGTTACCACCCTCGCGCGGCTGCCTCGAGCCGTTTTTCACGCGGGCGCGTGCTGAATTACCCAAATATCCCCTCACGGATGCGTTTCCAGTTTCTGGTTGATGATTCCCGGTCTCACTGTCGTTCCCGGGCGGTTTAGCGTGCAACGTTCGTATCAATTCGTGCCAGGTTAGTGTCGATGAATGCTTGGAGCTGCGCCTTGGAGACGGCCCCGACCTGCTGAGCAGCGACGGCCCCGTCGCGGAACAGCAGCAACGTCGGAATACCGCGTACGTTGTACTTCGGCGGCGTCTGTGGGTTCTCGTCGATGTTCAGCTTCACGACGCGCAGCCGGTCCTTGTATTCCTCGGCGATTGCGTCGAGGATCGGCGAGATCATCTTGCAAGGACCGCACCACTCGGCCCAGAAGTCGAGCAGCACCGGACGATCGGCGTTCAATACATCGCGTTCGAATGCAGCGTCGCTCGTGTGAATGATCAGATCGCTCACGTCTTAGTCCTTCCGTCCTCGGCTTTTGGTGGGACGTTCCCGTGCTCGACCTCGAACCAACGCCCCGAAATGAGGTCCATGGAGGCAGATCCAAGTGACGCAGCCGGGCCCACTGGGGCACAATGTTGCAGCTGGTCGCTTTTCTCGAGGCTCGCGGGAGTACAGCGGATTCGGGAAAGCGAGAGTCCTCGCCTGATGGCCTATTTTGACCCCTTGGGAAGCTAATTTGCAAGCGCTAGAGTCCAGTAACAGTACAGCTTCCGCGCCGTCTGAGCATTTGACGGAGCTTAAGTTTTCCGAATTTTCGCTCGCGCCGGAGCTGCATCGCGGCATCGAGGATGCCGGCTTCACATATTGCACGCCGATCCAGAGCAAGGCGTTGCCGATCGCTCTCGCCGGCCGCGACGTCGCGGGGCAGGCGCAGACCGGAACCGGCAAGACGGCCGCCTACCTGATCGCGCTCTTTCAGTACCTTCTCACGCACGAGCCGCTCGACGATCAGAAGCCCGGGCCGCGCGCGCTGATCCTCGCGCCGACCCGCGAGCTCGCCGTGCAGATCCACAGCGACGCGACGCTGCTCGGTAAGCATTTGCCCTACAAGCTCGGGCTCGCCTTCGGCGGGACCGACTACGAGAAGCAGAAGCGCCAGCTCTCCGAGGGCGTCGACGTCCTGATCGGCACGCCGGGACGCCTGATCGATTTCTTCAAGCAGGGCGTGTTCGGCCTGCGCCGGGTGCAGGTGGCCGTGCTCGACGAGGCGGATCGCATGTTCGACCTCGGCTTCCTGCGCGACATCCGCTACATCCTGCGCAGGCTGCCGCCCGCCCCGCAACGACTGAATCTGCTCTTTTCGGCGACGTTGTCGTATCGCGTGCTCGAGCTCGCGTACGAGCACATGAACGACCCGGAGCTGATCCGCATCGAGCCGGACAAGCTGACCGTCGACCGCGTCCGGCAGGTCATCTACTTTCCGTCCAACGAAGAGAAGCTCCCGCTTCTGGTCACGCTGCTGCGCGAGATGGACGCGAAGCGCACGATGGTGTTCGTGAACACTCGCCGCGGCGCCGAGTACCTGCGCGATGCGCTCGAGCAGAACGGCATTCAGGCCGCCGCGCTGTCGGGCGACGTGCCTCAGCGGAAGCGCCTGAAGCTGCTGCGCGACTTCCAGGCCGGCGAGCTTCCCGTGCTGATCGCGACGGACGTCGCGTCGCGCGGCCTGCACGTCCCGGACGTGAGCCACGTCTTCAACTACGACCTGCCTCAGGATCCGGAGGACTACGTGCACCGCGTCGGGCGCACCGCGCGGGCCGGCGCGTCGGGCGACGCGATCAGCTTCGGCTGCGAGGACTACGTCGTCTCGCTGCCGGACATCGAAGCCTACATCGGCCGCAAGATCGATGTCGCGACCTTCGACCACGAAAAGCTCGTAAAGGTTTCCGTCCCGCAGCGGACGAGACGCAGCGAACGGCGTGACGGACGCGGCGAACGGCGTGACGGACGCGGCGAACGGCGCGACGGACGCGGTGAACGGCGCGACGGGCGGGATGAGCGGCGCGACGCGCGCGGCGGCCGGTCGCGGCCGGCCGGCCCGCGGCGGGCTGCGGACGAGCCGCGCGCCGAGCAGGTCGAAGCGGCCGCGGCTCCGGAAGCCTTAGGCGCCGACGAGCGCGGGCGCGCAGAGGCCGGCGAGCCAGGGCGCGCAGACGCGGGCGGGACGGGACGAGCAGATGCCGGCGAGCGCGGACGCGCGGATGCCGGCGAACGCCGCCGCCGGCGCAAGCGCGGACGGCGGCGCGCAGAGGGCGGCGCCCAGGCCGACGGCCCGGACGCGGGCGCGGAACGCGAGCGTCCGCGGGATTCCGGGGGCGAGCGCGCCGCCGACGCCGCGCCCGAGCGCGGACAGGAGCCGGCCGATGCTCGCGGAGGCGCCTCCGACGCCGATGACGGCCGGGAAGGCAGGACATCGAAGCGCCGCGGGCGCCGCGGGCGCCGCGGCGCCGGCGCGGCACGCTCGGCCGCCGGCCCGGCCGGCGCGGGCACGTCGGACGCCGATTCGGCCGACGCGGCACGCGAAGCGAACTCGGACGGACGCCCGCGACGCGGGCGCACCGAAGGCGATGCCGCGCGTCGCGGCGGCGATTCGCCGCGGGCCGACCGCGGCGGGCGTGCCCGTCGGCCGGATCGCGACGGCGACGCGCGCGCGGCCGACGCTACGCGCGGCGACGACGCGCCGAAGCGGGCCCCCGGCCTGCTCGCGCGCATCTGGTCCGTCTTCAAGCGCTAGGCAGGTCGCCTTAAGCGCCAGGCGAGCCCGGCCCCGCCGTCCGGGGCCGCCCGGTTCGCACACCCTGCCTATGCGTGGACCGGCTCGAGCAGCTGCGCGATCGCGTCGACGGACGCGAACCCGCTGATCTCGCGCGCCGGCCGCGTGCTGTCCGGCCTGCGGATCGCGACCGTGTGGCGCACGCCGTGGGCGCGCGCCGCCTCGAGCACGGCGAGGCTGTCCTCGACGAGCAGGGTCCGATCCGGATCGAACGGCCGATGCCGCGCGAGGCTTTCCCAGAACGCGGCGCTCTCCTTCGGCGCCGAGAGATCGTGCGACGACAGGATCTCGTCGACGTGCCGATCGATGCCCGTCGCCCCGGCCTTCACGGCGATCGTCTGCGGATGCGCGTTCGTCACGACGGCGACGCGCTTGCCCGCGGCCCGCATCGCGCCGAGGAACGCCTCGGCCCCCGGCAGGTAGCCGATCAGGTGCCTGTGGCGGCGCTTCAGCTCGACGATGTCGAGACCGAGCTCCGCGCTCCAATGCTCGACGCAGTACCACTCGAGGCGTCCGAGGAAGCGCGCATAGCGGCCGGTGACCTCGGCGCGCGCGTCGTCGAAGCTGATTCCGGTCCGCTCCGCGTAGCGCGCCGGCACGAGCTCGAGCCAGAAGAAGTTGTCGAACGCGAGGTCGAGGAGCGTGCCGTCCATGTCGAGGAGCACCGTGTCAATCTCGCGCCACGGCAAGCGGAGGTCGTACGAGGCCATGCGACGATGATACTGTGTCGCGATCATGAGCCAATACGATGACCTGCTCGAGCGCATCCGCTCGATCGCGAAAGCCGCCGGCGAAGCCATCCTCGAAGTGTACGAGCGCGACTTCGACGTCGAGACCAAGGACGACCGATCGCCGCTGACCGAAGCGGATCGGGTCTCCCATCGGATCATCACGGAGCGGCTTGCGCGCCTCTCGCCCGCGCTGCCCGTGCTGTCGGAGGAGGCGGCGGAGGGGGAGCAGCGGGAGCGCCTGCGCTGGTCCCGCTATTGGCTCGTCGATCCGCTCGACGGCACGAAGGAGTTCATCAAGCGCAACGGCGAGTTCACCGTGAACATCGCGCTCGTCGACGCGCACGTGCCCGTGCTCGGCGCGGTGCTCGCGCCGGCGCTCGGCCGCGAGTACTTCGGCGGGCCGGCGGCGGGCGGCGCATGGCGCGTCGACGGAGACGGCGGCGCCCGGCCGATCCGCGTCACCGCGCCCGCGAGCCCGCTGCGCGTCGTCGGCAGCCGCAGCCACGCGAGCAGCAACGGAGCGCTCGAGAAGTATCTCGACGCGCTCGGCCCGCACGTGCTGAAGCCGATGGGCAGCTCGCTGAAGATCTGCCTCGTCGCCGAGGGCGAAGCGGACGTGTATCCGCGCTTCGGCCCAACGTCGGAGTGGGACACCGCGGCCGCGCAGGCTGTTCTCGAGGGCGCGGGGGGATGTATGATGGATCTCGTCGGCCGGCCGCTACGATACAACCGCGGTGAGAGTCTGCTGAACCCGCATTTCCTCGCCGTCGGCGACCGAAAGCGCGACTGGCTGGCGCCAATTCGAAGCGACTCGTGGTGAGCAAGGTCATCATCGACAAGCGCCGAAGCAGCGAGCGGCTTCATCAGTTGCGCATAGAGCACCAGGACCTGGATCAGGTCATCTCCCGACTCTCGCTCGATCCCTACGTCGATCAGATCATGCTCCGCCGTCTGAAGAAGCGGAAGCTGATGCTGAAGGACATGATCGCGCAGCTCGAGAGCGACCGGATCCCGGATCTGAACGCGTAACGGAAGCCTGCCGTCCGCCCGAGGTCACCGGGGCCGGCACCCGGAGGGGGAAGTGAACTCCGGTGAAACGTTCCAGGGAACGTTCCAGGTCCGTCCGAGTCATGGCGATCGACGCGCCGTGCGGGCGCGCTATCATGGTCGTCTCCCCGTCGGGCGCTAGGGCTTAGGCTTGGACCTGATCGCGGACATCGGCGCGACCAACACGCGCTGCGGGTTGGTCGACGACAAGGGCCATATCCTCGCCGCCGAGTTCTTCAAGAACGACGACTTCTCCGGCGTCGAGCACGTGCTGCAGAGCTACCTCGAGCGGCGCCGCTCGAGCGACCGGCCGCGCCGGGCCGCCGTCGCGGTCGCCGCGCCGATCGTCGGCGACGACGTGCACATGGTGAACCGCGGCTGGCGCTTCGGCCGCACGGCCCTCGCCGACGCGCTCGGCGTCACGCAGCTCACGCTGATCAACGACTTCGCGGCGATCGCATGGGCGCTGCCGTCGCTCGGCCCGGAGCACGTCCGGAAGATCGGCGGCGGCGAGCCGGTCCCGCGCGCGCCGATGGTCGCGCTCGGACCGGGCACCGGGCTCGGCGTCTCGTGCGTCGTCCCGTCGGCCGACGGCTGGACCGTCGTCGAGGGCGAGGGCGGTCACCAGACCCTCGCCGCCGCGGACGAGGACGAATCCCGCGTGATCGAGCTGATCCGCGACGAGTTCGGCCACTGCTCGCTCGAGCGCGCGTTGTCCGGCCCGGGCCTCGTGAATCTGTACCAGGCGCTCGGCCGCATCGCCGGGCGCGGCGCGCCGACCGCGACGCCGCACGACGTGACCGCGCTCGCGGAGCGCGGCGAGCCGCTCGCGCGCAAGACGCGAGAGATGTTCTTCGCGATGCTCGGCACCGCCGCCGGCAACCTCGCGCTCACGCTCGGCGCCCTCGGCGGCGTATACGTCGCGGGCGGCATCGTGCCGAAATTCGTCGACGCGCTCGCGGGCTCCGCGTTCCGGGAGCGGTTCGAGGCGAAGGGCCGCTACCGCTGGTACATGCAGCGGATCCCGACCTACGTGATCACGGACCCGCTGCCGGCCTTCATCGGGCTCAAGCGGCTGCTCGGCTACCGCTGAGGCCGCACGCCGCGATCAGCCCTGCTCGCCCGGCGCGACGCGCGCGACCCGCAACCGCGCCTGGCTGTCGGCCGGCGCCGCCTCCTCGGCACCGGCGCCGGCGCGATCTCGCCGCTGCTGCTCGCGTCCGAGCCACAGGCAGAGCGCCGTCCAGCCGGCCGCGAGCGGCACGGCCGCCGCCGCGACGCCGGCGAGCGCCAAGCCGATCGCCTTCAGCCACAACTCGAGGCCGAGCCCGGTCGCGTCGCCGACGCGATAGACGAAGACGTCGATCAGAGGCTTCGCCTTGTACTTCTCCGCAGGCGAGACGACGCTGAACAGCGTCTCGCGGGCCGGGCGCGATACCGCGTAGCGCGTCGCACGATGGAGCGCGGCGAACACCATCATCACGCCATAGAGCGGCCAGATCGCGAGCACGGCGAAACCGGCGAGCGTGACGAGCGGCAGGATCGACAGCGTCCAGCCGACCCCGAGCTTCCGGATCAGGCGCGTCGTGATGAAGATCTGCGTGAACAGCGTCGCGATCTGCGCAGCCATATCGAACGCCGCGAAGCTGCCGACGCGCTGGCTGAACGTGTCGGTGTTCTCGAGGATCACGTTCGCCTGGGTGAAATAGATCAGCGTGTTCGAGACGGCCATCAGCATGATGAATCCGCCGATGCCGAGCAGGTACGGCGACGTCGCGACCGCCGTCGCGCCGTCCCAGAACTTGCCGCCGATCTTCGCGCCCTTCGGTTTCTCGGCCGTCGGCCGGTCGCTGGTCAGCCGCGAATGCTCGGACGCGATCGCCATCCGGTCGAGCGTCAGCATCGTCATGATCGCCGCGCCGAAAAGCACCGCGCCGGTCAGCATCAGCCCGGCCGGCAGATAGACCGAATCCGTCGAGCCGCTGATCACGTTCGTCGCCCAGCCGCCGACGATCGCGCCGAGCGTGCCGCCGATGCCGATGAACGCGAACATGCGCTTGCCCTGATCCACGTCGAAGACGTCGACCATGAACGCCCAGAACAGCGCGTTCACGAACAAGTTGATCACGCTGAGCCAGATGTAGAACGTGTAGCCGACACCGATCGCGACCGCCGTCTCGCTGTCCGTGCCGATCAGCCCGCCGCCGGCGGCGGCATCGGCGATCAGCAGCACCGAGAAAACCCCGAGGCAGACGATCACAAACAGGTAGCCGACCGGGATGAACCGGCGCCGGTCGAGGCGGCTCACGACGTCGCCGAACAGCATCGTGATCGCGAACGACGCGATCAGCGTGCCGAACCACAGCCTGTAGAGGTCGTCCATGCCGCGCGACACGCCCATCGCCTCCCGGACGGGCCGCAGGAAGTAGTAGCCGCACAGCACGAAGAAGTAGAACAACGCCGCCGTGACGGCGAGCGGCACCTCGCCGCGCCTGAAGTTCAGGAACCGATTGACCAAGTCCGACACACGTCCCCCCTTGTCGAGCGGCCCGCCGCGGCCGGCCGACCACCGCGGCCGTCGGCGTAGAACCGCCAGTATAGCCATGGAGACCGGAGGTTCCGCCAGCAGCGGGCGGCCCGGCGCGGACCGAGCGGCTCCCGCGGGACGTAGGTAGGACCACCGTGCGCGGCCGAGCGCGCCGCCCGCGCCGAGGCGCCGGCGCTCGTGCTCTCCCCTATCAATGTCGGTACGATAGGGTCGAGACGACGCCGACCGCATAACTAGACCAAGTCGGGGGTGACCATGGCGCAGACGCACAAAGCCTTCGCGCCCGCCGATATTCGCGACATCGCGATCGTTGGGCACGCAGGATCGGGCAAGACGACGCTCGTCGAAGCCCTGCTCGCCAAGGCGGGCGCCATCCGAGAGCCAGGCAGCGTCGCAAAGGGCACGACCGTCTGCGACTTTGCCGACCAGGAAAAGCGGCTCAAGCACTCGCTCGATGTCGCGATCTGCCATCTCGAGCACGACAGCGTGCTCGTCAACCTGCTCGATACGCCGGGATATCCCGATTTCGTCGGCCGGACGCTCGCCGTGCTGCCCGCCGTCGACACGGCGGCGGCCGTCGTCAACGCGCAGACCGGCGTCGAGCTCGTCACGCGGCGCGTGCTGCGCTACGCCGCGACGCACAGGCTGTGCCGGCTCATCATCGTGAACAAGATCGACGTCGACGGCGCCGACCTGGAGGGCGTGCTCGCGCAGATCCGCGAGACGTTCGGCGCGCAGTGCCTGCCGATCAATCTGCCGGCGCGGGGCGGCCACGCGGTCGCGGACTGCTTCTTCGAACCGGCGGACGAGACGCCCGATTTCTCGAGCGTCGAGGCCGCGCACACGGAGATCATGGATCGCGTCATCGAGCTCGACGACGAGCTGATGGAGCTCTACCTCGAGCAGGGCTCCGAGATCTCGCTCGAGCAGCTGCACGATCCGTTCGAGCGCGCGCTCCGCCGCGGGCATCTGATCCCGGTCTGCTTCGTGTCGGCCGAGACCGGCGCGGGGCTCCGCCAGCTGCTGCGCATCTTCACGCAGCTGATGCCGAGCCCGCTCGAGGGCAATCCGCCCGAGTTCTTCTCGACGGAGACCGGCAAGACCGTGCCGATCGATCCTGCCGACGTCGACGCGCATTTCCTCGGGCACGTGTTCAAGGTGACCGTCGACCCGTACGTCGGGCGGCTCGCGGCCTTCCGTGTGCATCAGGGCCGCATCCGCACGGGCGATCAGATCTTCGTCGGCGACCGCCGCAAGGCGGTGAAGATCGCGCATCTTTACCGCATCCAGGGCAAGGAGCTCGAGGAGGTCCCGCGCGCGACGGCCGGCGAGTTCTGCGCGGTCGCGAAGATCGACCAGATCCAGTTCGACGACGTGCTGCATTCGAGCCACGACGAGGACGAGGTGCGGCTCAAGTCGATCGAGCTGCCGCCGCCGATGTACGGCCTCGCGCTCGAGCTCGAGCAGCACGGCCAGGAAAAGAAGCTGTCCGACGCGCTGCACAAGCTCGCGGCGGAGGATCCGAGCCTCGTGATCGAGCACGACGCGCAGGCGAACGAGACGGTGCTGCGCGGCATGGGCGAGCTGCACCTGCGGCTCGTGCTCGAGCGGATCAAGGAGGAGTTCGGGCTGGAGCTCAGGACGCGGCCCCCGAAAATCGCGTACCGCGAGACGATCACGAGGAACGCCGAAGGCCACCATCGCCACAAGAAGCAGACCGGCGGCGCGGGCCAGTTCGGCGAGGTGTTCCTCCGGGTCGAGCCGCTGCCGCGCGGCACGGGCTTCGAGTTCGTGAACGAGGTCGTCGGCGGCGCGATTCCGGGGCAGTTCATCCCGGCCGTCGAGAAGGGCGTGCGGCAGGTGCTCCACGACGGCGCGATCGCCGGCTACCCGCTGCAGGACATTCGCGTGATCGTTTACGACGGCAAGCACCATCCCGTCGACTCAAAGGAGGTCGCGTTCGTCACGGCCGGCAAGCGCGCGTTCCTCGACGCGATCCACAAGGCCGGACCGATCGTGCTCGAGCCGATCGCGAAGCTCGAGATCACGGCGCCGTCGCACTGCGTCGGCGAGATCACGGGGCACTTGTCCGGCATCCGCGGCCGGATCAACGGCAACGACGTGCTGCCGCGCGGCCAGACGCGGATCCAGGCCGAGGTGCCGCTCGCCGAGCTCGGCGAGTACCAGACGACGCTGAAGTCGCTGACCGGCGGCGAGGGCTCGTTCACGATGGAGTTCGATCATTACGCGGTCGCGCCGCCGAACGTGCAGAAGCAGCTCGAGGCGCAGTTCCGTCCGGCCGCCGAGGAGTGAGCACCCGCTCGAGAGTGCACGCGGCGACGCGCTCCGCGCGATAATGCGCGGCGCGCGTCCGGCGCCTCTGCGAGCCGCGCGTTCACTCCGACTGACTCGCTCCTCGTGACGGACGGCTGGCATTTCTGGATCGATCGCGGCGGCACGTTCACCGACGTCGTCGCGCGCGACCCGGAAGGACGGCTCGAAACGCTCAAGCTCCTGTCGACGAATCCGGGCCGCTACGCGGACGCCGCCGTCGAAGGCATCCGGCGTCTGCTCGCCGGCCGCGCGCCGGAAGACACGCGCGTCGCCGCCGTGCGCATGGGCACGACCGTCGCGACGAACGCGTTGCTCGAGCGGCGCGGCGAGCCCACCGCGCTCGTGATCACGGCGGGCCTGCGCGACGCGCTCGAGATCGGTACGCAGCAGCGGCCCGACATCTTCGCGCTCGACATCCGCATGCCGCCGATGCTCTACACCCGCGTCGTCGAGGCGCGCGAGCGCGTGTCCGCGACGGGCGACGTCGTCGAGCCGCTCGACGAGGCGGCGCTCGCGGCCGATCTCGAGGCGCTCCGCGCGGAAGGCTTCGACGCCGTCGCGATCGCGTTCCTGCACGCGTACCGCTTCCCGGACCACGAGCGGCGCGCCGGCGAGATCGCGCGCCGCTTGGGCTTCACGCAGGTGTCGCTATCGCACGAGACGATTCCAGTCCAGAAGCTCGTGCCGCGCGGTCACACGACGCTCGTCGACGCGTACCTCTCGCCCGTGCTGCGCCGCTACGTCGACGCGCTGCGCGCCGGGCTCAACGAGCTGCTCGGCCCGGGCGTGCCGCTCCTCTTCATGCAGAGCCACGGCGGTCTCGCGCGCGCCGAGCGCTTCCGCGGCAAGGACAGCATCCTGTCGGGACCGGCCGGCGGCGTGGTCGGCATGATCGCGACGTCGCGCGCGGCCGGCTTCCCGCGCGTGCTCGGCTTCGACATGGGCGGCACGTCGACGGACGTCTCGCTCTTCGCCGACGAGCTCGAACGCACGCAGGACGGCGAGGTCGCCGGCGTCCGCGTCGCGGCGCCGATGCTCAGGATCCATACCGTTGCGGCCGGCGGCGGCTCGATCGTCGCGTTCCGCGGCGGGCGGCTCACGGTCGGTCCGGAGTCGGCCGGCGCGTGGCCGGGACCCGCGTGCTACCGGAACGGCGGCCCGCTGACGATCACGGACGCGAACGTGCTGCTCGGGCGCATTCAGCCCGACTTCTTTCCGCGCACGTTCGGCCCGGACGCGAGCGAGCCGATCGACCGCGAAGTCGTCGCGGCGCGCTTCGCGGCGCTCGCCGCCGAGATCGAAGCCGCGACGGGCCTCGCGCAGAGCGCGGAGCGGGTCGCCGAGGGCGCGATCCGCATCGCGGTCGAGCGGATGGCGAACGCGATCCGGCACATCTCGATCGAGCGCGGCCATGACGTCGCGGAATTCGCGCTCGCGAGCTTCGGGGGCGCCGGCGGACAGCATGCATGCCAGGTCGCCGACGCGCTCGGCATCGACGCGATCGTGATCCATCCGCTCGCGGGCGTGCTCTCGGCATACGGAATGGGGCTCGCCGAGGTGCGCGCGCTCAGGCGCCGCGGCGTCGAGCGGCGGCTCGACGACGCAGCAGCCGACGTGCTGGACGACGTCTTCGCCGAGCTCGCGGAGGAGGCGCGGCGCGAGCTGCTCGAGCAGCACGTCGCGCCGGACGGAATCACGGTCGTCGGCCGCGCGGGGCTCAAGATCGACGGCTCCGACACCGCGCTCGCCGTGCCGTGGATCCCCGGCGCGCCGGCGGCGGATGCGATCGCCGCGTTCGACGACGCCCACCGGCGGCACTTCGGCTTCGACGCCGCGACCCGCGCGATCGTCGTCGAGTGGCTCGAGGCGGAGTGCATCGCGGCGTCGGAGCCGCTCGCGGCGCACGAGGCGCCGCCCGCGGCGCAATCCGCCGCGCCGCTCACGCACCGGCCGATCTGGGCCGACGGCGGCTGGCGCGAGACGCCGGTCCATCGCCGCGAGAGCCTCGGCGCCGGCGCCGCGCTCGACGGCCCGGCGCTGATCGTCGAGGCGAACGCGACGACGTACGTCGCGCCCGGCTGGCACGCGGAGACGGGGCCCGGCGGCGAGCTCAGGCTCGAGCGCGCGGCGAAGCGCAGCGCTCGCGAGCGGGTGTCGGCCGACGCGGCGGATCCGATCATGCTCGAGGTGTTCAACAACCGCTTCGTGCACATCGCCGAGCAGATGGGCCTCGTGCTCGAGCACACGGCACACTCGGTGAACATCAAGGAGCGCCTCGACTTTTCGTGCGCGCTGTTCGACAAGCGCGGCAGGCTGATCGCGAACGCGCCGCACGTGCCGGTCCATCTCGGCTCGATGGGCGACAGCGTGCGGCGCGTGATCGAGCGGTTCGGCGCGACGTTCGCGCCGGGCGATGCATTCATGCTGAACGCGCCGTACGACGGCGGCACGCACCTGCCGGACGTGACCGTCGTCACGCCGGTGTTCGAATCGGGGTCCGTCGAGTTCTTCGTCGCGAGCCGCGCGCACCACGCGGACATCGGAGGGCTGACGCCGGGGTCGATGCCGCCGGACAGCCGCACGATCGACGACGAGGGCGTCGTGATCGACGCGATGCGGATCGTCGCGCGCGGGCGCTTCCTCGAGGACGACGCGCGCCGCGTGCTCGCGAGCGCCCGCCTGCCCCCGCGCAATCCGGACCGCAACGTCGCGGACCTGAAGGCGCAGCTCGCGGCGAACGCGCGCGGCGCGGCGGAGCTCGGCAAGCTCGTCGCGCGCTACGGCCTCGACGTCGTGCAGTGCTACATGGCGCACATCGAGCGCAACGCGGAAGACTGCGTGCGCGACGTCATTGCAGAGCTCGCGGACGGCGAGTGGTCGCTCGAGCTCGACGGCGGCGAGCGCATCGAGGTCCGCATCGAGGTCGATCGCGCGCGGCGCGAGGCGACGATCGACTTCGCCGGCACGTCGCCGATGAGCCCGCGGAACTTCAACACGCCGCCCGCGATCGCGCGCGCCGTCGTGCTGTACGTGTTCCGCACGCTCGTGCGGCAGAGCATCCCGCTGAACGAGGGCTGCCTCGTGCCGCTGTCGATCCGGCTTCCCGAGCGGAGCCTGGTGAGCCCGGAGTATCCGGCGGCCGTCGTCGCGGGCAACGTCGAGACGTCGCAATGCATCGCGGACGCGCTCCTCGCCGCGGTCGGCGCGTGCGCGGCGTCGCAGGGCACGATGAACAACTTCACGTTCGGCAACGACGTGCACCAGTACTACGAGACGCTCTGCGGCGGCACCGGCGCCGGGCCGACGTTCGACGGCGCGAGCGCCGTGCATAGCCACATGACGAACTCTCGGCTGACGGACCCCGAGGTCCTCGAGTGGCGGCACCCGGTGCGGCTGCGCCGCTTCGAGATCCGCCGCGGCTCGGGCGGCGCGGGCGCGCATCGCGGCGGCGACGGCATCGTGCGCGAGATCGAGTTCCTCGAGCCGATGCGCGCGGCGATCCTGTCGAACCGGAGGCGCACCGTGCCGTTCGGGCTTGCGGGCGGCTCGGCGGGACGCCCCGGGCGGAACGCCGTGATCCGCCGCGACGGGAAGGTCATCGAGCTCGGCCCCGTCGCGGGCGTCGAGCTCGAGCCCGGCGACCGCATGCTGATCGAGACGCCGGGCGGCGGCGGTTACGGGCCCGCGACGGGCGGCTCCGAGGGTTCGTGATCGGACGAAGCCGCGACCGGGGCTCCGTTCATGGAGGCACGGCGCCGCGAGACGCGCGCCGCGTCACGCGTCGAGCGGCGGCACCTCGCGCGTCGTCGTGCGCCCCGCGCGGTACTCGAGCTCGTACGTCTCGAACTGGCCGGGCCGGACCACGGCGAAGCCGACGCGCAGCGCGACCGCGCCGGGTGCGCGCGGCACGACTCGGACGAAGAACGTGTCGTCGGCCGCGCCCCGTGCGAGCGCGCCGCGCGACTGGAGGTCAGCGAGGAGCGCGCGCACCTGCTTCTCGAGCTCTTCGCCGGTGCCGGGCGCTTCGCTCGCACGCGCCGCCCAGCTCGTGCTCCGCTCGAGCACGTCGAGGACGTGCAGCACGGTCCGGCTCGCATCGAGCCGCTGCGCGGCGGTCGGCACCTTGTCCTGCGGCATCAGGCTCGCGTTGCCGTCGACGACGACGGCGCCGCCGGCGACCGCGAGCGGGTTGATGCCGTGACGGCGCAGCAGCGCGGCCTCCTGCTCGTCGAGGTCGACGACCGTCGTCAGGCTCGGCTTGAGCGTCCCCTGCGGGCCGCCGGCGTAGCCGCGCGCCTCGTCGCTCGCGGCGAGAAGCCCGGCGAGCGCGCCGCACGCCGGCATGCCCGCCGGAAAACGCGCGAGCTGGCCGCGCGGGCGCAGGCGCGGGAAATAGGTCATCGCGTGCGAGCTCTTGAGCCCGAGCGCGCGCAGGCCGAGCACGGCACGCTCGCTCGTGTACCACGACCACGGCGGGTCCCAGATCAGGAGCGCACGGCGCCGACGGCAGTAGCGCTCCGCGGCGAGCAGCGCGGTCGTGCCGTAATCGTGCGACGGCGGCGGCGGCACGCAGACGATGTCGATGCGGCCGGCGCGGTCGAGCGCGAAGAGCCCGGTCCCCTCCTCGTTCGATCCGACGACGTCGTAGTCGGTCAGCTCGTTGCCGTCCGTGCCTGGGCTCGACATGTCGAGATACGGGATCGGGTCGCCGGGATGCGCCGGAAGCGTCGCATCGGGCCGACGGCTCGGCAGCGGTCCGCCGAGCCGTACGAGCTCGGAATCGCGCAGCGCGTCGACGATGAACAGCCGATCGTTCGGGTCGACCGAGACGCCGGTATAAAGCTCCTGATCCTCGACGAGGCTCGAGCCGGGACGCGCAATGCGCTGCACGACCAGGTTGAAGCGGCACGGATCGCCGACCACCCGGTCGTAGTCGACGGACACGCGCAGATACTCTCGGCTCCCGGGCCGGCGCGCGACGAGCCGGAGCGCCTCGGAGCCCGCGGGCACGTCGATCGTCGCACGCGTCGCGCCGTTCGCGACGCGCACGACCACGGCCGCTCGTCCGCCGTGCAGGAAGTAATGCTGTACCGCGTGCGAGACGAAGCCGACGCTCGAATGACCGCCGAACACGCGGCGGTACTCGTCGAAGCTCGAGACCGCTATGGCCTCGTCGACCGGCCCGCGCTCGGTGCGTCCGACGAATGCCGCGACGGTGACGGCGGGACGCTCGGCGCGCGCATCGGCGCCCTCGCGCGGATCGGGATAGACGATCGGTTCAACGGCCATGCCGCGCTCGGCGACCCTGCCCGCGTCCGCAGCGTGTAGGCATCGTGGTCCGGCCGCAGGTCACAGGTCGAGCGCCGCGGCCGTTTCGGCGCTCTGCATTTCGACCGTGTTCTCGACGATTCTCGCCGTCGCGAGATACTCGACCGGCGACGGCGACTCGCGGCCGATCGGCAACGGGATGCCGCGCTGCTCAGCGACGATGGCCGCGACGGCCTCCGCGTCGATCTCGTAATCGGGACGTCCCGCGCGCTCGAGCGCCTTTGCGATCGCGTCGGCCGCAGCCTCGGCAAGATCACGGCCGTCCTCCTCGAGCGGCGCGTGCGCCTCGAGGTAGAGCTCGCCGTCGTGCCAGCCGGCGAGCACCGGCTCGTTGACGATGCGGACCGGCGTGCCGCGCGGCACGCGCTCGAACAGCGCCTCGATGTGCTCGGGATAGAGCCGGATGCATCCGGCGCTCACGCGAAGCCCGACGCCGGCCGGTCTGTTCGTCCCGTGGATCAGGTAGCCCGGCAACGACAGCACCATCGCGTGCCGGCCGAGCGGATTGTCCGGCCCCGGCGGCACGACCGGCGGCAGCGGGTCGCCGCGCTCGGCGTGGTCCTGGCGCACGGAGGCCGGCGGATACCACGTCGGGTCGACGATCTTGTCGGTGACCTTCGCCTCTCCGAGCGGGGTCGCCCAGCCTTCTCGCCCGATGCCGATCGGGTACGTCGTGATCGACGCCCGATCGGCGTCGTCGCCGTCGCGCTCGAAGTAGTAGAGCCGCATGCTCGGCAGGTTCACGACGATGCCTTCCCGCGGCACCTGCGGGAGGATCGAGCTCGTCGGCAGATAGACCGGCGTGCCCTCGCCGGGCAGCCAGTGATCGACGGACGGATTCGCGCGGCGCAGCGCGTCGTTGCCGAGGCCGTACTCGCGCGCGATCGCGACGAAGGTGTTCTCGTAGCGCGTGAAGATCACCTGCACCGCGCCGATGATCTCCGTCGAGTCCGACACGTCGGCGAAGTGGAGCGTGTCGAGCGGCGCCATTCGCGGCGCGGACGGATCGGGCTCGGCGGCCGCGACGGCGCCGCGTTCCGCGAGCTCGTCGGGTGGCACGACGAAGACGCAGCCCGCTGCGCCGACAACGCAGACAGCGAGCGAGCCGAGTAACGTCGTTCTGATGACGCGCAACATCGCCGCGGAGTATACCGATCTTTCCGCGCTTGGGAACAGCACGCCCCTTCCCCGCCGGCGCGGCGAACGAGCGCCGTCGCGGGCGCGACGCGAACGCGATCGCTCAGCGCGAAAGCAGGCTCTCGACACCGCCGAGCACGCGCTCCGACCAGTTGCGGCGCCGTTTGTAAGTCACCTTGTAGACCTCGCGGTCTCGCGCAGCCGCGAGCAGCCAGTCGTCGCTCGACGCGATCTCGTCGATCAGCTTGAGCTCCAGAGCCTTTGCGCCGTACCAATGCTCGCCGGTCGCGACGGCTTCGACGTCGACCTGCGGCCTGTGCTCCGCGATCAGCCGCTTGAAGAGCTCGTGCACCTCGGCGAGCTCCTCCTTGAGCTTCTCCCGGCCCTCGTCGGTGTTCTTGCCGAACATCGTCAGCGTGCGCTTGTAGCGGCCGGCCGCGATCTGCTCGAACTCGACGCCTTTGCTCTCGAGCAGCCGGTTGAAGTTCGGCAGCTGCGCGAGCACGCCGATCGAGCCGATGATCGCGAACGGGGCCGCGATGATCTTGTCGGCAACACAAGCCATCAGATAGCCGCCGCTCGCCGCGACCTTGTCGACGGCGACGTAGAGCGGGATGCCCTGCTTCTTGATCCGCACGAGCTGCGACGCGGCGAAGCCGTGATCGTGGACGGTGCCGCCCGAGTTCTCGAGCCGGACGAAGACGAGGTCGCGCTCGGTCGCGACCGCGAGCACCGCCGAGACCTCGTGACGCAGCGACTGGGCCGCGCTCGCGCGCAGGTCGCCTTTGAAGTCGAGCACGAAGACGCGGCTGCGCTCGTCGCCTTCGCCGCTCGCCTTCTTCTCCTTCTTGCGCTCCTTCGCGCGCCGCTTCAAAAGCTTCCTGAAGCGATCCTTGCCGTGCACCACGCGCCGCAGCACGTCCGCGTGCTCCTCGAGCCGGCGGTTCAGGTGCTGCACCTCGAGGCCGTCCGGCTGTGCGCCGCGCCGGCTCATGCCGACGACGATCAGCGCTGCGATCAGCAGCAGGCCTAAGACGGTGATCAGCTCCGCGACGAAGAGCGCGTAATCGGCGGCGAGCTCGGCCACTACAGCCCGACGTTGTTGTGCTCGAAGACGCGATCGGCCCGGTAGCTCGACCGGACCAGCGGGCCAGAGACGACCTCCATGAAGCCGCGCTCGAGCCCCCACTCACGGTACCGCGCGAACTCGTCGGGCGTCACGTAGCGCTCGACGGGCAGATGATTCGGCGTCGGACGCAGGTACTGACCGAACGTGACGATGTCGACGCCGATACCGGCGAGGTCGTCGAGCGTGCGGAGGATCTCGTCGTCGTGCTCGCCGAGCCCGAGCATCAGGCTCGTCTTCGTCAGCACGTCCGGCCGGTGCCGCTTCGCGTGCTCGAGCACGGACAGCGTCTGGCCGTATCCCGCGCGCGGGTCGCGCACGACGTGCGTCAGCCGCTCGACGGTCTCGACGTTCTGCGCGAACACGTCGAGCCCCGAGTCGACGACCGTCTCGACGTCGCGCTTCCTGCCGCAGAAATCGGGCGTCAGCGCCTCGACCGCCGTCTCGGGACGGCGCGCCTTGATCGCACGGACGCAGGCCGCGAAGTGCCCGGCGCCGCCGTCCGGCAGATCGTCGCGATCGACCGACGTCAGCACGACGTACTTGAGCCCCATCAGCTCGACCGAGCGCGCGACGTTCTGGGGCTCGTCGGCATCGAGCCAGCCGCGCGGGTTACCGGTATCGACGGCGCAGAACTGGCAGGCGCGCGTGCAGACGGCGCCCATGATCATGATCGTCGCGGTGCCGTTCGACCAGCATTCGCCGATGTTCGGGCACATCGACTCCTCGCAGACCGTCGCGAGGCGATGCGTGCGCACCGTCGCCTTCACGGCCTCGTAGCGCTCGCCGGAAGGCAGCTTCGCGCGCAGCCACGGCGGCTTCGGCGCGGACTTCCGCTCCTGCCGGTCCTCGCGCGTCTTGACGCCGTTCTTGATGGCCGAGAATCCTTGCGGCGTGCGGTACTTCGCGCCCGTGACGACGACCGGGATCGCGCGGAGCTCGTCGAGGATCCTGCTAGACTTCTCGCTCACGGCACCAGTATCTCATGTTTCCCGAGCGCGTGTTATGAGCCGCTATCGCCCGCCGCGACCACCGAGCTCGAAGTTCATCACGAAGGAAGGCGCCGAGCGCCTGCGCGCGGAGCTCGACGAGCTCTGGAAACGCAAACGTCCGGCGGTCACGCGCGCCGTCGCCGAGGCGGCCGCGCAGGGCGACCGATCGGAGAACGCGGAGTACATCTACGGCAAGAAGCAGCTCGCCGAGATCGACCGTCGAGTGCGCTACTTGCGTAAGCGCCTCGAAGGCATGACGATCGTCGACGGCCCGCCGGCGGACACGAGCAGGATCTACTTCGGCGCGTGGTTCGAGCTCGAGGACGCCGACGGCAACGTCCGCGAGTATCGTCTGGTCGGCCCCGACGAGGTCGGCGACGACGAGCGTTACGTCAGCATGGACTCGCCGCTCGGGCGAGCGGTGCGCGGCAAGCGGGTCGACGACGAGCTCATGGTCAGAACGCCTACCGGCGAGCGACACTATGTCGTCACCGACGTGCGCTACGAAAAAAAGAACCCGGCGCAAGGCCGGGCTAACACAGGGGGAAACAACAGATGAAAGCTGTCGCTACTGCAGAGGGTTACTGCAAACGGGCCCAGTTGATCACGCGCACGTCGTTCGAGTGAAGGTCGAAATTGCGGGCCAGCAAGGCCTCGATGTCCTTCACCCCATACCGGTGCTCGGTCGCCTGGTTGACCTCCACGACTCCGCTGAACTCCTGGTCGCCGCCCTCGCCGGGTGCGCCGGTCAGGATGAAGTGCGTGTAGTACTTGACGCCCATGGGCGCACTTTAGGAAAGGCGGAATGAACCGTCTGTGAACGCGTGCACAATATCGGCAGCGCGACATTCCGGCGCATGCGGCACCTTGACATAGTTTCGGCCGGACGCTTACTTAGGCGGATCTTCGGGTCCGGCGACGTGATGCCCATGAGAATTCTTGCCGTCTCGCTCCTTGCACTCGTGCTCGCGACCCCGAGCGTGGCGCAGGAGGATCTGCGCGCCACGCTGTTCGCACAGGCCGACGCCGCGCGGTCGGCCGCGTTCGAGGCCGAGGCCGAGCGCCTCGCGCCGGCCGCGTTCGAGCGCGGGCGCGAGGCCTACGCGGCGGCCGAGGAGGACTTCGAGCGCGGCCGCAACATGGAGCGCATCCGTAATCGGCTCGCCGACGCGACGCAGGCGTTCAATGCGGCCGCGGAGGCAGCGTCGATCGCCAAGATCACGCTCGCTTCGCTGATCAAGACGCGCGACGACGCCGTCAACGCGCGGGCCGATACCTTCGCCGCGCCGATCTGGGCCAACGCCGAAGACGTGTTCGAGAGCGCGATGCGCCGGCTCGAGGCAGGCGACATCCGCGGTGCGCGCAGCCGCGCCGAGGAAGCGGAGTCGCTCTATCGCGACGCCGAGCTGACCGCAATCAAGGCGCAGTACTTGAGCCAGACGCGCGCGCTGCTCGCCGAGGCCGAGCAGGCGCGCGTCCAGCGCTATGCGCCGAAGACGCTCGCGCGCGCTCGCGAGCTCCTCGAGCGCGCGGAGCGCGAGCTGAGCGAGAACCGCTACGACACCGATCTGCCGCGCAGCCTCGCGCAGCAGGCGAACTACGAGGCCCGCCACGCGATCCATCTCGCCGAGCGCATCCGCACGATGCGGGACGAGGGCTGGGAGCTCGAGGACGTGATCCTCGCGTACGAGGAGCCGCTGATTCAGATCGCGGCGGCAGCCGACATGTCGGCGGATCTCGATCGGGGCGTCGAACCGATCGCGGACGACCTCGTCGCGTACATCGAGGACCTGCGCGAGCAGCAGCGCGAGGCGCAGCTCGACGTCGAGACGAGCCGCGCGCGCATCGTCGAGCTCGAGGAAGAGATCCGCGAGCTCGACGAGCGGCTCGGCGGCGTCTCGCAGGAGCGCGTCGCGCTGATCCAGCGGCTCGAGGCCGAAGAACGCGTCAGGCAGCAGTTCGAAGCCGTCGAGCGGATGTTCGAGCGCGACGAGGCCCGTGTCTCGCGCGAGGGCAACGAGATCGTGCTGCGCATGGTCGGCCTCACGTTCCCGAGCGGGCAATCGGACGTCGACGACTCGCATCGTCCGCTGCTCGAGAAGGTGCGACAGGCGCTCGACGTGTTCCCGAACTCGCAGGCCGTGATCGAAGGCCACACGGATTCGTACGGCGGCGACGAGTCGAACATGGCCCTGTCGCGGCGCCGGGCCGAGGCGATCAGCAGCTTCCTGACGAACGAGCTCGGCGTCCCCGCGTTCCGTCTGTCGGCCGTCGGCTACGGCGAGACGCGGCCGATCGCGAACAACGAGACGGCGCAGGGCCGCGAGCGCAATCGGCGCATCGACATCAGGATCCAGCCGCAGATTCAGTAGCCCTCGGAGCCCGCGGGCGGCGGCGCCGCGGCGCCCGAAGCGAGCTCGTGCTGCGGCGCGTCCGCGAGCAGCCAGTCGGCGATTCTCCCGGCGACGAGCGCGTTCGCGAGGTAGCCGTACGACATGTGCACGTTCAAGCCGATCTCGCTGCGGAAGTGGTTGTAGAGCTCGGCGTCCTCGATCGACTCGACGAGCCCGAGCTCGAGCATCTCCGAGAAGTAGGGCCGCACCGGGCGCAGCGCCGTCATCTCGCCCTTCGCCGCGTAGTTGACCCAGCGCACGATGTTCGCAGGATACCGCTCGGCGCCGGTGCGGTCGGATCCGCGCAGCGAGCGGCGGATGAAGCGTGTCGCGAGCGGGCTGCCGAGCGTCATGAAGAGCTCGACGCGGCGCGTATCGCCATCCTGTCGCGACAGCTCCCACAGCGTGTCGTATGCGATCACCGAGCCCAGGCTGTGACCGATCAGGAGCACGCGCTCGTTCGCGCGCCAGGCCTGCCGCAGCACGGTCTTCAGGAGCCCGCGAATCTCGCTCGCGACGCCGCCCTCGTCGCTGAAGTAGCGCAGCACCTCGCGCATCGTCAGCCGGAGCTCCGGACGCGCGACGAGTCGGCCGAAAAGAGGCAGCGCGTCGCCGACGAAGTGCACGAGGCGTTTGACGCGCCGTGCCGCCGAATCGATCTCGCGCAGATCCTCCTCGCTAGGCTCGGGCTGCTGCAGCAGCCGGTCGATGCCGGGGATGTCGAGGGTGATGTCCCGATAGCGGCCGTAGAAGCGGTGCGTCCACGAGACGAGCGTGAACCAGTCGCTGTTGTCGCGCAGCAGGCGCGCCGCCTCGGGCCGCGCCCACGCGAGCCCGGCGACGAGCGTGCGGAGCAGCTCGCGCTTGTGGAGCCGCGGCGGAGGCTTCGGCTTCATGCCGGGCACGAAGATGAGGCGTGGCGTGGTCAAGGCGACGAGGTCGAGCGGGCAAACCGTAGAATGTATAGTCGTGAGAGCTCTGGTCACAACATGAGGCGGCGGCCACGGACAAGCACGACCGGGGCGGCCGCAGCGGAGGATGTGCCTTGCGTTATCTGCATACGATGGTGCGCGTCAGCAATCTCGAGGAGTCGCTCGATTTCTACTGCCGGAAGCTCGGCCTCAAGGAGATCAGGCGTATGGATCACGAGGCCGGCCGCTTCACGCTGGTATTCCTGGCGCCCGAGGGCCAGGAGGATGCGCAGCTCGAGCTGACGTACAACTGGGATCCGGAGCCCTACGGGGAAGGACGGAACTTCGGCCACGTCGCGTACGAGGTCGACGACATCTACGCGACGTGCCAGCGTCTCATGGACATGGGCGTCACGATCAACCGGCCGCCCCGCGACGGCCGCATGGCATTCGTGCGCTCGCCGGACAACATCTCGATCGAGCTGCTGCAGAAGGGCGGCGCGAAGCCGCCGCAGGAGCCGTGGGCGTCGATGCCGAACGTCGGTAAGTGGTAGGAGCGGCGGCGTTCATGAACGTTCAAGCGTCGGTGGCGGGCGGGCGTTGGTGAGCGTCGGTGGTGGCGTTCGTGAGCGTCGGTGGTGGTCGGGCGCTGCGTGATATGCGCGTCTTGGGGACCGCCGTGAATACTTCCTTGTAGGCTCCGGGCGCGCCATCCCTGGCGCGCACGGTCCCCAAGACGCGCATATCACGCAGCGCCCTCCTTGGCGGCGTGCCATCGACAAAGCTTCCTCGGCGGCGTGCCATCGACAACCTTTCGTTGCGGCGTGCCATCGACCGTGCCCTCCTCGACGGCGTGCCATCGACGAGCGGTGCGCCCGACTCGTCGTTCGTGAACGGCACGCCGTGTCCTGGCCGTGGGTGCGTCGTATTGCCCTTTGCCGGATCGTGCGCGCCAGGGATGGCGCGCGCGAAGCCTACAGGGATGTATTCACGGCGGTCCGGCAAAGGGCAATACGACGCGCCCACGGCCCACCGCCGACGCTCAAACGTTCACGAACGACGACGCGCGTCGGCGGGAGAATCAGGACGCCGCGCGACGCGTTGGCAGAAGGATCAGGAGCCGGCGCTCCAGCGCATCAGGAAATTGCCGGTCTCGGCTTCGACGTCCCCGGCGAGCTTGAAGACGACGCGATTGCGCCCTTCCTGCTTCGCCTGATAGAGCGCCTCGTCGGCGATCTGGATGGCGCCCGCGAGACTGCGCGTCGAGTTCGGCTCGACGACCGCGACGCCGACGCTGACCGTGACGACGTCCGCGACGCGCGATCCCTCGTGCGGGATCGCGAGCGCGAGCACGTCGAGACGAATCTGCTCCGGCAGCGAGCGCGAGTAGTCGCTCGGGGGGCCGTACAGCAGCAGCACGAACTCCTCGCCGCCGTAGCGTGCCGTGAAGTCGAACGGGCGCTTCGCGCAGCGCGCGATCGTCTCCGCGACCTTCTTCAACGTGTCGTCGCCGGCCTGATGCCCGTAGAGATCGTTGTAGACCTTGAAGTCGTCGATATCGACCATGACGATCGTCAGCGCCTGCCCCTCGCGCCGCGACTGCCGCCAGATGCGCTTCGCGTAATCGTCGAAGATGCGCCGGTTGTAGAGCCCCGTCATGCCGTCGCGCTCCGCGAGCGTGTGCAAGAGACGCGTCTCGAGGAAGCTCGTTCGCGTGATGTGCTCGAGCTTGTACGTCGTGATCAGCGCCGCGCCGGCCGCGGTGCCGAGCAGCGCGGCCGAGTACCACATCTCCTCGGTCGGCACGCCGACGATCACCGCGGCGACGAGATGCCACGACAGAAGCAGGCTGCCGATGGCCATAGCGACGTCGAACAGGAGCCCGAGGAACAGGCACGCGAACAGGATCGCGAGCATCTGCGCGCCGAGCAGGTTCGGGCCGCCTTGCACGAGCTCGACGTGCGAGAAGTACGTGACCAAAAGGCCCCCGCCGAGCACGCTGATCCCGGCGATCTCGGTCTGATAGCGCTTCGCGATCGGCAGGTACATCGCCCCGGCCGTCGCGAGCATCAGCGGGAACAGCAGGCCGAGCCGCCATGACGTGAGCCCGTACGTCGGCGCGTCGATCAGAAGCTGGATCAGCGCGACGGTGCAGACCGGCACGAGCGCGATCAGCAGCACGAGGCGCCCGCGCGACAGGTTCTGCGCGAGATAAAAGTCGCGAAACTCCTTCTCGAGCAGCTCATTGAACCGCAGACCGGGAAAGCCCTGGTTCAGCTGATCGGCATACGGAGATCTGACACTGGCGCGATCGAGAGCGGGCCGCTCCATCGGTGTGATCGAACGAGCTCGAGAGGCCGGCAGAATGCCCCAATCGGCCGGCGCACGCGGCCAATCAGGTCACACTCCGCCAATCCGCGAGAAGGCCGCGAACCGCGTCACGGTTCGTGATCGTCACCGATAAAGCGGCAGCAGCGGGTCGTCCTGGCGCCGTGCCGGCCGTCCGTGACCTGGCGTGCTCCGGGCATCGAGCGCTGCCGCGAGCGCGCGGCCGTTCCAGTCGCGTCCGCGCGGCGCATAGAGCGCACCCTCGAGCTCGATGACCGCCGCGGCCGCGTCCTCCGGCAGACGCGCCGCGAGCGCGCCGAGCGAGCGCGGCACGTCGTCCGGGAAGCGCTCCGCGGCCCAGTCGAGCAACGCGGTCCGCGCGGCCTCGGGGTCGTTGCGGTCGCACGCGGCCTTGAGCCGCTTCAGCGCGCCGCGCGCCGTGGGCCGCTTCGGCGGCGCCGCGTCCTGCGCGGCTCGAGGCCGCAGCGGCCGGCTCGACCGCCACCAGAGGAGCAGCGTCACCGCCCAGCCCACGCCGAGCGCCGCGCTGACGAGCGGCCACGGGTTCGCGGCCGGAGGCGGCGGCGACGCCGGCGCTGCGGCCGGCTGGTCGGCGGACGGCGCGGGCTGCGGATCGGGCAAAGGATCGGGCGCCGATCCCGGCTTCACGTCGAGCACGCGCGACGGAACGGATGCGATCTCCCATCGCCCCGTATCGACATCGAACCACGGCAGCTCGACGCCGGGCAGCTCCGCGTCGCCCGGCGCCTGCGGCAGCACGGCGTAACGCTCGACCCGGCGGGCGACGAGGCCGGACCCGGTCACCGTCCGGTCGAGCTCCGGGCGATCCGCGTACATCCGGACGCCCGAAGCCTGCGGCAGCTCGAGCTCCGGGAGCTGCGTCTCGAGCAGCCCTTCGGCTTCGATCGTCAGCGTGCGGGTCGTCGGCACGCCGACGACGAGCTCGGGCGGATCGGTGCTCCAGCGCTCGTCGAGCTCGAGCCGGTGGGCCGGCAGCCACGCGGCCCTCGGATGCGACGCGGGCGGCGGCACGGCCGGCAGCACGTCGATCTCGACGGGCTCCGACTCGTGACGCTCGAGCCGCGAGAACCCCCGCGGGGGAAGGACCATCGCCTCGAACGTCGCGGGACCGATCGTCAGCTTGCCCGCCTGCTGCGGAAAGATCGCGAAGCGCCGCTCGCGCACCGAGAAGTCACGGTTGCCGCGCGTCGCCCGATACTCGCGGTCGTCGCCGAGACGCTCGACGATCGCCTCGCCGCCCGTGATCCGCGGCGGCGTGATCGTCGCGCGGCCGGTCATCGTGCCGACGAAGAGCCGCAGCGTGTAGACGAGCTGCGACTGGACGTAGACCCGCTCCGGCGACACCTCGACCTCGAGGAAGATGTCGCCCGGCACGTCGGCGTCCGCCACCGCCGGCAGCACCTCGATCTCGACCGGGTTGGAGAACGTGCCGCCGACCTCGATCGGCGGGATCAGCGCCTTGCCGGCCTGCTTCGGCATCAGCTGATAGATCCACTCGACGACCTGCTCCGCGCGCCCGCCCACGATCTGGATGCGCGTCGACTCCGACGACGAGAGCACCTCGAACAGCTCGAGCAGCGGACTGATGTCGGGCTGCCCGCGCACGCGTCCTTCCGCACGCAGCACATAAGTGAAGGATTCGTTCTCGCGCGGCTCGGTGCGGTCGACGCTCGCGACGACCTCGACGTCCTGCGCGACGCCGCCCGCCGCGGCCGCGAGCCACAGCAGCAGAACGAGTGCCGCTCGCCGCATCGCCCCGCTCACCATGGCTGTGCCTCGTCGCGCGTATAGCGGCCGTCCTGGTCGATGCCGAGCCGCTGGTACTGATACAGGAACTTCCGCCTCAGCAACCCGCCCGGATCCTGGCGGATCCGGCGCAGCCACTGCTCGGCCGCCTGGTCCGATGCCCACCGCTCGAGATCGTCGCTCGCGGCCGGCTCGCCCTCCGCATCCGCCTGCTCGGCGTCCGCGTCGTCGGGCTCGGCGTCCGCGTCGGCCTGGCCTTCGTCCGACGGCTCGCCCGGCTCCGCGCTCGCGACCTGCGGCTCGGCGCCGTCGCTCTGCTCGCCGTCGTCGCCGGGCTCGCCCTGCGACGGCTGCGATTCGGATCCTTCGCGCGCCTGCTGGGTCTCGTCGCCGCCCGTGTCCCCGTTCTGGGCCTGCTGCGGCGCATCGCCGGACTCGCCCTGACCCTGCTGCTCGTCCTGCTGCTCCTGCCCGGCCGCCGACTGCTGCTGTTGCGGCGGCGGATTCTGCGCGAGCCGTTCCTTCAGAAGGTCGCGGTTGTAGCGCGCGTCCTCGTGCTCGGGATCGAGCTCGAGCGCGCGGTCGTACTCGGCGATCGCGCTCTCGATCTCGCCCGCGCGGGCGAGCGCGTTGCCGCGGTTGTAGTGCGCGTCGGCGGTATCGATGCCGGCGAGGGAGCGCGCGCTCGCCGAATAGTCGCCGGCGCGGTACTGCGCGGCCGCGCGCCATTCCGGATCGTCGAAGAGGCGCGCGGCCCGCTCGGGACGCTCGGCGGCCATCGCGTCCATGCCGCGCTGGTCCGCGCGGCGCCACAGCGAGGCCCACCAGTCGACGAGACCGTCGCCGACGGACTCCGCGCCGCTGCCTTCGGCCGGCTCCTGCGCGCGGACCTGCGGGTGCGGCACGAGCAGACACAGCGCGAAGACCGCGATCCAGCCGCGCCTGAAGCCGAGCGCGACGAGCGGCAGCAGCAGCACCGCGAAGTAGAGGCCCGCGTCCTGCCACACGTCGGCGACCCGCGTGTCCTCGCCGCTCTCGACGATCTCGCCCGCCTCCTGCGGCGGCTCGAGCCGCTCGAGATCGCCGTCGTCGGCCGTCAACGTCGAGAAGCGCCCGCCGCCGGCGGCGGCGAGCGCCGCGAGCCTCCGTGCGTCCAGCTTCGGGACGACGACGTTGCCGCTGCCGTCGGTCACGAACCCGCCGGTCGGCTGAGGGATCGGCGCGCCGTCCTCGGTGCCGACCGCGAGCACGCTCACGGCGATGCCGTCGCCCGCGACGCTGCGCACGGCGTCGACGTCGGCCGGCGTCGGCTCGGCGTCGGTCATCAGCAGGATGCGGCCGTCGGTCACGTTCGCCTGGCGGAGCAGCGATGCGGCTTTCTCGATCCCGGCGGCGATGCTCGAGCCTTGGGTCGGCATGATGTCCGTCGTCAGCGCGGCGACGAGCGACGCGATCGTGCGCGTGTCGGTCGTCAGCGGCGTGACCGTGAACGCGTGCGTCGAGAACACGACGAGCCCGGTCTGGCCGCCGTCGCGCCGATCGAGCAGCGACAGAAGCTTCAGCTTCGCGCGCGTGAGCCGGCTCGGCGCGAGATCCGCGGCATCCATCGAACGCGACAGGTCGAGCGCGACGACGAGCGCCTCGTTCGTGCGAAACGCCGGGACCGGCAAGCGCTGCCACGCGGGCCCCGCGAGCGCGACGGTCGCGACCGTCCAGGCGGCGACGGCCGCGACGAGCGGCCAGCGCCGGCCCGTATACCGGTCCGCGCTCGTCAGCACGAACGGCTGCAGCGCGCGGTCGACGACGCGCCGCCACGCCCCGCCGCTCGCGTGCGCGCGGAACGCGTAGACGATCAGCGCGACGCCGACCGGCAGCGCGAGGAGCCACGCGGGCCGCAGGAAGTGGAAGTCGTCAAGCATCGGCCCGTCCCGGCACGAGGCGACGCGGCTCCGGCACGAGCGCGCCGAACGCCATCGCGAGCGCGAGCACGACCGCTGCGCCGAGCGGCCAGTGGAACAGCTCCTGCACCGGCCGATAGCCCTCGGCCTCGGATTCCGCGGGCTCGAGCTCGTCGAGGATCCGATAGATCTCGGCGAACTCCTGCGTGTCGCGCGCGCGGAAATAGCGGCCGCCCGTCAGCTCTGCGATCGCGGTCAACGTCTTCTCGTCGAGGTCGGCCGACGGGTTGATTTGCCGGAGCCCGAACAGCGACCGCACCAGCAGCGCGTCCGCGCCGATGCCGACCGTATAGATCACGACGTTGCGCTGCGCCGCGAGCTCCGCGGCCTTCATCGGGTCCACGGCGCCCGCCGTGTTCGCGCCGTCGGTCAACAGGATCAGCACGCGCCGCCCCTCCTCGACGCCCGCGTCCTCGAGCGTGCGGATCGCGAGCCCGATCGCGTCGCCGATCGCGGTCTCCTTGCCGGCGAGCCCGATCACGGCCTCGTCGAGGAGCGTGCGGACGGTCTCGCGGTCGAACGTCAGCGGCGTCTGCAGATATGCTTCGCGGCCGAACAGGATCAGCCCGATCCGATCGCCGACGCGGCGCTCGATGAAGTCGTCGGCCACGGCCTTCGTCGCCGTCAGCCGGTTGACCCATTGCCCGTCGAGCTGGAAATCCTGCTCCTCCATGCTGCCGGAGAGATCCACCGCGAGGAGCAGGTCACGTCCGGTCATCGGCACGGCGAGCGGCTCGCCGACGAGCTGCGGCCGCGCGGCGGCGAGGACCGTGAGGACCCAGACGGCCCAGAGCCCGAGCAGCCGGCGATTCGAGATCGTGCGCGCCGCCGTCGGCGCGGCGAGCGACGCGAACGGGCTCCCGGCCGGCGCGACGAGCGCGGCGTCGCGCTCGACGGACGCGGGCGGCAGCGCGCGCCGCACGAGCCACGGCACGGGCAGCAGGGCAAGCATCCACCACCACGCGAGCGTCCACATCGTGATCAGGCCCCGCGCCGCTGCGCCCTGATCCAGTCCGCGAGGAGCCGCCCGAGCTCGGCCGCGTCCTCGCGCCGCACCACATGCTCCGGCACGTACGGGCCGTCGAGCAGCAGGCGGCCGGGGCCGTCGCGGAAACGACCGCCGCCGCCGCGGGCGTCGAGGTAGTCGAGCCATCGCCGGCCGACGAGGCCCGGCACCTGACGCGCGTCCTCGCCGACCGCGGTCGACATCACGAACCGGCGCAGCACGACCGACAACTGCTGCAGGCACTCGGCGGGCGCGGCCCCGGCCTCGAGCGCCGCGCCGATGCGCCGGATCGCCGCGAGTGCGGCACGCGTGCGCCGCGTCCGGTAACGCCGCCACAGCGCGAGCGCGGCCGCGGCCACGACGGCCCCCGCGATCAGCCACCAGCCCGGCGCCGGCGGCCACCACGACACGGGGTCCGGGAGGTGAATGTCCCGCAGAGGTAAATCGCTCACGTCGATGCTCGGATTCATCGCGTCCCCGTCCTGCATCTTCTCATGTCGCCCGGCCGCCGAAACGCCGCGCGAGCACCGACCGCGGATCGTCGTTCGTCGCGCAGTCGAGCACGCTGACGGCCGGCAGGCGCGCGAGGGCCGCGAGCCGCGCGCGGTGCGCCTCGAACTCCGCACGATACCGGGACCGCAGCGCCTGGTCCGACGTGTCGATCGTGACCGAGCGGCCGCCGACGACGATTCGATAGCGACCGGGAGGCGGAAGTTCAGCCTCGAGCGGGTCGAACACGTGCAGCAGGAAAACGTCGCCGTGCCGCGAGAGCTCGCGCAGGTGGCGCTCGGCGTCCGGGCCGAGGCCGCGGAAATCGCTGACGAGGAACAGCAGGCTCCCGGGCCGCGCGACCCGCGTCAGGCGCTTGAGCGCATGATCGGCGCCGCCGCCCGGTGCCGCGTCCGGCGACGGGGTCCAGAAGCGATCCTCGGCGACGAGCTTGAGCAGCGTCAGCGCGGAGCGGCGGCCGAGACGCGGACGGCGCTCCTCGTGCCCGGTCTCGGAGAACACGAGCCCGCCGAGCCGGTCGCCGTTCGCGACCGCGGCCCACGCGACGAGCGCGGCGGCCTCGGCGGCCCGCACCGCCTTGAACGCGCCCTGCGTGCCGAACAGCATCGACACGCGCAGGTCGAGCCAGACGAAGACCGGACGGTTCCGCTCCTCGCGGAACACCTTCGTGTGCGGCTTGCCGGTGCGCGCCATCACGCGCCAGTCCATCATCCGGAGGTCGTCGCCCGGCTGATACGGCCGCGACTCGTCGAACTCCACGCCGCGGCCCTTGAACGGCGACAGATGCCCGCCCGCGCCGACCGCCTGCACGCGTGGCGCCGTCAGCTGCAGCGATTCGCCGGCCGTCCGAAGCGCGATGAGCCGTTCGAGCGTGACCCGGTCCGGCGCATCGGTGCCGGGCGGCCGGACGTGGCCCCGCCCGGCCCGGCGGATCGCGGCGACGGCGGTCACGGCACGCCGATCCTCCCGAGCAGCGCGTCGATCACGTCGTCCGGCGTGCGCCCGGCCGCCTCCGCCTCGAAGCTCAAGAGCACGCGGTGTCTCAGGATGTCCGGCGCGACGTCCTGGATGTCCTCGGGCGTCACGTAGTCGCGGCCGGCGAGCCAGGCACGCGCCCGCGAGCAGCGGTCGAGCGCGATCGTCGCGCGCGGGCTCGCGCCGTACTGCAGCACGCCCGCGAGGTCGTCGCCGTAGCGACCCGGATCGCGGGTCGCGAGCACGATCTGCACGATGTACTCCTCGAGCGGCTCGGCGAGGTGCTGGTCGAGCACGGCCTGGCGCGCGGCGAGCACCTCGTCCTGCGTCAGCGGGTCCGGCGACGCGAAGAGCTCCCGGTCGCCGCTCGGCCGCCTCGCCTCGGCGCGGTTCAGCGCGAGGATCGCCCGCTCGCCCTCGGCGTCCGGGTAGCCGACGAGCACGTGCAGCAGGAACCGGTCGAGCTGCGCCTCGGGCAGCGGATACGTCCCCTCCTGCTCGATCGGATTCTGCGTCGCCATGACCATGAAGAGGCGGGGCAGCGGATACGTGACGGAGCCGACCGTGATCTGGCGCTCGGCCATCGCCTCGAGCAGCGCGGACTGCACCTTCGCCGGCGCACGGTTCACCTCGTCCGCGAGCACGAGGTTATGGAACAGCGGACCTTCCCGGAACACGAACGAGCCGTCCTGCGGCCGGTAGATCTCAGTGCCGGTCAGGTCCGCGGGCAGCAGGTCCGGCGTGAACTGCAGGCGATGGAAGTCGCCTTCGACGTTGTAGGAGAGCACCTTGATCGCGCGCGTCTTCGCGAGGCCCGGCGCACCCTCGACGAGCAGGTGCCCGTCGCACAGGAGCGCGATCAGCATGCGGTTCAGGAGTCGCTCCTGTCCGACGACGAGCGACTTCAGGTGAGACTCGAGACGAAGGAATTTCTGCTGCAGCGACATTGAACGTCCGGCTCAAAGCCGCTCATTCTAACCCTACCGCGCGCCGCCCCGTCGAATACCGGACCGGACGCGGCCGCGGTCACGCGCGGACATTCGCGACGAGGGGCACGGCCGATCCCGGCTACGGGAACCTGCGCCCGCCGCCCGAGATGCCGATTGGCCCGCGCGGCACGAAGAGCTGGATCGGCTGACCGTCCCGCAGCACCTCGAGCACGACGGTCTCGCCCGGCTGCCCTTCGAGCGTGAGCCGGTTCAGGTCGTCCATGTCGAACACGCGCTTGCCGCCGTACGCGACGATCTCGTCGCCCGGCTGCAGGCCCACCCGGTCGGCCGGCGAGCTCGGCAGCACGTTCCGCACGTTGACGCGCGTCGGCCGGCCCGTGGCCTGGAGGTACCTCTCGTACTCCGCGTCGCCGAGCTCGGCGCGCAGCGTCTCCTCGATCGAAGGCATGTCCCGGATCCGGGAAGGATCGCCGCTGCGCGCGGCCTCGTACTGCGCCTCGAGCTGCTGCATTTGCAGCTCCGCCGTGCGCCGCTCGATCCACTCGGCGCGGGCGACCGTGAAGCCCGCGTCGACGAAGCGCTGGATGCGGCGCTGCTCGAGCTCCTCCGGGGTCGGCGCGCGTCGCCGCGCTTCGCTCGTGCGGGCTCGAAGAACGTCGGCATCGCGCTCGGCCGGCGGGGCCGCCGGGGGCTCCGCATGTTCTTCTTCGTCCCGAAAGCGCTCGACGGCGCCGCGGCCGCGCGCGACGTCGGCCGTCACCTCGCCCGTCGGCAGCCCCGCGCGGGCCGCCTCGAGCCGGCCGCGCAACGCTTCGACCTCGGCGGAAAGCGCGAGCCGTGCGTCGGCCTCGGCGGCGAGGCGTCGCTCGAGCGCCGCGACCCGGTCTTCGACGGACGCGCCGGCGGAGAGCCAATCGTCCCCGCCGCCCGGCTGCATGAACGTCGCGACGGCAAACCCGGCGGCGAGTCCGCCGGCGAGAAAGAGCACGCTCCTCTGCCAGTTGGTCATGCTCCGAGCTCCCCCGACCTTCGGCACGCGTCGCGCGATCAAGTATGCTGCCGTGAGGCGGACCTTCCAAGGGAGCGTGGCCGGATGACATCGAAGGGGGTGCTCTGGTCCGCCGCGGGCGCGATCGTCGCCGCGGCCGCCGCGCTCGCAGCCATGTCGACCGCATCCCTGCCGAGACGCGACGGGGAGGCGTTCGTGCCGGGCCTGTCCGCGCCGGTGACGGTCGAGCTCGATGCCGCGGCGATTCCGCGGATCCGCGCGAAGACGCTCGAAGACGCGTATCGCGCGCAGGGCTTCCTGCACGCGCAGGAGCGGTTCTTCCAGATGGACCTGAGCCGCCGCAGCGCCGCCGGCGAGCTCGCCGAGCTCGTCGGCCCGGCCGCCCTGCCGATCGACCGCGAGCGGCGCGCGTTCCAGTTCCGAAAGCGCGCCCGGGCGCTCGCCGAGTCGCTGCCGGCACGCCACCTCGCATGGCTCGCGGCATACGCCGACGGCGTGAACGCCGGCCTCGCCGACCTCGGCGCGCGTCCGCCGGAGTACTGGCTGCTGCGCGCCCGGCCAGAGCCTTGGACCGTCGAGGACAGCCTGCTCGTCGTTTACGCGTTCTACACGATGCTGTCGAACAACGAGGCGTACGAGCGGCCGCAGGCCGTCATGGAGGCGACCCTGGCGCCGGACGTGTACGCGTTCCTGACGCCGTCGACGGCGCGGTTCGATCGTCCGCTTTTCACGAGTCCGGACGATCCGACCGGCGGCTATCGTCCGCAGCCGATCCCGTCGAGCGCGCCCGCCGGTCCCGCGCCCGACGTGACGCGGCGCGTCGTGCTGTCGCCGCCGGCGGGCGGGGCGTCGAATCAGTGGGCCGTCGGCGCCGCGCACGGCGCGGGAGGGGTCGCGATCGTCGCGAACGATCCGCACCTCGGGCTGCGGCTGCCGAACGTCTTCCATCGCGCGGAGCTTTATTTCGGCGACCGCGTGCTGCGCGGCGTCGGCATCCCGGGCGTGCCCGGCGTCGTGATCGGCGCGACGGACGGTCTCGCGTGGGGCCTGACCGTCAGCAACGCGGACCAGAGCGATTGGGTCGTCGTCGAGATCGATCCCGACGATCCGAGCCGCTACCGCGTCCCGGGCGGCACCGAGGCGTTCACCGTCGAGCGCGAGGTCATCGCGGTGCGCGGACGCGACCCCGAGAACCTCGACGTGCGGCTCACGCGCTGGGGGCCGGTCGTCGCCCACGACGGGCTCGGCCGGCCGCTCGCGCTGCGCGCGACGTGGCTCGAGCCGGACGGCGTCGACGTCGACGTGCTCGAGCTCGCGTTCGCCGACTCGGTCCGCGAGGGCCTCGACGTCGTGACCGGCTGGGCGGGGCCGTCGCTGAACTGGATGTTCGCGGACGCGGACGGACGGATCGGCTGGGCCGTGAACGGTCCGCTGCCGGTCCGGTCGGGCTTCGACGGCTCGGCGCCGCGCTCGTGGGCAAGCGGCGCCTTCGCGTGGAGCGGCTTCGCCGAGCCGCCCCGCTACGAAGGCGGTCCCGACGACGTGCTCTTCACGGCGAACAACCGCACGCTGCGTGCCGAGGACGCCGCTCGGCTCGGCCGCGTGTCGATGCCGCCGTACCGCGCCAAGCGGATCGCGGACCTGCTCGCGTCCGGCGACCGCTTCGACGAGGCCGCGCTCGCGGCGATGCAGCTCGACACGCGGGTCGAGGCCTACGACGCGATCCGTCAGGTCGCGCTCGAGGTGCTCGACGAGCACGCGCAGGACGCGGCCGTCGCCACCGCGCGTGCCGCGGTCGCCGCATGGGACGGGCACGCGGAGCCGGACGACGTCGGGTTCCGCGTGCTCGACGCGTTCTACGACGCGCTGCTCGAGCGGCTGCTCGTCCCGCTGCTCGCGCCCGCGCTCGAGGCCGACCCGACGTTCGTCTATCGCTGGCCGCTCGCGGACGAGGCGATGCGGCGGCTCCTCGACGAGCGCCCCGCGCATCTCGTTCCCGAAGGCTACGCGGACTGGGAGGCCTACCTCGAGGACGTGCTCGTCGACGCGCTGCGCGAGCTCGAGCGGTCGGATGCGGGACCGGACGCCACGTGGGGCGAGGTCAATCGGCTCGCCGCCGCGCACCCGCTCGCCGGGCTGCCGCTCGTCGGCCCGTGGCTCCGCCTGCCCGACGTGCCGCAGGCCGGCGCCCCGCTCGCCGTCCGCGTCGCGGAGCCGTCGCGGGGCGCGGTGATCCGGATGGTCGTCTCGCCGGCGCGTCCGGAAGCCGGGATCCTCGAGCTCGCGGGCGGCCAGAGCGGCCACCCGCTATCGCGGCAGTTCGACGATCAGTGGCAGGCGTGGCACGACGGTGCGCCGGCCCCGTTCCTCGCCGGCGAGACCGTCTCGACCGTGACGCTGTCGCCGGCCGCGGCTGACGACGCTCACTCGAGCGTCACGCGCTCGATCGACGGCGGATCCTGATCGTTGAAGTGCGGCTTGACGACCAGCAGGTCGTCGCCCGCGACCGCCGCCGTCGTCCCCTGCCCTTCGAAGCTCGCGGTGCCCGCGATCCGCGCCGTCGTCCAGTCGTCGTCGCTCGCGAGCGCGATCACGCGGCTCTCGCTGTTGCTGACGACGGCGAGCCGCCCGTCGGCGGTCCATACCATGCCGTCTCCGCCTTGTATCGGCTCGGGCAGCATGACCTGACTCGTCGAAGCGGGATCGTCGACCGGCACCTTGTACAGGTTGCCGTCGCCGCCGACGACGAGCAGGAAGCCTCCGTCGTGATAGACGATGCCGTTCGGCGCGGCGCCGTCACCCAGGCGGTGCAGCACGCTCGCCTCGTTGTCCGAGCCGACGCGATAGATCAAGTTCATCATCGTGTCGGTGACGAACGCGGTGCCGTCGGCGCCGACGGCGACGTCGTTCGCGAAGTGGCGCGCATCGTCCGGCGCGTCGGTGATCGCGGCCGCGAGATCGACCATCGCCTGCCGCTCGCCGGTCTCGAGGTCGTAGATGCCGAGCTTTGCCTGCCCCGGGCCCTGCGCGTTCGGTCCGAACACGCTGCTGTCGGCGTTGCTGACCAGGAGCCGGTTGCGCTCCTCGTCGACCTCGATGCCGACGGACGAGACGAGGTCCATGTCCTCGATCACGGGCGTCATCGTGCCGTCCGGCGCGATCTCGAACACGGTGCCCTCAGCGAGCGAGCCGACGAGGATCCGCCCGTTCGCCGTGTCGTACTCGATGCCCTCCGGAATGAAGCCGCCGCGCTCGATCACGATCGTGTCCGGCAACGCGCCGGCGTCGGCCGCGGGCTGCGCGGCGGGCGGCGACTCGGGTTGAGCATCGGCGGCCGGCGCCGACGCCTCGGGCTCGACTGAAGGACTGACCTCCGGCTCGTCGGTGCAAGCCGCCAGCGACGCGGCCGCGAGCGCCGCGGCAAGAATTTTCTTGTTCATCGTCGAAACCTCCATGCTCGCTATCGTCTCGATCGTAGGTCAGATCAGAGGCATCGTCACGTTCGCGAGCTTCTCGCGGAAGATCGGCCCGGTCCGGGCCGGCGGGATCCTGGAAGAATCCGCGCGACGGCGAGGCCGTCGGCGACACGAGCACGACGCGCTGCAACGGCTCTTCGGCCCGACCGCGCGGTCGAGCCGCCCCCGCTGGCGCGGGCCTTGCGCAGATCGAGAGCGGCCGAGCGCCGGAGGCTGCGCCGAGCAGCGCTCCGGCGCTCGGAGGAGCGATGACCTGCTAGAGGTCGAAGTCCATCGAATAGCCGACGACGAACTTCACCGACCCGTTGTCGAGGCCGTCCGGGACCTCGCTGTCGAGATCGGTGTCGCTGATCGTGAAGCTGAAGCCGCCCTTCGAAAGCGAGATCGAGTAGTCGGTGTAGTCGCTCGGCACGCCGTTGAACCACTCGACGAAGTCGCCGTCGTGCTTCCCGGCATGGAGACCGAGCACGACTTCGTTCTTCAGCGGCACGGCGTAATCGAGCGACAGGTAGTACGCCTCGCCGAAGCCGAAGTCGACGCTCGGATTGGGCTCGTCGGCCTCCGCGTTCGCGAGGATGTACGCGGAGACGCTGAAGTTGCCGAACCCGAGCGTGCCGTAGACTTCGCCGAAGTCGGTCTCGGCGATGTCGTCGTAGTTGTAGTAGAGATAGCCGATGTCGTACGTGACGTCGTCGCCGCCCGAGAAGCCGAAGTAGATGTCGTGCTCGTACGAGAAGACATCGGACGGCGCGAAGCTCACGTTGGACACCCACGTGCCGATGTAGAAGCCGCCTTCCGAGACGTAATCGAGGCCGCCGGAGATCGCGGCCTCGTTCATCGTCTGCGTCAGACCGCGCCAGATATAGTTGTTGGCGACGGCGGCATTGGCCGTGAGATCCCCGCCGCCCTCGTCGGGCTGGGCGAGCACGGGGGTCGACACGAGCAAGGCGACGGCCGCGCACACGGGCCGGATGTTCGTCTTCATCGGATGCTTCCTTCCATATCGAGGTAGGTGTCACGTCGGGAATCACGGACGCTGCCGCCGGATAGCAGGAACCATGCCACAGTTTTTCTTGAACGATTTCAGCTGGATATGGAAATCGCGGGCTGTGGTCTTGCACTCTCACGGTGCATACGCGGACGTGCTGCCCCACCCTGGTGCCGAGGCGCCGCCGGCTCGGGAACGCGGCCGTCCGCTTGCCGACCGCCCGCGACCGGTCGAGAATCGACGCGCGCCGCGATCCGCGGCAACGGCCGACCCTACGCATGCAAGCGGACCCGCTGCTGCTCGTCGCGGTGCCGATCGTCGGCTTCGCGTCGGGCTTCATCAATACGCTCGCCGGCAGCGGCTCGCTGATCACGCTGCCGTTGCTGATCGTGCTCGGGCTGCCGGCCAACGTCGCGAACGGCACGAACCGGGTCGGCATCCTCGTGCAGACGATCGTCTCCGTCGCGACGTTCCGCGGCCGCAATGCGATGCCGCGCGTCGGCGTCGCAAAGGTCGTCGTGCCGTCCGTGCTCGGCGCGGCGGTGGGAGCCGCCCTCGCCGTCGATCTCGACGAGGCGATGCTGCGGCGCACGATCGGCGTGCTGATGCTCGTGATGCTGGTCGTCGTGATCGCGAGGCCGCGCCGCTGGCTCGAGAGCCACGAGACCGGATGCGAGTCGAGCGTCTGGCTGCAGGCGCCGCTGTTCTTCGCGATCGGCGCCTACGGCGGGTTCATCCAGGCAGGCGTCGGCATCTTCCTGCTCGCCGGGCTCGTGCTCGGCGGCGGCTTCACGCTCGTCGGCGGCAACGCGGTCAAGAACCTGATCGTGCTGATCTTCACGGTCGCGGCGCTCGCGGTGTTCGTCGCGAACGATCAGGTGCGCTGGGGGCTCGGCGCGCTGCTCGCGGCGGGCAGCGCCGCGGGCGCGTGGGCGGCCGCGCGGATGGCGATCTCGCGCGGCGCGCCGTTCGTCCGCACGGTGCTGATCGTGATCCTCGTGCTGTCGGCGATCGCGATGCTCGGCGACATCCGGCTCGCCGACGGCATTGCACCCGAGTGATGATCCGCCTGCTGCTGATGATCCGCCTGCTACAGCCGTTACTCGGATAGGCGCGTCGCCGGCGTCGACGCGAACGCGCGGAGCAGCCGCGGCGCGAGCTCGTGCATCTCGGCGACCGCATCGTGCGACGGCGCGAGACCCGGCACGAATCCGGCGCCCGCGAGCGGCTCGAGCAGCGCGGGCGGCCCGATCACATGCACCGGCACGTCCCAGCGCGCGCCCGGTCCCGTGATGCTCGCGGCCGGCTGATGATCGCCGAGCAGGATCAGCACGAAATCGTCGTCGGCGCGCCATTCGAGGTAGCCCGCGAGCGTCTCGAGCGCGTAACGCACCGAGTCGACGTAGGCCGGCGCGAGGTCGAGCCAGTCCGGCCGCCGTGCGAGGCTCTGCTCGACCGCGTGCGAATCGAACGGCTCGCCGCCGTCGGCAAACCGGGACCAGTCGTCCTGATACGGCGGCGTCGGCCGGAACGGCACGTGCGTGCTCAGCGTCGCGACGAACGCGAAGAGCGGCGCACGCTGCCCCGCGCGGCGCTCGAGGCGATCGAGCGTCGCGAGCGTGTACTGATCCGGGATGCGCCACCAGCCGAACTCGGGACCACGGTAGTCGAGCGCCGCGGCGTCGTAGATCGCATCGAAGCCGAGGAACGCCCCCTCCGGCCACGCCTCGCGCACGCCCGGCATCACGGCGACGGTGCGGTAGCCGGCGCGCGCGAACCGCTTCGGCACGGTGTCGCGCGGATGGCCCGGCAGGCGCGCATAGGCGCCGCCGTTGTCGATCCGGCCGGCGGTCATGAAGGTCGCATGCGCGAGCCACGACGCGCCGGCGAACGTCGGCGACTCGACGAATGCCGAGACGACGCCGCGGCCGCTCCGCGTGATCGCGCGCTCGAGCGCGGCCCGCGAGTCGGCGAGCGCGGCGCGCACGTCCGGCCGGTCGAACGTGACCGCGCCGTACGACTCGATGAAGACGACGAGCACGTCGCGGCCGTCGAGCGCGGCGAGCGGGCCGTCGCCGAGCTCGGCCGGCGGCGGCAAGAGCGCGTCGCGGCGCGCGGCGAGCGCCGCGTCCCCGAAGCGCCGGGCCTGCGCGACGAGCATGCCCGTCACCGGTTCCGCGACGCGCAGCCCGACCGGCGACGCGTCGCCGGGGAGCGCGAGCGCCGCCGCGGCCGCGCACACCGTCGCGACCGCCGCGCGCTCGCCGGGCCGTGCCGCCGCCTGCGTGACCCGCACGAGCGCGGCGCGCAGGCCTGCGAGCACACAACCTAAGATCAGCACGGCGACGACCGCGCCGCCTGCGAGGAGCCACGGGCTCGCGACCTTCGCGAGCATCGCGAACACGTTCGGCACGTGCGGCAGATCGAAATAGAGATGCACCGGGCGCCCGTAGAGACCCGCGGTCGTGACGGCCGCATAGCGGCCGACCGCCATAACCGTCAGCACGAGCGCGAGCGCGGTCGCGACGCGCTTCCCGGGCGGCCTGCCGAGCGCGCCGAGAAGAAGGATGCCGGTCACGACCGCAAGGACCTCGATCGACAGCGCCGCGGTCGGCCGAATCGCGAACGTCGGCCACACGTGCGCGAACGTCAACGCGAGATCGAGGCCGACGACGGCCGCGACGAGCGACGCGGCCCGGAGCACTCCTGCTCGGATCACGGCCGGCTTCCCCGAGTTACGCGCGCCGCGGCGCCGCGTTGCGGTGCAGCCAGAGTGTGTCGATCGCGAACGAGCCGCCGAGCAGCACGAGCGCGAGCGCCGCGATCCGCTCGCTCTGCCCGGGCGGCACGAACGGCGCGAGACAGACGAGCAGCGCGCCGATCTGCACGACGCAGATCGTCTGTCGGCGCCTGCTCGGCGGGAGCGACGCGCGGAGCCACGCCCATTCGCGGCCGGCCGCGACGAACGCGTAGCGCATCAGCCCGCTCGCGAGGACCCAGACGCCCGCCTTGCCGAAATGCCAGACGAGCGTCGCGAGCACGAGCGTCGACACCGCGTCCATCTCCATGTCGAAGCGCGCGCCGAACGGGCTCGACAGCTTGAAGCGGCGCGCGAGCGACCCGTCGACGCCGTCGAGCAGGAGCGCGCTGCCGGCGACCGCGATCGCGAACCACAGGACCGCCGGAGTGGACTCGGTCACGATCAGCCCGGCGACGAGCGCGATCAGCGCGCCGCGGAACAGCGTCACGTGATTCGCCGCGCCGAACGAGCCGCGCAGATGACGCGCGGCGGCGACGAGCGCCGCGGCGGCGCCCGCGACGAAGCAGGCGACGACGAGCGGCACGTAAAGCCCTTCGAGATCGAGGTGGCGCTGCGCGGCGATCGCTGCTGCAGCGACGGCGGCCGTCGAGAGCCCGGCGCCCGGTACGGCACCACGCAGGCGGCGCACGGCCGCGAGGGAAGCTGTGTGCATCGATCGTTACGCTTGCACGTCCGGCCGCGCCTTGCAAGTATCGCTCGCCGCGCCGCCGGAAGCGCGCGATGGAGCCGACTCGCGATGCCGACACCCTCGAGCGATGCGCTCGCGTTCTGGATCACGATGCCCGGCCGCGGCGAGATCCGCGCGGAGCCGCTCCCGGCGCGTGCGCACGACGACGTGCTCGTCGAGACGCTCTACTCGGGCATCAGCCGCGGAACCGAAGCGCTCGTCTTCACCGGCCGCGTGCCGCCGACCGAGCACGAGCGCATGCGGGCGCCGTTCCAGGCAGGCGACTTTCCGGCGCCCGTCAAGTACGGCTATGCGAGCGTCGGGCGCGTGCTCGACGGCCCCGCCGCGCTCGTCGGCCGCGTCGTCTTCTGCCTCTACCCGCACCAGACGCGCTACGTCGTGCCGGCGCGCGCGGTGCATCCGCTTCCGGACGGCATCCCCCCAGGCCGCGCGGTCCTCGCTGCGAACCTCGAGACCGCCGTGAACGGGCTGTGGGATGCGGCGCCCGCCGTCGGCGATCGCATCGCCGTCGTCGGCGCGGGCACGGTCGGCTGTCTCGTCGCGTGGCTCGCGGCCCGCATCCCGGGCACGCAGGTCGAGCTCGTCGACGTCGATCCCGGCAAGCGCGCGGCGGCCGCCGCCCTCGGCGTGCGCTTCGCGAGCCCCGCCGACGCGGCCGGCGATGCGGACCTCGTGATCCATGCGAGCGGCGCGGCCGAGGGGCTCGAGACGGCGCTCGCGCTCGCCGGCTTCGAGGCGCACGTGGTCGAGATGAGCTGGTACGGCGACCGGCCGGTCGCGGTTTCGCTCGGCAAGGCGTTCCACAGCCGGCGCCTGACGCTCGTGTCGTCGCAGGTCGGCAGCGTCGCCGCGAGGCAGCGCGCACGCTGGGACACGCGCCGGCGCATCGCGCTCGCGCTCGAGCTGCTCGCCGATCCCCGCCTCGACGCGTTGATCAGCGGCGAGAGCCCGTTCGACGAGCTGCCCGCGGTGCTCGCGCGGCTCGCCGTCGAGCCGGCCGGGGCGCTCTGCCATCGGATACGCTACGCGTGACGGCGGCCGGCGAGGCACACACCGCGCTCGGCCCTTAGACTGGGCAAAGGGCACGGTGCAGCCAGGGAGCAAGCGGATGTACAGCGTCACGGTACGTGATCACCTCATGATCGCGCACAGTTTCAACGGCGAGATCTTCGGGCCGGCGCAGCGCCTGCACGGCGCGACTTACATCGTCGACGTCGAGTTCAGGCGGCGCGCGCTCGACGAGAACGACGTCGTCGTCGACATCGGCCGCGCGGGCGACGTGCTGCGCGAGATCCTCGGCGACCTCAACTTCCGGAACCTCGACGAGGTGCCCGAGTTCGCCGGCCGCAACACGACGACTGAGTTCCTCGCGCGCGTCGTGTTCGACCGCATGGCCGCGAAGATCGCCGGCGGCGCACTCGGCGCGTCCGCGCGAGAGATCGACGCGCTGCGCGTGACGCTGCACGAGTCGCATGTCGCGTGGGCTGCGTACGAGGCCCTGCTCGACGGAAAAACCCTCGACTCCGCAACGGGGGCCTGACGACTCGACTTCGGCAGAAAAACGTGTGGGACACCTTCTCGCCTGAGAAGACGCGTGACGTGCGGCGCACGCTCGATCTGATGCTGCCCGGCGATCCGGCGACGCTGACCGGCGGTTACGTCTACGACAGGCGCGTCGTGGAAGGGCTCGAAAGCCTCGGCTGGACGGTCCGCGTGCTGCGTCTCGGCGACGACTTCCCGGGCGCATCGCCGGCGTCGCTCCGCGCCGCGGACGACGTGCTCGCGTCGATTCCGGCCGGCCGCACCGTCGTCGTCGACGGCCTCGCGCTCGCCGATCTCGCCGCTACGCTCGAGCGGCACGCGGCGCGGCTCGGCATCGTCGCGCTCGTGCATCATCCGGTCGGCGACGAGACCGGCCTCGACGAGTCGGCGGCCGCGCGGCTCCGTCGTGACGAACGCCGCGCGTGGCAGGCGGCGCGCGGCGTCATCGTGACGAGCCGCTGGACCGCGCGGCGCGTTGCCGCGGACCGCTTTCCGAGCGAGCGCATCCGCATCGTCGAGCCCGGGACGGACCGGCCGGCGCCGGGCGGGGGAGGCAGGGGTGACGAGCACGGGCGGCTCTCGGCAGCGCCGCACGCGAGCATGCCCGATCCGCCGCGGCTCTTGTGCGTCGCGACGCTGACCCCGCGCAAGGGCCACGCGGTGCTGCTCGACGCGCTCGCGCGCCTGACCGACCTTCCGTGGCGGCTCGACTGCGTCGGCAGCACGGCGCGCGATCCGGCGACCGCGGCGGCGCTCCGCGCACGTATCGCAAGTCTTGGTCTCGCCGCGCGCGTCGTGCTGCACGGCGAGGTCTCGCGCGGTGTGCTCGACGCGTTGCACCGCGCCGCGCACGCATTCGTGCTGCCCTCGTTCCTCGAGGGCTACGGCATCGCGCACGCCGACGCGCTCGCGTACGGTCTGCCGATCGTCGCGACGGAGGCAGGCGCCGTGCCGGACACGGTCGGCGACGCCGGCCTGCTCGTCCCGCCGGGGGACGTCGACGCGCTCGCCGACGCGCTCGCGCGCGTGCTCGGCGACGCGGCGCTGCATGCCGCGCTGTCGGCACGCGCGCTCGAGCGCGCGCGGGCGCTGCCGACGTGGGCCGACGCGGCCGCGCGCTTCGCGGCGGCGGTCGAAGCGCTCGCAGGTACGGGCGGGAGCGGCGCATGAGCGGCTTCTCGCCGGCGTGGCTCGCGCTGCGGGAACCGGCCGACGCCGCCGCGCGCGCCGGCGCGATGTGCAACATGATCGCGCGCCCCGACGACCGGCCGCTCGACGTCGTCGACCTCGGCGCCGGCACCGGCGCGAACCTGCGCTGGCTCGCGCCGCGGCTCGGCGGCCGGCAGCGCTGGCGGCTCGTCGACGACGATCCGACCGTCCTCGCGGCCGCGGCCGACGCGCTCCGTGCGTGGGCCGACCGGAACGGGCTCGCATCGGCCGAGACGGCCCGAGGCCTCGACGTCGGCGGCGACGCATTCACGTGCGAGATCGAGCTCTGCGAAGCGGACATCGCGCCCAAGCTCGACCGCTGCATGCCCGGCGCCGGCGGGCTCGTCACGGCGTCGGCGCTGCTCGATCTCGTCTCCGCCGACTGGCTGCGGCGGCTCGCCGCGTGCTGCGCCGATTCCGAGGCGTCGGTCCTCTTCGCGCTGACGTACGACGGCCGGATCCGCTTCGAGCCGCCCGAGCCCGGCGACGAGCACGTGCGCGCGCTCGTGAACCGGCATCAGCACGGAGACAAGGGTTTCGGGCCCGCGCTCGGCCCGGACGCCGCGACGAAGGTCGTCGAGGCGTTCGCCGCGCACGGCTACGCGCTGCGCATCGAGAGCACGGACTGGCGGCTCGGCCCCGACACCCTCGAGATGCAGCGCGAGCTCCTCGCGGGCTGGCACGCGGCGGCCGCCGAGATCGCGCCGGACGAGCGGCCGACGCTCGACGCGTGGCTCGCGCGCCGGCTCGAGCACGTCGAGCACGGCAGGTCACGGCTCGTCGTCGGTCACATCGACGTCGCGGGACGAAAATTGTGTCAGACACATTTTTCCCGGGAAAAATGTGTCTGACACAATTTTTCGTTACAGCACGCGCACGAGCTCCGTCGCAGCGGCGCCGCCGTTCGGCGGGCGGCGCAGGTCGCAGTCGATCAGCACGTCGTCGCCCATGCGGAACACGCGATGCGCGGCGCGCAGGCAGTCGCGCATCCGATTGCAGCCCGGCACGTCGAGGCCCGGGCGGCCGACGCCTATCACGAGCGGCGCGATCGCGACCTGCAGCCGATCGAGCAGCCCCGCTTCGAGGAACCGCGACACGGTCGTGCCGCCGCCCTCGACGAATACCGAGCGAAGCCCGCGCGCGCGGAGCTCGTCGAGCAGCGCGTCGAGCGCGAGCCGTCCGTTGCGGACCGGAACGCGGACGATCTCGGCGTCGCCGTGACGCTCGCCGGCGCCCGCGAGCGCTTCGTCGACGACGAGCAACGTCGTCGCGGCCCCGTCCGAGAAGACGCGGCGGTCCGCGCTGAGGCGTCGGCGCGGATCGAGCACGACCCGGACGGGCTGCGGGCCCGCCTCCATGCGGACCGTGAGCCGCGGGTCGTCCGCGGCGACCGTCCCCGCGCCGACGAGCACGGCATCGCACAGCGCGCGCATCCGCTGCAGGTGCAGCAGGTTCGCGGCGCCCGTCACGTAGTATGAATCGCCGCTCGCCGTCGCGATCCGGCCGTCGAGGCTCTGGCCGAGATGCGCGACCGCGAGCGTGCCCGAATGACAACGGACCGGGAGATAGAGCTCGAGCACCGCGCGGCTCTCGGCCGTCACGTGCGCCGCCGGGCACCAGCCGTCGGCGCCGCGCACGAGCAGGCAGCGTGCGTCGTCGGCAGGGACCGGAAGCACGGCGCCCGAGCCGTCGACGCCGATCGAGGAGGGCTCGCCGTTCCGCGGCAGCGCGAGCAGCGCGCGGAACGCGCGTTCGCCGTCCGTGATCGCCGTTCGGCGGATCTCGTGCTCGTTCCGGAGTGGGGGACGCAACGTCGCGATCGGCTCTGTCGAGGCCGACCGGGACAGCGAAACCGGCAGTCCCGGCCGTAACGTTGTTATCCTAACATCCCCGTGAACCCTTCGAATCGGATATCCGGCGCCGGCCTCAACGGCGAAGCGTCCATGTTGGCGGTCGATCGAGCGGTCGCCGAGCTGCGCCGCGGCCGCGCCGTGCACGTCGCCGAGCGCGCCGCGAACGGCCACGGCCGCGGCCTCGTCGTCGCGGCGGTCGAGGCCGCGCCGCAGACCCTGCTGAAGCGGATCGCCGCGACGGGCGCTCCGCTGTGGCTCCTGATCACCCGCGAGCGCGCCGATGCGCTCGGGATCGCGGACGGGACCGGCGCGGCCGTCGCGGTCGCCGTGCCTGCGTCCGCGACGATCGACACGCTGCGCACGCTCGCGGGCGCCGGCGTCGAAGGCTCGGCGGCGCACGCCGCCTTCGACGTCGATTCGGACCCGCCGTTCGCGGAGGTCGCCGCCGCGTGCTTCCGGCTCGCGAAGGCCGGGCGTCTGCTGCCGGCGCTGCTCGCGATCGAGGCCGCGGCGCCGCCCGACGCGTCGCTCCTGTCGGTCGACGTCGCTGACGTTCACCGGCACGGCGCGCCCGCGCGGCCCCGTTTGAAGCGGATAAGCCAGTCGCGCGTGCCGCTCGCCGACGCGCTCGATTGCGAGCTCGCGCTCTTTCGCGACGAGCACGGGCTCGGCGAGCACGTCGCGGTGCTGATCGGCTCGCCGGACCTCCGCGGCGTCGTGCCGGTCAGGCTGCACTCGGCGTGCCTGACCGGCGACCTCCTGGGGAGCCTCCGCTGCGACTGCGGCGAGCAGCTGCGCAGGGCCGTACGCCGGATCGCCGAGCTCGGCGGCGGCGTGCTGCTCTATCTCGATCAGGAGGGCCGCGGCATCGGGCTCGCGAACAAGCTGCGCGCCTACAAGCTGCAGGACGGCGGGCTCGACACGCTCGACGCGGACCGCCGCCTCGGCTTCCTCGAGGACGAGCGCACGTACGACGTCGCGGCCGCGCTGCTCCGCGAGCTCGGCGTCTCGAGGGTCGATCTGCTGACGAACAACCCGCAGAAGATCGCGGCGCTCCGCGCGCACGGCATCGACGTCGCCGGCCGCGTGCCGCTCGTCGGCACGGCGAACTCGCACAACGCGCGCTATCTCAAGGCGAAACGCGAGCGGGCCGGGCACCTCGAGTAGCCGCTCACGGCCGGCCGCGCAGGACCGTCAGCGGCGTCGCCGCGACCTCGTCGACGAGCCGCGCGAGCCTGCTCACGAGATGCTCGAAGCAGCGGGCGCCCTTCTCCGCGCTCGCGCGCCCGGCGCGGCCGACGGCCCCGTCGGGATGGAGATCCTCGCTGAGCCAGCCGAACCCGATCGGCTTCTCGACGCCGAGGACCTGGTGCTCCGCGGCGAGCCGCTCCGGCAAGCCGACGAAATCCGCGATGCGCTCCGTGCGCACGAGGTCCGGGCGGAGATGCAGCATCAGCGACGTCTCGAAGTCGCCGCCGTGCAGCCCGAGCGCGAGCTCGCGCGGGTCGAAGAGGCCGGGCGGCGTGCCGAGCGAGAACGTGTTCGCGCGCACGACGAAGAGGCCGTGATCGGCGCGCAGGCGGGTCGCGACGATGTCGACGAGCGCCTTCTGTCCGCCGTGCGAGTTCAGCATGATCAGCTTGCGGACGCCGGCATTCGCGACGCTGCGGCCGATCTCCGTCCACAACGCGAGCAGTGTCTCGGCGCGCGCGGTCAGCGTGCCGGCGAACGACGCGTGCTCGGGGCTGTGCCCGATCTCGGCGAGCGGGAGCACGAGGAGCGTCGTCGCGCCCGACATGCGGCCGAGCACCGCGCGCGCGAGCTCGGCCGCGATGACCGCGTCCGTCGACAGCGGCAGATGCGGGCCGTGCTGCTCGACGGCGGCGACCGGCAGCAGCGCGACGGTCGACTCCGGATCGACGGCGGCGAAGTCCGTCGTCGTCAGATCCTGCCAGCAGCCGCTGTGCATGCCGGCTCCCTTACCTGAATGCCCGTCACCTTGGACGCTCCGCTCCGCTCACGCGGCCATGCTAGCCCGTTTCGAGCGGCAATGGGCTTCGCAGCGCGCATAGGTACCGTCTCGGATAAAACGTCTCACAGGCGCGATTCTCCTGTCGCCGAGCGCCGACAGTTTGGGTCCACGCGGAGCGTGCCCTTAGGGTGGATCGCGTGGGTATCGGAGTCGAAGCTGTTTCAGCCCGGATGAACAGCAACGAGAGCACAGGGATGTGCTCGCCTTGGCAGCCCACGCGGCCGGCTCGGCGAGCTCATTCCGCGAGCTTTACCGTCGCGTCGGCCGCTGCCGTCGTCGATGCCCGCAGCGTCTGCGGCGGCGGCGCGAGCCCACCGCGCTTCAGATGCGCATCGAAGAACTCGAGCATCGCCGCGGCGGTCGCGAGCACGGACTCGCGGCCGCGATACGTGTGGCCTTCGCGCGGCAAGAGCAGGATGTCCGCGTTCCCGCCGTTGTGACGGATCGCCTCGTAGAACTGGATCGACTGGATCGGCGGCGTGCCCGCGTTCTCGTCGAGCAGTCCGTGCACGAGCAGCAGCGGCTCGTTGATCACGTTCGAGTACAGGAACGGCGACATGGCGAGGTAGGTCTCGCGTGCTTCCCATAGCGAGCGGCGCTCGGTCTGGAAGCCGAACGGCGTCAGGGTCCGGTTATACGCGCCCGAGAGCGCCGCGCCCGCGGAGAAGAGATCCGAGTGCACGAGCAGGTTCGCGACCATGAACGCGCCGTAGCTGTGCCCCGCCACGCCGGCGCGGGTCGGGTCGACGAAGCCGGTGTCCGCCGCCGCGGCGAGCGTCGCCTCCGCGTTCTTCACGATCTGCTCGATGAACGTGTCGTTCGCCGTCGCCGTCGAGCCGACGATCGGCATCGACACGTCGTCGAGCACCGCATAGCCCTCGAGCAGGAAGAACAGCTTGAACGCGTCCTCGAAGCCCGGGAACTGCTCCGCGGCCACGGGCTCGACCGACTCGGTGTCCTCGCCGTACACGCGCGGATACGCCCAGACGATCACCGGCAGCGGCTCGCTCGGGTCGGCGCCCGCGGGCAGATACAGCGTCGCGGACAGACCGAGGCCGTCCGGCCGCTTGTAGCGCAGCGTGATCCTGCGCGCGTCGACGAGCGCCGGCGCAGGATGCTCGTAAGTCGTCAGCGCCTTGTCGCCGTCCAGCGTGTGCGCGTAGTAATTCGGTGGCTCGCGCGACGTCTCTCGGCGCGTCAGAAACGCGCTGCCGTCGGGCGACAGCAGCCCGAGCACGACCTCGTAAGCGTGCCCGTCCGACTCCCAGATCCGCTTCGTGTCGAGCGACCCGAGGTTCAGGTGATCGAGGTAGCCGACCGCGGCGCCCGCGCCGGGTGCCGTGCCCCGCAGGAAGATGCCGCCGTCGTGGACGGCGACGACCTCCTTGCCCCATTCGTTGACGGTCGTCATCGGCCGGCCGAAGCGCGAGTACGCGGCGTCGACGCTGCCTTCGGCGAGCAGGCGAGGCTCCTCGCCGTTCCACGACACGAGCCAGTGGCGGCGCAGCCGGCGCAGCGAGTCGTAGTCGCTCACGAGCGCATCGAGCCTGCCCTCGAGCCATTCGAGGCCGGCGTAAGGATTCGGCGAGCGATAGAACTCGGACGCCTCCTCGGTGAACGGTGCGGCGAGGCGCATCAGCCGGTCGCCTTCGCCGTAGCGCTCGACCCAGACCAGAGTCGCGGGCAGCGACGCGTGCCACTGCATCGCGCGCGGCGCGTTCGGCTGGCTGCCCGCGGACGGGAACGTCTTCACGACGTTGCCGAAGCGGTCCCAGACCTCGATCGTCTTGAGCGGCGGCTCGACGCCGGACACCTGCGGGTAAGGCGGCACGATCCGCGACACGAGCAGGAACGCGCCGCTCGGCGCCGGGTCGACGGCCTCGATCGCGGCGGGCTGGCCGATCGGCTGGCGGAGCCCGGTGTCGACGTCGATCAACGTCAGCTGGGATTCGATCAGCTGGCGCACGAGCCACGGATCGAGCGCCTGCTGCGACAGGCTCCGAATCGTCGTCGGGGCGGTCAACCGGAACAGATCGTTCGCGGTCGTGGTGGGGAACTGCCGCTTCTCGCCGTCGATCAGCCTGCAGAGCAGGCGGCCGTCGCCGGTCCACGTGCACGGCGCGCTCAGCGTGCCGTTCAGCTCGGGACCGACGAGGCGGCGCACGCGGCCTTCCGCGGTGTCGCCGACCCAAAGCTCGATGCCGTTGTCGACGGTCGCCGTGAACGCGAACCGCGAGCCGTCCGGCGACCAGATCGGGAACCCGAGGATCGCGTCGGGCGGCACGTCGAGATCGGTCCGGTGGCCGGTCGAAAGATCGACGAGCGTGAGATCGTAGTACGCGAGCGGCGCGTGACGGCCGTAGGTCTTCGGATTGACCTTGAGGCCGACGACGGAGACGGTGGGCTCGGCAAGCAGCTGCGTCGGCAGGAGCTCGTGCTCGTGGACGAGCAGCGCGTGCCTATGGCCCGGACCGAGCGAGAGCTTGGGCAGCGGCGGCGCCTCGAGCAGGCGCGCGACCTCGGGAGGCGGCTCGAGCGGAGCGGCTGGCAGCGTCGAGACGAACGGGACAGTCGCGGCGAGCACCGCAACGTGGGCGAGCGTGCGACGAATGCGCACCGCTGCGCTCTGCAGCGCGCGTGCTGCAACTGCGAGCGGGCGATGCCAACCAGTTCGGTATGTCGTCCTTTCCTCGACCACGAGGTCCTCGCCCTCCGGATCGTCGAGCCGCGCGGGGCTGTCTCACCGCGCAGGACCTGCGCGGCGCACCATTCTCAAAACCTTTGATTCCCCAATAACTTACGCCGCAAACCGCCACGCGGCCGTCGAATCCGCCTCGGATACTACACCGTCAGACCCAGAAATTGGAATTCGGTTGCAGGAAATGCGATGTATGTCCAGTTCAGTGCGGCCTGCAGACAACACGAGCGCCTTCGGCAGCCCGGCTGTCGGCGCCCGGCAACCGGTTCATGCTGCGCCTTCGAACGCCTCGTTCACGGAGCCGTCACAGACCCGAAATAGCATCGTCGCGAAACCGTAACCGGCCCTTCAGGCCGCCGAGAGATCCCCCTATGCTCGGTCGCCTCCTCGTTGCGGCCGTCGCCGCCGTCGTCTCGGTGTCCGCCGTCGCGCAGCGCGCGGCCGATGCGCTCGATGCGCCCGAGACCGGCGCGGCCGGCCGGGATCGTGACTCGGGCGCCGACACCGCGGCGGACGCCGCCGCGGAGCCGCCGACGCCTTCGACGCCGCCCGGACGCTTCCGAGCGTCGCTCGGCGCCCGCGGTCTCGAGATCGCGCCCGCCGACGGCCGCTACACGCTCGAGCTCGGCGGTCGCCTGCACGTCGACTGGGCACGGCACTCGGGCGACACGGGCCCCAGAGCGCCCGCGGACGGCGCCGATCTGCGCCGCGCCCGGATCGCGGTCGGCGCGCGGCTCGACGAGCCGTGGCGGTTCTTCGGAGAAGTCGACTTCGCCGGAGACGACGTCGCGGTCACCGATCTCTCGGTCGCTTATGAGGTCGACGACCGCCTGCGCGTGACGCTCGGTCAGCAGAAGCAGCCGTACAGCCTCGGCCTCGAGATGAGCTCGAACGACATCCCGTTCGTCGAACGCGGCATCGACAACGCGCTCGTCGCGCCGTTCGTCGGCCGCGCGCTCGGCATCCGCCTCGACGCGTCCGGCCGCCGCTGGTTCGCGGCGGGCGGCGTCTACGGCGAGCCGATCGACGACGACGGCGAAGGCTGGGGCACGGCCGTCCGCTTCGTCGTCGCACCCGTCGCGGACGCGGACGTCGCGCTGCACGTCGGTATCCGCGCCGCATACCGCGAGCCCGCGGCGGACGCGAGCACGCGGATCCGTGACGAGACGACGTCCTTCTCCGATCTCTCGATCGTCGACACGGCACCGATCGCCGGCGTGGACGGCGTGACGCTCTACGGACCGGAGGCCGCCTTCGCGGCAGGGCCGTTCTCGGTGTTCGGCGAGTACAGCCGCGCGCGCATCGAGCACGCGCTCGGCACGTCGTCGTTCGACGCCTGGCACGTCGCCGCGACGTGGTCCCTGACCGGAGAATCGCGCGCCGCCGCCTACGACGTCGCGGACGGCGAATTCAAACGGCTCGAGCCCCGCGCGACGTTCTCGCCGGGCAACGCCCGAGGCGCATGGGAGCTTGCGGTGCGCTATGCTTCGATCGATCTGAACGACGAATTACTGACCGGGGGCATGGAAAACGCGATCAGTCTCGCGGCGAACTGGTACCCGCACCCGCGAGTGCGAGCGATGTTCGATTGGACGCGCATCCTCGATACCGATGCGTCGAACGAAACCCGCGCGGCCGCGGAAGGACTCGACGTCGTCACCGTCCGGACACAGTGGGCGTTCTGAACGGAGGCACCAATTTTGTCTCACTTACGATATTTGTGTGTGTGCTACAGAAATTGCGAGACACGGGTCGGCGCGGTTTTTCTCGGGAGACGTACGCATAGTCACTGGTACGATTCTTGCTAAACGGAACCTCGCCAAGCACGACCTCTGCAACCAAACACGACCTCTCGATCCGTGCGCCTGCTACTACTGGAGGACAACGTCGATGCGGCGGCTTCACTTGCCGAAGCGCTGGTTCAGCTCGACCGAAGCTATGACATCCGCCGCGTGACGCAGCTCAGGGAAGCCGAAGAGATCGTGCAGAAGGAGCCCCTCGAGATCGCGCTGATCGATCTCACGCTGCCCGATGCGGACGGTTGCGACGCCGCGGTCGCGCTGCGCCGCGTCGCGCCCGATCTGCCGCTCGTCGCGCTCACCGGCAAGAACTTCGAGCACGTCGCGCTCGAGCTCGTCAGGATCGGCGTGCAGGACTTCCTGCAGAAGGGCACGACGTCCGTGCAGCGTATCCACCAGGTGCTGCAGCTCGCGATCGAAAGGCATCGGCAGGAATCCGCGCTGCGGCGCGCGGCGAGCTTCGACGCGCTGACCGGCGTGCTGAATCGCACCGAGTTGTTTCGCCAGCTCGCGAAGGCGATCAGCCACGCGAGCCGCAGCGTGTACCGCGGCGCCGTGATGATCATCGACATCGACGACTTCAAGCAGATCAACGACACGTTCGGTCACAAGGCCGGCGACGCGGTGCTCCAGGACGTCGCCGCGCGCCTGTCGGCCGTCGCTCGAGCGGGAGACAGCATCGGCCGGATCGGCGGCGACGAGTTCGTGCTGGTCCTCGAGGGCCTGCGCACGCGCGACGATGCGGCGGCCGCCGCAAAGAAGGCGAGCGAGACGACGACCTACGAGCTCGACTTCGAGGGACATCGCATCCCCGTGTCGACGAGCATCGGCGTCGCGGTGTTTCCCGATCAGGCGGACGAGCCGGACGTCCTGCTCGAGCTCGCGGACCGCGCGATGTACGCGGCGAAGCGGAAGGGCAAGCGGCAGTACTGCTTCTTTGCCGCACGCCAGGTCAACGGCGGCGGCGCGAACGCGTAAAGGCGCCCGCAGCTCTTCGCGCGAGTCACCCGACCACGACCCGACGCTTCGTGAGCGCAGCCTTCGTGCGTCCTGCCCTTACGGCACGGGGCCGCGGCGTGCCTCGCACGGAGCTCCGAACGATTCGCGGCGACGCGCGCTGCGGTCGGCTATGATGCGCGCCGCATGTTGAGCTATCGGCACGAGTATCACGCCGGCAACCACGCGGACGTCGTCAAGCACGCCGTGCTGGCGCTTTTGATCGATGCGCTGCAGCGCAAGCCCACGCCCATTCGGGTCATCGACTCGCATGCGGGCACGGGCGTGTACGATCTCACGTCGCGCGAAGCGCAGCAGCACCGCGAGTTCGCGCAAGGGATCGCGCGCATCGTCGACGCGCGGCCGGTGCCGCCCGAGCTCTCGCGTTACGTGGCCGCGATCGAGGCGTTGAACGACGGCGACGTGCTGCTCAAGTATCCGGGCTCGCCGCAGCTTGCACGCATGTTGCTCCGCGACGGCGACCATCTCGAGCTGTTCGAGCTGCATCCGCAGGCCTGCGCGTCGCTCGAAGCGGCGTTCGGCCGCGACCGGCGCGTGCACATCCATCGCCGAGACGCGTTCGAGGGTGTGCCGGCCGTCGTGCCGCCGCCCGAGCGCCGCGGGCTCGTGCTGATCGATCCCGCGTACGAGCGGCGCGAGGAGTTCGACCGCGTGCTCGCGATGCTTCCGGCGCTCCTCGAGCGCTGGCCGAACGGCGTTTATGCGGTCTGGTACCCGCTGCTGCGTAAGCCCGAGGCGCGCGCCTTCGTGCGTCAGCTCCGCGCGCTCGAGATGCCGCGGCCGTTCCAGGTCGAGCTCCAGGTCGCGCCCGCAGGAAGCTTCGGCCTCTTGGGCTCCGGGCTCGTGATCGCGAACCTGCCGTACGGTCTCGACGCGCAGCTGAAGACGGTCATGCCGTGGCTGCACCGGCGCCTCGCGCCCGAGGGGGCTGGGTCGTGGCAAGCGAGGCCGCTCGCGCCGTGACGCCGAGCGACGCCGATGCGAAGCCCGTCCGAGTCGTGATCGCCGCCGCGAAAGCCGCCCGCAACGGGCGCAATACCGGTCGGACGGCCGCCTACTCGTCCCGCAGCGAGAACGGCGTGAAGTCGGTTTCGGTATCGAAGTAGTCCTCGCCTTCGGCGCGCTTCAGCGCACCCACGACGAGATACGTGACGGGCGTCATCACGACCTCGACCATCACCTTGAAAAACCAGCTGAACGCGACGACCGCGGCCAGCGTATCGAGCGTCCAGATGCCGCCGAACGCGACGGGGAAAAAGATCAGCGTGTCGACGCCCTGCCCGGCGATCGTCGAGCCGATCGTCCGCGCGAAGAGCCAGCGGCCGCGCGTCTTGACCTTCATCTTCGCCATCACGTACGCGTTGACGAAGTCGCCCGCCCAGAAGCCGAGCACGGACGCGGCGACGACGCGCCACGTGTTGCCGAACACGGTCTCGAGCGCGGGCTCGAGCACCGCGTTGAACGGCTCGCTCGGGCTCGGCGGCAGCGCGAGCACGGCGGCCGCCATCGCCGTCGCGAAGATCATCGCGGCCGTGCCTGCCCAGATCGCGCGGCGGACGCGCGCGTAGCCGTAAACCTCCGTCAGCACGTCGCCGAAGACGTAGCTCACCGGAAAGAACAGGTTTCCGGCGCCGAACACGAGCGTCGTGCCGACGAGCGGGACGACGAGCTCGGCGACCTTCGCGGGCCCGATCAGGTTCGAGCAGAGCAGGATGGCGACGAAGCCGGCAACGAGCAGATCGTAGTAGCGGTAACGCCGGGCGGTGCGCCCGCTCGATCCGTCTCCGGGCACGGCCCGATCCCGCTCAGCCGTGCGCGTGCGCGCCGCCCGGGCCGTGAGCGTGGCCGTGAGCGATCTCCTCCTCCGTCGCGTCGCGGACGTCGACGATCCTGACGTCGAAGATCAGTGTCTTGCCGGCGAGCGGATGATTGAAGTCGAGATCGACGTTGAATCGGCCGACCTTCGTGACCGTCGCGCGCCGGTACCCGGAAGCCGTGTTCACCGTCACGACCTTGCCGACCGCGAGCCTGCCCGGGCGGACGAGGTGCTTGATCGGCACGCGCGCCGCAGCGTCGTCGACGCGCAGCCCGTACGCGAGCTCCGGCGGCACCGTGACCCTGAGCTCGTCGCCGGCGCGCTTTCCGGTCAGCTCCGCCTCGAGCCCCGGCACGATGTTGTTGCGGCCGTGCAGGTATGCCACCGGGCCGCGCTCCTCGGACGTCTCCTTGAACGAGCCTTCCTCGTCGGTCAACGTGTAGTGAAACGTGACGACCTTGTTCTTTGCGATTTCCATGACGGCGAATTAGAGCCGATCCGGGTGCCGTCGAGAAAGAGGGTTGCGGCAACCCGCGCGCCGCGGCCCGTTCTCGAAGTCAGAGCTCGTCGTGCACGAAGCGCACGACGGCCTCCTCGAGCTCGTGCCCGGGCCCGCGGTGCACGTCCTGCGCGTTCGCGATGACCGCGATCGCGTAGTCCGTGCCGCGGGCTGAGCGCACGTAGCCCGCGAGCGCCGAAACGTGATCGAGGCGGCCGGTCTTCACGTGCGTGACGGCCGAGCTGCCGTTGAAGCGAGTGCGCGTCGTGCCGTCCAGGCCGCCGAGCGCGAGCGACGACACGAACTCCCCGGCGTACGGGCTCGCCGCCGCCGCCCTCAGGATGTCGACGACGAGCCGCGCCGAGACCCGCGCCTCCCGCGACAGGCCCGCGCCGTTGTCGATCACGAGCGAGCGCGTGTCGAGGCCTCGCGCGGCGAGGAAGTCGCGCACGGCCGCGGCGCCGTTCTCGCGCGTGCCGGGCGCGCCGGCCGTCTCCGCGCCGAGCGTGTAGAGGAGCTGCCGCGTCATCACGTTGTTGCTGTTCTTGTTGATGCTGCGCACGATGTCCGCGAGCGGCGGCGACCGCCACGTGAGCACGGGCCGCGCGGCCTCGTCGATCCGGCCCTTGCGCAGCCGCCCGTCGAAACGGCCGCCGATCTCCTTCCACAACGCGTCGAACAGACCGAACACGTACGTGTCGTGCTCGAGCACCGTTCGGGTCATCGAGTACGAGCCGCAGCGCGACGGAAACGCGCCGCCGAGCCGCACCTCGTCGAGCCGCGCGCCGAGCACGTCCAGGCTGATCCCGGCCTGATAGCCGCCGCACGCGCCGCTCGCGAGCCGGATGCCGTTCTTCACCTCGAGATTCGGCAGCGGGGGCTCGTACGTGACGCGCACCTGGTTCGCGGCCGGGTCCGCGATGAACTGAAAGTTCACGGCCTTGAAGTTCACGAGCAGCGCATTCGGCACGACGTTGTACGTGCGGGTCGGCTGATTGTCGAACTCGCCGGGCGGCGGCTCGTCGACGGCGAAGTAGCTGTCGTCGATGACGAGATCGCCGCCGATCTCGTCGACGCCGAGGCGCCGCACCGCGCGCAGCAGCTTCCAGAACTCCTCGAGGACGAGGAACGGATCCCCGTAGCCCTTCAGCACGAGGTCGCCGTCGAGCTTGCCGTCGTCGAGCTCGCCGTCGAGATAGACCTCGGTCCGCCACGTATAGGCCGGCCCGAGGATCTCGAGCGCTGACCACGTCGTGACGAGCTTCATCACCGATGCGGGGTTGCGAGGCTCGTCGGGCAGGTGCTCGAGCACGGCCGACGGTGCGTCGATCGCATGCACGACGATGCTGACGTCGTCCGGCGAAATGTGATGGCCGCGGAGAATGCGGTCGACGGCGGGCGGCAGCCCGTCCGCAGACGCGGCGACCGCGAGGACGCAGGATACGATCGCGACGACCCCCCTGATCACGTCGGCAAGCCCCCCTGTCGCTTCTTTGATTCTTCGCATCGCCCGATTTTCGACGCGCGGGATTGTGCCGAACCCGGCAGCCCGATCACAACCGACACGCCGAGCAGCCAGGCCGCGCCCGCCTCGCCGGCCGATGAGTCGGACACCATTTACTTCCGAAAATGGTGTCTGACGCCTCGCGCGCGTTTTCCGGCGCGGCGCCCGAGCGTGTACCATGCCGGGTCTAGGGTTTTCCTCTCATCGCGGGGAGAGATCTATGACTGACGGACGAGACAAGCTCGACCGCCGCTCCTTCGTGAGCGGCGCAATCGGCACCGCGGCCGGCGTCGGCGCGGTGCTGCTGACCGGCGCCGCGGCCGAGGCCCAGGCGCAGCCGCCCGCGGAGCGCCTGCCCGGCGTGCCGCCGGACGAGGAGCTTCGCCCCTCGCTGCGCCGGCCGACGTCGCTGTACCGGCTCGAGGCAGAGGTACGCCACTGCGAGGTCGAAGGCGAGATCCCGTCGGACCTGAACGGCGCGTTCTACCGCGTCGGCCCGGATCCGCAATTTCCGCTGAGACCCGGGAACATCCCGTTCGACGGCGAAGGCCACGTCAGCATGTTCCGCATCAAGAACGGGCACGTGCACTACAAGAGCCGCTACGTCCGCAATGACCGCTACCTCGCGCAGGACAAAGCCGGCCGGAACCTGTTCCCGATGTACCGCAACCCGTACCTCGACGATCCGAGCGTCAAGGGCCTGTCGCGCAGCACGGCGAATACGCACATCATCAATCACCGGAACCTTCTGCTCGCGCTGAAGGAAGACAGCCCGCCGTCCGCGCTCGACCTCCTGACCCTCGAGACCGTCGAGCCGACCTACACGTTCGACGACCAGCTGCCGAGCAAGACCTTCACCGCGCATCCGAAGGTCGACTCCGAGACCGGCAACATGGTCGCGTTCGGCTACGAGGCGACCGGCCACGGCAGCGACGACGTGTCGATCTTCGAGTTCACGCCGGGCGGCCGGCTCGTCTGGAACACGATGATCAAGGTGCCGTACGTCGGCATGCTGCACGACTTCGCGGTCACGGAGCGGCACATCGTCTTCTACGTGATCCCGATGGTCATCGACGAGGAGCAGATGAGGCGCGGCGGGATCCACTGGGCGTGGAACGACTCGATGCCGACCTATTTCGGCGTGCTGCGCCGCTTCGGCGACGGCAAGGACATCCAGTGGTTCGAGGGCCCGACGCGGAGCGCGACGCACGTGATGGGCGCGTTCGACGACGGCAACCGCATCTACGTCGACGTCGAGATGTCGCAGTCGAACCCGTTCCCGTTCATGCCGATGCAGGGCGGGATACCGTGGGACCCGGTCCGCGGGCAGAGCCGCATCACGCGCCTGACCGCGGACCTGTCGGGCCGCACGCCGCGCGGCTACGGCATCGAGACGATGTACCCCGACCACATCGGCGCGCTGCCGCGACAGGACGACCGCTACAACACGATGCCGTACCGCTACGGCTTCCTCGGCTGCCCCGAGCCGAACGCGACCGGCCGGCCCGGCGCATGCTACGCGCGGTTCGATCACCAGACCCGCCGCGCGACGCTCTACAACGCGGGCCCCGACACGTCGCTCGCCGAGTGCTGCTTCGCGCCGAAGAGCGCGAACGCGCCCGAGGGCCAGGGCTATCTGATGGGCGTCGCGACGCGCAACAACGAGAACGGCCGCTCCGATCTCGTGATCCTCGACGCGGAGCATCTCGAGGACGGACCGGTCGCGGTGGTCAAGCTGCCGATGCGCGCCGTCGGCCAGGTGCACGGCTGGTGGGTGCCGGAGGAGAAGCTCCCGGCCGACGTCTGACGTAGAACCGACTGCCGAGAACGGGGTCGGAGCCGATTGGCCGACCAAAGGGCCGCGGCTCCGCCCCCTCCTCCGTGCGCTGCGGCTTCGCCTCCTGCTGCGACGCCGATTCCGCTCCTGCTGCGCGTCGCTGCTCCGCTCCTTCTCCGACGTTGCGGCTTCGCGCCCTACTCCGTCGCCGACGCCCTTTCCGCGTCGTCTTTCGATTGCGCTATGCTTCGAGCATCCCGACCGATGCAGGGGAGGCTCGGCGCGTGCAGCACCATTTCACCCGTCCCGTCGTCGCCGCGTTCATGATCGCCGTCGCCGGCTGCGGAGATACCGCCGCCGATGACCCCGGCGGCGCCGCGGCGGCGGACGATGCCCGCATCGCCGCACTCGAGCGCCGCATCGAGGCGCTCGAGCAGCGCAAGCAGCGCCTCGAGGACGTGAACGCGATTAAGCGTCTGCAGCGCGCGTACGGCTACTACGTCGATCACGGCCTGTGGGACGAGGCCGCCGACCTCTTCGCGGAGAACGGCTCGATCGAGATCGGGCTCGACGGCGTGTACGTCGGCAAGGAGCGCGTGCGCGAGTACCTCTATGCGCTCGGCGGCGGCAAGGCCGGCCTCGACGAAGGCGAGCTCAACGAGCACATGCAGCTCCAGGCCGTCGTCACGGTCGCGGAAGACGGCCGCACGGCGAAGGCCCGCTGGCGCGGGCTGCTCCTCCTGGGCCGGCTCGGCGAGGAGGCGTTCCTCGGCGAGGGGCCGTACGAGAACGAGTACGTGAAGGAGGACGGGGTCTGGAAGATCTCGAAGCTGCACTGGTTCCAGAGCTTCGTCGTCCCGTACGAGGGCGGCTGGGCGCGCAACGAGGACACGAACGGCGCGAAGTACGTGTCGGACCGGCTTCCGCCCGACGCGCCGCCGTCCGTCGAGTACGACACGTGGCCGGCGACGTTCCTGCCGCCGTTCCACTTCGAGAATCCGGTGACGGGCGAGTAGCGAGGGCTTCGGCATGAACGAGAGGAATCAGCGTCTTCGCCGCGCGCTCCTGCTGCCCGCCGCGGCGCTCGCGGCCGCCGCCGTCGGCGCGCAGCCCGCCGAGGACGACGATCGAGTCGCCGAGCTCGCGCGCCGCGCCGCCGTGCTCGCGCACGAGGTCGAGCTCCTCGAGGCGCAGCACGAGATCGAGAACCTGCAGCGCACGTACGGCTTCTACATCGAGGAAGGGCTCTGGACCGAGGCCGCGAGCCTCTTCGCCGACGACGGCACGATCGAGATCGCGGGCCGCGGTGTCTATGAAGGCAAAGAGCGCGTGCTCGAGTACCTGCGCTCGCTGGGCGACGAGTTCCCGCAGCACGGCCGGCTCTTCGACCGCATGCAGCTTCAGCCGGTCGTGCACGTCGCACCGGACGGCCGGACCGCGAAGGCGCGCTGGCGGCTGTTCGCGCAGGAGGCGAAGTACGGCGAGTTCGCCGAATGGGGCGTCGGCTGGTACGAGAACGACTACGTGAAGGAGGACGGCGTCTGGAAGATCGCGAACCTCCGCCTGTTCGAGCGGATGTACTCGCCGTACGAGGAAGGCTGGGGCAAGCGCGCGCTGCCCGAGCCTTCTTTCGCGTCGGACCTCGAGCCCGACCGGCCGTCCGCGTACGCGCACGCGCCCTACCCGGCCGTGCCGGCCGACCCGGCCTTTCACTACGAGAACCCGGTGACGGGCGCGCCCGTCTACGCCGACTCTCCGGCGAGCTTCGCGGACGTTCCGGCCGCCGCCGATCTCGATGACGTCGACGCGCTGCTCGGCGCCGTCGAGCGCCGCATCGGGCTCCTCGAGGACGCGGCCGCGATCGAGCGGCTCCACTCGATATACGGCTACTACCTTGCGCGCAATCAGTGGGATCACCTCGCCGGCATCTTCGCCGACGACGGCACGATCGAGATCGCGCTCCGCGGCGTCTACGTCGGCAAGGCGAGCGTGCGGCGCAACCTGAACCTCTACGGCGAGCAGGGCATCCACCACGGCGTACAGCACAACCATATGCAGTACCAGCCGGTGATCCACGTCGCGCCGGACGGCCAAACGGCGAAGATGCGCTCGCGCGCGTTCAGCATCATGGGGAACTACCAGCAGGTCGGCTTCTTCATGGGCGGCGTTTACGAGAACGAATTCGTGAAGGAAGACGGCATCTGGAAGGTCAAGAAGGACCAGGTGTTCAACACGTACTTCGTGCCGTACGACGTCGGCTGGAAGGACGTGCCGCCGCGCGATCCGCCCGGTATCACGGACTCGAACCCGCCGGACCTGCCGCCGTCCGTCGTCTTCGAGATGTATCCGAGCACGTTCGTGCCGCCGTTCCACTACGAGAATCCCGTGACCGGCGAGCCCGTCGTCGTGCCGGAGAACTGATCGAAAGCGTCACTCGGCGCTGCGCAGCGTCCTGAACGTGATCGAGTAGCGCAGCGCCTTCGTCGGCGAGACGGCATGCTGCCATCGCCAGCGGGCGTCGCCGCGCAAGACGTAAAGCGAGCGCGGGGCGAGCTCGAGCGCGAAGGCCGTGCGCCGACGTCCCGTCGGCGGATACGGCCGAAAGCGCATGCGCGCGAAGCCGAGCAGCGAGACGCCGACGACCTCCTCGAAGCTCGGCACGTCCCGATGCCAGCCGAGCTGAACGCCGGGGCGGTACTCGGCGACGAGCGCGTAAGCGAGCGCTTCCTCGGCGAGGCCCGCCTCGGCGGCGACGCGCGCACGAAGCGGCATCAGAAACGCCGGAATCGGGTCGGCCGGCCCGAGCACGTTGCTGTCGAAGTCGTAGCGGCCGCCGTAGCTCACGATGCGACGTTTCGCCTTCCACCCCTTGTAGTCCGCCTCCTCGAGCGGCAGCTCGCGGATCGCGTCGAGCAGATCGGACTCCTCCGCCGCGGACAGGAAGTCCGCGCGATAGTGCAGCCCGGACGGGAAGCCCGTTCGCTCGAAGAGCTCGTTCTGCCGGGGCGTGTTTCCGGACATCGCCATTGCTCGACCGACGCTAAGGATTATTAGGCCAGCGAGACGTGCGGGGATTCCACGGCGCGTGTAGCATCACCGGTCGGCACGACGGGAAGGCGCTCGACGGCGAGCGCGTGCACGAGGAGCTCACCACAATGAAAAGATTGTCGTTGTCGATCTCGACGCTGGCGGCCATGGTTCTTTCGGCGACGGCGGCGGCTCAACCCGGCCCTGGCCCGCGCGTGATGCTGCCCGAGCCCGGCGCGCCGCTCGTGCTCGACGCCGGCGGCACGCGCGTCCGCGTCGTGCTCGTGACGTCCGGGCTCGTCGGTCCGTGGGACCTCGAGATCCTGCCGGACGGCGAGACGATGCTCGTGACGCAGCAGAACGGGCAGCTCAGGATGTTCCGCGACGGCCGGCTCCTGCCCGAGCCGCTGTGGGAAGTGCCGCCTCCGGGCGGCCGCGACGTGCTGCATGGCGTCGTCGCGCATCCCGACTTCGAGCAGAACCGTCTCGTCTACCTGTCGTACACGAAGAACGACGAGCGCCTCGGCCAGACGCTCGCCGTCGTGCGCGGCCGTCTCGAGGGCGACGAGCTGACCGACGTCGAGGAAATCTTCGTCGCCGACGCATGGGAGAACGCGGGCAATGCGACGGCGGGCCGGATGATCTTCACGCCCGACGGGAAGCTCCTCGTCAGCGTCGGCGACCGCGATCGCCTCTGCTGCGGCCCGGTCGACGACAACAGCATCCGGATCCTGTCGCAGGATCTTTCGAATCACGTCGGCAAGGTGCTCCGGCTGAACGACGACGGGACGGCGCCCGACGACAATCCGTTCGTGAACCGCAAGGGCGCTAAACCCGAGATCTTCACGTACGGCAACCGCAACACGTACGGCTTCTCCTATCATCCGGAGACCGGCGAGCTCTGGAGCGTCGACATCGGCCCGATGGGCGGCGACGAAATCAACATCCTCTATCCCGGCCACAACTACGGGTGGCCGCTCGTCTCGATGGGCCGCAACTACACCGGCACGCTCGTCTCCGACTTTCCGTACTGGCGCCCGGGCATGGACAACCCGCGAATGTTCTGGGTGCCCGTGATCACGCCTTCGAGCCTCGCGTTCTACGACGGCGATGCGTTCCCGCAGTGGCGCAACGATCTCTTCGTCACCGCGCTGAGCGGCCAGCAGGTGCAACGCATCTCGTTCGGCGGGCGCGGACGCGCCGAGCAGCGCACGCCGATGCTGACCGAGCTCGGCGTCCGCTTCCGCGACGTCGTGCAGGGCCGGGACGGGTATCTCTATTTCATCACCGAGGTGCGCTACGGCAGCCCCAATCCCGACGGCACGATCCTGCGGCTCGAGCCGGCGGAGGCCGCGTCGAACTAAGCGCCACGCTCGCGCGCGGGCGGCGCGCGATCCGGGGCGGGACTCGGTGCGGCGCTGCGAGTCCCGCCGGCCGCCGGCTCTTGCCGGGCCCGGCGATTTCGGAAACCGTAGCCCGTTCCAGAAGTTGCACAATATCCCGCCGCGCCGAGCCTCGGCGGCCCGGGAAAGTCCGTGGCACGAGTCTTGCTTAGCCGGCCCTTGGTGCGCTCGTCGAGCGTGGCTTCGCCCTTGCACTCGAGAAGGCGCACACGGAAGATCACGCGTCCCGCGGAGACGCGCCCGAAGCACGGACGTGAGCTACAACGACCTCGAAGGGATCGAAACGGGATCGCTTGCGCCACAGTCGCTGGATCCCGACGCGACGAAGCCAGGCCGCCCGCGCAAGCCGAAATTTTCGTTGCTCGCAAAACTCGCGATCGGCGGAACACTGTGCGCGATCATCGTCTCGAGGGTCGACTGGCACACGGCATCCGACAGTCTCGCCGAGACGGGGCTCGGCCTCGTCGCGGTGATGTTCGGCATTCTGATCGCGCTCGTGTTCGTGAGCGCCTACAAGTGGCGGCTGCTGCTGTCGATCCACGGCGTCGAATACTCGACGCTGCGGCTCAGCAAGTACTATTTCGTCGCGCTCTTCTTCAATAACTTCCTGCCGACCAGCATCGGCGGCGACGGTTATCGAATCTACAAGACGATCGATAACGGCCGCAGCAAGGCGAGCGCAGTCATCGCCGTCGTCATGGAGCGCGTGACGGGCTTCGGCACGCTCGTCGCGCTCGGAACGGGAGCGGGGGCACTGCTCGCCGCCGACGCGGCCGGTCTGCTGACGCTGCTCGGCGTCGGCGCCGCGCTCGCCTGCGCCGCGGCGACTCCGCTCGCATGGCGGATGCGCCTCGTGCCGCGGCGGCTGCGCGCGCTCGTGCCGAAGCGGCTGCGCGACGCGTTGCCCGACAACGTGCGGCGCCTCAAGGAGACGCTCGGCGAGCACATCGACGACTACGTCCGGCAGCCGCTCCGATCCTTCACGGTCATCGTGATCTCGATCGTGTTCCACGTCGGCCTCGCGTTCGCGTTCTTCGTGCTGCTTCGCTACGGCGCCGATCAGCCGATCTCGATGCTCGAGATGATGAGCGTGCTCGCGCTGACGACGTTCGTCGCGGTGCTGCCGATCTCCCTCAACGGGCTCGGCGTGTACGAGGGCACGTTCATCTACCTGCTCGCGCAGTACGGCGTGCCGCCCGACGTCTCGGTCGTGCCGATGATCCTGAATCGAGGGCTGCTGATCGTGCTGAGCCTCGTCGGCGCCGGCATCTACGTGCTCGACACGGCCGGCTTCGTCTCCGGCAGGACCGCGCGCGCCGACGTCGCGCGCTGAGCGTTCGCGAGACCGACCGCGGCGAAGACACGGTCTCGGACGGCCTCGCGACGTTTCCGGTGCTCACAGGAACACCACGCGATAGCGGAACGCGCCGACCAGCCGCCAGAACACGGCGATCGGCGGAATCAGGATCGACGTGACGATCATCTCGGTGACGTGCGAGAGCTTTTTCGTCGCGGGCCGGAGCCGCTCCGCGCAGAAGCGCCCGGTCAGCACGAGCCAGAGCGCGCCGGTCGCCGCGGCGGCGAGCACGACGTCCGCGGCGAGCGCGGCGGCGGCCCCGAGCAGCGACGCGACGATCAGGTAATAGTCCCAGCGCGGCGTGCCGCGGATCCGTTCGCGATAGAGCGCGCGGTGCTTCTTGAAGAGCAGCGCGTCGTACAGCACCTTGCGCTGCTGCGCGAGGCTCACGCCCCACGACGCCGGCCTGACCGGGTGCACGACGACCGCGTCCGCGGCGTGCACGACGCGTGCGCCGCCGTCGATCAGACGGAAGTAGAGATCGGAGTCCTCGCGCCAGGCACGCTCGAAGCGCTCGTCGAATCCGCCGAGCCGCTCGAGCACGCTCTTCCTGCAGAAGCAGTTCGCCGTGACGAACTGCGATACGGAGAGGCGGGCCGCGTCGATCTCGTAGTCCGTCGGATCCGTCGGCAGCGGCACGACGATCCGTCCCCATGCGGCGTCGACGCCGGGGCGCATCGCGGCGAGCGCCGCCGCGAGCCAGCCGGGAGCGGGCACCGTGTCGTCGTCCGTGAACGCAACGACGTCGGCCTCCGCGAGCCGCCATCCGGCGTTGCGCGCCGCCGCGGGGCCGCGATGCGGCGGCGAGTGGTAGCGGACGCGCGGCCCGCCCCGCGCGGCAAGCGTCTTCGCCCACTGCGCGACGAGCCTGCGGGTCGTCTCGCTCGGACCGTCGTGCACGACGATGATCTCGAACGCCGCAGCCGGTAGCGTCTGCGCGGCGAGCGCCGCCAGGCAGCGCTCGAGCGCCGCGGGCCGCCTGAAGCTCGGCACGACGACCGACGCGCGACGCATCACCGGGCCTCCTTCTCGAGCACGAACGGGCCGATCACGAGCGCATCGAGCGGCGACGTGAAGAAGCACTCGACGGCATCGCGCGGCGTGCAGACGATCGGCTCGCCGCGCGTGTTGAACGACGTGTTCACGAGCACGGGCACGCCCGTGCGCCGCTCGAACGCGCAGAGCAGGTCGTAGTAGAGCGGATGCTGCGCCCGGTTCACGGTCTGCACGCGCGCCGTGCCGTCGACGTGACGCACCGCCGGGATGCGGTCAGCCTTGTCGGCCGCGACGTCGAACACGAACAGCATGAACGGCGATCGCCGGCCGCCGACGAACCATTCGGCCGCGCGCTCCTCGATCACGGCCGGGGCGACCGGCCGGAAATCCTCGCGGTCCTTGATGTCGTTCAGCCGCTGCTGCATCTCGGGCCGGATCGGCGACGCGAGGATCGAGCGCGCGCCGAGCGCGCGCGGGCCGAACTCCATCCTGCCCTGGAACCAGCCGACGATCTTGTCGTCGGCGAGGAGCCTGGCCGTCTCGTCCGCGACGTCCTCGACGCGGCGCGCGCGGAGCTTGCCGCGGCCGAGAAAGGCTTCGATCTCGGCGTCGCTGAACGCGGGGCCGAGGAACACGTGATCCATGCGGTAGACGCGCCGTGCGCGGTGCTGCCAGTCGATCCAGAGCGCGGCGCCGAGTGCCGTGCCCGCGTCGCCCGCGGCCGGCTGCACCCACACGTCGCGGAAGATGCCGGCATCGCGAAGCTTCCCGTTCAGCACGCAGTTGAGCGCGACGCCGCCGGCCATGCAGAGGCTCGGGGCGCGGGTCTCGTCCGCGAGCCACGCCGCGAGCTCGAGCACGGTCTCCTCGAGCACGTGCTGCAGCGAGCGTGCGATGTCGAAATGCTTCGCGTCGAGGCTCGCGCCCGGCTTCCGCGCGGGGCCGAACCTTTCCTCGAGGCGCGGCCGCTCGATGCGATACGTGCCCTCCGGACCCGCCTGCACGATCTGCCGAAACTCGTCGGCGTAGCGCGGCCGGCCGAACGACGCGAGCGCCATCACCTTGTACTCGTCCGACGAGCGCAGGAAGCCCAAGTACTCGGTCACGTCTTCGTAGAGCAGGCCGAGCGAATGGGGCAGCGTGACCTGTCCGAGGCGGCGATAGTCGTCGTTCGCGTAGTGCCCGTAGCTCGTCGATGCGCGCTCGCCGCGTCCGTCGAGCGTCAGCACGGCGCACTCGTCGAACGGCGACGCGAGGAACGCGCTCGCCTCGTGGCAGAGGTGATGCTCGACGAAGTGCCAGCGCCAGCGGCGGCGCGTCTTCGCGCCGAGGAAGCGAGCGCGGAGGCGATGCGGCACGCCGTCGACGAGCTGACGCTCCGCATTGACGAGATAGGCGAGGAACAGCGGCTCCCACGGCGCGAGCCCCGGCCGCGCTCCCGCGCTCGGCTCGAGCGGCAGCGTGATCGTCGCGCCGCGCGTCTCGAGCAGCAGGTACGGGTCGTATGCGTAGGCGACGTGATCGACGTCCGCGAGCTCGATGCCCGCCTCCGCGAGGCAATAGTCGATCGCGTGATACGGCAGCTCCCACGCGCTGAACGGCACCGGCCGCTTGCCGTGCTTGATGCGCGTGAAGCGCTCGTCCTCGGCGGCGGCAATCACGCGTCCGTCGTGGACGAGGCAGGCCGACGTGTCGTGATAGGCCGCGTTGATGCCGAGCGAATACATGCTTCCTTCGCTCAGCGGTCTTGCGGACGCTCCCCGCTCCGTCCGCGCATCACGCGCCGTCTCCGCGTCATTCTTCCCGGTCCTTCGGGCCGGCCCGCGTCGCGCCGATCCCGTTACGCTTCGGCGAGAAGTGCAAGTGTCATGCCACGGCGGTAAGGGTTGCGGCACGTTGCCTTTTTCGGGCGGCGAACGAGCCAGCGTCCGGAACCGATCGCGGACGGCGGTGTCCCGCTGCTGCTAACGTGTCCGCTTTCCCGTTCGTGCAGCTCGGGATCCTGTCGTTCCGCTCCTGGAGAAACGCATGCACCCCGTGAATCGCCTGCTGCTCGCGCTCGCGATCCTGATCGTCGACGCGGTCGTGTTCGTGATACCGCTCGGCGCGCTGTTCATCGCCTACGTGATCCTCGCGAACCCGCCGTGGGTCCGCGACTTCCTCGCGCGGCTCGATGTGCCGCGCGACGAGTGACGCTGCCGATCCTCGCTGCCGACGATCGCGCGGTATTCGGCGCGGTCATGATCGGCGTGACCGGCGTCCGCTAGGCAGGCCGGTCCTTCAGCACCCGCCGCAGGATCTTCCCCGACGCCGATTTCGGTATCGCGTCGATGAACTCGAGCCTGCGCAGCTTCTTGTACGGCGCGACGCGCTCCGCGACGTAACGCATTAGCTCGTCGGCGCTCACCTCTCCGCTCGGCACGACGAACGCACGCGGGACCTCGCCGCACTCGTCGTCGGCGAGCGGGACGACCGCCGCGTCCGCGACGTTCGGATGCGACAGCAGCACGGCCTCGAGCTCCGCCGGCGGCACCTGCATGCCCTTGTACTTGATGAGCTCCTTCAGGCGGTCGACGATGAAGAAGTGGCCGTCCTCGTCGACGTGACCGATGTCGCCCGTGCGGAGCCACCCGGCCTGGTCGATCGTTGCGCGCGTCTCCTCCGGCCGGCCGAGGTAGCCGCGCATGACCTGCGGCCCGCGGATCCAGATCTCGCCGTCGACGCCGGGCGGCACGTCCCGGCCCGTCTCCGGATCGACGACGCGGCACTCGGTGTCCGCGATCGGCACGCCGATCGATCCGAGCTTCGTCGCATTGGAGCTCTCCGGCAGCACGATCGCGGCGGGGCTCGTCTCGGTGAGCCCGTACCCTTGCTGCATCAGGCAACCGATCCGCCGCGCGCACTGCTCGGCGATGCGGGCGCCGAGCGGCGCGGCGCCGGAGAAGAGCTTGCGGACCGACGAGAAGTCGCGCCCGTCGATCAGCGGATGCTTCGCGAGCGCGAGGATGACCGGTGGAACGACGTGCAGCAGCGTCGCCCGGTGCCTTTCGATCAGGTCGACGTACGGCGCGAGCTCGAACTTCGGCATCACGACGAGCGTCGCGCCGGCCCAGAGGCCCATCAACGCGATCACCGTGAGCCCGTAGATGTGAAAGAACGGCAGGAACGCGACCGTCGTGTCCTCGCCGTCGAGATAGTGCGTCATGCAGTCGATCTGCAGGATGTTCGCGACGAGGTTGCGGTGCGTCAGCATGACGCCCTTCGGCATGCCCGTCGTGCCGCTCGAGTACGGCAGCGCGACGAGATCGAGCGGGTCGATCGCGACGGCAGGTGCGGTGCCGGGCCCGTCGGCGAGCGCCGCGAACGGGACGACGTTGCCCGCGGCCGATGCGTCGTCGTCGAAGAGGACGACATGGGTGACGGACGTGCCTTCGAGGGCGGCGGTCCACGCCGAGCGGAGCGAGAGCGACGTCAGGAGCACGCGCGCGGCGGAGTCCCGCAGCTGTTTCGCGAGGTCGTGGGGAGTGTAGAGCGGATTCGCCGTCGTCGCGACCGCGCCGAGGCGCGCGATCGCGAGCACCGCGACGACGTACTCCGGGGAGTTCGTCGCGAAGATCGCGACGACGTCGCCTTTACCGATGCCGAGCGCGGCAAGACCCGCGGCCGTCCGCTCGACGCGCTCGGGCAGCTCCGCGTACGTGATCGTGTGGCCGGTCACGCCGCAGACGAGCGCCGCGCGCGGGCCGCGCGATGCGGCCCGTGCGAGCACGAACTCCGCGAGCGGAGTGCTCGGGATCTCGATCGACGGATAAGGGCTCGTGTACACGCGCGCTCCGCGAAGCCGACGACGGCCGTATGCGCTTCCGTGCACCTCCGACAACTGTACGCCGCGGACTCGCCGGTTTCCACGCGCGCCTTCCCCGCCGCTCGGAAAATGGGGTCGGAAAATGGGGTCAGAGCCCATTTGCGGG
>DASVCR010000102.1:0-20858 GCA_036381515.1 Gammaproteobacteria bacterium | reverse complement strand
GCGGCGATCCGTCCGGCGTCGATCTCGAGCACGTGCGTCACGACGGCGGGCAGCTCGGCCGCATGATGCGCCGTGACGACGATCTGCACGCGGTCCGCGATCCGTTTCAGCAGCGCGTGCACGCTGCGGCGCGAGCGCGTGTCGAGACCGCTGACCGGCTCGTCGAGCAGCAGCACGCGCGGCTCGAACGCGAGCGCCCGCGCGATCAGCACGCGGCGCTGCTCGCCGCGCGACAGCTCGAGGAACGGGCGGTCGGCGAGGTGTGCGACGTGCGCCTCCTCGAGCAGCGCGCGGGCGCGCTCGACGTCCTCCGGCGCTGCCGCGAGCCGCGGCACGTCCGTCCTGAACAGGCCCGACAGCACGACGTCGACGGCGGCGAAGTTCCAGCCGAGGCGCGTGTAGCGGTCCTGCAGCTCGTGGCCGACGAGCGTGACGCGGCGGCGCGCCTCGACGGCGTCGCGCTCGGGGCCGTCGCCGAAGTCGTAGGTGCGTCGGCCGCGTCCGGGCGCCGGCCAGCGAGTGCCTGCGAGCAGCGCGAGCAGCGTCGATTTGCCGCTGCCGTTCGCACCGACGACGCCCCAGTGCTCGTCGGGCCGAAGCCGCCACGAGATGTCCCGCAGGACCGGTGCGCCGTCGATCTCGACGTCGACCCGATCGAGCTCGATCAAAGCCAAATCTTCGTCGTTCATTGGGAGCTATAGGCCGCGGGCGCGTACCTTAGCACCGATCGGCCGCGGGCGGGTGCGTGCGAGCGCGAGTGCATCCCGCCGCCCGCACGGCGATAATCGCCGCACTTTGTCATTGCCGGACCGGTGCTGCCGGGGAGGGTGGCCGAGCGCATGCGCCGAATCGAGGACCTCGACGAACGCTACAGGTGCGAGAGCGGCACGCTGTACATCACCGGGCTCCAGGCGCTCGTGCGCCTGCTGCTCTCGCAACGCGACCTCGATCGACGCGCCGGACTGTCCACGGCGGGGTACGTATCGGGCTACCGCGGCTCGCCGCTCGGCGGGCTCGACCGGGAGCTCTGGCGCGCGAAGCGCTATCTCGAGCCGGCCGGCATCCGCTTCCAGCCTGGCCTCAACGAGGATCTCGCGGCGACGTCGATCTGGGGCACGCAGCAGACGGGGCTCTTCCCCGGCGCGCGCTACGACGGCGTCTTCGCGCTCTGGTACGGCAAGGGACCGGGCGTCGACCGCTCCGGCGACGCGTTCAAGCACGGCAACGCGGCCGGGACGTCGCGGCACGGCGGCGTGCTCGTCGCGGCCGGCGACGACCACACGTGCAAGTCGTCGTCCCTGCCGCACCAGAGCGAGTTCGCGTTCGTCGACGCGATGATGCCGGTGCTGAACCCTTCCGACGTCGAGGAGATCATCGAGCTCGGCCTCTTCGGCTACGCGATGTCGCGCTTCAGCGGCTGCTGGGTCGCGCTCAAGATCACGCAGGAGATCGCCGACGCGACGCAGGTCGTGCGCCTCGCGCCCGACGAGCTCACGATCGTCGAGCCCGAGATCGAGCTGCCGCCGAACGGCCTCAACATCCGCTGGCCGGATTCGCCGAACGCCCAGGAGGAGCGGCTCAAGCGCTACAAGCTTCCGGCGGCGATCGCGTTCGCCCGCGCGAACCGGATCGACCGGCTCGTGATCGACCCGCCGAGCGCGCGGCTCGGCATCGTCACGACCGGCAAGTCGCACCTCGACGTGCTGCAGGCGCTCGAGAACCTCGGCATCGACCGGCGCCGCGCCGCCGCGCTCGGCATTCGGCTCCTGAAGGTCGGCATGAACTGGCCGCTCGAGCCCGAGAGCGTGAAGGCGCTCGTCGCCGGCGTCGACGAGGTGCTCGTCGTCGAGGAGAAGCGCGCGCTGATCGAGACGCAGATCAAGGAGCAGCTCTACAACATGCCGGCGGCGCTGCGCCCGCTCGTGGTCGGCAAGGAGGACGAGCACGGCGCGCCGCTCCTCGCGTCATCGGGCGAGCTGACGCCGGCCGTGATCGCCCGCGTCGTCGCCGCGCGCCTCGCGCGCTTCCACAAAAGCCCCGACATCGAAGAGCGCCTGCGTGTGCTCGTCGAGCAGGATCGCGCGGTCGAGCGGCTCGCGACCGACGCCCGCCGCCTGCCGCATTTCTGCTCCGGATGTCCGCACAACACGTCGACCGTCGTGCCGGACGGCAGCTTCGCCGTCGGCGGCATCGGCTGCCATTACATGGCGATGTGGATGGACCGGAGCACGATCACGTTCACGCAGATGGGCGGAGAGGGTGCGACGTGGATCGGGCTCGCGCCGTTCACCGACACGCCGCACGTGTTCCAGAACCTCGGCGACGGCACGTACGCGCACTCCGGCAGTCTCGCGATCCGCGCGGCCGTCGCGGCGGGCGTGAACATCACGTTCAAGATCCTGTTCAACGACGCGGTCGCGATGACCGGAGGACAGCCCGTCGAGGGCGAGCTCACGGTCGCGAAGATCGCTGCGCAGCTCAAGGCCGAGGGCGTCGAGACCGTCGTCGTCGTCACGGACGACGTCCGCCGCTATGCGAACGGCGGCGGCCTGCCGCCCGACGTGCCCGTGCACGACCGCGCGCAGCTCGACCGCGTGCAGCGGGAGCTGCGCGAGCGCGGCGGCGTGACCGCGCTGATCTACGACCAGGGATGCGCCGCGGAGCTGCACCGCAAGCGTAAACGCAAGCTCGTTCCGGTGCCGACCCGGCGGGTCGTCATCAACGATCTCGTCTGCGAGGGCTGCGGCGACTGCAACGTGCAGTCGAACTGCCTGTCGGTCATGCCCTACGAGACGCCGCTCGGGCGCAAGCGCCGTATCAATCAGTCGTCGTGCAACCAGGACTTCCGCTGCCTCGACGGCTTCTGCCCGAGCTTCGTCACGCTCGACGGCGCCCGGCGCAGCCCGCCGATGCCGCTCGCGTCGGAGACCCTGCCGAGCCTGCCGGAGCCGGCGCCGGCGAGGATCGACCGCGCATACAACATCCTGATCGCGGGCGTCGGCGGCACCGGAGTCGTCACGGCGAGCGGCCTGATCGGCCTCGCCGCGCATCTCGAGGGCCGGCACGTCCTGCAGCTCGACCAGACCGGCCTCGCGCAGCGCTTCGGCGCCGTGCTCTCGCACGTGCGTGTTTCCCGCGAGCGGGAGCATGCGCCGACCTTCCGAATCCCGGCCGGGCAGGTCGATCTCCTGATCGGCGCCGACCTCGTCGTCGCGGGCGGCAGCGAAGCGCTCGCGATGCTGTCGGCGGAGCGCTCGAGCGTGATCGTGAACACGCATCACGAGATGCCGCCGAGTTTCCTGCGCGATCCGGACTACCGCCTGCCGGAGCAGCGGCTGCTGCATGCGCTGCGCGAGCGCAGCCGGCCGGAGGAGCTCTCGACGCTCGACGCGACCCGGCTCGCGTCGGCGCTCCTCGGCGACAGCGTGGCCGCGAACGTGTTCATGCTCGGCTTCGCGTTCCAGCGGGGCAAGCTGCCGGTCGGCAGCGCCGCGCTCTATCGCGCGCTCGAGCTTTACGGCGTCAACGTCGAGCAGAACAAGCTCGCGTTCGACTGGGGCCGGTTCACGGCACACGATCCGCGCGCGGTCGACGCGCTCGCGGCCGGCGAGGCGACGCCCGCGGAGCGCATGAGCCTCGACGATCTGGTCGCGCATCGTGCGGCATTCCTCGTCGACTATCAGGACGAAGCGTACGCGGCGCGCTACCGCGAGCGGGTCGCGCGCGTGCGGCGGCTCGAGGAGCGCGTGCGGGGCAAGGCGGGCGCGCTGACCGAGGCCGTCGCGCGCGGCTACTTCAAGCTGCTCGCCTACAAGGACGAGTACGAGGTCGCGAGGCTGCATACCGAGACCGGGTTCCTCGAGAGCCTGCGCCGGAACTTCGGCGACGACTTCAAGCTGCGCTTTCATCTGTCGCCGCCGCTGATCGCGCGGATCGACCCGAACACGGGCCGGCCCCGGAAGTACGCGTTCGGCAGCTGGCTCGTGGGGCCGCTCAAGCTCCTCGCGCGGATGAAGCGTCTGCGCGGCACGCGGCTCGATCCCTTCGCGTACTCCGCGGAGCGGCGCATGGAGCGCCGGCTGATCGCGGACTACGAGTCGTTTCTCGACGAGCTCGACGCCCGGCTCGACGCGAGCCGCTACGACGTCGCCGTCGAGCTCGCCGCGCTGGCGGAGCAGGTGAGGGGATTCGGGCCGGTCAAGGCGAAGGCCGTCGAGGCTTACGACGCGAAGCGCGCCGAGCTGCTCGAGCGTCTCAGGACGCCGGTGCGCGCCGCGGACGTGATCGGCAAGAAGCGCGCGAGCGCGGCGTGAGCGCCGCCGGGCTAGCGTCGGCCGGCCGCCTCCGCGGCCGTCGCGCAGCGGATGCAGCGATCGGCGAAGGGCTGGACCTTGAGGCGCGCGAGCGGGATCTCCTGTCCGCAGTCCGCGCAGATCCCGTAGGTATCGTTCCTGATCTGGTCGAGGGCCTTCGCGATCTTCGTCAGCTCGACGCGCGTCTCGTTGCCGAGCGCATCGACGACCTCGGCGTTCTCGAGCTCCTGCGCCTGCTCCTGGGAGTCCGCGCTGCGCGCGCGGCGCAGATTCTGCTTCAGGTTCTCGAGGCGGGCCGACAGCTCGCGCTGCTTCGCGAGGAGGATTTCACGGATCTCGGCATAGGGGTCCATCGTGATCGGCTCTCCCTCGACTGCTTTCGGTGCGTCGTGCAGGCGGCGAACGTGCCGCTGCTCGAGCATGGCCGCGTGACGGCACCTATCGGCGGCTGCTTGCGGTTCCGGGGTGGACCCGTCTAGGATGCGGCGGCATCCGCAGTCTTCGGCGCCATGCCCGCGATCAAGGATAGCGCGTCCCGCGGCGTTCCCCAACGGGTTTCGGCCCGAGCTTTCCCGCGGTTTCCTTCCCGTCCGCCCGGCCGCCGATGCGTACCGTCGCCCGGGGATCCCGCGCATTGAGCCGGCCGTCGGTCCTCGTCGTCACGGAGCGAGGAGACCGCCCCGAGACCGGGATGTTCATCGCGCTCCATCGCGCCGGCGTCCGCATCAAGGTGCTCGGCTGGGCGGATTCGCCCTACGCGACGTGGCTCGCCGACGAGGGCGTCCCGTTCGAGCCGCTCGTCCTGCTCGGCAAGCGGGACCGCTCGGGCACCGAGTCGATCCGCTGGCACATCGACGACTTTCGGCCGGACATCCTGCATCTGATGCGCAAGCGCGCGATCTTCAACGGGCTTGCGGCCGCGAAGGGCCGGCCCGTGCGGATCGTCCTTTATCGCGGCATCGTCGGCAACGTCAGCATGCTGAATCCGCTCGACTGGATGAGCTTTCTGAATCCGCGCGTCGATCGGATCGTCTGCGTCGCCGAGGCGGTCCGACGGCGCTTCCTCGACCTCGGCATCGGCCCGCTCAGGCTCCCGCCCGAGAAGCTCGTGACGATCTACAAGGGGCACGACGTCGACTGGTATCGGATGGAGCCGCTCGATCTCACGACCGTCGGCGTGCCGCGCGGCGCGTTCGTCGTCACGTGCGCGGCGCAGGTGCGGCCGCGGAAGGGCATCCCGGTGCTGATCCGCTCGATGGCGCACCTGCCTGCGGGTCTGCCGATCCACGTCGTGCTCGTGGGCACGGGCATGACGTCGCCGTCGCTCAACCGCCTGATCCGGCGCTCGCCGTATCGCGACCACTTTCACGTGCTCGGGTTTCGCGACGATGCGCCGCAGATCCTCGCCGCGAGCGACGTCAGCGTGCTGCCGAGCCTGCGCCGGGAAGGGCTGCCCCGCGCCGTGATCGAGTCGATGGCGTACGGGACGCCGGTCATCGTGTCGGATGCGGGCGGCAACCCGGAGCTCGTCGAGCACGAGCGTTCGGGCCTCGTCGTGCCCGCCGGGGACGTCGAGGCGCTCGCGGCGGCGATCCTGCGCCTCTACGTCGATCGCGACTTCCGCGCCGAGCTCGGCCGCAACGCGCGGCGCCGCATGGCGACGTGCTTCACGGTCGAGCGGACCGCCGCGGAGACGCTCGAAATGTACGAGCAGCTGCTCAGCTCGAGCGGTCCTTCAAGCGCTTGAACGACGCGAGGTGGCGCAGCGCCATGCGCTGGTCGCCGCGCTGCTCGTAGAGCCGTGCGAGGTTGAAGTGCGCCTCGGCGACCGGCGGCTCGCACGCGAGCGCCGCGTGATACTCGTTCATGGCTTCGTCGATCGCACCTCTGTCCTCGAGCACGACGCCGAGGTTGAAATGCGCGACGCCGTGCTTCGGCGAAAGCGCGATCGCTTCGCGGTAGAGCGCCTCGGCCTCGGCGAGGGCGCGCGCGGCATGGCGCATGCGGCCCAAGTTGATCCGCGAGTCGACGTGGGACGCGTCGACGCGGAACGCGTTGCGGTAGGCGGCCTCCGCGTCGAGCGTCGCGCCGACGCTCTCGAGCGCGATGCCGAGCTCGAACCAGTCGTCGGCGGACTTCGCAAGCCGCGACGCGAGCGCGGCGGAGCGGCGCTCGGCGAGCGACACGCTCGCTGCGGGCTGCGTCCGATCGGTCGAGAAGTCGAAGAGGGTCTGGCCGGACTCGGGGTCCCACGTGGTGTTGCTGGCGCTGACGAGCACGTCCCGGCCCTCGACGCGCAGCCGGATCGACGACAGCGGACGGCCGTGCAGCTGGCGGTTGAGCTTCCGCATCGCGCGCCACACGCGGCGCGGATGGCCGTTGCCGTTCAGGAGGCCCTGCGCCTGACGCAGCAGCACGATGTCCTGGAACGAGAACCGGAGGCGGCCGCGCTCGTCGCGCGCGGGCTCGGCGATCACGTTGCGGGCGAGCGCGCGCACGCGCTCGGGCGCCACGCCGAGCAGCTCCGCGACTTCCCGGGTCGAGTAGGCTCTCATCGGCGAATGGCCCATCGTGTTGGCGGCGATGTCGGTGACCGCGTCCCGGGCGGATTGTAGCTCGTTTCGCTCGGCCGCTCGCGTTCGGAAACGCCGTAGTCCGCGTACATTCCGCCGGCGTATCATCGACGTCATGCGATGCAGGAGCCTCGTCCTCCCGGCGGCCGTCGTCGCGGCGGGTGCATTGCCCGGCCCGGCGGACGCCGAGCCCGCCTGTTTCGAGCTCGACCCGGCGCATACCACGGTCGCGTTCCTCGTCGAGCACGCGGGCTTCGCGAAGACGCTCGGGCGGTTTCTCGACGTCCGCGGCAGCTACACGTTCGACGCGGAGGCGTCGGCCTTGTCCGACGTGCTCGTCGTCGTCGACACGGCGAGCGTGAACACGGAGCACGAGGAGCGCGACCGGCACCTGCGGAGCGACGATTTTCTCGACAGCCGATCGCACCCCGAGATGACCTTCACCGCGCAGAGCGCCGAGCGCACGGGCGAGGGGACCTTCGCCGTGACCGGAGAGCTCGAGCTGCTCGGGATGCGACGACCGCTGACGCTCGAGGCGACGTTGAACAAGCACGCGCCGTATCCGTTCGGCGACCGCGCCGAGGTCATGGGCGTCTCGGCGCGCGGAACGTTGAAGCGCAGCGATTTCGGCATGACCTACGGCGTCGCGGACAATCTGGTCGCCGACGAAGTCGAGATCATCATCGAGTTCGAAGCGCGGCGCGGATGCGGCGAGAGGCGTTAGTCGCTCGAACCCGCGGCGGCCCTCGCGACGCTCGGAATCGAATGGTTCTTCGCGAAAGTGCCGTGGGGCGCCTTCGGGTCGACGCCGACGGAAAAGGCGCAGCGCGCCATCAAGGAGCGCGGGCGCGCCAATGGTCCTTGATGTACCTGACGACGCTGTCGTCCTCGTTGGAGCCGATCACGTGCGTCGCCACGCGTTTCAATCTCGGATGAGCGTTCTCGACCGCGACGGCATGCGCCGCGATCTCGAAGATCTTGATGTCGTTCACCTCGTCGCCGAATACGACGAGCTCGTCCGCTTTCAGCCCGTACATCTCGACGAGCGTGCGGATGCCATGAGCCTTCGTAGCGCGCCTGTCGTGGACCGTGAGCCAGTGCCAGCCTCGGGAATAGGGATTCTCGAAGAGGTGCACCTCGATCATCGTGCCGTGCGCTCGCGGAGCAGCAGCTCGAGCTCGGCGAGGGGCTCGGCTCGCGCGATCACGGTCATGCAGATGACGCGTTCCGATAGCGCGTCCGCGAGGTCGATCGGACATCGCACATGGCGGTCGAGCTGACCCTCCACGTCGCGCACGTACCAATGCATGCCCTCGTTCGTGGCCGCGGGGTGATAGAGACAATCGACCTTTCCGTCGAACGTCGCTATGCACGGCACGTGGCCGCGCTGGAGGAACAGACGGTAGACGTCTTCCGCCACCTCGGGCTCGATGGCGTTGACGACCTCGTGCCGCCCGGTGCGAAGATCCGAGATGAGCGCCCCGTTGAGCTCGACGACCGGCAACGCGAGCGGCACGCCGGCCAGAACGATGCGAATGGACGCGACGCTCCGAGCGCTCGCGACGGAGAACGGCAAGCTCGGCGAGAAGCTCGCGCAGCGTCGCGCGGCTGTACTCGGACAGGCGGCCGTTCCGAGCGAGCAGCGTTCCGTCGAGATCGGATACGTAGAGAATGCTCATCGCGAGCAGAGAAGGGGCATTGCAGGCGGCACGGCGACGAGCGCGGCCGTGCCCGTGGGCAGCACGACGATGAGCGCAGCCGTGCCCGCGGAACCGAGTCTGGTCTCCTTCATACCTCTCTCCGTGGATTCTTCGACAGCGCGAACGCTACTCCGGTCGTTCGAAGCCGTCGAGGAGTGTGTCGAGAGGCCGTTCCGTTCGTGGGACACGCGTATCCGTTTCCGGGAATCTCCTCGGGCCGGGCTCTCGGTCGGCCGGGACAACCGATGGCTCGTCATGCACTTATGTTCGCATCTCTGCTGGCATGACGCTTGCGTAGGTGCACGGAATCCTCGAGGGAGACCTGCCGACGATGTTCGCGCGTGACCTTCGCTTTGCCGCTCGGCTCTATCGCCGCACGCCGGTGTTCTCCGGCGCCGCCACGCTCGTGCTTGCGATCACGGTCGCGGTCGCGACGGCCGTGTTTTCGCTTTACAGTCATCTTGCCCTCCGGCACGTCGCCGGCGTGCGAGGCGCAGATCGTCTCGTCTCGATCGGTCTCGCCCGCGACGCGAACGAGTGGATTCCGTTCAGCCGCGAGCAATACGCGCTCATGGCCGAGGCGCTGACCGTGCCGGAGGCCGTTCTCGCCACGTCGCTCCCGTTCGTGCGCTCGATCGAGATCGACGACGTGCTCGGGGAAGCCGCGACGGTCGGTGTGAGCACCGGATTTTTTGCCGCGCTCGGAGTGCCGATGGTCCTCGGCACGGACCTCGCGACAGCGAGCACGGACCCGGCCGCGACGAATGCCGTGCTCAGCGAGCGCTTCTGGCGCGAGGAGCTCGGCGCGAGGCCCGATATCGTCGGGCGCGTGCTCCGCATCGAGGACCAGCCGTTCCTGATCGTCGGCGTGGCCGGAGGCGGGTTCGAGGGCCTTCGCCGTGGGCAACCAGACGAGATCTGGGTCCCGCTCGATGCCGCCCTGAGCTTGAACGCGCCGGCACTCACGGCGTCCGGCGGCGGCGCGGCGCCGGTCGGAGCCGACGCGATCGTGCAGCGTGCGCGAGATACGCTCCCGCTCCTCCGGCTCAACGCTCGCCTCCCGCGCGGAGTCGGTATCGAGCGGCTTCAGCAAGAGCTCGATCTGATCTCGCCGCGGCTCGCGGACTCGGGGGCAGATGCGCCGGCGGGCGTCGCGACTCGCCTGATGCGTGCCGAGGCATTGCCCGGGACGTCGAGCGATCCGCGGCGTCATGCCTTGCTCGTCCGACAGTCGCGGCTGCTCGTCGGCGGCGCCGTGCTCGTGCTGCTCGTCGCGAGCCTCAATCTCGCGTCGTTCATGCTCGCACGCGGACCCGGCCGGGTCGGCGAGTTGCGCACGCGACTCGCGATCGGCGCGTCGACCGCCGCCGTCGTTCGCCAGCTCATCGTCGAGGCCGCGCTGCTCGTGCTCGTCGCAACGATACTCGCGCTGGTGCTGCACTACTGGCTGCGGGAGCTGCTGCTGCAGCTTCCGCCGTTCGTCGATGCACCGGCGGGATGGCTCGCGCCGAAGACCGATTGGCACGTGGCGGTCTTCGTGGTCGGCGCGGGTCTTGCGGTCATTTTGATCGCAGGGCTGCTGCCCGCCGTGCAGATTGCGCGCCGGCCGATGCTCACCGCCGGCGTCCGCACGGCGCTCAGCGAGCGGGGGCAGGGCCTCAAGCCCTTGCTGGTTGTGCAGATCGCCGTCGCGACGCTCGTCGTGCTAGCCGGCATGCTGTTCCTCGGCGAGCTGCGCCGGCTCGAAAGCGCCCCGCTCGGGTTCGATGCCGATAACCTCGTTGCCGGCGAGGTGCTCGTGCCCGCGGGAACGGGCGGCCGCACCGGGATCGTTCGCACGCGTACCAGCGCCGAGCAGATGGACCAGCTCGGGCAGGACATCCTCGAGCGGGTGGCGGGGCTTCCCGGAGTCGATGCCGTCGCATTCGCGAGCACCGTGCCGTTTGATTCGCCGCCGACGAATCCGACGCTCGTGGAGCTGCCGGGCGCCGACGTGCAGGCGCCCGAGAGCGAGCGCCGGGTCTATCAGAACCGCGTGACGCCCGATTTCTTTCGGGCGCTCGAAATCCGCTTCGTGCATGGCGGCGCGTTCGACGTGCGCGATCCGCAGCAGGCCGTCGTCAGCCGAGCGCTCGCCCGCAAGCTCTGGGGTCGCGAGGACGTGATCGGCGAGCGGCTGCGGTTGTCCGACACCGATCTCAGCGTCATCGGCCAGGGGAATCTGCTCATCATGCGTCGACAGGCTCCCGGCGACGGCGCGGCTCAGCCGCTCTTCACGGTGGTCGGTGTCGTCGACGACGTGCGCTACGGCGGCACCGAAGACGAGTATCCGCCCATGCTCTACCGCGCCTTATCCGGCGGTCTTGCCGGATCTCGCTACGTTGCGCGAACGTCCCTCGACGGCTCGGTCCTGCACGCGGTGATCGACGAGCTCGTTCACGAGCGCATGACGTCGATGACCGCGGGGGCTCCCGTGCCGATTCGAACGTCGATGTCGCAAGCTCTGCGCGACGAGCGCGCACGCAGCCGTCTCGCGCTCGGCGCGGCGGCGATAGCGCTGCTTTTGACGGTCGTCGGTCTCTATGCGTCCATGCAGCACGCAGTCGACGTGCGCAGAGGCGAGCTCGCGCTGCGCAAGGCGGTGGGTGCGACGGACGGGCGACTGGTTCGGATGATCCTCGAGCAGGCGGCGTCGATCCTCGGAACGGGAGCCATGCTCGCGTCGCTCGTCGCGCTGTTCCTCTCCGAGAGGATCGAGGGCCTGCTCCTCGGGCTCGACGCGCTGTCGCCCGCCGCGTGGATCGCGACGCTCGCGCTGATCGCGATCACCGGCGCGGGAGCGGCATGTCTGCCCGCGCTTCGCGCGGGGCGGATCGATCCGGCCGTCGCGCTGCGTTATGAATGAGCGCGGCGATCAGACGACGCCAATGGCAAAGGGCACCGACTCGCGAACTGCTTGAAGCATCGGGCACCAAGTTGGATTCACTGAGAATGCCAGTGGCGGGTCGGCGTGCAGGCTGGACCTTGGTCCAACAGCATCGGTCACAATCAAAGAGCCCCCGGCCTCGGCCGGGGGCTCTTGCTTGGTGGGTAAGGCTTCGGCTTACCGGCTGACCTGCACGGTGGTTCCGGGGAACGGCCCGCCGCCGCGCGGGCCGCGAGCGCCGTTGCCGTTGGAGACCACCTTCACCCACAGCGCATCCTCGTCCTTGAAGTAGGATGTTTCGTGCGCCTCACGCAGCGCATCGAGGCTCTCTTGCTCCGTGCCCGAGGCCGCTGTGGTGAAACCTGGCAGCTCGAAGATCACCCACGAGCCGGCATCCATTTCCGACAGGGTGATGTTCAGGGTCGGCCTTTCGGTCGTCACCTCGATCTCGATGCCGGATCGCACGGTGCCCGCGTTGAAGCTGTACTCCCGGCCGTTGCGGCTCAGAAACACCGGCGGCGGAGCAGGGCGGTTCGACACACCGGGACCGATCGTGGCCAGAGCGGGACCGGCGGGTCCGTCGGGGCCCGCGCTCCGGCCGCCGCCGAACGGGCCGCCGCTTGGGCCGCCGAAGCTGACGCGGCCGATGTCGCCCTTGCACACGGCGGCGTTCCAGTCCGGCTTCGCCTCACAGGCCGTCTCGTCGAAGGCGATGCTGATGTCGTTGACGCCGTCGTGGATGAGGATGTAGGCATCGGGGACGCCGCCCACCGAGCCGTCCTTGTCGTGGATCACCGCGGTCTTCCAAGCCACCCCGTTCCCATTGTCGTTGCCCCACTTGCGCTCCATCAGCGGGAAGTACACCGGCTTCGCGTCGATGAACTTCGCGCCCTCGATGGCGTTCTCGGTGCTGATCCCGGCGCTCGTGTACATCAGGTACGAGATCGCACCCGCCTTGCGCGTGGCGTTGTCCTCGTAATTCACGAACGTGACGTTCTCGACATCGTGAATGTAGTCGTAGTACTCGTAGCCGCGGATCGGGAAATCCGGCAATTGTGGCTTCGGCAGGCTGCGGCCGTAGTTCTTTTCCGCCTCCGTCCTCGGGTTGCCGACGTTGTCGGTTTCGCCGACGAACAGCGAGTCGACGACTTTAGACGTGAAGGCATGCCGGCCGAGCGAGCCGGTCGCGTGCGTGAAGCCCATCGCGTTGTCGGCCAGCTTCGCGTTCCTGAACACATGCATCTCGCCGCGGCCCCAGATGCCGCCGTTGCGGTTCTTGTAGGCCGTGAGATCGTCGAAGTAAGTCTCCAGAGGCCTGCTGTTCGGGTCGGCGGGATCTTCGTAAGCGACATGCCAGCTGCCGGTAACACCGAACGTGTTGTCGGGGTTGATGTTCCGGTCGAACATGAACCCGTCGTAGTTCGAATGGGCGACGTTGCCCTTGAACTCGCGAACCGGCATCCGGCGCGGCCACGTCCTCGCGCTGATCTCCGTGCCGAGGAATTGGCCGTTCGGATGCTCCGGCAACGACATCCAGAAGCCCGTCACGTCGGAGCCGGCAGCCACGTTGTCGCGGAAGATGTTGTCTGGGTTCGTGATCCAGAACGTCGACACCGTGTTGTCGGACGGGATCAGCACGTCCTCCGAGGACTGGCCGCCCTGTCTGATCTCCAGACGATTCTCGTAGCCCGGCGCCTCTCCGGCCGCGGCGAGGATGGTCGGGACGCACGGCTTCGTCGGATGGCACTTCGTCTGGATGCCGAGATTGCGGACGAACATGTTACCCGTCTCGATGCCATCCTCGAGGAAGAAACAGTGACCGACGGTGTTGTACGTCACGTTGTTCTCGACCAGCAGGTTGTGCGTGCCGTGCACCGTCACGCAGCGATTCCACGTGTCGTGAATCGAGGAGTTCTTGATGTATTGGTCCGCGGCGTCGCCCACCAGGTGCCAGTGGATCGGATAGCGAGCAAGCGTCAGGTGCTGACCCATCCGGCGCAGCTCGACGCCCGACACATACATCTTGCTCGACGGCATCGCCATGATGTGACCGCCGAAGTACGACTCCTCGGCGTCTTCCGACGCCTGGATCACGATGTTCCGAGTCAGCAGGCCGACCTCGCCTCGCTCGTCGACGCCGTAGGTGATTTCGCCGAAGTGCATGTATTCGAGCGGCCGATCGAGCGTGATCGTGTTGCCGCGGATCGCGGTGATCGTGCGCACCTCGGCTTGCCGCGGATCGTAGTCCGTCGACGCGAGGACGATCTGGTCACCGACTCGCCAGCCGGAGGCATCGAGCACCTCGATCGTGGTGCTGCCTGCCTCGGCCGTCCGGTTGAGCTTCGTCCAAGTGTGGGTCCGATCGCCGTGCAGGTTGAGCGTGCCGCCCGAGATCATGATGCCGCGGTCGCCCATGCCGGCCATCACGTCCTCGCCCTTCACGTTGTCGGTGAAGGTGATCGTCGCGTTGCGCGTGTGGGGCCTGTCCGCCGTGCCGATCTGGAGCTCGCCGTGGAGCATGATCCACTCGGTGACGAGCTCGAGGTCGGCGTCCGAGAAAACGAGCTTGCCGTCGATCGAAAGCCCTCCGAGCGGCGGCGGGCTGACGTCGAGCACGACTTCCTTGTCCCTCGGAATGATGACCTTGTCGCCCTCGGCCGGCACTTTACGGTTCGGCCAGGTAGCAGGGTCGGACCATCGCATCGGTCCGGCCGCCGGAGATCCGGCATCCTGGGCCTGCGCACCGGCCATCATGCCGCCGAGCAGCAACGCTGGAACGAGCGAACCAAGAAGCAACGAGCGACTCGTTTTTCTCATCACGTCAACTCCCCCGGTAGTCGACGATGCCCCAGTACTTTAGAGGCAGAGGATAGCGCGATTCTAAGGGCTCGGCGCAGCTCGGGCACGCCGCGCTCACGCCGCCTGCTCCAGGTAGGGCGCGAGAAGCTCGGTCACGAACGCCATGAACGCCTGCACGCGGCGCGAAACGTTGCGACGATGGGCGTACACGAACGACACCGGCATCGGCTCCGCCCTGAGATCCGGCAGCACCTCGACCAGCTCGCCCCGCTCGATCAGCCGCTCTAGCCCGACAGCCGGTGCCTGAATGATGCCGAGTCCCGCGAGGCACGCGGCCCGATAGGCGTCGGCACTGCTCACCGTCACCGGACCGTCCATGGGGACCGTGCGGTATACCTTGCCATCGAAGTACTCGAAGCCCGGGGACTTACCGCCGAGCGTCGGCACGTAGTGCACGAGCCAGTGCGAGCGGAGATCGTCGAGCGTTCGGGGCACTCCATGCTCTTCGACATAGCCGCGGCTCGCGCAGTTGACCAGCCGGAACCAACCGAGCCGTCGAGCGATCAGACTCGTGTCCTCCACGTTGCCAATGCGCAGCACGCAATCGAAGCCTTCCCGTATCACGTCCACCTTCCGATCCGTGCTGCTGATGTCTATCTCGAGCAGCGGGTGCTCGCGCAGGAATTCGCGTAGGTTCGGGATGACGTGGTCCTCTGCGATGCCGCTCGGCATGTCCACGCGCAACCGGCCGCGTAAGGATTGCGACCGGCTCTGAAACATCGACTGAAGGTCCTCCACCTGAGCGAGCAGATCCCGGCAGCGTTCGTAGAAGGCGCGGCCGTCCGGAGTGAGTTGCACCTTGCGTGTCGTCCGGTTCAGCAGGCGCGTACCGACCTCGTTCTCGAGCTGACGGATCGCCATGGAGACCGTCGCTTTCTGCAGTCCCATGGCTTCCGCGGCGCGGGTGAAGCTTCCGAGCTCGGCCACCCGAAGGAACATCTGCATGGACTCGAGTCGGCTCATGACGGGGGAATTGTTCAGCGAAACTGAACACTATGGTCGCACCGGCACGATTTATGCGGAACCCCGGCATCGCTAGGCTGTGCGCAGACGCTCAGGAGGAACGAAACATGAGCACACAGCAACGCATCGCAGTCATCACGGGCGGCAGCCGCGGTCTCGGGCGTAACGCAGCCATTCGGCTCGCGGAAGCCGGTACGGACGTCGTAATCACCTATCGAAGCAATCGTGAGGAAGCGGAAAAAGTCGTCGCCGAGATCCGAAAGCGCGGCCGCATCGGGGCGGCGCTGCCGCTCGATGTCGGCAAGGTCGCCACGTTCGACGCCTTCGTGGAGCAGTTGCGGGACACGCTGCACCGGCATTGGGCCCGCGGCAGCTTCGATTGCCTCGTGAACAACGCGGGCACGGGCCTTCACGCGCTCTTCTCGGAAACCACCGAAGCGCAGTTCGACGAGATGGTGAACATTCATCTGAAAGGCGTGTACTTCCTGACTCAGAAGCTGCTGCCGCTGATCGCGGACGGCGGGCGGATACTCAACGTATCGAGCGGGCTCGCACGCTTCGCTCTGCCGGGCCATTCCGCGTACGCGGCGATGAAGGGTGGTATCGAGGTGCTTACGCGATACCTCGCGAAGGAGCTCGGTCCGCGGCGGATCTCGGTGAACGTGCTCGCGCCCGGAGCCATCGAGACGGACTTCGGCGGCGGCGCCGTGCGCGACAACGCAGAGCTCAACGCGTTCGTGGCATCCCAGACCGCGCTCAGCCGAGCGGGGCAGGCGGATGACATCGGCGGCGTCGTGGTTGCTCTCCTCTCGCCGGAAACGGCGTGGATCAACGCGCAGCGTGTCGAGGCGTCCGGCGGGATGTTTCTGTGATCGCCCGCTGCGGCTCGCCCTGTGCCTTTTCGAAGCCCCGCCCCGCGTGAAGCGCGGGGCGACGGCGTTTCATGCAGAGCTCGCTTGGCGGCTCAAGCAGGGCGAGGGCATGGTGCTGCGGCACGGGCTGGCGCGGTTCTCCAGGTTCAACCTAAAGGTTTGCGCGTACGAGCCGACATAAGGCGCCAAGTGGATTATGTCGGGAGCGTACTGCGATGGAAGCTGCGGCTTTGACTCCTTCCACCCCGAAGTGGCGTTCGTTTGAAAGGCCCGGCAAATGCGAGTCCGTCGTCCCCCGCGATCGTGAGCCGCGCACGTGCGGCGGCCGACGACGAGCCTGCGCCGATGAGACGTCGGTTGCCGCCTTGCGTTACCGCCGCAGCGAGCGCACGGCGCTCTACATCGAGACCCAGGAAGGCGACGTCGTTCGTCTCAGCATCAAGGTTCGGAGCGCGCTCGACGCCAACGTCGGCCAAACCAAAGGCGAGGTCGATATCGCGGAGCTGCGCGTGAACGCCCGTTCCGCCGTCAGGGTCAGGTTCAGCGTCGAGGGCGAGCTCAACGCCGAGGAGCGCGACGCGATCCAAAGCGTCGTCGAGCAGGCGAGCGGGCTTGCCGCCGAGCTCTTCGCGGGCGACGTTCCGGAGGCGTTTGCTACCGCGGCCGCGCTCGAGATTGACGGCACGCAGCTCGCGCGCGTCGGCTTGAGGATGAGCGTCCGCGAGCATCTCACGTATTCGGCGCGCAGTGACTATCGCTCCGTCGCGGCGCCGTTGCCGTCACCCGTGCCGGAACAGCTTAAGCCTGCCCAGACCGAGTCGGGGTCGAGCGAGTCGGTACCCAGCGAGCAGGCGAACGCTCCGGCGGCAACGACATCCGTTCCGGCGGTAACGACATCGCCATCGGTCTCGGCCGCGCCGGAAGCGTCGTCCGACGTCGCCGTCGAGCCGACGGACGGTCCGGCGGAACCCGCTACGCCGGAGCCAGCTTCCGCCGAAGCGCCGGTGCCGGCCGCAACACCGAACTCGACGACGGCAGTGCTCGACACGATTGGGAAGTTCCTTGCGCACCTGCTCGATTCGCTCGCGCATCCGCCTGCTGGCGGCGACGATACGCCGTCGATGGCTCTATCGCTGAAGCTGCGCGTCTTCAAGGCCGTGACATTGACGCTCGCCGCGACGCAAGTGTCGGCCCCAGACGAGCGCACGAGCGGCATGCCGTTGCTCGCGGATACGCTCGACGCGCTCGCTGCGCACGAAGAGCCGGTCGACGCTCGCGTCTGACGCTCGCGAGCGCCACGGCAAACAAGAGACTAGGCTGACATTGTCTCGGGCGGGTTCTCGAAGAAGAGCGTCGACGTCTGACAGTCTGCGCATTCTCGAAAGAAGCGCCGTCCGTCCTTCCGAAGGCGTTCTCGGTGCCGAGCGTTCCCGCAGTTGAGCTTGATCGGAGACCGTGCATATCGTCGCGTACGCGCTGCTGCTCGAGACGCTCGGCATGCCGGAAACCGAGTTCGCCGCGTTCATGGGCTATGCCGCGATGCGCGACAAGCACGACTACATGCAGAGATTCGGCGTCGCCAACGAGGCCGATGTCCTGCGCACGCTCGCGATGTTCGGCGGTTTCACCGAGGGACTCCAGCTTTTCGCGAGCTTTGCGATCCTGCTCAACTTCCCGAGGCACAACAAGATGCGCGGGATGGGCCAGATCGTCTCCTGGTCCGTGCGCGACGAGACGCTCCACTGCGAGGGAATCATCAGGCTCTTTCACACGTTCGCGGCCGAGACCGGCGCGTTGACGTCCAGCGTGCGCGACGACATCGTGGACTGCGCGCGAACGGTCGTCGCGCTCGAGGACCGCTTTGTCGACCTGGCATTCGTGATGGGACCGATCGAGGGGCTCGATGCAGAGGACGTGAAGCGCTACATCCGCTACGTCGCCGGCAGCTGAATCTCCCTGCGATCTACGAGCATCCGCTGCCGCGGCTCCCGGAGATCCTGAACGCGGTCGAGTACGCAAACTTCTTCGAGATGCGCGCCACGGAGTATGCAAAGGCGGCGACGGGCGGCGACTGGCATGGGCCTGCAGGCGCGTGGAGTCTGTCCGATGCCCGCCTCGCGCCGAAAGGGGCAGCTTGAGTGGAGCTGACTGCCGCGCGCGTGCGGACGTATTCGCGAGAGGGATCACAGGAACTGCGAGGTCGGCGCATCGACTTGCTGAAACTAAAGCCTTGAAGTGGTCGTATTCTCCGTCCTACAGCAACTGAATCTGCGCAGCGGTCTGCCAAGGTGACAGTCGAAGCTGACTCTCCGCAGACGACAGCCGTCCTTACGTCTCCTCTAGGCGATTCCACTGCCGGCGCGCGTTGCGCTCCTCCTTTTCACGAAGCGCCTCTTCCAGGTTGACGTCATAACGATTCGCGATTGCCACGACGAACTGCAAGACGTCCGCCAATTCCTCGGCTACGTTCTGAATAGGGCGATCCGGATCAACGCCGATGCCGGAGAGTGCGCGTACCGCCCTAAAAAGTTCGCCGACCTCGTCGCCCAACAATAGACACTTGTCGATTACAGATTCGTCAACGAATCCACGTTCCTCCTCAATCTTCCGGACGTACTGCTGAAGATCTTGAAGCGTGGGGTTAGCTGGTAAGTTAATCATGGTGGGCGCACCCCTCCTCGATGTTTGCGTCAGCGTTCACGAAACTTGAGCGTGAGACTGTGATGGAGTACCACGACGGAGACGATTGTACGATACAAATTGTTAACAGGTATGGAACACGAGGTGACATGGCCGTCCTCGAGGATCATGGGGTGGAGAGGGTGTATCACTTCTCCCCGCTGCACTACCTCGCGTTCATCGCGAGGTCGCGGTCTCTCCTTAGTAAACCACGTCTTCTTCGGCTCGGCTTCGAGATCGTGCATTTCAGATCGATGTCTAGAAAGCACGATGTGAATAGGGGATTCGAATACTACGTTCACATGACGTTGCACGAGTATCCCCGGATCGCGAGATCAAAGCTCGCGGCAGGTTTTCCCCATATCCGTATCGAAGTTCCTTCGGTCGCGGTCGACAGGCGAAGGTTCGACCTGTGTCGGTACAACATCGCCATGACACGATACCTCAGAAGGGGTGGGTCGCCTGGCTTTCCAGAGTCCTCCACGAACGGTCGGTACTATGCGGCGCAACAAGTGCCGACGGCCCGAACGGATGCCGACAAGGCTGCAATGCTAAGGAAGTATCTCGGGACGGACACGGTAATCGAGGTTCTTGTGGAAGAAGAGATGCCTTTGCCTGACGAAACGACGGTGTCGTGCTTCTCACGGGAGGATGAGTGGATCGCGAGGGAGGTCGTGGAGGCGCTAGACGCGCCATGGAACGTCGTTAGAACGGAGCCCGACGGCCCATATCCTCGGGACGCCTTCTATGCGAACGAAGTGGGGACTTTCTTGGATCGGGCCATCCAGAATCCGCAATGGCGAGGTAGTGGTCTTGAGTTCGACCGGGTCTAACGTAGGGGCGCTGGTGCTCTTGAGTGGACCAATCGGCGTGGGAAAGTCGTCGTTGGCCAAACAGCTCGTCGCCAACCACAAGTTCATACAGGTCGGTACAAGCGCCTATCTCACCAGCCGCGCTAGGCAACAGAAGTTGCCGGTTACCCGCACAACCCTGCAAGACATCGGTGACGAACTAGACGCGGCGACGGATTACAAGTGGATTGTGGACGAAGTCGCGCACCCGGCGTTGAAGTCCTTGGCTGACAGCTTGCGGGTACTCGTCGACAGTGTCCGTAAAGAGGGCCAAGTGCTCAGGTTCCGGGAAGCCTTCGAACACCGGGTCTTCCACGTTCACTTGACAGCGCCGGAGGACTTTATCAAGGACCGATACGAAGCTCGTCGAGCAGGGACGCCAGGCTACGTAACGACGTTCCATACGAGCTCGCAGCGAGGCATCCGAATGAGGTGTCTGCGAGGGAGCTCGTCAAGGTGGCTGATCTTGTTATCGATGTATCCAGAGTCGATTGGACGGCGTCTAGCTTGGCGATCGTGAAGGGCGAACGAGGACGTCTGTGAGGCGAATAGTTCTGCTCACTGGCCAACCGGGCACGGGCAAGACCGAGCTCGCAGCAGCGCTCGCGAACGAGTTCCAGTTTCATGTGCTCGATACGTCGACAGCTGCGAGATCGCAGGCGCCCCTGGTAGAAGCCGAAGTGGTTGAGGAGATCCTAAACGAGTGTCAGCGTTTGCCCGCCGACGTTCCGGTTGTCGTCGACGCGATACGCACGACAGGGCAGCTTCGGAGTGTCCGTCAATGCCATGAACTGACAACGATGCATGTGCACCTTAGGGCTCGCGAAGAGGCGTTCTATGCGCGGAAGGATGGCGTCAAGGACATCGCCGCTGAACGGAACGCTCGTCACCGATTCTTGAGCGAAGAAACGCTTGAACACTTTCGTCGGGAGGCTGATCTACTCATCGACACTGCAAGATGCGACGTAGGCGATATGTTCGTGCAGGTGGCTGCGCGGCTTGGGCTCTATTCTGCGCCGGACAGGAGATGCGTCGATGTGATCATCGGCGGGCAATACGGTAGCGAAGGTAAAGGACATGTTGCTGCCTACCTCGCGAAAAACTATGACGTGCTCGTCCGTG
>DASVCR010000101.1:0-18262 GCA_036381515.1 Gammaproteobacteria bacterium | reverse complement strand
GAACGCTGCGACGAGCCGAATTTTCTCCTCGTCGATGGGATACGCGAAGCGATCCTCTTCGATGTAGGCCCCCAGCGTGAATCCAGGCGGGGCCTTCGCGAGCAATTCGAGTACCTCCGCACGGCTCATCCGGTGCAAGGCTAGCTGACGGGCGTCTCGATGCTCGCCTAGCGTCGCAACGAGGTACAGCACGTCCTCCTTCATCACTAGCGCGAGCGGATGGATCCGCCTGCGCTTCGTCTCGCCGGTGTTGCGGCTCCGATAGGTCGCCTCGAGCTGGCGGCCCTCGAGCAACGCTCGATACACGGCATCCAGCACGTCCGGCGCGACCTTCGGTGCCTTGAGCGCCGGGCCGCGGCGGATCATCCGTACTCGACGTCCCCACTGCTCGAGCTTCGTGCCCTTCAGCACTTCCTTCGCCTTCTCAAAGTACGGCGCGAGCTCGTTGCCGATCGACTTCGGCAGGAGTGGCAGCAGGTAGTCGCGGACGAGGAGCAGCGTGATTGCGGTCGGCGTCTCGAGCCGCGGAATGTCGAGGCCTGGATGGTGACTCGCCCAGCTCCAATGATTCGTGCGGCCTTCCGTCCGACAAATCAGCGGAAACTTCGCCTCGAGGGTCGTCAGGTCGCGCTGGATTGTTCGCACGTCGGCGTCGTAACCGTGCTCCTTGAGCCGGCTCCTGATCTCGGCGGTCGTGATCGACCGAGGCTCGCGTGGGACCAGTCGGAGAAGCTCCCACTGGCGCCCGATCGTGTCCGTGCTTCTTCTCATGGTGGCGCTTCGTCGAGTGCGATCGGTACGACGCTTCCTCCGCGGATCGCGCACGACCGACCGTCTCGGGTCGCGCAGGGCGGCCCGGTCCCTTCGGAATGTGCCTGCACGATACGTCTAGTTGCGTCGCATCGCTACGGACTATTTCTCACTCTGGGCGACCGACGTAGTTAGACGTACTGACGACTATCGTCGAGTCAGGACAGAGAGGCTTCCCGCCGGTGTCACCCGCACAACCGAGGAGCGCGAGAGTCATGCAGCTGCTGCCGAACAATCGACAGGATCGCATCAAGGCGGACGATGACTCGGAAGCCGGTGGTGCGTCAGCTCTGATCTGCATAATTCGCGCAATGGAGAATACATATCGTGGACTCGCGCGGCGCATCACGTCGCGGAGACGATGCAGAATTCGCCGCGGAACGAGGTGCGCCGCCGGGCGGAAGGGCTCCGCGGGGAGGGTCTGATACGTGAGAACGCAAACATCCGGTGCTCGTCACATTGCCGTCGTGGACGTCGAGACGACGGGGCTATCGCCCTGGCGTCATGACCGTATCGTAGAGATCGCCGTCGTTCTCCTGTCCCCGGACGGCGACATCTGCGACGAGTACGAGAGCCTGGTGAATCCCGGGCGAGACGTCGGACCGACGAGCATTCACGGCATCTCGGCCAGTGACGTGATCGACGCACCGCCGTTTGCCGCGATCGCCGGAGACGTGGTCGCTCTCCTGAGGCATGCTCGAGTGCTGGCCGGTCACAACATCAGCTTCGATCACAACTTCTTGCGCGGCGAGTTCGAGCGGCTGCCGGCGCCGTTCCCCGAGATCCCGCTCTTCTGCACATGCCGGCAGCTCGGGCGGCAGAATCTCGCGGCCTGCTGCGAGGAGCTCGGAATCGTCATGGACGACGAAGGCAGCTACCACAGCGCGCTCTTCGACGCTCGTGCGACTGCGAGGATCGTTGCGCGGCTGCTGGCGGAAGATCCGAGTCTGCTGAGCTTGCCGCAGCGGTCGGTCGAGTGGCCGGAATTGCCGGTCGGCCTCGCTCGACCGGTCCCCCGACGAGTGGCGCGCGAACGTCGCGCTTCACCGTCCAGCTTTCTTCAGCGGATCGCGGCACGCTCCGCGCACGATACGGAGGCTTCGCCCCCGAACGTGCTCACGTATCTCGGGTTGCTCGACCGCGTGCTCGAGGACCGAATCGTCGTTGCCGAAGAGGAAGAAGTGCTTTCGAGCGCCGTCGAGCATCTTGGATTGTCGAAGGCGCAAGTGGAGGCGGCGCACGCGAGTTACCTGTGGCACCTGGCGGCTCTGGCGCTGGCCGACGGTCACGTCTCCGAGCGGGAGCGTGCGGATCTCGAGCTCGTGGCACGCCTGCTTGGCGTGGACGCCTGCGCGCTCGATAGTCTGCTGTCGCAGACGCGCGGCCAGCTCGGGAGTCTCGGCGCCCGGCTTGCTCCCGTCGAGGATCTGCGCGGCAAGAGCGTCTGCTTCACCGGCGAGATGCAGGCGAGGATCGGAGGCGAGCCGATCACACGTGCCGTTGCACAGCAGCTCGCCGCGCAGGCCGGACTCGTGGTCGCGAACAGCGTCACGAAGAAGCTCGACCTGCTGGTCGCGGCCGATCCGAATACGTTGTCGAGCAAGGGCAGGAAGGCACGTCAGTACGGAATTCGGATCGTGGCGGAGGCTGCGTTCTGGAAGATGCTGGGCGTAGCGGTGGAATGAGGCGGCCCGAATCGCGACATACGTAGACGCACGGTGTCCGTAGACTCTATCTCCAGCACTGGCGACGAAGTGAGTCGGCAGGTTTGCCCGGTTTTGGCCAATTCGAGAGATGCATACAAAGTCCAATCAGATTCTTCTCGCCCCTACGGATCTCAGCAGTTTCCTGAGCTGCCGACACCTCTCCCGGCTCGATCTCGAGGCCGCCCTCACAGGTCGCGAGCGACCAGTGCGCTACGGCCCGGTGATCGAGGAGCTCAGGAAGCGGGGATTCGAGCACGAGCGGCGTTATCTCGACTATCTGCGTGCCAAGGGCTGCTCGATCGCGGAGCTGACCCACGGCGGCACCGATGACGCTCGTTCGGGCCTCGACCGAACGCTCGCCGCAATGAAGGAAGGCGTCGACGTCATCTACCAACCGACGCTGGCGGACGGTGTCTGGACGGGGCGAGCGGACTTCTTGCTTCGAACGGAGCAAGGAAGTGACCTCGGTGCCTGGTCGTACGAAGTCGTAGACACGAAGCTCGCGCGAGACACGAAAGCAGGAACGATCCTGCAGCTTTGCGTCTATTCATACATGCTCGAGCGATTGCAGGGCGTGCGCCCCGAGCGCATGCACGTCGCGACGCCGGCGAACGGCTTCGAGCCGATCAGCTATCGGCTCGACGACTACGCGGCCTACTTCCGGTTGATCGAGCGCGACCTTGCGCGCTTCATGCAGGCGCCGCCGGAGACGTATCCGGAGCTGGTGGCGCAGTGCGATTACTGCGCGTGGTGGAGTGAGTGCGAGAAACGCCGCCGCGGAGACGATCATCTGTGCTATGTCGCCGGGATTCGTACGGATCAGATCAAGACTCTGTGGCAGAACGGTATCGTTCGTCTTGCAGAGTTGGCACAGCTAGATAACGTGCCGACGCCGGTGCACGGCTCGAGGCAAGCACTCGAGCGCGTTCGGGATCAAGCCAGGATGCAGTTGAAGGGTCGACATAGAGGAGCGCCTGTCTACGATCTGAAGACGCCGTTCGATACGGACCACGGCTTCGCCATGCTGCCTGAGCCGACGCCCGACGACATTTTCCTCGACATCGAGGGCAGCCACTTCGCCGAGCACGGCGTGCAGGAATATCTGACGGGCTACGTCATGCGAGGAGAGGATGGTGAGCTGGCATATAGGGCATTGTGGGCGCACACCCTCGAGGAGGAGCGTAGGGCTTTCGAAACCTTCATCGATGCAGCCACGGCAGCGCGCGAGCGCAATCCCAGGGCGCATATTTATCACTTCGCACCCTACGAGCCCGCGGCGCTGAAGCGCTCGATGGGTCGCTTCGCGACACGTGAAGTCGAGCTCGACCGGCTGCTGCGCGGGGGCGCATTCGTTGACCTGTATGCAGTGGTGCGGCGTAGTCTCATCGCGAGCGTCGAACGCTACTCGATCAAGGATCTCGAGCCCTTCTTCGGCTACGAGCGCGGACAGGACCTCCGAGACGCGTCGCTCAGCAGGCGGCTGATCGAGCACGCGCTCGAGGCGGGCGAGCTGGATGCTACGTACGACGAGCATCGCCGCATCGTCGAGCGATACAACCGTGAGGATTGCGAGTCCGCGGTGCGGCTCAGGGATTGGCTCGAGCATCTCCGAGCGCAGGCGTTGGCCGCCGGGCACGCGATCCCGCGTCCGCAACCTCGCGACGGCCAGGCATCCGAAGCGATCAGTGAGCTCGACGCCGAGCTGCAACGGTTGCGCGATGGCTTGCTCGAGGGCGTGCCGCTCGAGCGGGAAGAACGCAGTCCCGAGCAGCAGGCGCGGTTCCTGCTCGCGCACCTTATGGAGTTTCATCGGCGAGAGGACAAGGCGGCGTGGTGGGACTACTTCCGCGTTCTCGGCCTCGAGGAGAGCGACTATGCGGACGAGCGACGGGCAATCTCGGGGCTGACGTTCCAGGAAGTGGTAGAGGCGAAGAGCGCGCCGGTGCAGCGTTATCGGTTCCCCGGGCAAGAGCTCGATGCGCGCCCCGGCGACGACGTGTACGCCGGGGAGGAGAAGCTGGGTAAGGTGGTTGCGGTCAACTACGCCGAGCGGACCATCGATATCAAGAAGAGGCGTACGACGGCGGACGTGCACCCTTCCGCCGTTGTCCTCCACAGTCGGGTCCCGAACGCTGTGCTGCGAGATTCGCTGATGCGCTTCGGCGAGACCGTGCTCGAGCACGGGCTCCAGCCCCGCTCGCCTTATCGCGCCGCGCTCGATCTGCTGCTTCGCCGGCCGCCGCCGCTTGCGCACGATCGCGGCCAGCTCCAGCGCCCGGGCGAGACGCCGGTCGAGGCCGCCGAGCGGCTCGTGCTGGAGCTCGACGGCAATGTGCTCGCGATACAGGGTCCGCCCGGCACGGGTAAGACCTACACGGGTGCGAAAATGATCTGCGCGCTCCGCAGACGTGGTCTCAAGGTCGGTGTCACGGCGGTCAGTCACAAGGTCATCGACAATCTGCTCGAAGGCGCGATGAAGGAGGCGCAGGAACAAGGGATCACGCTGCGCGCCGTGCACAAGTGCGACGGCGAATATGAAGGCGAGTGGGGCATCGAGTACGAGAGCGACTACGGCGCGATTCATGGCGGCATCGCGGACGGCAGCATCGACGTCGTCGGCGCAACCGCGTGGGCGTGGGCAAGAAGGGACTTCGAGCAGAGCGTAGACGTGCTGATCGTCGACGAGGCCGGTCAGATGTCCCTATCGAACGTCCTCGCGGTGGCGGCGGCCGGCAAGAGCCTTGTGCTGCTCGGGGATCCTCAGCAGCTCGAGCAGCCGCTGCAGAGCAGTCACCCGGAAGGCAGCGAAGTTTCGGCGCTGCACCATCTGCTCGGCGGCGCCGAAACCGTGCCGCCGGAGCTCGGGCTGTTCCTCGACGAGACGTGGCGACTGCATCCGGACATCGCCGCATTTACGTCCGAGGTCTACTATGAGGGGAGGCTGAAGGCCCGCCTTGATCTCGAGCACCAAGCGATCGTGCCGTCCGACGCAGGCAGTCGCTTCGCTGGCGCGGGCTTGAGGTTCGTGCCCGTCGAGCATGAAGGCAGCCAATCGAGGTCGGCAGAAGAGGTTACGGCGATCGTCGCGATCGTCGAGGAGCTTCTTTCCGGTGCGAAGTGGCGCGACCGGTACCGTCAGCTGCATCCGCTGACCGAGCAGGACATTCTTATCGTCGCTCCGTACAACGCGCAGGTATCCGCCCTGATCGAGGCACTGCCGACGCTCCGCGAGCGGATCGGCACGGTGGACCGCTTTCAGGGCCAGGAGGCGCCCGTCGTGATCTACTCGATGACGTCCTCGAGCCCCGAGGACGCACCACGCGGCATGGAGTTCCTCTACAACCGAAACCGCTTCAACGTCGCGACGTCGCGTGCGCGGGCGCTATGCGTGCTCGTCGGGAATCCCGCGCTGTTCGAGCCGGTGTGTAAGACGCCCCGGCAGATGCGCATGGCTAATGGCTTCTGCCGGTATCTCGAGCTCGCGACTGGACCGCTGCGCTAACGGTCTGCATGCCTGCCACTTCTTCATCGCGTAGAAGAACTTCACGATCGACGATGAGGAGCACGAGTGAGACCGGGTAGGTTGACCTCATTTCCGCATCCTGATCTGATTCGGGCCCGAGAAAGCTGCGGTGCATACGAAACAGTGATCGTCTACTCGGCCACACGCGGCCAATTCACCGAAGACGTCTTCGCCAACGTCATCGAAGGTAAGATTCTCGCCGCCTTCGAGCAGCGACTGGGACACGCCACGTCCATGCGCGAGATCGAGTCGTGGAAGAACTCGATGCAGTACATGAACAACGTCCTCGTCGGTTACGGCATCCCGGAGGACGCAGGCGTGGCCATCGAGTACAAAATTCCCCTCACCGCGAAGCGCGTCGACTTCATCCTCACGGGCTGCGATGCCGACGGGAACGAGACCGCGGTGATCGTGGAGCTCAAGCAGTGGTCGGAGGTCGAGGCGACCGGGAAGGATGCGGTCGTCATGACCGTGATCAACGGCGCGAGGAGAGAGGTCCCGCATCCCTCGTATCAGGCGTGGACCTACGCGGCGCTGATTCGCGATTTCAACGACACCGTTCAGGAAGAGTCCATCCGCCTGCGGCCGTGCGCGTACCTGCACAACTTGAAGTCCGGCGCTGCCGTCAATGCGCCCTTCTACGCCGAGCATACGATGCGGGCGCCGGCGTTCGTCCGGGAGGACGTCCAGCAGCTGGGCGAATTCTTGAGGCGCTACGTCCGTTACGGAGACCGCTCGCGAATCCTCTACAGGATCGACCATGGCAAGCTCAAGCCGTCGAAGAGCCTCATCGATCACCTCGTCTCTCTGCTCGAGGGTAACAGGGAATTCGAGCTGATCGACGATCAGAAGATCGTGTACGAGACGGCGCTCCATCTCTCGGAGACAGCGCGCAAAGGCAGCAAACAGGTGCTGATCGTCGAAGGCGGCCCGGGCACCGGAAAGTCCGTCGTCGCCATCAATCTGCTCGTCGAGCTCACGCGCCAAGAGTTGCTCGCGCACTATGTGACGCGCAATGCCGCGCCCAGAGAAGTCTTCCAGAGCAAATTGACCGGACGGTTCACGAAGACGCATATCACGAACCTCTTCAAGGGGGCCGGTGCTTACACGGAGAGCCCGCCGAACAGCATGGACGCGCTGATCGTCGACGAAGCCCACCGACTGAACGAGAAGTCCGGTCTTTACGGCAATCTCGGCGAGAACCAGATCAAGGAGATCATCGGCACGGCCAAATGCTCGATATTCTTCATCGACGAGGATCAGCGCGTTACGTTGAGGGACATCGGCAGAAAGGCCGAGATCCGTGCGTGGGCCGAGCGGCTGGGTGCCGACGTTCACGAGATGAAGCTCGAATCCCAGTTCCGATGCAACGGCTCGGACGGGTATCTCGCCTGGCTGGACAACACGCTGGGGATCTCGAGCACGGCGAACGAGACGCTCGATGGAATCGACTACGACTTCCGCGTTTGTGATAGCCCAAAGGAGCTCTATGAGCTCATCCGGGAGAGAAACGTCCGGTCGAACAAGGCGCGTCTAGTCGCAGGGTACTGTTGGGACTGGAGGAGCAAGAAGGACCCGAGCGTCCAGGACATCGTGATTCCGGAGCATGGCTTCGCAATGCGCTGGAATCTCGACGACGACGGGCCGCTGTGGCTCGTCAAGCCTGGTTCGATCGATCAGGTCGGATGCATACACACCTGCCAGGGGCTGGAGCTCGAATACGTGGGCGTGATCATCGGGCTGGACCTCGTCGTTCGAAACGGACAGGTGATCACCGACGCGACGAAGCGCTCTCGCCAAGATCGTTCGGTTCACGGCTTCAAGAAGATGCTGCAGACGGACCCGGAAGCCGCCAAGGCATCAGCGGACCGTATCATCAAGAATACGTACCGAACGCTGATGACGCGGGGACTGAAGGGGTGTTTTGTCTTCTGTACGGATGCAGAGACGAACGCGTACTTCAGGCAGGCAGCGACTGGAGCGAGGGACGGTAACACGGCGCCTTCTTTACCGCGCGTTGCGGATTCGGGTGAGCCGCGCACTGTTGGACCAGAGCTTGGGCGTCCGCCGGGGCGAGCGCATGAGGAGGAAAGCTAATAGGCGAAGTGACTGTCTCACTACGCCTGTCGAGCACAGCCATCACCCTTCATGCTGGAGTGGGCTGCATTGATCCCTGTCGGACTCGATATAGCTGATCCGTTCAGTCCCGCATATCGTAGTCGCGCAGTTCTCCTGGGCCGTGCTGGCATCCGCGGTTTGCATTGTCAGTGGCAGGGCTGCCATAAGTTCGTTAGGGCGGTCCTCGTCCGCCAACGCAGCATTTGCAGCGTCATCCGCGTTCCTCGCGGCTGGATCATCTATGGCTGGCTCCTTGGTCGCTGCAGAATCGTTGATCTGAGGGTCCAACGAAGAATCGCTATCTACTTCCGACTGGCGAGGTTTAGGAGGTTTGGCGACATAGGTCTGGAGGTACTGGCCTACATTGGCGTAGAAGGTCGGAACGAAACTCTCGAGCTCTTCTATGAAGGTGCGAGAACCGCTGAACTTCCCTGCGAGGTCCTTGACCATCAGGACGGTGAATGACGAGGGAAGCGATCCGGCGCCATCGGCATCGAGGCAGGTGGGGTCTGTCCTCAACTCAGCAAGGCGGACCAGTCTTGGCTGGCGTCGACCAGGGAACTTGGCTTCTATGAATACGCCGTCTTCCTCGGATTTGGTTAGTTGCCGGAGAAGCCAATTGACCCGGCTCGAGATTCGTTGCTTGTCCCTTGGAGCATCCAACGACATCGAGGCCGTCAGACACCGTCTCGTCAAATCTGCCCTAACGAGGATCTCAGATGCCGTGTCCGGGATATCCAGAGTGCACTCCAGGCAATGAGATTGGGCCAGGAGCTCGCATGCGTGGCGAAGATACTGGGAAGGATCTTCTCGATGAGCCCGCGAGAGTTTGATCGCGACCATTCGGCCCAGATTGCGACTCATCAAGAGGCTCAAGTCGCGGCATTCTTGTTGCCATGCCGCAACCGTATTCTCGACTTCGCTCGAGTTCCTCGATAGCGTGCGACCCGCGTTCACCGCGAGCACGAGGTCCTTCCATTCGCGATTCATGCGGTCGAAACGCGTCGTGCCGACCGAGTCGTGCCTGAGGTAGAGAACCATCTCGGCCAGAATCGACTTTTCGAGAGGGTTCGCGAAGCGGTGCTCGTTAAGCATTAGCTTCGCTTGGGTGAGGATAAACATCCACGACCAATGAAAAACGGATACGTGCCGTGCGAGCACTCGCGACAACTGCACGGGCGCATGCGCCGGAAAAGGGACGAACTGGTTGGAAATCGTTATGACTGTGCCGATTCCGTTCTCTCTGGCCGCTTCAGCGTAGGCGACAACTTGTTCGCTGATCAGATCGTTACGGCCAATCTTCGCTTCGACCAGGGCATCCCACTCCCGACCTTTTCCAGATCGAACGCGGATGTATCCGTCTGGACGGACTTTCGCTGCGTTGATCGATCGCAAGACCGGCTCCGTATAACACTCTATTGAGGACCTCGTCCCGACGCGCTGTCCGACGGTGCCCAGCATGCGTTGAGCAAAATGAGGGACGAGCCCCATCACAGCCAGCAAGACGGACGTCGCTCGCACCTCCTTGCTGGTGTCGGCGGCAACAGGAATAAGTCTTGCGCGCTCGCCTGCAAGAAGCGCAGATGGGCGGTTCTCCATTGAGCCCCCTATGCCAGAAACTAGCATTAGAAATGCAATAGTCTCGTAAATGTCCTCTACGAGCGGCCAAAGGCGTCACATTGTCGGAAGTTGTTAGTCAAACGCAACCACGGAGGAGTGGAACGACGACTGGTGAGCGGACGCGTCCGCTAACGCCGCTCGCCGACCGTGATCAAGTATTCCCGCCTGATGTGCAGTCCGGTCGGCGTTCGGAATTCCTCATGATAGGCGTCGACGTCCGCCTTCAATCTGCGGCGGCCGGCTTCATCGAGACGCTCGTACAGCACGCGAAGCGGACCAAAGCCTCGCACGAAGGTGTCCCATACTTCGTCCGCGCCGTCGTAGTACGCGTTGCTGACGCCATGTTCGAAGCGCAGAGCGAATTCGCGGCCGAGGAGACCCTCGACGTAGTTTGGATCGCCCCAGAGCAACGGCGAATCGGCGGGCGGCGGCTCGGGCCGGCGAGAGGCGAGAAGCGCGAAGAAGCGGGCGACCGCGCCGTCGGGCGTCCAAGTCGCGAGACAGAGCCGCCCGCCGGAACGGCAGACCCGCGCGAGCTCTCGAGCGGCACGGCCGTGATCGCCCGCGAACATGACGCCGAACGTCGAGATGACGCGGTCGAAGTGCCCAGCCGCGAAAGGCAGGTGCTCTGCGTCCGCCAGCCGGTACTCCATTCGAGGCATGAGGTGAGCGGAGCGGTCCCGCGCGGCGGCGATCAGCCCAGGAGCGATATCGACGCCGGTTACTCGCGCGCCCGAGCGGGCGACGAGCCGCGCGGTCCAGCCCGTGCCCGTCGCGACGTCCAGGACTTCTTCATCTTGCTTTGCCGACAGCCGCTGTACCGCGTGGCGGAGCGCGTCGGCAATCCCGAAGCTGATCGCGTCGTAGTGATCGCCTCCGGCGCTCCACATGGCGGCGGCCGAACGATTGTGTTCGACGGCGACGTCGAGATTCTCCTCATTCATCGTGAACCTCCCGCAACGGTCCGGGAGGCCAATAGAAGCGGAAGACGGCTTCGCGCTCTACTCCAGAAAGTGTAGTGGAGCCGGGTTGTCCCGCGAGTAAGATGGAAGGCGCGGAGGGACGCGGAGTTGAAGAGCTACAACCAATTCTGCCCGGTTGCCAAAGCCGCGGAGGTGTTCTGCGCGCGGTGGACTCCATTGATCCTGCGCGAGCTTGCCACCGGCTCCACTCGATTCTCGCAGATCCAGCGCGGCGTGCCGCTTGCGTCGCCGACGCTGCTCAGTCGACGGCTCACCGAGCTCGAGGCCGAAGGCGTCGTCGAGCGGCGGAAGGCGGCGGACGGGCGAGGGTGGACGTATCACTTGACCCCGGCGGGCGAGGAGTTCGTCCCGATCGTCATGGCGCTCGGCGTCTGGGGGCAGCGCTGGTCGAGGCGAGAGCTGGCCGAGAACGAGATGGATCTGGGCCTGCTCTTGTGGGCGCTCGAGAAGGGCGCGCATCCGGAGAGCTTCGGACCCGGTAGAACGATCGTCGAGCTCGAGCTCGTCGATCAGCCGGCGAGAAAGCGCCGTTGGTGGTTCCTGAACGAGGATGGCCGGTGCGAGCTTTGCCTCAAGCGCCCTGATCGCGATGCGCACGTCTACGTCGTCACGTCCTTGCCGGATCTCATTCGCGTCTGGCGCGGCGATCTCGCATTGGAGACCGCGCTCGCGACGGGCCGCGTGAAGGTTCATGGCAGCGCGCGCATGCGCAGGGCGTTCGGAAGGTGGCTCGGCATCTGCGCGCTCGCGCACGTCGAATCGGCGACGAAAGAGAGCGCGAGCCGGGTCGGATAGCACACAGAAGCGCGGCGCGCACAGGTGGCCCGATCAGTTCAAATCCGGCGTCTGCAACGACGGATGATGCCAAGCCTTGTTTCGCACATGCGTGCGCGACTTGATCCGCCACCCTTCCGGCGTCTTCACGTAAACATCCTCGTACCCACCATGCCGATCCACGCTCCCCGGCCCGCGCATTCCGAGCTGCACGAGGTACACGCGCCCCCTCGCACCTTCCGGAGACGGCGTGATCTCATGGTTCAGCATCAGGTGGCTCCAGTCGGTCCAGGGAAGCGGCGTCTCGCAACCGCGTGAGCCCCCGCCAATTAGCGTCGCGAGCGCCTCTCTCCCCTGAGCGAGCACGCGCCCGCCGGCAGCGAAACCCGCGTCCGAGTTCTTGTCGATGAATACGCCGTCCTCGGTGAAGAGGTTCGCGTAGTCGTAGCCGTTGTTCGCGCAGGTGTCGATCGCGTAGGCGTAGCGGTTGATGAGCTGCGTGATCTCGTAATAGTCGAGTGCGGTCAGCTCGGTCGTTTGCGCCTCGGCCGGCGCGCCGCCGAGCTTGAAGCGGCCGAAGAAGAGGGCTGCAACGGAGAAGGCGACGAGCGCGATCGTCATCAGGTTTCGCTTCACCATCGGGAACTCCTCGACAAGACAAGCAGTTCGAGCGTACCACGACGAGTGCTCGGCCGCGCTACCGCGGAGCCGCGAAGCGGGCACACGCTCCCGCCGTAACCGGCTCGGTCACCACCGTCAACGCCCGTGCCAGGGCCTCGCTCGACCTCGCCCGGCTACGTGAATTCCGGCACACCAGCGCTCGTCCAAAACCGCTACGCTCTGCGCACTTCTGGCGACGCATCGACCCGGGCGGGCAACGAAAGAATGCGTACTCTCTTGAGATATCCGCGGCAGGCGGCCGCGCATTCCGCTGAGTGCCGTGTCCGTCTCTGAGGCCGATGCCGCCGCGCCGGCGGAGCGGATAGAGGATTCAGGCACTGCGCGGCCTGCGCCGGGCCTTCGCCGCTTGATCGTCGCGCTCTGGCGCGTCGGCGCTCGAGATGCGCCGCCTGCTCGGGCACGCGGGATCGCGCTGACCAACCTGATCGCGCTGCTCGCTACGGCTTCGACGCTGCCGTATCAGGTGTTCTACCTGAGCGACCTCTTCCACTACGCGTGGGTGTTTGCCGCGAACGTGCTGTTCATCGCCTCGTACGCGGGAGTGCTGCTGTTGAACCGCGCCGGACGGTTCGAGGTCGCGCGGGTCGTCGTCATCGGGACCGTCTACGTCCACATTCCTGTTGTGTTGTTGCTGATCAGCTCCGAGTCCGGCGTTCATCTTTTCTACTTTCCGATGGCCGCATCGGTGGGAGCGGTGTACGGCAGCCACGAGCGATGCGCCACGGCGCTGTTCGTCGGCCTCGGTGCGTTGCTCTTCGTCGTGTGTCACTTCGCGTTTCCGCCGGGAACGACGCCCATCGTGATGCCCGAATCCACGCTTCGTGCGATGTACGCTGCGAGCGCAGCCGGCGCTCTGCTGGTCACCGGCGGCTTCTCGTATCTGTTCCGCATGGAGATCGATCGCGCGGAGTCGGCGCTCACGCAGAGCAATCACGCGCTGGAGCGATTGACGACCGTCGATCCGGTGACGGGACTTGCGAACAGACGCGCGATCGATGCGTACCTCTCCGACCAATGGAAGCAGCTCGAGCGTCAACGGCAAGCCGTGTCCCTGCTGCTGATCGACGTGGATTGCTTCAAGTCGTTCAACGACAACTACGGGCATCTCGCTGGCGACCAGTGTCTCGGGAGAGTGGCGGACGCGCTGCGCGCGATGACGCGGCGGCACGACGACCTGATCGCACGTTACGGCGGCGAGGAGTTCGTGATCGTGCTGCCGGCTACGAGCGAGGACACCGCCGCGGAGATCGCCGAGCAGGTGCGCTCGTCGATCGAGCAGATCGGCATTCCGCACGATTTCTCCACCGTCGTGCCCGTGGTCACCGTCAGTATCGGCGTCGCCGGCGGCAGCGTCGACGAGCTCGAGGACTTCTCGATGTTGCTGCATCGGGCGGATTGCGCACTCTACGCCGCCAAGCACGGCGGCCGGAACCGCGTCGTGCGCTGGCAGGCGCTCGAGGAAGACGCGACGCTGACTGCGCGGCGCAAACGCCTCGCCGTGGGGCGAGAGACCGCGTAATCGCTCCTCGCGGCTACTCCTACCGCGGCCGGGAGAGGCGCTCGATCGTCAGCGGATCCGGGACCGAGTCGAAGTACTTCGCAAGCGCCTGCTCGAAGGCCGGCTGGTCACGCGCACGCTGGGCTTCGACGAACCGCTGAAGATCGAAGGGATCCGGCCCCATGCGTCAATGCTAGCAAAGGTCGCGGCAAGGCTATAATCGAGCTCGCGAAGCGCGGGACGAGCGCTTCGACGCAAGAGGGGAGACGCTAATGCCGAGGCGAATCGCCGCATGGCTTCCAATGATCGCCGCGCTCATCACAGCGCCCGCCGCCGCGCATCACTCGTTCGCGGCCGAGTTCGACTACGACCTGACCGGCACGATCGAGGGCGAGGTCATCGAGGTGCTCTACGTGAATCCTCATGCCCGCTACTTCCTCTCGGTCGTCGGCGAGGACGGGAAGGAGGAGATTTGGGACGCGCAAACGCGAAGCATTAGTGCGCTCACCCGCGTCGGCTGGACGCGCGATCTGATCAAGGTCGGCGACCGCGTCGTGCTCGAGGGCAATCTCGGCCGCGACGGCGCGCGCAAGATATGGATTCGTGAGCTTACGACCGCGTCAGGCAGAGTGATCCGACCGACCGAAGCCGTGACGGACGAGGAGGAGGCGGAGGAGTGAAGGTCGCAAGCGGAGCGGTTCGCGGCGCGTGGCTCTGCGCGAGCCTCGTCCTGGGCTACGGATCCATCGCAGAAGCGCAAACGAGCGCCGACCTCGTCGGCCGCTGGTCGCTGACGCTCGACGAGGGAAACGCGGTGCACAGAGGCGTCCTCGAGATCGAGCAGGAGGGCGATGCGCTCCGAGCGTTCGTCGACGGAGGTCCGGTCGAATTCAACGTCGACGCGAACCGCGTCGAGCTCGAGATCGATACCCGCGACGGCGGCGGACGTCTGCTGAGCTACGGCCTGACCGGTACGTTCGAAGGCGGTGCATTGACCGGCGTGCTGCAGCCGCCGCTCGACGCGCCCGCGGGCCGCTGGCACGCCGAGCGGATCGTCGAGCGGCCGACGCAACCGCCGCAGCCCGTCGATTTCACCGGCATCTGGTCGCGCACGTCGCCGGGCATCGCGAAGGTTCACCTCGACTACACGCCTGCGGCACAAGCGGTCGTCGACGAGTATCACTACCTCGACGACCCTGCGCTGCGCTGCGTATCGCCGGGGCTCGTCCGCGTCTCCGGCTGGCCGTATCCGCTCGAGATCGTGCAGAACGAGCAGCAGGTCACGATCCTCTACGAGAGCTTCCACGAGGTGCGGCGTATCTTCCTCGACGGGCGTGACTACCCTCGCGATCTGCCGCATCGATCGATGGGCTACTCGATCGGGCATTGGGACGGCTCGACGCTCGTCGTCGAGACGGAGATGCTGACCGCCGGCTTCGTCGACCTGAACGGGCAGCCGTTGTCCGAGAACGCGCGCGTCGTCGAGCGCATGTCGCTCCACGACGGCGGCAATACGCTCCGAAGCGAGCTGACGCTGTACGATCCCGAGAACTACAACCGTCCGATCACGCGCATTCGCGAGTGGACGAAAACGCCGGAGACCGTCATTCTCGAGTACGATTGCGATCCGTATCCGTTCTTCCGCGGGCTCGAGATCGAGGGCCGGCTCGACGAGTACTGGGACCGGATGCGCCGGCGCCGCTAGCGGGACGATCCACCGACCGAGCCGCCGTTCGCTGCTGGACGAGGGCGGCGTGTGCAGAGCCGCGCGACCGAAGCCGGTGCCGCCCGGCCGATGCCGGACGAGAACAACGACGAGGAGTTGCGATGAACCGAGTGACGTTGCTGATCTGCTCATTGCTCGTCTGTGCCGCGGCGCACGCCCAGCCCGTACGTCCGAACATCCTATTCATCATGACGGACGACGCAGGCTACGGCGATTTCGGCAGCTACGGCGCTCCGGACGTGCGCACTCCGGTGCTCGACCAGCTCGCCCGCGACGGTGTGCGGTTCACGAGCTTCTATTCGAACGGGCCGACGTGCTCGCCAACGCGAGCCGGATTCTTGAGCGGCCGCTATCAGCAGCGATACAACGTCGAGGCACCGCTGCCGACGGCGCCGAGGGCCCAGGGTCGCGGGCTGACGGCCGAGGGGCATTCGTTGCCTCAACTGCTGAAGACGGCGGGGTATCGCACGGCGCTCATCGGCAAATGGCACTTGGGCTACGAGGCGGACCAGAGCCCGGGGGCACACGGCTTCGACTACTTCTTCGGCTTCAAGGCCGGCTTCGTCGACTACTACCAGCACACGAACAGCGACGGCGAGCTGGATCTGTGGGAGCAGGATCGGACGGTCGAGGAAGAGGGTTATCTCACGGACCTGATCACGGCGCGAGCGGTCCGCTATATCGAGGAGCGGAGCAGCGAGCCGTTCTTCTTATCCGTGCAGTACAACGCGCCCCACTGGCCGTACCAGCCGCCCGGCAAGCCGTCGGTGGCCGCCCGCAATGCCGCGCACTTGCAGGTATGGGAGGAAGGCGCCGGCACGCGCGCCGACTACGTCGCGATGCTCGAGCACGTCGATCAGGGCATCGGTCAGATACTGAACGCGTTAGAGAACGCCGGGATCGCCGAAGACACGCTCGTGATCTTCACGAACGACAACGGCGGAGAGTGGCTGTCTCGCAATGCGCCGCTGACGAACCGCAAATTCTCGGTGTGGGAGGGCGGCATCCGCGTGCCGGCGATCATGCGCTGGCCGGGCGTGATTCCGGCCGGTCGGGTGACCGATCAGGTCGGCATCACGATGGACTTCACCGCGACGATCCTGGCTGTTGCCGGCGCAAAGCTGCCGGAAGGCTACACCCCCGACGGCATCGACCTGCTGCCGATCGTCACCGGCGACGCGGAGCCCGTCGAGCGAACGCTCTTCTGGCGTGCCGGCAATGCGAGCGCCGTGCGCAGCGGGGATCTGAAGCTGATACAGCAGGGACCGCAGACCTTCTTCGTGTTCAACGTGCGTGAAGATCCGGCCGAGCGCAACGACCTTACGCGGACGAGCCAGACCGACGCGAGGCGCCTCTACCAGCTGCTCCAGGAGTGGCACGAAGAGATGGACGCGGAGGGTGCGCAGCGGCGCCCAGAGACAGAGACGCCGTAAGGCGCGCGCTTTCGGCTCTGCCTACTGAAGCTCGATCATCATCCCGGGAATGTTCTGCTGACCGGCGAAGCCGCTGCCCCAGTCGAATTCCGCGGTCAGCGTCTCTGCGATCTCGGCCTGCGACTTGCCTTCCCGGACGAGCTCCTGCGCGCGTGCCCGGATCGCCGCGATCCTGTCGCGATGCTCGAGGAATTGCTGCTTCGTCAGCACCGGTCCGTGACCGGCGATCAGGAAGTCGAAGTCGATCTCCGCGAGCGTCTCGAGCGCTCGCACCATGTCCGTCCAGTTTCCGCCGTCGGCGTAGTTCGCGATCTGCGGGATCGACGCGGGCGTCGTGACGAGGTCGCCGGCGACGAGTACGCGGGCGTCCGGCAGATAGACGACGGTGTCGCCGCTCGTGTGGCCGCAGAACTCGAGCAGCTCGATTCGCTTGTCGCCGAGCACGATCCGCGCGTGACCCTCGTAGCTCACTTCCGGCAGGCCCGGTTGGCCCGCGGTGGCCATGTGCTCGCGATTCGCGGCGGAGGCAACCACGGTCGCGCCGAGCGCCTGCAGCTTCGCGGCGCCGCCGCTATGGTCCGCGTGGTTGTGGGTCAGCACGACGTACTTGATCGGCTTGTCCGTGAGCGACGCGACCTTCGCGACGAGGTCGTCGTGCATGCCGTCGGTCTTCGCATCAACGAGCACGACGCCGTCGTCCGTCAGGTACACGGCGACGTTGCCGCCGTAGAGCGGAATGTCGGGCATGACGGCGTCGTTGACGTTGATGATCGCGTAGACGTCGTCCGTGACTTTGACGAGCCGCGTCGGCGCCTCGGCGGATGGCGATGTGGGTGGAGCCGGAAATGCGCCCGGCGGAGGTCCGCCCGCGAGCCCGGGACCGCCCGCCGGCCCGGGACCGCCTGCCGGCCCGGGTCCCCGCATCGCTCCCGGGGCGGGTGCAGGCAGCGTTACGCTACGCGTGCACGCATCGCCGATCGTGCGGCCCATCGGCAGCGGCGCCTCCTGTGCCGCCGCATTCGAAGCGAGCAGCAAAGCCGACAGCGCAAACGTGAGGACGGCCGAAGACGAATAGTGCGAGGTTCGCATCGCTGTGCTCCATTCGATGCTCTCCCGCGAACGATCGCTCGCGGGATCACATCACGGCGAACTGCGGACCCCGGGATTATAGGAGCCGGCCGGAAACGGCCGGCATTGGGATTCTAGATACCTCGTATCGCGCGCGTGTCAGCGTCCGCCGAACAATCCCGTCGCTTCCGCGAGCTCCGAATTGCCCATGTCCATGACGATCTCGCGCTTCGCGATCAGCCATTCGCCGTCGACCTTGCGATACTCGTCCTCGTATCGCCCGAGACTCAGGATCTCGGGGCCGCCTCCGGGGCGCACGACG
>DASVCR010000100.1:0-61348 GCA_036381515.1 Gammaproteobacteria bacterium | reverse complement strand
ATCTTGCCGTGCCGCGGATCGTCGAACACCGGAACGATCGCGTGCAGCGTGATGCCGCTCGCGCTGACCTGCGCCGAGCCGACGAAGAACGACCACAGGAACAGGTACGGGAAGAAGAGCCAGATCACGATCGGCCCGATCCGGCGCACCGCGCCTTCGAGCAGCGTCTCGCCGGTCGCGAGCTGCCAGCGCGCGAGCCCCTCGGTCACGACGAACTTGAGCAGCGCGCCGACGAGCACGGCCCACAGCACGGCCGGGCCGAGCAGGCTGCCCGCGATCGCGCCGGTCGCGAGATCCCCGGAGCCGACGCCCGTCGCCGCGAGCAGCAGGCCCGGCCCGATCATCAGCCACAACGGCGCCCTGCGCACGGCGTCTCTTTCTGTCGCGGGCTGCGCCAAGCTTTCTCCCATCCGCCGATTCGACGTGGCGCAGCTTAGCACGCGACGCAGCGTCGTCCGGCGGCCGCATGCGCCGACGGCGCGTCGGCGAACGACGCGCTACTCGGGCACGGACCACGGCGGGACACAGGCTCGACGCGACCGTTCGCCCGCGCGCTGCGCGACGCCGGCGACGGGCACGATCAGCGCCGCGAGCATCGGCAGCGCGGCCCGTACGCGGGGCGAGGCGCGTCGCCGATCCGCTCTACCCTTCGACATCGTGAACGATCTCGAGACGCCATACCGTTCGTGATCACGAGAAAGCGTCCGCACGATCGGCGCGGCCGCAAACCGCACACTCCCCGCGAGCGCGCGCAACGCGACGACCACGGCGCTCAGCAGGCGGCAATGGGGGCGCGCCGTAATACTTGCGGGGTATGGACTCGGCCGTTACATGCCCGTAGGCTCGGTGCAATGCCGCCGCGGCTCGAGCCCGAGAAGCGGTATGCGCAAGGCCTGAACCCAAGCGAGGATCGCTCCATGGCCACACCGATGCAATACCTCGACAAGGCTATGAACCGGCTGCGCGATCTCGGCCTCGTGCCGGAGCGCACGGAAGAAGCACCGATCGTCGCGCTGCTCAATCGCGTGTCGGACCTCGACGAGGCGAGAGTCGTCGCGATCGCACGCACGCTTTCGCAGGCGTCGCTGTTCAATCAGGTCGTCCGCGAGCAGATTGCGTCCATGGAGCTCGGCGAGCGTTACGCCGAGATTACGAACGCGTTCGACAGCATCCGCAAGGACGCGAAGTCGATGGTCGATCAGTTCGAGGACGGCAAGCTCGACACGTTCGAGCGGCTGCAGAACATCTGGACGAAGGTGATGCGCGGCGACATCTCGGACCGGTTCGAGAAGATCAAGAAGATCTACCTCGACGTCGCACGCGACACGCGCGACCAGATCGAGCGCGAGCAGATCATCTTGTCCGCGTATCAGGATTTCCGCGGCGCGCTGAAGGAGGCGGAGATCCTCGCGCTCGAGGTGCTGAAGCGCGCCGAGGAGGAGCTCGAGCAGCGCAAGGCGGAGCTCGACTCGGCGATGAAGGCCGTCGCCGGCGGCTCGAGCACGGACCCGGTCGAACGTGCGCGGCTCGAGCTCGCGCGCGACGAGCGCCTCCGCGCCGTGCAGCACGCCGAGGACCGTTACCAGATCTGCAAGGACCTTTCCGACAACCTGACGATCGCGTACAACACGTCGGAGGTCGTGATGGGACGGCTGCTGCAGACGACGAACGCGAAGGATCGCGTCTACAAGCAGGCGGTCAGCTTCTTCAGCACGAACGAGACCGTGCTGACGGCGCTCAGCGCGTCGTTCACGGGCCTGCACGGCTTGCACGAGAGCACGGAGACGCTCGACGCGATGAAGGAAGGCGTGAGCCGCAGCCTCGAGGATCTCGCCGAGATCGGCGGTCAGGTGCAGAAGGCGGCGCTCGAGGCGGGGTACGGCCCGACGATCCGCGCCGAGGCGGTGAAGAAGCTCGTCGACTCGGTCGTGAGCTACCAGGAGCACTCGCGGCAGATCATCGACGAGATGCGCGAGCTCAGCACGCGCAACGCGAAGGAGATCGGCGATGCCGTCGAGCAGGGCAAGCAGCGGCTCGCGCAGCTCGTCAACCAGGGTCAGGCGCTTGCCGTCGAGCCGCCGCGCGCATGACGCTCGCAACGCGCAGCCGCGCATGCCCGAGCCCGCGTGAATCGACCGAGCGAGCGTGCCGAAAGGAACGGCGACGTACGATGACGACGATGGTCGCATGGCAGCGATGACGACGCCCGGCGGACCGCCCGCGCCGCGAGCGGCGGAGGATCAGGCACCGCTCGACGAAGTGATGCTCGCGATGGACGTCGTCGACACGCTCCGCCATCGCGAGCGGCTCATCGAGCGCGAGCTCGGCGCCGAGGACCGCGAGCGGCAGCTCAAGGAACGGCTGCGCGAGATCTACGCCGGCCAGGGCATCGAGGTCAGCGACGCGGTCATCGAGCAGGGCGTCCGCGCGCTGCGCGAGAACCGTTTCGTCTACCAGCCCGCGGAGCCGGGTCTGCGGCGCTCTCTCGCGGTGCTGTACGTCACGCGGGACCGATGGGGGAAGTGGGTCGGCGCGGGCGTCGCGGCCGTCGCCGCGGTGCTCCTGACCTATCAGCTCGCGATCCGCGGCCCGGCGCTCCGCGAGATCGAGGAGCTGCCGCATCGGCTCGAGGCCGCTGAGCAGGCCGTGCTCGACGTCGCGATCGTGCCCGAAGCCGAAGCGGAGGCGCGCTCGCTCGCGGCCGAGGGCGACGCGGCGCTCGGCCGCGGTGACTACGACGACGCGCGGGAGGCCGTCGCCGAGCTCGGCGCGCTGCGCGCCCGGCTCGAGCAGCAATACGAGCTCAGGATCGTGTCGCGGCCCGGCGAGCTTTCCGGCGTCTGGCGAATCCCCGAGGACAACCCCTCGGCGCAGAACTACTACCTGATCGTCGAGGCGGTCGCGCCGGACGGCTCGGTCGTCGGCCTGCCCGTCGAGAACGAAGAGACGGGCGAGACGGAGACCGTGACCCGCTTCGGGCTTCGCGTCGACGAGGCGACGTTCAACCGCGTCAGGGAAGACAAGTCGGACGACGGCATCATCCAGAACAACGTCGTCGGCGTGAAGCGCCGCGGCGAGCTCGAGCGCGAGTATCTCGTCGAGACGACCGGCGCGACGATCACGGAGTGGTAGTGGTGGAGCATTCGATGACGACGCATCCGCGGCGAACGTGTCCGCACGTGCAAGCAGGGACGGCACGCCGATGCTGAGCGGCCGCGAAGCGCTCGAGGCGATCGACGACGCGCTCGGCAAGCTACGCCGCGAGGCCGACGCGCTCGACGCGGGCTTCGAGAAGGCGGGCGCCGCGCTCGCGAAGGCGCGACAGGCACAGCTCGCGCTCTATGCACGGATCGCGCGCGTGCGGCTCGCCGAGCTCGAGCGCGGCGATCTCGCCGATACGCTCGACGACGTCGACCGCCGCGTCGCGGAGATCCTTTCCGCCCGCGAGGCGGCCGAGGCGCGGCTTCAGGACGAGATCGCGGCGGCGGAAGCAAAGCTCGCCGAGCTCGAGCGCGAGCGGGCCGCGCGCCAGGCCGAAGCGGCGGCGGCCGCCGAGGCGGTCGACGCCGCGGAGGCCGACGCGCAGTCGCGTCTCGAAGCGAACGAGGAGTATCGCGAAAAGCTCGCCGCGGCCGCCCGCTCCGACGAGGTCGCGGATCAGGCCGAGGAGAAGGCGCGCGCGGCGGAGACCGACCGCGTCGAGAAGGGCCGCCCGTACGAGGCCGACCCGGTGTTCGCGTATCTATGGCACCGCGGATTCGGCACGTCGCGGTACCGCGCGTGGCCGATCACGCGGCTGCTCGATCGCTGGGCCGCGCGCACGATCGACTACGAAGCGCAGCGGCGCAACTATCACCTGCTGACGGAGATCCCGGCGCGCCTCGCCGAGCACGCGGCGCGCATGCGCGAGGTCGCGGACCGCGACATCGAGGCCGCGCGCGAGCTCGAGCGCGCCGCCGCCGAAGCGGCCGGCGTGCCCGAGCGCCGGCGCGAGCTCGAGGCGGCCGAGGCCCGCCTCGCGGACGCCGATCGTGCGATCGAGGAACAGGAGTCCCGGCTCGACGAGCTGATCGAGAAGCGCGCGCGCTTCGCGAGCGGCGAGGACGACTTCTCGAACGAATGCACGACGCTGATCGGCGCGGCCCTCCGTCAGGAGGACCTCGCGTCGCTGCGCAAGCGCACTGCGCGCACGCGGAGCCCCGAGGACGACGCGCTCGTCGACGAGATCGAGGCGCTCGAGGACGAGATCGAGCAGATCGAGCAGGAACGGATTCAGTATCGACGGCTGCATCAGCTGCAGCGCGAGCGGATGCTCGCGCTCGAGGACGTCCGCAACCGCTTCAAGCGGAGCCGCTACGACGACGTGCGCTCCGCGTTCGCCAATGCGGCGCTGATCCACATGCTGCTCGACCGCTTCGTCGGCGGCGCCGTCGGCGCGGACGAGGTCTGGGACGCGATCCGGCGCCAGCAACGGTTCAGGCAGATTTACGCCGACCCGATCTTCGGCACGGGCCGCTTCCCGCGCGGGCCGTTCCCCGGCCCATGGCACATGCCGGGCGGCCGCGGCGGCTGGAACTTCCCGCGCGGCGGGGGCTTCGGCGGCGGCGGGTTCGGCCGGGGCGGCGGCTTCGGCGGCGGCGGCTTCAAGACCGGCGGCGGCTTCTGAAATCGGGGTCAGAGCCCGATTTCGCCGGCCGAGGAAATTGCGTAATCGGGTTCAGCTAATGGGGGTCAGAGCCCATTTCGAATTCGGGGTCAGAGCCCAATTTCCCCGACAGCCCCGGCGAATTCGGGGTCAGAGCCCAATTTCGCCGACGGCCCCGGAAACTGCGTCGGAGTCTGCGACGTCAGCCCCACATGACTTGGTCCAACGGCGTCCGAGCCCGATCTTCGCCGGCGGCCCCGAGGAATCGCACAGTGTCTGCAGTCAGACCGCACAGACTTGGTCTACGCGAAAAACGGGGTCGGAGCCCGATTTTCTCGGGGGCGGCCTGAGGAAATCGAGTCAGCGCCCCTTGCTGTGTATTGGTTTAGATCAAACCTCGTTCAGTATTGGTTGGATCAAACCTCGTTTACGCTGAAATCCGTGTCAGGGCTCCGTCTGCCTACCCCAAGGAAATCGGGCTCTGACCCCGATTTCCGCTGATCCCAGATGTAATTGGGCTCTGACCCCGATTTCCGTTGCCCTCAACTAGATTGGGCTCTGACCCGGCTCTCCGCGCTAATCGGGTCAGAGCCCTTTGACTCGGGTTAGGCGCGCTACGGTCGGGCGAAGTCTCTGGGTCAGGACTCAAAGACTTGCCGACTCGATTTTCCGCAGAGCCCTTACACGCTGGCCCCCGGTCTTCCGACTTCGGGCTCGATTTTTTGAATTCGGGCCCTGAGCCCGACTTTTTGACCCGGTTTCTTCATCGAATTCGGGCTCTGACCCGATTTCTTCTGCCCCGATTTTCTTGAAATCGGGCTCTGACCCCGATTTCTTTTTCACCAGCGGCCGAAGTTCGGGCGGAAGTCGACGCTCATCGCGGCGTCGTAGTAGCGGAGGCTCTGCGACATCGGCGGCGCGACCGCGTCGAGGCGCGCCTGATCCTCGGGCGTGACCGTCACGTTCAGCGCGCCGAGATTGTCGATCAGCTGGTCCTTCGTGCGCGGCCCGATGATCGACGCCGTGACCCCCGGCTGCGCCGCGTTCCACGCGAGCGCGAGCTGCGACGGCGTGCAGCCCTTCTCCGCCGCGAGCGCGACGAGCGCCTCGATCACGTCGAACGCCTTGTCCGTGACCGGGCGGCCGAAGTTGTCCTTGCCGCCCTGCCACCGGCCCTCTGCACTCAAGTCGTCGCGCCTGTACTTGCCGGTCAGGAGCCCGCCGCACAGCGGCCCCCACGGTATCACCGCGATGCCGAAGCTCTGCGCGGCCGGCAGGAGCTCGCGCTCGGCCGTGCGGTCGAGCAGATGGAACGTCGGCTGCTCGCAGACGAAGCGATTGAGCCCGAGCTCCTTCGACGCCCACAGGGCCTCGACGATCTTCCACGCCGGGAACATGCTCGTGCCGATGTAGCGCACCTTGCCGGCGCGGATCAGATCGTCGAGCGCGCGCAGCGTCTCGTCGATCGGAATCTCGGACTGCGCCCGGTGCAGCTGATAGAGATCGATCCAGTCGGTATTGAGCCGCCTGAGCGACGCCTCGCACGCCATCACGAGGTGCCGCCGCGACAGGCCGCGCGCGTTCGGATCGTTCTGATCCTCCGGCAGGAACGCCTTCGTCGCGAGCACGACGCGCTGACGCCGCCCGTCCTTCGCGAGCGCCTTGCCGACGATCCGCTCGCTCTCGCCCGCCGCGTACGCGTTCGCCGTGTCGATGAAGTTGATGCCTTCGCCGAGCGCGTGCTCTATGATGTCGATCGACTCGGCTTCGCCCGTGCGCCGCCCGAACATCATCGTGCCGAGACAGAGCGGGCTCACCTTGACGCCCGTGCGGCCGAGATTGCGGTATTCCATCGACGCTCCTCGTTCCCTGATGACGGATCGCTTCATTCTACGCGCCGCGCTACGATTGCGGCGCCGGCTGACGTGGGAGCAGTCCGTGAAAGCGATCAAGATCCTGCTGGCAGTCGTCGCGGCCGCCGCCGCGCTCGTCGTCGTCGCGCTCGCGCTCGTCCTGCTCGTCGACCCGAACGATTACAAGGGCTACGTGACGGACTGGGTCGAGGCGCGGACCGGCCGCGCGCTCACGATCGACGGCGACGTCGAGCTCGCGTTCTTCCCGTGGCTCGCGATCGAGACCGAGGCCGTCACGCTCGGCCAGCCGGCCGGCTTCGACGCGGACGAGCCCTTCGCGACGGTCGAGCGCGTGTCCGCCGGCGTGAGGCTCTTGCCGCTCCTCGAGCGGCGCTTCGAGATCGGCCGAGTGCGCGTCGACGGCCTGACGCTCCATCTCGCGCGCGGCGCCGACGGCCGCGGCAACTGGCAGGACTTCGGCACGTCGTCGGCCCCCGCAAACGAGCCGCAGGCCGATACCCTCACCGAGCAGCTCGACATCGAGCGGATCGAGATCCACGACGGCGAGGTGCGGTGGTACGAGGAGCCTTCCGCGCCGCGCTATGTCTTCCGCGGCATCGAGCTCACGACGGGGCGCATCCGCGCGGGCGAGCCGGTCGACGTCACGCTCGCGGTCGACGCCGAGGACGCGGAATCGGGGCGCCGCTTCGCCGTCGAGACCCGCGCGAGCGTCGGCCTCGCGGCGCTCGGCGCGGCCGCGGCGGACGCGGCCGTGTCGCTGCGCGGCTTCGCGCTCCGCCTCGCCGCGCGCGATCAGGCGGGCGCCGAGCTCGCCGCGGGCACGCTCGACGCGGAGTCCGTCGACGCGCTCGGCGACGGCTCCGTCTCGATCGCTGCCGCGCGCGTCGATGCCCGGGTCGCGCCGACCGACGCGCTCCCCGCCGGGCTCGACCTCGGCGCTAACGTCGGCGACCTCCGCTTCGATCCGCGCGCCGGCACGTTCGCGGTCGACGGCCTGACGACGCGGCTCGGCGACATCACGGCCGAGTGGCGCGTCGACGCTCGCGACGTGATCGACGCGCCGCAGCTCGAAGGCGAGCTCCGCATTGCGAATGCGGCGGTGGGGCCCGCGCTCGAGACGCTCGGCGCCGCGCTGCCGGACGGCGTCGACCCGAATGTGCTCGGCCGTATCGACGCGAGCGCTTCGTTTCGCGTCGCGCTGTCGCTCGCGGACGCGGCGCCGGCGGACGCCGCGACCGGCACGTCGCCCGCGCTCGGCCCGTGGCGCATCGACGAGCTTCGCCTCGACGAGGTCGCCGTCGACCTCGCCGGCACACCGCTTCGCGGCGACGCCGTGCTCGGCGACGACGGCGTGCTGCGCGTCCGCGTCGACGTGCCGGAGCACGTGCCGGGCGAAGGCCTGCGAACGCTCGCGGCCGCGTACGCGCCGGCCGGCATCGATTTCGCAGCGATCGATCGGCTCGCCGTCACTGGCCGCGCCGAGCTCGGCCTCGCCGACGGCCGCCTCGCCGTGCCGGAGCTCCGTGCAACGCTCCTCGACGCCGAGATCGCAGCGAGCATCGAAGCGCCGCCCGCCGCCGCGGACGCGTCGGGCCGACTGCTGCGCGGCACGCTGCGCACGACGCCAGTCGATCCTGCCCGCATCGCGGCGCTCCTCGGCGAGCGGATGCCCGCCGCGATCTCGCCGGCCGAGCTCGGCGCGCTCGCCGTCGACGCGCGCTTCGAGTACGACACGGCGGCCGGCCGTCTCGCGCTCGACGATGCCGCGCTCGAGGCGTTCGGGCTCGCCGCGACCGGGCGCGTCGTGCTGACCGGCGTCGGCGACCGCGTCACGGCGAGCGGCGAGGCACACGTCGCGCCGTTCTCGCCGCGCGAGCTGATGACGCGCTTCGGCCAGCCCGTGCCCGAGACGTCGGACCCGTCGACGCTGCAGCGCGCCGCGCTCTCCGCCCGCTTCGAAGCCGGCGCCGACGGCGCACGCTTTCGCGACATCGAGCTCGTGCTCGACGACACGCGGATCACCGGCGAGTACGCGATCGACGGCGTCGCGAATCCCGCGCATCGGTTCGAGCTCGCGATCGATCGCGTGAACGTCGACCGCTATCTGCCGCCCCGCTCTCAGGATCTCGCCGACGACGCGAGCGACGACACGCGGACGGCCGGCGACATCGAGCTGCCGGCCGAGGCGCTCGCGAATCTCAGGATCGACGGCAACGTCGAGGTCGGCGAGCTCGTGCTCGCCGGGCTCGAGATGCGCGCGGTCGCGACGCGGATCGCCGTCGGCGACGGCCGCGCGATCCTCGACTCCGCGCGCGCGAGCCTTTACGGCGGCGAGTTCAGCGGCCGCTTCGTCGTCGACACGACGGCGGAGCCCGGCCTCGCGCTGACCGGCCGCGCGACGTCGCTCGCGCTCGAGCCGTTGATCACCGCGCTGACCGGCGACGCAAACGTGAGCGGCACCGGCGATTTCGATCTTGATCTCGCCGGCACCGGCAGGACCGTCCTCGACAACGTCGCGAGCGCGAACGGGCGCGTCACGTTCTCGATGCGCGACGGCGCGATCGAAGGCTTCAATCTCGGACGCGCGCTCTGCGTCGTCTACAACGCCGCGCGGCGGCTCCCGGCGCCGGCACAGCAGCCGAGCCGCACCGAGTACGTGCTGATCGGCGGCACGGCGACCGTGCAGGACGGCGTCGCGACGAGCAACGATCTCCTCGCGCGCGCGTCGTTCATGGATCTCACGGGCGCAGGCCACCTCGCGCTCGCCGAGCAACGTCTCGACTACACGCTCGAGGCGAAGCTCACGGGCTCGACCGGCATCCCCGGCTGCGAGGAGATGGGTCAGCTCGTCGGCGAGTCGCTGCCGCTCACGCTGCGCGGCACCGTGACCGATCCCGACATCCGGCCGGACTTCAGCGAGATCATCGAGCGTCGGCTGCGCGAGGCGCTGCAGGATCGCGTGCGGGACCGCCTCCTCGACCTGCTGCGCTGACGTGCTCCCGACGCACCGCGATGGGGAAGCGCTCGGAGGCAATGACCGGTATGCTTGTCGCCGCATCCGGCCGCCGGGCCGACGACACGCCTCCGCGACCGCATCCGCAATGGGCTGACCCCGAGTGACGACGAGACGCAAGCGACCCGCCTCGAAGAAGAAGACCACGCGCAAGAAGACGCCGGCGCGGAAGACGCGCGCGTCGCGCCGTGCGCGCGGCGGCAGCTTCTTCGGCGGCATCGTCGGCCTCGCGGTGCTCGTCGCCGCCGCGGGGTTCGTCGGCTTCGCGACGTACGCGGCGCTCCTCGGCGTCGAGATCAGCCGCGAGTTCGAGGCGCGCCGCTGGGACGTTCCGGCGCAGGTCTTCGCGACGCCGCTCGAGCTCTATCCGGGCCGCCGGCTCGGCCTCGACGACCTCGTCGCCGAATTGCGACGCCTCGGCTACCGCGAGGCCGCGGTCGCCGACCGGCCCGGCCGCTATCGGACGCGCGCCGGCGCGCTCGACGTCGTCACGCGCGCGTACCGCTACGGCGCCGAGGAGGAGCCGTCGCGCCGCGTGTCGATCGAGTTCGCCGGCGGCCGCGTCGCGCGCGTGATCGACGCATCCGGCAGCGAGCTGCCGCTCTTGCGGTTCGACCCGCTGCAGATCGGCAGCGTGTTTCCGGTGCACGGCGAGGATCGCCTGATCCTCGAGCCGTCCGAGGTCCCGCCGCTCCTGATCGAGGCGCTGAAGGCGATCGAGGACCGGCGCTTCGACGAGCACCACGGGATCGATCTGAAGGGCGTGCTGCGTGCCGCGTTCGTCAACCTGCGCGCCGGAGAGATTCGCCAGGGCGCAAGCACGCTGACGCAGCAGCTCGTCCGCAGCTACTTCCTGAGCAACGAGCGCACGTGGACGCGGAAGCTCCGCGAGATGGTGATGGCCATCGCGCTCGAGCTGCACTACGACAAGGACGAGCTGCTCCACGCGTACATCAACGAGGTGTATCTCGCGCAGGACGGCGCACGTGCGATCCACGGCTTCGGCCTCGGCAGCCAGTTCTACTTCGGCAAGCCGCTCGCGGAGCTCGAGCTGCACGAGCTCGCGCTGCTCGTCGCGCAGGTGCGAGGGCCGACGTACTACAACCCGAAGCGGCATCCGGAGCGCGCGCTCGCGCGCCGCAACCTCGTGCTCGAGCAGCTCGCCGCGCAGGGCATCATCGATCCGCAAGAGGCGAAGCAAGCGGAGGCGCGCGAGCTCGACGTGCTGTCCGAGGCCGGACGCAGCGCGAGCTACTACTCGGCGTTCCTCGACCTCGTGCGCCGGCAGCTCTTCGAGGAGTATCCGCGCGAGGAGCTCGAGCGGCGCGGGCTCAAGGTGCTGACGACGCTCGATCCCGCGGTGCAGGCCGCGGCCGAGAGCGCGCTGATCCGCGAGCTCGACGCGATCGAGGCGAATCGCGGGGACGCGCCGCCGCTCGAAGGCGCCGTCGTCGTGACGAATCCGCACAACGCGGAGGTGCTCGCGCTCGTCGGCAGCCGCAAGAGCGGCTATGACGGCTTCAATCGCGCGCTCAACGCGCGCCGGCCGATCGGCTCGCTGATCAAACCGGTCGTCTATCTCGCCGCGCTCGAGAGCGACCGTTACACGCTCGCATCGCCGATCGACGATGCGCCGATCGAGATCCGGCTCGAGAACGGTCAGACGTGGCTGCCGAAGAACTTCGACGACCGCGCGCGCGGCCTCGTGCCGCTCGCGCGGGCGCTCGCGGAATCGCTGAACATGGCGACCGTCCGGCTCGGCATGGACGTCGGGCTCGAGCCGATCGCGGACCTCCTGATGCGTCTCGGCCTCGAGCAGCGCCCGCGGCCGTATCCGTCGCTCTTGCTCGGCGCGACCGGCCTCACGCCGTACGAGGTCGCGCAGATCTACAACAGCCTCGCGAACGGCGGGTTCCGCACGCCGCTCAAAGCCGTGCGCGCGGTCGTCAGCGAGGACGGCGAACGCGTGCAGCGCTATCCGCTCGAGATCCAGGCGGCGGCGCGCGCCGACGACGTCTTTGCGCTCAACACGGCGCTCGTGCAGGTCATGGAGCGCGGTACGGGCGCGTCCGTGCGGCGCGCCCTCGGCGCGGACGTGACCGTCGCCGGCAAGACGGGCACGTCGGACGACCTGCGCGACAGCTGGTTCGCCGGCTTCACGAGCGACCGGCTCGTCGTCGCGTGGGTCGGCAACGACGACAACCGGCCGACGGGCCTCACCGGTGCGACCGGCGCGGGACGCGTCTGGTCGAGCGTGCTGCGCGCGATCGACACCGTGCCCTACTCGGCGCCGCCCCCGCCCGACACGCTGCTGACGTGGATCGACCTCGACACGGGCCTCGCGACGGAGCCGACGTGCCCGCGCGCCGTGCAGATCGCGCTGCCGCGCGGCGAGGAGCCGCCGCGCGCGCGCGCATGCGGCGACTCGCGTCCGCGGCCCGGCGCGCAAATCCGCCGCTTCTTCCGGCGCGCGTTCGAATAGGACGCGCGCTACGGGACAGCGAACACAGAGCGTTCAGATGAACCGACACACGTTGATCCTCTCGCTGCTGCTCGCGACCGCGGGCTGCGCCACGCAACCGCTGATCGGCACCGCGCCGCGGCCGGCACCCGCCCCGCGTGAGCCGGCTCCGGACGACTCCGAAGCCGCGCGAGCGCCCGGCGCGCCGCGAGACCCGGGCTTCCCGTCGCCCGACGCGGAGACTCGCCGCGCGCCTGCGCCGCCGACGTCGGCCGAGCCGCCGCCGCAGGCCGCGCCCGCGTCGGTCGCGCTGCTCGAGCAGAGCCGCAGCCAGCGCGCGGCGGGGAGCCTCACGGCCGCCGCGTCGTCGATCGAGCGTGCGTTGCGCATCGATCCGAACAACGCAGAGCTCTGGCTCGAGCTCGGCGAGATCAAGCTCGAGGACGGCGACCCCCTGCAGGCCGAGCAGATGGCGCGCAAGGCGCTGACCCTCGCGGGCGGCGACCGCGTCGTCGCGGCGCGGGCCGCGCGGCTGCTCGCGCGCGCCGCGAGCTGCGCGAGCGGCGGCTGCTGACCGCGAGCGCGCGGCCCGTTCGCGGCGCGCACGTCGTCGAAGCATCAGGCACGGGGACATGCGCCGGGCGCGATTCGCGAAGGATCCGGTCGTCGACCGCGCGCTCAGCCATTCGGTCCGCGACGGCATGGCCTTTTCCGTCGCGGCCGGCGGCGGCGAGACCTACTTCTCGGCGTTCGCGCTCTTCCTCGGCGCGACCGCGCCGCAGGTCGCGCTGCTGACGACACTGCCGCCGCTGATCGGCTCTTTCGCACAGCTCGCGTCCGCGTGGGCCGGACGCTTCGTGAGCCGCAAGCGGCTCGTTCTCGCGGGCGCGGGCCTGCAGGCGCTCACGTGGCTGCCGATCCTGTCGCTGCCGTACCTGCTCGTCGAGCATGCGGTCGCCGTGCTGCTCGTGCTGTTCGTGCTCTACCACGCCGCCGGCAATTTCTCGGCGCCGCAGTGGACGAGCATCATGCGCGACCTCGTCGCCGACCGGCGCCGCGGGCGCTACTTCGGCTACCGGACGCGGCGCACGACGATCACGTCGTTCGCCGCGCTCGTCGTCTGCGGCCTGCTGCTCCATCTGTTCGACGCGAGCGGCGCGACGTACTCGGGCTACGTCGTGATCTTCGCGGTCGCGTTCGTCGCGCGGAGCCTGTCCGTCTACCACCTGACGTATCTGCACGAGCCGCCGACGCCGCAGGCGGCCGCGATCGACGTGCACCTCGGCAGCTGGTGGCGGACGGTGAAGGAAAGCGGCGCCGTCGGCTTCACCGCGTACTTCGTGCTGATGAACTTCGCCGTCGGCATCGCGTCGCCGTTCTTCGCGGTCTACATGCTGCGCGACCTCGAGCTCACGTATCTCGAGTTCACCGCGCTGACCGGCGCGAGCGTGTTCCTGCAGTTCCTGACGTTGAACGGCTGGGGACGCATCGCCGACGTGTACGGCAACCGCGCGATCATGATCGTGACGAGCATGAGCCTGCCGGTCGTGCCGCTCCTTTGGCTCGTGTCGGGCAACTTCTTTTACCTGTTGGCCGTGCAATGCGTGTCGGGCCTCACGTGGGCCGGCTTCACGCTGAGCGCGGGGAACCTGCTCTACGATCTCGTGCCGCGCAGCCGCCGCGCGGCCTATGTCGCGTTCCACAACGTCGGCAACGCGGGGTTCGTCTTCATCGGCGCGATGCTCGGCGCTGCGCTCGCGCCGCTGCTGCCCCGCGTCGATCCGTGGCTCGGCGGCGCGGCGAATCCGAGCAACCTGCTGTATCTCTTCGCGCTGTCCGGCATCGTGCGCGGCGCGCTCGCGGCCGGCTTCGCGCGCGGCATCCGCGAGCTGCGCAAGCCGCGCCGGGCAATCTCGGCGCCGGCGCTCGTCCTCCGGATCACCGGCTTCAACGCGATGCTCGGCCTGATCTACGACTTCATCGGCAGGGTGCCGTCCGCGGCGGACGCGCCGCCGAGGCCCGCCGCGCCGACCGCAACCGGCTCGCCGCCGGTGGAGAAAACCGCCGAGCCCGCGTCGTTCGCACCGCCCGGCGCCCGGGAGCCCGGCTGAGCGCGGCACGTGTAGCAGAATTGCGACGGCGTTTTTCGAAGCACGTCGCATTTCGTGCGGCAGGAGTGGCTTACGGTCCACCGCTGGGCTAAGGTTCGCCCCGGTTTTGTCGTTCCTGTGGGAGAGGAAGAACGATGCGACGCCGACGTTTCGGTCCCTCGGTTCTGATGGTGAGCGCGCTGCTCGTCGCGCCGCTGCAGACGACGTCCTATGCCGCCGTGATCGGCACCGAGCAGTATCTCGGCGCGCTGGAGCGCGAGCAGGCGCTCGAGCGCATCGATGCGGTGCTCGCGCGCGAGGCGGTGCGGGAGCGTCTGACGCAGCTCGGCGTCGATCCGGCGGACGCGCTCGCGCGTGCGGCCGCGCTGAGCGACGCGGAGCTCCTCGCGCTCGCCGAGAACCTCGAGGAGCTGCCGGCCGGCGGCGACCTCCTCGGCGTGATCGGCATCGTCTTCGTCGTGCTGCTGATTCTCGAGCTCGTCGGCGTCACGAACGTCTTCAACAAGATCTGAAGGGCCTCCCGGAATGCAGGCGCTCGCCGCTTTCCGGGACGCCCGCATTTCGCGCGCGCTGCGGCTCGCTGTCGCGGTCGCGGCGCTCGCGGTCGCCGGCTGCGCCGGCACGCCGCGCTTCGACGGCACGTCGCTGCCGGCCGTCGAGCTCGACGACGTGCCGTTCTTTCCGCAGACCGACTACCAGTGCGGGCCCGCGGCGCTCGCGACGATCCTCGCGCACGAGGGGCTGCCGGTCGACGCCGACGCGCTCGTGCCGGCCGTGTACATCGAAGGGTTGCGCGGCAGCCTGCAGGCGGAGCTCCTCGCCGCGACGCGGCGTCATGGCCTCGTGCCGTATCGGCTCCGTCCCGACCCGGACGCGCTGCTCGCCGAGGTGAGCTCCGGCAAGCCGGTGCTCGTGCTGCAGAACCTCGGGCTCGACCGGTTTCCCGTCTGGCACTACGCGGTCGTCGTGGGCTTCGATCCGTCGCGCGGCGACGTGCTGCTGCGCTCCGGCACGGAGCGTCGACGCCGCGAGCGGGTGAGCCGCTTCCTGCGCAGCTGGGCACGCGCCGGCTACTGGGCGTTCGTCGCCGCGGCGCCCGACGAGCCGCCGGTCACGGCGGACGCGGACGGGTGGATCCGCGCGGTCACGGATGCCGCGCACGTGCTCGCGCCTTCGTCCGCCGACGCGGCGCTGCGGGCGGCGACGTCGCGCTGGCCGACGGCGCCGATCGTGATGTATGCAAGCGCGGTGCGGCTCGGCGAGGCCGGGCGGTGGCAGGATGCGGCGCGCGCGTACGCGGCGCTCCTCGAGAGCGATCCCGGCAACGCGGCGGCCCGCAACAATCTCGCGAACATGCTGGCCGAGGGCGGATGCTTCGACGAGGCGCTCCGGCAGGCACGCGCCGCGCTCGCGTCCGTTCGCGCCGACAGCCCGCTGCGGCCGGCCATCGAGGACACCGTCGCTACGCTCCTGCGCCGCTCGGACGGGGCGGCCGTCGAGCCCGACTCCTGCGCGTCGTTTCCTTAGCGGCTGCGGTCGTTTCCGTAGCGGCCGCCGCACGCGTCAATGCGTCGTGACGACGATCGGCGCGCCGCGCGTCACGATGATCGTGTGCTCGTACTGCGCGGACAGGTTGCCGTCGTCGCCGACGAGCGTCCAACCGTCCGGCCGCTCGGTCACGACCGTGCTGCGCGTCGACAGGAACGGCTCGACCGCGATCACCATCCCTTCGCGCAGCGTGCGCCGGTCGCGCGGGTCGTAGTAGCCGACGATCGCCTCCGGCTCCTCGTGCAGGCCGCGTCCGACGCCGTGGCCCGCGAGGTTGCGGATGATCTTGAAGCGATGCGCCTTCGCGACGCGCTCCGCGGCCCTGCCGATCTCGCTGATGCGCCGTCCGTGACGCGCCTGCGCGACCGCATCGCGGAGCGCGGTCCGCGCGGCGTGACAGAGCCGGTCCTTGAGCGGATCCGACGGCGGCACGACGCGCGTGCCGCCGGTGTCGGCGAAATACCCGTCGAGCACCGCGGACACGTCGACGTTCACGACGTCGCCCGGTTGAATGACTCGGTCGCCCGGCACGCCGTGCGCCGCTTCCTCGTTGACGCTGATGCAGGTCGCGCCGGGGAAATCGTAGACGGCCTCCGGCGCCGAGCGCGCGCCGTGCCGCTCGAGCAGGCGACGACCGATGTCGTCGAGCTCGCGCGTCGTCATGCCGGGCTCGATCGCATCGAGCATCCCTTTGAGCACGGTCGATACGATCCGGCCGACGGCCCGCAGGCCGTCGACGTCACGCTCCGATTGAACGGTCATTCGTTTCTCCGAGACGCGCTTGCCACATGCATCGCGTCACTGTCATTACCTGCGGCCGAAGCATCGGCCGCGACGACGAGCGTCATCCCGTCGCGTCCCACGACGCGCACACGCTCACCTGCTTCGATAGGTCCGTCGCCTTCGACCACTGCGTTCCAACGCTCGCCGCCGATGCGGACCGTTCCGTCGGGATCGAGACGCCGAAGCACGATGCCTTTCGCGCCTGCGGCAGGATACGCGAACGCATGGGCGTCGCGGTGCTCGTAGGCGCGCCAGACGAGAGGATAAAGCAACGCATCCTTTGCCGCCCAAATGCCGACGACGATCCAAACGATCTTCTTCGGCCACGCGAACAGCTCGGCAGCGAACCACGTCACGATGAACACGACGAGCCAGCCGGCGAGCTGAAGCGTCCAGTATTTCAGCAGGACCTGCCTCGACCACATGTCGCCATCAGACACGCCGGGCGGACGCGCGTAAAGACGCACGGCGCGTGCGCGGGGAGTCGTCATCGGGCGTGCGGCCGACTCGATCCGGTCGGTACAATCGCGCGATGGAGCTCACGGACAAGCAACGCCGCCACCTCCGCGGCCTCGGGCACGCGCTGAAGCCCGTGATCCTCGTCGGCCAGGCCGGCGTCAGCGATGCGGTCGTCGCCGAGACGCGAGCGGCGCTCAAGGCCCACGAGCTGATCAAGGTTCGCGTCGCCGGCCTCGAACGGGACGAGCGCGACGAAGCGCTCGTCGACCTCGCCGCTCGAACCGACAGCGCAATCGTCGGCCGCATCGGGCATACCGCCCTGCTCTATCGGCAGCATCCGGAGAAGCCGCGGATCCAGTTGCCCGATTGAGCCCGTGGCCGGGGTCAGCGCCCTTTCAGTCCAGACGAGCGCGTTGTGGCGGCCCGACTCCGCCGCGCCTCGCCCGGACTGGATCAAAGGGCTGAAAGGGCTCTGACCCCGGTTAACGCCCCCGACCAGCCCGGTTAGCGCTCCGGCATCTGCGCCGCGTGCGCCGCGACCGGACCGCCGGCGACGGCCGGCCCGCGCGCGCCCATCATCCGGTCGACGAGCCGGCTCACGTGCTGCGGCGAGCGCGTGCGCTTCGCGAGGAGCGCGTAGACGGTCGGGACGGCGAGGAGCGTCAGGAACACCGCGACCAGCATCCCGAAGAACACGACGATGCCGATCGGCCGGCGCTGCTCCGCGCCCGCGCCGTGCGCGAGCAGGAGCGGCAGCGCGCCGAACGCGGTGCAGAAGCTCGTCATCAGCACGGGACGCAGCCGGATCGCCGCGGCCTCGACGATTGCGTCGATGAACTCGACGCCGCGGTCACGGAGCTGGTTCGCGAACTCGACGATCAGCACGCCGTTCTTCGCGGCGATGCCGACGAGCATGATCACCGCGATCTGGCTGAAGATGTTGATCGTGAGGCCGAAGAGCTTCAGGCCGAACACGGCGCCGAGGAGCGCGAGCGGCACCGTCACCATGATGATCAGCGGATGCACGAAGCTCTCGAACTGCGCCGCGAGCACGAGATAGACGACGGCGAGCGCGAGCAGGAACGTCCAATACATCTGCCGGCCTGTGCGCGTGAACTCGCCGGACTCGCCGTCCCACATCAGCGTCGCCTCCGGCGGCAGCTCGCGCTCGACCGTCTCGGTGAACCACCGCACGGCCTCGCCCATCGTGTAGCCCGGCGCGAGATCCGCCGAGATCTCGATCGAGCGAAGGCGATTGAAACGCGCGAGCTCCATCGTGCCGGACGTCTCCTCGAGCCGGATCACGCTCGCGAGCGGGATCAGCTCGCCGGTGCGCGACGACCGCACCTGGATGTTCGAAAGGTCCGTGTTCGTGTCGCGATACTCGTCGCGCCCCTGCAGGATCACGTCGTACTCGCGTCCGCGGTCGACGTACGTCGTCACGACGCGCGAGCCGAGCATCGTCTCGAGCGTGCGCCCGACGGTCTGCAGCGAGATGCCGAGGTCGGCCGCGCGATCGCGGTCGATCGACACGCGGATCTGCGGCTTCCGCGACTTGAAGCTCGTCTCGACGTTCGTGAGCCCGGGGTTCTGCCGCGCAAGGTCGTACAGCCGGTCGGACCACTCCGCGAGCCGCTCGTAATCCGGCCCGCCGATCACCGCCTGCACCGCCTGCCCGACGCCGCGCCGGCCGAGCGCGGCCGGCTGCCCGGTCGACGCGCGCACGCCCGGCATCCGCTGGTCGACCTCGGTACGCAGCCCGTCGACCACCTCGCGCGGCGTCCGGTCGCGCTCGCGCCAGTCCTTCATCACGACGAACGCGCGGGCGCTGTTGACGTCGCCGGTGCGGATATTCGAGCCGCCCTGCCCGGGCACGCGGACGAGCACGCGCGCGACGTCGCCCTTCTCCATTTCCGCGAGCGCGAGCGCCTCGAGCTCGCTCGCGTAGCGCTCGATGTACTCGAAGCTCGACCCCTCGGGCCCCTCGATCGAGATCATCGCCCGACCGACGTCCGCGGCCGGCGTGAACTCGGCGGGCACCGAGCGGAACGTCACGACGCCGAGCGCGACGAGCACGGCGATGCATGCGACGACGGCCCACGGGTGGACGACGATGCGGCGCAGGATGCGCTGATAGAGGCGCGAGACGCGCTTGAAGAACACGTCGATCGCGTGCGCGATGCGGCCGCGGCCGATGTCGGCCGGCAGCTTCGACGCGAGCATCGGCGTCAGCGTCAGCGCGACGAGCGCCGAGAACAGCACCGCGGCCGCAAGCGTGAACCCGAACTCCCGGAACAGCCGGCCGAGGTCCCCCGGCAGGAACGAGATCGGCACGAAGACGGACGCGAGCGTCAGCGTCGTCGCGATGACCGCGAAGCCGATCTCGCGCGTCCCGGTGATCGCGGCGACGAGCGGCGGCTCGCCGAGCTCGGTGCGCCGGTGCACGTTCTCGAGGACGACGATCGCGTCGTCGACGACGAGGCCGATCGCGAGGACGAGCCCGAGCAGGGTCAGCACGTTCACGCTGTATCCGAGCGCGTACATCACGATCAGCGACGCGATCACGGAGACGGGGATCGTGATCGCCGGGATCAGCGTCGCGCGCAGATTGCCGAGGAAAAGATAGATCACCGCGAGCACCGACATCAGCGCGAACGCGACGGCGATCAGGACCTCGCGCAGCGCCGCCTCGATCGACACCGCGTTGTCGATGCTGACCGACAGCGTCGAGCCCGGCGGCAGCCCGGCCTGCATCTGCGCGACCTCCTCGCGGACCGCGCGCGCGATCTCGAGCGTGTTGCCCTTCGACTGCGCCTCGACGGACAGCATGATGCCCGGGCGGCCGTTCAGTCGGCTGAACGAGCGCTCGTTTTCGGCCGCGCGGCGCACGTCCGCGACCTCGCCGAGGCGGATCAGGTGCCCGTCCTCGCCGCGCGCGATCACGAGGTTGCGGAAGTCCTCCTCGGTCTCGAGCCCGACCATCGTGCGCAGCGAGAACTCGCGGCTCAGTGACTCGAGGCGCCCGGCCGGCAGCTCGACGTTCTCGCGGCGCAGCGCGTCCTCGATGTCGGTGACCGTCAGCTGCCGCGCGGCGAGCGCCTGGCGGTCGATCCAGATCCGCATCGAGTAGCGCCGCCCGCCGATGATGCCGACGCGCGCGACGCCGGGCACGGTCGACAGCCGGTCGACGAGGTTGCGCTCGGCGTAGTCCGTGAGCTCGAGCAGCGACATCGTGTCCGAGCTGAACGCGACGATCATGACCGGCTCGGCGCTCGCGTCGTTCTTCACGATCTCGGGCGGGTCGGCCTCGGGCGGCAGCGCGCCCGCGACGCGCGCGACGCGGTCGCGCACGTCGTTCGCGGCCGCGTCGATGTCGCGGCTCACGTCGAACTCGATCCGCACCTGCGAGCGCTCGTCCTCGCTGTCGGATTCGATCTTGAGGATCCCTTCGATGCCGGCGATCGAGTCCTCGATGACCTGCGTGATCTTCGTCTCGATGACCGCGGCGGACGCGCCGTTGTAGTTCGTCGTGATCGACACGACGGGCCGGTCGATGTCCGGGTACTCGCGTACGGAAAGCCGCTGCAGCGACATCAGTCCGAAGATCACGAGCAGCAGGCTGATCACGGTCGCGAAGACCGGACGGCGTACCGAGACCTCGGAGAGCAGCATGGCTTGATCGCGTTTCTGTTGTTGTGTTTGCCGGCCCTACGTCGGGTTATGGCCCGCCACCTGCACCGTGTCGCCGTCGCGCAGGTTCTGCGTGCCTTCGACGACGACCCGGTCGCCCTCCGCGAGCCCCTCGACGACCTCGACCTCGCCCGGGCGCCGCTTGCCGATGCGGACCTCGCGGCGATACGCGCGGTCGTTCGCGACGACGAACACGTACGTGCGCCCCCGCTCCGGCACGATCGCCTCCTCGGGCACGACGAGCGCCGGCACGACGTCGCCCTCGAGGCGGACCGTCATGAACATGCCGGCACGCAAGAGCCCCTCGTCGTTCGGCAGCTCGGCGCGGACGGCGATCGAGCGCGTGACCGGATCGACGCGCGAGTCGAGGTTCGTGATCTCGCCGTGGAACTCGCGGCCCGGCAGGCCCGAGGTCGACGCCGTGATCGGCAGCCCGCGGCGCAGCAGGTACAGGTACGTCTCCGGCACCGTGAAGTCGAGCTTGATCCGCGACGTGTCGTCGAGCGTCGTGATCATCGTGCCGGGGCTCACGTAGCTGCCGACGCTGACGTGCCGGAAGCCGGTTCGGCCGTCGAACGGCGCGCGGATCACGGTGTCCTCGAGCCGGGCCCGCGCCGCCGCGACCCTCGCGAGGTTCGCGTTCAGCGACGCCTCGGCCGCCTCGAGCTGCGCCGCCGAGATCACCTGGCTCGCGCGGAGCTCGCGGCTGCGCTCGTACTGACTGCGCGCGTCGGCGAGCGCGGCCTCGGCCTCCGCGAGCTCGGCCCGAGCCTCGTCGTCGTCGAGCTCGACGAGGACCGCGCCGCGCGTGACCTCCTCGCCCTCGGCGAAGCGGATCGCGGTGATCACGTTCGACGTTTTCGATGTGACCTCGATCGACTCGTTCGCGCGCGCCGTGCCGACCGCCTCGATCTCGATGCCGAGCGGCTTGACGACGGCCTCAGACGTCACGACGGTGACGACCCCCGTAAGCGCCGCGGGCGGACCGAGCTCCGCCTGCGGCTTCGAGCATGCGGCGACGGCGAGCGCGGCCGCGACGGCGAGCCCGGCGCGGCAACGGCTCCGTCGGAATGAGCGAATCGGAATCGTGTGCGTCAGCAGCACCGCAGCGACGGCGCCGCTCCCCCTCTTTAGCCCGTCATGGAGGCATTGGTTATAGCACAACCGCGCGATCGGGAGCTTTACGCGCAATCACATACGCGGGCGGATGCTCGCCCGCGCGCGGCGGCGGCCGATGGCTGCCGATCGAGCCGGCCGCCGCCTTCGGGCCTTCAGACGGCCGCGCGCAGGTCCGCGGTGAGCTCGGCGCCGGCGCGCCCGACCGCCGACAGCACGGCCTGCAGCGTCGCGACCGCGCTGTCCTCGTCGATCCAGCACGCCGCACTTTGCTGCACGCCGACGGACACGATCACGGACGCGAGCGCCTGCGCGTTCGTGCCGGACTCGAGCGCGTGCTCCTCGAACGCGACGACGGCGAGGCTCGCGTCGAGTCGGCGCTCGAGCGCGTCGATCAGCGCCTCGACGAGGCCCTGCCCCTCGCCGGTCAGCTCGATCTCGCCGCGCGCCGTTTGCACGCGGAAGTTGCCGACGGTGCGCTGGTGCTCGAAGCGCGAGTCGTAGCCGACGAGCCGCCAGCCGGCCGGCACCGCGACGAGCTCCGACTCGAACAGCGCGCGGATCTGCGCGGAAGGAACCTCCTTGCCCGTCCAGTCCGCCTCCCGCTGCACGATGTCCGAGATGACCGAATGCATCCACTTCGGCAGCGAGATGCCGTGGTCGCGCTCGAGCACGAGCGCGACGCCGCCCTTCCCGGACTGGCTGTTGATCCGGACGACCTCCTCGTAGCGCCGCCCGAGGTCGCGGGGGTCGATCGGCAGATAGGCGACCTCCCACTGCTCGGCGCCGTGCGCGCGGTGATGCGCCATCGACTTGCGGATCGCGTCCTGATGGCTGCCGGAGAACGCCGCGTAGACGAGCTCGCCGGCCCACGGGTGCCGCGGATGGACCGGCATCGACGTGCAGCGCTTGTAGACGTCGACGATCCGCTTCATGTCCGACAGATCGAGCCTCGGATCGACGCCGCGCGAGTAGAGGTTCATCGCCATCGTGACGATGTCCATGTTGCCGGTGCGCTCGCCGTTGCCGAACAGCGTCCCCTCGACGCGGTCCGCGCCGGCCATCACGCCGAGCTCGGCGGCCGCGACCGCGCAGCCGCGATCGTTATGCGTGTGCAGGCTCACTCGGATGTGCCGACGGTGATTCACGTGCCGACAGAAGTACTCGATCTGGTCGGCGAACACGTTCGGCGTCGTCATCTCGACCGTCGCCGGCAGGTTGATGATCACCTCCTGCCCCTGGTCCGGACGCCAGACGTCGAGCACCGCGTTGACGACCTCGACGGCATAGTCGGGCTCGGTGCCGGAGAAGCTCTCCGGCGAGTACTGGAAGATCCACTTCGTGCCGGGGCGACGGGCCGCCTGCTCCTTGACCCAGCGCGCGCCGTCGACCGCGATGCCGATGACCTCCTCGCGGCTCGCGCGGAACACCTGCTCGCGCTGCACGGGCGACGTCGAGTTGTAGACGTGCACGATCGCGCGGGGAACGCCGTCGAGCGCGTCGAAGGTGCGCTCGATCAGGTTCTGCCGGGCCTGCGTCAGCACCTGCACGGTCACGTCGGACGGAATGCGGCCCTCGTCGATCAGCCGCCGCGTGAAATCGAGCTCGATCTGGGACGCGGACGGGAAGCCGATCTCGATCTCCTTGAAGCCGATCGCGACCAGGCGGTCGAACAGCTCGAGCTTCTGGTCGACGGACATCGGCGCGACCAGCGCCTGGTTGCCGTCGCGCAGGTCGACGCTGCACCAGTCCGGCGCGGCCTCGATCACGCGGTCGGGCCACGTCCGGTCCGTCAGCACGATCGGGCGATACGGCTTGTACTTGCGGTGATCGAACGAGCGCCGGTCGAGCGGCCAGGACGACCGGGCTTCGTCGGCAACGGTGCGTCCGGGGGTCGTGTCGTCGTGCGTGGCGCTCATCGTGAATCTCCTTTCAGTGGCGGCGGCTCCTCCGTGGCCGCCGATGGGTACCAATGCTGGACATTGTATGCTCGGGAGCGCGCGTTTTGCGTGCTTTCTTGAAGTGTTTCGAGCCGCATTCGGCAACTTTTTGCCAGGATCCAGCCGTTCCGTGCAACAAACCGCTTCCTGCAGACATGTCGGACTCTCCGAGGGGCCAGACCGCGGTGCGAATACGGCTGGGCGACAGAGATCGGCGGATTTCTTGGTTTTCAACGCGATACCTTGCGTGATACCAGACAAAACCGCAACAATCCGTCCAGTTTTATTCTTTTGCAGCAATCGTCATGCCAAACAATGCGAAGCTCGACGCGTACGACCTCAAGATCCTCGACCTCCTGCAGCGGGACGGGGGGCTCAGCAACCAGGAGATTGCCGACCGGATCGGCCTGTCGCCGTCGCCTTGCTCGCGGCGGATCAAGCAGCTCGAGGAGGACGGCGTGATTCGCGAGCGCGTCGTCCGCCTGTCGCCGCGTGCGCTCGGGCTCGAGCTGACCGTGCTGCTGCACATCCGGATGGACCGGCACACGCCCGAGCGCTTCGAGCAGTTCGAGAGCGTCGTGCGCGGTTATCCCGAGGTGCAGGAGTGCTACCTGATCACGGGCCAGGAGGCGGACTATCAGCTGAAGATCGTCGTGCCGAACATGGAGGAGTATCAGGATTTCCTGCTGAACAAGATCACGCGGATCGACGGCGTGATCGGCGTGCACTCGTCCTTCGTGCTGCGCAAGCCGATCGACACGACCGCGCTGCCGCTGACCTACGTGCAGCGCGCCGCACGCGCGTCCGGCCGCAACGGTCGTTGAGCCCCGGATCGACGCGCCCGCCTCGGCGCGTGCGGCCGCGACCGAGCTTTCCGCGGGAGCGTCCACGGCAGCCGTCAAGGCGTCGTCGACCGGCAGTCCGCCAGCCGACGGCGCTGCCGCCGTCAGGTTCCGTGACGGCGACGCCCGTTCGGTTACGATGACGGAACCTCCTGCCCGACGAGCCCGACGCGTTTTTCGAGATGAGCCGACCGCGTTTCGAATTTTCCGCCTTCGGCGAGCGCTTCACGCGCCCGACGGGCGCCCTCGAGCTGATGGACGATCTCGGCCGCGCGCTCGCCGGCGATGGGGACGTCGCGTTCCTCGGCGGCGGCAATCCGGCGAAGATCCCGGAGGTGCAGGCGCTCGTCCGCCGCCGGCTGCTCGAGGCCGCCGAAGAGCCTGCCGCGCTCGAGCGGATGGTGTCGAACTATGCGCATCCGGCCGGCGACCTGCCGTTCCGCCGCGCGCTCGCGAAGCTCCTCGCGCGCGAGTACGGCTGGGCGCTGACCGAGGATCACATCGCGCTGACCGCGGGCAGCCAGGCGAGCTTCTTTCTGCTGTTCAACCTGTTCGCCGGACGCACGCCGGACGGCGGCCTGCGCCGCCTGCTGCTGCCGATGACGCCCGAGTACGTCGGGTACGCCGACGTCGGCCTCGACGACGGCCTGATCGTGTCGCGCCGCCCCGTGATCGACGAGCTGTCGGATCGCGCGTTCAAGTACCGCGTCGACTTCGCGAGCCTCGCGATCGGCCCGGACGTCGGCGCCGTCTGCGTGTCGCGTCCGGCAAACCCGACCGGCAACGTGCTGGCGGACGACGAGCTCGCGCGGCTCGCGTCCCTGTGCGCCGCGGCCAAGGTCCCGCTGATCGTCGACGGCGCGTACGGCATGCCGTTCCCGGGCATCGTGTTCGGGCGCGCCGAGCCGCTCTGGAACGAGGACGTGATCCTGTGCTTGAGCCTGTCGAAGCTCGGGCTGCCCGGCGTGCGCACGGGCATCGTCATCGCGGATCCCGTGATCGTCGCCGCGCTGACGAACATGACGGCCGTGCTGAACCTCGCGGTCGGCAGCGTCGGGCCGGTCCTCGCCGAGCCGTGGGTCGAGAGCGGCGAGATTCTGACGCTCGGCGCGCGCACGATCATGCCGTACTACCGCGATAAGGCCCGTCGCGCGCGCGATCTCGTCGAGCGCGAGCTCGCGGGACTGCCGTTCCGGATCCACGAGCCCGAGGGCGCGTTCTTCCTGTGGCTGTGGCTGCCGGGGCTGCCGATCCCGAGCGCGGAGCTCTATCGGCGGCTCAAGGCGTCCGGCGTGCTCGTGCTGTCCGGGCACTATTTCTTCCCGGGCCTCGACGAGCCGTGGCCGCACCGGCACGAGTGCGTGCGGATCTCGTATGCGCAGGACGACGAGACGGTCGCGCGCGGCGTGCGCGTCCTCGCGCGCGAGGTGCGCGCCGCGTTCGACGAATCGGAGGCCGGCCGCGCCGCGCGGCGCGATCGGCCGAGCGTGAGGGCGCGGACGTGAGCGCCGCGACAGGTTGCGGCTCGCCGGCACGGGACGGCGCGGTCGGACGCGACGCCGCCGCACCGGAGCCCCGCGTCGGGCAGTTCCCCGAGCCGCAGGCCGCGCGCGCCGCGCTGATGATCCGGCCGGCGCACTTCGGCGCGAACCCCGAGACGGCCGCATCGAACCGCTTTCAGGCGCCGGCCGATGCGGCACGGCGTGCGACGGCCGAAGGCGCGACGGGCGAACCGGCCGTCGCCGCGGCCGCGCTCGCCGAATTCGATGCGCTCGCGGACGCGCTCGCGCGCGCCGGGATCGGCGTGCACGTGCTCCCCGGCCGGAACGAGCCCGTGTGCCCGGACGAAGTCTTCCCGAACAACTGGCTCAGCACGCACGCCGACGGCACGCTCGTGCGCTATCCGATGCTCGCGCCGAGCCGCCGGCGCGAGCGCCGCGACGACGTCGCCGACACGCTGCGGCGTCTCGGCTACGCGGTCGAAAGGATCGTCGACCTGACGGCGCTCGAGACGCAGGGCCTCTATCTCGAAGGCACCGGCAGCCTCGTGCTCGACCGGACCGCGCGCGTCGCGTTCGCATGCCCGTCCGCACGGACGTCGCCGGACGCGATGCGGACCTTCTGCACGGAGATGGGCTACGAGCCGGTGCTGTTCGATGCCGTCGACCGCGACGGCCATCCGATCTACCACACGAACGTGATGATGTCCGTCGGCACGGCCTTCGCGCTCGTCTGCACCGACGCGATCCGCGACCCGGACGCGCGCGGCCGCGTGCTCGATGCGCTGCGCGCCAACGGCAAGCGCGTCATCGAGATCGGCTACCGGGAGCTCCATGCGTTCGCCGCGAACCTGCTCGAGCTCCGCGGGCGGGACGGCCCCGTCATCGCGCTGTCGCGGCGAGCGTTCGCGTCGCTCTCCACCGCGCAGCGCGGCGCGCTCGCCGAGCACGGCACGCTCGTGCCCGTCCCGGTCGACGCGATCGAGACGTACGGCGGCGGCAGCGTGCGCTGCGTGCTCGCCGAGGTCCATCTGCCGCTCGCGCGCGGCGGCGAGGCTCGCGAGCTTCCGGCCGTGGAAAGCTGACCGAACGCTTCCGGTGCGCCGTTCCGCTACCGCGCGGCCGCGTAGACGATGACCGCGTCGAGATTCGTGCGGTCGAGCCCCGAGACCTCGTAGAGCACCTCGAACGCGAGCGGATCGCCGCCCGACCTTTCGGGCGCCGCCTCCTCGAGCGCCCTGACGTGGCGCAGGCTGCCGAGCGCGTACGCGGTCTGCATCAGACCGGCATCGCGCGTGCCGGCGACGACCATGAACTGATTACCGCCCGGACCCGGAAACGTCGCGAACAGGCCGTAGTCGCGGTAGTTGCGCGACGCGGACGGCATCCCGCCGCCGCTCACGTAGAGCTTGCCGGTCTTGCGCTCGATGACCTCGTCGAACGTTTCGCCGACCGTCAGGCCCGAGTCGTCGAACATGAAGTCGTACAGCTTGTCGAGCGCGCTGATGTAGCCGACGTAGATGATGTGATTCTCGCGCAGGTCCGCGGCATCGAGCTCGGACATCGATGCGATGGCGACGGGCTTGTCGGACGTGTACAGCACGCGCAGCAGGTCTCGGAGCGCAAACGCGGTGCTGCGCGGCAGGTACGTCAGATCGAGGTCGATGTAGCGGCCCGGGTTCGGGTCGAACATCAGGTACTCGTCCAGGTCCTTGCTCGAGTTGATCGAGAAGTTGCGGATCAGCCGGTCGACGTTTCCGACCTCGTCGAGCTCCCCGAAGATGTAGTAGTCGCCGACGACGATCAGCGTCGGCGTGTCGTCGGCGAGGATCGGCGACCAGATGTCCGAAGCCGCAACCGCCTCGACCGGGCTCGGCGGGCTGCGGTCCTGCGCCAGCCACCAGCCGAGACCGATCCCGATCGCGGCGGCCGCCGCGGCGATCGCCGCAACTGCCCACGGCGCCCTGCGCGCGCGAGAAGGCTCGCTCGCAGGCGGCTCGTCCGGCGCCTCCTCGGCTTCGAGCGTCGCGAGCGCGACGCGATACTCGCCCTTCGGCACGACGATCCTGACGGCCTCGCCGCGCCCCGCCGTCGAATAGTAATTGTCGAGCTTCTGCCTCAGGTGATGCGCGTAGACGCGGACCATCGAATCCTGCCCCGGATCGAAGTCCGGCCCGCGGTTGAACACGCTCGTCGCGATCTCGTGCTCCTTCGGCGTGCGCCCCTCGAGCGTGCAGTCGACGAGGAACTCGAGCAGCCGTGCGTAGGAACGCGACCGGCCGAGGGCGCCGCTCGCAAGGATCTTCGCCGCCTGATCTCGGATCTTGTCGTGCTGTTCGTTCGGGACTCGTTGCAGTGATTCGGGCATTTCAGCGGAGAACGGTTTCGCGCCGGCATCACGTTAGCCGATCTTTGGCGCCTAATAAACGCCGAAGCGGCGCGGAGCGGACTCAGCGCACGTCTCGCCCCGCCACGACGTCACCCACGCGCGGCGCGACGTGCGCAGGCTCCATCTCGCCGCTCCGGTAGCGCCTGAAGTAGTCATGATAGGCGCGCATCGCGGTGCTGCCGAAGATCAGCATGATCGGAATGTTCGCCCAGAGCATCACGCCGGTGCCGAACGTCGAGAACAAATCGAGCTCATCCTGCGTGCGAACGAGCTCGACCGACACGATGATCAGGAAGCAATAGACGACGCGGTACGGCATCACCGCACGCCGGCCGAGCAGATACACGATGCCCTGCTCGCCGTAGTAGCTCCACGAGATGATCGTCGAGAACGCGAAGAGCCACACCGTTAGCGGCACGACCCAGATGCCGAGCCCGGGCAGCACACGATCGAACGCCTTCGCGGTCAGCGTCGCGCCCTTCAAGTCGAAGTAGACGCCCTCGACGGCGATCCTCGGCGTCTCGCCGACGGGCAGCGCGAACGTGTCGAACACGGCCGTCCAGCCGACCGCATTGCTGCCGGACAGCGTGCCGTACGCGCGATGCCGCGTCATTCCGGTCTCGGCGTTGACGCCCGCCTCGATCACGACGAAGAGGACGTTCCCTTCGCGCATCTGCGCGCCGGCCTCGACGGCGTCGGCGACGCGGACGCGCACCGGCGAGATCTGCCACTCCTGCCGGCCTCGCGCGTCGAGCACGGGATCGCCGTTCGCGACGACGGGCGTGATCTCGGGCGGCGTGTCGTAGACGAGCGCCGGGTCCCGGTTCCATGCGCCGCTCAGCAGGATCACGAGACCAGTCATCGTGCAGACGACGAGCGTGTCGATGAACGGCTCGAGACCCGCGACGATGCCCTCGCGCACCGGCTCGTCGGTCTTCGCCGCGGCGTGCGCGATCGGTGCGGACCCCTGCCCGGCCTCGTTCGAGAAGAGCGCGCGCTGCATGCCCTTGAGAAATCCGTATCCGGCCGTGCCGCCGATGAACGCGCCGACGCCCTCGGACGGCGAAAACGCTTCCGTGAAGATCAGCACGAGCATCTCGGGGACCTGGCCGAGATTCGCGAGCACGACGTAGAGCGCCGCGAGCACGTACGCGCCGCACATGAACGGCACGATGCGGCTCGCGACCTCGCCGATCCGGCGAATGCCGCCGACGATGACGGCGCCGACCGCGAGCGTCAGCACGAGCCCGGTGATCCAGTGCGGCACGCCGAAGTACGTGAACGAGATGTCCGCCACGTTCCAGGCCTGGAACATGTTCCCGCCGGTCACCGTCGAGACCAGGAGCGTCACGCAGAAAATGCCGCCGACGACGACGCCGAGCGGCGCGAGCTTCGGGCTGATCGCCGCGAGCCCCCGCCGTACGACGTACATCGGGCCGCCGTGCGGGTCCTGCGGATCCGACGTATCGCGGAACAGCATCGCCTGCGTGACCTCGGTCATCTTCAGCGCCATGCCGACCGCGCCGACGACCCACATCCAGAACAGCGCTCCGGGACCGCCGACCGAGACCGCGATCGCGACGCCGGCGATGTTGCCGAGGCCGACCGTCGCCGAAAGCGCGGTGGACAGCGCCTGGAAGTGGTTGATCGCGCCGGGATCGGCCTTGTCGTCGTATTTGCCGCGCACGACCGCGACGCCGTGCGTCAGCGCGCGGTACTGGCCGAAACCGCTCCACAGCGTGAACAGGATGCCGACGCCGAGAAGCGTCAGGAGCGCGTAGTCGTGCCAGACGATCCCGTTGATGCCGCCGATCAGTGCCGTGAACGTGTCCATCGCCCCCCGTTCCGGACCTCTGTTGATTAGAACACCGCCGCCGTCCGCTCGATCACCCAGAAGGCCGAGATCGTGCCGATGACGTACGCCGTCGCACGCGCCCACAGCGCGGGCACGGGCAGCGCCGCGCGCCGCCAGGCCGCGCCGACCGCGAGCACGACGGCGACGAAAACGAGCTGCCCGAGCTCGACGCCGACGTTGAAGAAGAGCAGCGCGAGCGGCACCGCGTGCTGCGGCAGCCCGACCTCGGCGAGCGCGCCGGCAAAGCCGAAACCATGCAGCAGACCGAACGAAAACGCGACGAGCCACGGGAAACGGCTCGCCAGATCCTCGGGCGCGTCGGCGCCTGCCGCGTCCCGCCGCGCGAGCTCCGTCGCGAGAAACAGGATGCTGAGCGCGATCGTCGCCTCGACCGGCGCGGACGGCACGTCGGCGAGCCCGAGCGTCGCCGCGCCGAGCGTGATGCTGTGCGCGACCGTGAACGCGGTGATCGTCGCGACGAGCCGGCGGACGCCGCGCACGATCAGCAGCAGCGCGAGCACGAACAGCAGATGATCGATGCCGAGCAGGATGTGCTCGACGCCGAGCACGAGATACGTCGAGATCACGGCGCCCGCGCCGGCCCGCTCGGGGACGGTCACCGCGGGTGCCCACGGCACGAGGCGATGCGTGAACGACGAGCCGTCAGCGAACGCGATGCGCAGCAGCACGTCCGTGTCGGTCGAGCGCAGGCCGTCGACCCCGATGTCGCGGCCGGCGATGCCGCCGTCGCAGGCGATCACGCCGTGCTGCAGTCGCGCGTCGGAGACGACGTACGTGCGGACGTTGCCTTCGACGCGGCAGCCTTCCGGGATGCGCGGCTCGAGCACGTCCGCAAGGCCGCCCGGTATCGACACCTTCCACTCGACGTCGTAGACGCCGGGCGACGTCTCGGTGAGGCCCAGGTACGCGGGGCTCAGGCGGTGAGCGAGCGCGGGCAGCGCGAGCAGCGACAGCGCGACGATCGACAGCGTAAGGATCGGGAGCCCGCGCGCGCCGCTCAACGTGCGGCTCCGTCTTCGGGCCACTCGATGACGACGTCGTAGTGCGCGCGAATCCGAGCGTACTCGGCCTCGTTGCGCGCGGCGCGCTGCTCGGCCGCGTAGACCTCGCGGACGTCGTCGCGCGCGTCCTCGAACGAGCGCGGCGTGACCGGCCGCTGCTCGAGCACGCGCACGAGGTGCAGGCCGAAATCGGAGCGGTACGGGCCGACCCAGCCGCCGGGCTCGGTCGCGAAGAGCGCGTCCGTCATTGTCTCGCCGAACAGCACTTCGAGCCGCTCGCGCTCCGCCGCGTCGAAGCGGAGCGAGAGCGGCGTGCGGTCGCCCACGTCGAGCGGGTCGGCGCCCTGTTCGAGCGCGCGCCGCGCGGTCTCGACGTCCTGCTCGAGCGCGTCGCCGCGCATCTGCGGGCTGAAGAACACCTGCTCGAACGTCACGGCGGCGGGGAGCGCGAAGCGCGCGGGATCCTGCGCGAAGAACGCGCGGAGCTCCTCCTCCGAAGGCGGCTCGGGATCGGCGAGGTCCTGCGTGAGGTACTGCATCTTCTCGATCAGCCTTCGGCGGACCTCGTCGTCGTCGTCGTCGAGGCCGAGCGCGAGCGCCTCGCGGTAAAGGACCTCGTCGCGAATCGTCGGCTCGAGCAGCGCCTCGAGCTCCTCGCGGGTCGGCTCGCGCTCGTAGAGACGCCGCGCCGCCTCGGCGACGCGCTCGACGACGAGCCCGTCGATCACGATGCGCTCGGGCGCTGCGTCGTCACCGCCGCGCGACACCGAGATCGCGAAGAGCGCGGCGCCGAGCACGAGAAAGTGCAGCAGTGGATCCTTTAGCAGCCTGACGAGCATGACACCCCGACACCCCCGGGCGGGCTGCATTATCGACCGCCGGGGAAGCGGGGTACAAGGCGCGCCGGCACGCGGCCGGCGCTCACGGAAGCGGTCGCGAAGGACGAAGCCCGGCGCGAACGCCGAGCTTCGTTTCGCGCGGCGAATCAGGAGAAATCGAGCGCGACGAAGTGCTGCGCGTCGCCGCGGCGCACGAGGAGCAGCGCGCGGCCGTTCCCGCGCCGGGCCGCATCGAGCGCCGCGGTCACGTCGTCGACCGAGTCCACCGGCTGCCGATTCACCGATACGATCACGTCGCCGCCCCGCAAGCCTTCGCGCGCCGCGGCGCTGCCGGGCCGTACGTCGACGATCAGCGCGCCATCGACGTCGCTCGGCAGACCGAGGCTCGAGCGCTCGCGATCGGTCAGCGGTGCGAGCCGCAAGCCGAGCGCCGTCTCGCCGGCGCGGGCACCGGGACGCGCGGGAGCGCGCGAGCCCGAGAACGGCATCGAGGTCGCTCGTGCGCGATCGCCGAGCTCGACCTCGAGCTCGCGCGAGCGCCCGTCGCGGATCACGTCGACGGTCACGGACTCGCCGGGCCGGTGCCGCGCGACGGTGAACGTCAGGTCGCGCACCGAGTCGATGTCCTCGCCGTCGAAGCGGGTCACGACGTCGCCGACCTCGAAGCCTGCGTCGTCGGCGGGACTTCCGGCGATGACCTCGGCAACGAGCGCGCCCTCGGTGCCATCGATGCCGAGCGACTCCGCGAGCGCCTCGTCGAGGTCCTGCAGCGATACGCCGAGCCAGCCGCGCTCGACGCTGCCCGTCTCCTTGAGCTGCTCGACGACGGCCGTCACGTGGTTCGACGGAATCGCGAAGCCGATGCCGACGCTGCCGCCGTTCGGCGAGACGATCGCCGTGCTGACGCCGATCACTTCGCCCGCGGCATTGAAGACCGGTCCGCCGGAGTTGCCCTGGTTGATCGGCGCATCGATCTGCAGATAGTCGTCATAGGGCCCGGAGCGGATGTCGCGGCCGCGCGCGGAGACGATGCCGGCCGAGGCCGAGCCGCCTAGCCCGAACGGGTTCCCGATCGCGAGCACCCAGTCGCCGACGCGCACCGCGTCGGAATCGCCGAAGCGAACGAACGGCAAGGGCTCGTCCGCGTCGACCTCGAGCAGCGCGAGATCCATCTGCGGGTCGTCGCCGACGACGCGCGCGTCGAGCTGCCGGCCGTCGGCGAGCGTCACGACGATCTCCTCCGCGTCGCTGACGACGTGGTGGTTCGTCACGATGTAGCCTTCGGGATCGACGATGAAGCCGGATCCCGCGCCGGCCGCGCGGCGCGGAGCGCCGGGCATCTCGAAGAAGCGTCCGAAGAACTCGTCGAGCGGGCTGCGCGGCAGGTCGCGCGGCCACGCGTCGCGGAACCCCGTCGTCGGCGTCGGTCCCATCACTTTCGTAACCGAGATGTTCACGACGGCCGGGCTCGCGCGCTCGACCACGTCCGCGAACGACGGCGCCTGGAAGCCCGATGCGGCGGGCCGCTCCTGCGCGAGCGCGATCTCGAAAGGCGGCGCACCGACGTCGAGCACGGCGGCGCCGCCGAGCACGGCAGCGAGCGCGGCCGCGAGAGGCAGCACGCGCAAGCGTTTTCTGTTCGACTCACTCATCGCGAGACCTCCAAGAATCGTAAGAGCCGGTCGGCTCACTGCGGTGCAACGTAAGCCCGTGCGCCTTACGTCCGCCTCACGATTTCCCTACCGATTCGTAATGCGAGGAAATTGGGGTCAGAGCCCTTTTCTTGGCCAAGCCCTTTCAGGAAATTGGGGTCAGAGCCCTTTTCTTAGCCAAGCCCTTCAGGAAATTGGGATCAGAGCCCTATTCTTGGCTAAGCCCTTGAGGAAATTGGGGGGCAGAGCCCTTTCTGAAAAATCGGCGTAAGAGCCAGGGGCGAAGTGCTTTCCATCCCGAAAAGGGCCCTGACGGCGGGAAAAGCGGGGTCAGGGAAAAGTGGGGTCAGAGCCCTTTCTGGACGGAAAAGGGCACGGCCGCGAAGGGCCGGGCGGGCTCAGCCCCGATTTTTGCGGCCATCGAAAGAGGCCCGGACCGACAAAGGGCTCTGCGAAAAGCGGCTCTGCTAAAAAGGGCTCTGCGAAAAAGGGCTCTGCGAAAAAAGGCTCTGACCCCAAATTCCTCCGCCCCCAAATTGCTCTCTGACCCCGAATTCCTTCGACTCCCGATTCCTCCGAAAAAAGGCGTCTGACACGATTTTCAAAAAGGGCTCTGACCCCGATTTTCGTTACGGATCGTTAATGCGCCGTTCAGCTCCCGACCACTACCGTTGGGGAACATTTCGTCTGCTGGACAGTCGATTTGCGCGCTGAGGAGGTTCCCATGAGAACTTCGACGAATCGCGTTCCGCCGACCAGGTGGCTAGCCGCGTTGCTGGCCTCGACGGCCTTCGCCGCGGGCGTGGCCGACGCGTCTTCCGGGGAAGCCGAGCCCGGCATCGAGCCCGCCGCCGAGATCGAGATCGACGCCGCGCCCGAGCTCACGAGCCTCGTGCCGGTCGACAGCATTCCGGCGCTCGGCCGACTGCACAGCTGGAGCGTCGTCGACGACGACAGGCTGATCATCTGGGCGACGCCGTTCCGGCCCTATCTCGTCGAGCTGTTCCGACCGAGCCCCGAGCTCAAGTTCGCCGTGAGCATCGGCGTGACGTCGTTCGGCAGCCGGATTCATGCGCGGTTCGATTCCGTCGAGGTCGACGGATTCAGCTACCCTATCCGTCGGATCTACGAGATGAGCCGCGACGACGCGGAGGCATTGAAGGCAAGCTCATAGCCTCGCAAGGCGCCGGAGCGATCCGGCGTCGGCCTCCGCCCGCGGCGAAGGGCCTGCCGCGAAGTGCGCATTCTGATCATCGAGGACGACAAGGACGTCGCCGCCTTCATTCGTAAAGGCCTGACCGAGGCCGGCTGGACCGTCGATCACGCCGACAACGGGCGGGACGGCCTGTTCCTCGCCGCGACCGAGAGCTACGACGCGCTGATCGTCGACCGCATGCTGCCCGGCGTCGACGGCCTGAGCGTGATCCGCACGCTGCGCGCGTCGAACAATCGCACGCCCGCGCTCGTGCTGAGCGCGCTCGGCGAGGTCGACGACCGCGTCGAGGGCCTGAAGGCAGGCGGCGACGATTACCTCGTGAAGCCGTTCGCGTTCAGCGAGCTTCACGCGCGGCTCGAGGCGTTGATCCGCCGCTCCGCGTCGGCCGGAGCGGCGCCGGCGACCGTGCTCGAGGTCGGCGACCTGCGTATGGATCTCTTGCGCCGCGAGGTCTATCGCGGCGACCGCAAGATCGACCTGCAGCCGCGCGAGTTCCAGCTTCTCGAGTTCCTGATGCGCCACGCCGGCCAGGTCGTGACCCGCACGATGCTGCTCGAAGGAGTCTGGGACTATCACTTCGATCCGCAGACGAACGTGATCGACGTGCACATCAGCCGCTTGCGCGCGAAGATCGACCGCGATTTCGCGACGCCGCTGCTGCACACCGTGCGCGGCGCCGGCTACCGGCTCGACACGCGGCCCTGAGCCGGCACGTCATGCGGCTTCCCGCCCTCTTCCGCACGACGGTCTTCCAGCTCACGCTCGTCTACATGGCGCTCTTCGGCGCGTCCGTGCTTGCGCTCTTCACGTTCATCTACTGGTCGACGGTCGGATACCTCGAACGGCAAACCGATGAGATCATCGAGGCGGAGATCCGCGGCCTCGCGGAGCAGGCCGAGCGGCGCGGCCTCGTCGGGCTCGCGAACGTGATCGACGATCGCGTGCGGCGCGACACCGAGGGGCGCTCCGTCTACCTGCTCGTCGATGCGGCGCTGCGTCCGATCGCGGGCAACGTCACGTACTGGCCCGAGGAGCTCGATCGGCGCGGCGAGTGGGTCGACTTCGTCAAGCGCGATCCGAGCGGACGCTACACGCCGGTGCGCGCGCTCGTGCTCGGCGTCGGGCCCGGCTTTCGCCTGCTCGTCGGACGCGACATCCGGGAGCTCGAGCAGATCAACGAGGTGTTCCGCCGCGCATCCGTCTGGGGCCTCGGGCTCACGATGGGGCTCTCGCTGCTCGGCGGGATCCTGATCGGCTTCAGCGCGCAGCGGCGCGTCGCACAGATCAACCGCACGACGCGGCAGATCATCGCCGGCAACCTCAAGGAGCGCGTGCCGGTCACCGGTGCCGGCGACGAGCACGACGAGCTCGCCGAGAACGTGAACGCGATGCTCGATCAGATCGAGAAGCTGATGGCCGGGCTGCGCCACGTCGGCGACAGCGTCGCGCACGACCTGCGCGGCCCGCTGACGCGGCTGCGCACGCGTCTCGAGACGCTCGCGAGCGAGCCGACGCCGAGCCGCGAGCGGCTCGAGGAATGCGTCGCGCAGGCGGACGCGCTGCTCGCGACGTTCAACGCGCTCCTCAGGATCGCGCGGATCGAGTCGGGCGCGTACAAGAGCGCGTTCGCGCCTGTCGACCTCGGCGTGATCGCACGCGACGTCTGCGAGCTCTATCAGGCCGCGGCCGACGAGCGGCACATTGCGCTCTCCTGCGCCGCGCCGGTCGAGGCCTTCGTCGTCGGCGATCGCGAGCTCCTCGCACAGGCGCTGACCAACCTGCTCGACAACGCCGTCAAGTACACGCCCGACGGCGGCCGCATCGACGTCTCCGTAGAGGGCTCGCGAGGAGGGACCGCGTACGTGCTGAGCGTCGCCGACACCGGTCCCGGCATTCCCGCGGACGAGCGCGACCGGATGCTCGAACGCTTCACGCGGCTCGATCGCTCGCGCTCGCTGCCCGGCAACGGCCTGGGGTTAGCGCTCGTCAAGGCCGTCGCCGAGCAGCACGACGCGCGCCTCACGCTCTACGATCACCGGCCCGGGCTCGTCGTCGAGCTCGAGCTGCCCGCTGCAGAAAAAGGTGCCGCCACAGAAAAAGGTGTCAGACACCATTTTCTCGAAAATGGTGTCTGACACCTTTTTCTGTGGCGCCTCTCGGACAGCGGGTTTATTCTCGCGCGGCAACCTCAGAATCCTGTTTCGGAGCCGTCGATGAACGAGCCGCCCCCTCCGCATCCGGATCCGAGCTCAAACCCGAACGGCGACACGCCGGCGGCCGGCGGTGGCGCGCCGCTGTGGGAGGAGCCGACGCCCACCGGCGGCGAGACGGCACGGGAGCGCGAGCCGCGGCCCCGTCACCCGCTCGAGCAGCACCTGACGAACAAGAGCACGTGGCTGCGGCTCGTGTTCGTCGTCGTTTTCGCCGCGATCTGGTGGATCACGGAGCTCGTGCTGACGGCCGTGGTCGTCCTGCAGTGCCTGTGGGCGCTCTTCAGCGGCCAGCCGAACGAGCGGCTGCGCGGCTTCGGGCAATCGCTCGCCCGCTACGCCTATCAGATCTTCCGCTACATGACGTTCAACACGGACGAGCGGCCGTTCCCATTCGATCTCGACTGGCCGTCGAGCGGACCGGACGCGACGTCAGGCTGACGCGAGCCTGTCGCGCAGCGCGGCCGTCCAGGCGGCGAGCTTGCGCTCGAACGAGTACGACGCGTTCGCGGGACTCGTCGACGGCAGTCGCATCGTCTCGAGCGCCGCATACTCGGGGGGCAGCGTCGGCAGCACGCGCTTCATGAACAGCTGCGCCGCCATCGAGCCGTTGAACGAGACGAAGCGGATCGCCGGATGCGCGGCGAAGAACGCCGCGAAATCGTTGATGACCATGCTCGACGGCACGATCGCCGAATCGAGGCTGCCGCGACGCTCGCCGGCCGCGAGCACGTCCCAGAGTGCGATGCCCGCGGCGCGCAGCCGCTCGAGCCGCCGCGGATACGGCAACGACGGCGACGCGCCGCAGAGCTCGCCCATGATCGGCCAGAACGCGTTCCGCGCCTGCGCGTAGTACTGCTGCATCTCGATCGACTTCTCGCCCGGCAGGCTGCCGAGCACGAGCACGCGCGCGTCGGGCGACGAGACCGGCGGGAAGCCGCATGCGAGCGGCGCCGGCGGCCCCGCATCGGCGATGCCCGTCCGGACGGGGCTCCGCGAGCGCGGCAGGCGTCGGCGCGCCGCGCGCCGCCCGGCTTCCGGCCTGCCGCTCACCAGTCGAGCTCCCGATAGTGGCCGTCCGCGCGAAGCCTCCGCATCTGGCCGAGGATCCACGCCTGCCGGCTCCGCACGTAGGCGCTCGGCGCATCGACGCGCAGCACCTTCGGGTTCGGCAGCACGGCCGCGAGGAGCGCGGCCTGCTCGGCGCCGAGCGCCGCGGCCGACGTGCCGAAGTACGTCTGCGCGGCGGCCTCCACGCCGAAGATGCCTTCGCCGAGCTCGGCGACGTTCAGATACACCTCGAGGATCCGCTCCTTCGGCCACATCGCCTCGATCAGCAACGTGAAATACGCCTCTATGCCCTTCCGCACGAAGCTGCGGCCCGACCACAGGAACAGGTTCTTCGCGACCTGCTGCGTGATCGTCGACGCGCCGCGCAGATCGCCGCCGGCGCGGTACGTCTCGACCGCGCGCTTGATCTGCTCGACGTCGAACCCGTTGTGGACGAGAAAACGCTGGTCCTCCGACGCGATGACCGCGTGGGCGGCCTCGATCGAGATCGAGCTGCGCGGCGCCCACGCGTGCTTCTGCGCCCTGATCGGCACAGCCTGCTGCAGCATCATCGCCGTGACGGGCGGATCGACGTAGCGCAACGACGCGACGAGCGCCGCCGTCGCGACGACCCATACGAGCGTGAGCACGCCGAGCGCGCCGACGACGCGGCCGAGCAACGTGCCGGAGCGCGTGGTCTTCTTCGATTGTTTGCGCGGACGCCGGGTTCCGCGAGCCACCTCTCCCTCCGTCTCCGAGCGGGCGAACAGAGCCCCCGCTCGCCCGAGCGCCGGTCTCCGTGCCGGCGCGGCCGTTACCGTAATACAAGTCGGCGCGACAAGCTGCCCCGGAAACCCCGAGCGGTTCCTGATGCCGATGCGCCGACGGGCTACAATCGACCCACGATCGGCGATGACCGGTCGGCCGTCGATCCGGCCCGAGGCGCGACGCGCCGGCCCCCGTAACGAGCTTGAGAGCGGCGCTTCCCGATGGGACGAAGAACCGTAAGAAGGCCGAGGTGGTTCGCCGAGCTTGGCATTCCGCCCGAATACGGCATCGACCCGCCGCTTCCCGCCTACACGGATGCGGAGCGGCTCGAGGACGTCGAGCCGAACATCATCGGACGGATGGAGCGGCTCGCGCCGCGCACGGCGCAGGACTGGCGCGCGATGAAGGCCGCCGCGGCCGAGGACGGGGTGCAGCTGCTGCTCGTGTCCGGCTTCCGGAGCATCTCGCGACAGATCGCGCTGATCCGCGCGAAGCTCGCGCGCGGCGACGACATCGAGGCGATCCTCCGCGCGAATGCGGCGCCGGGCTACAGCCAGCACCACACGGGCAGGGCCGTCGACATCGCGACGCCCGGCTGCAGGCCGCTGACCGAGGCCTTTGCGCACTCGGAAGCGTTCTTCTGGCTCGAGCACAACGCCTCGCGCTTCGGCTTTCGCATGCCGTACGATCGGGGCAACGCATTCGGCTTCGCGTTCGAGCCGTGGCACTGGTCGCAGCTCGACGACGGTGTGCTGAAATTCCAAAGAAGAAGGAGAACCGATGCATCACGCCGCTGAACGGTCGATCGCGGGCCGCGCGGCCCGCCGCGTCCTGTGGCTCGCCGCCGCCGCGGTGCTCGCGCATGCGGGCCTCGTCGCGAGCGCGGCCGCGGAGACGATCCGGCAGTACCAGTTCGAGCGGGACGGCGACGGTTACCGCCTCGTGCTGAAGGAGGTCGATCGCCCCGAGGCCGGACCGGGCGAGGTCCTCGTCCGCGTGCACGCCACGTCGCTGAATAGGCGCGATGTGCTGATGCTGAACGCGCGCTACGGCCCGGGCGGCAACGCCGAAGGCGGCATCCCGCTGTCGGACGGCGCGGGCGAGGTCATCGCCGTCGGTCCGAACGTCACGCGCTTCGAGGTCGGCGATCGGGTCGCCGGCATCTTTTTCCAGAAATGGATCGACGGCGACCGCTCGGCCGAGATCAACGCGTCCGCGCGCGGCGGCAATGCTGGCGGGATGCTGTCCGAGGTCATCGTGTCGCACGAGGACGCGCTCGTCGCGATCCCGGATCATCTGACGTACGAAGAGGCCGCGACGCTGCCGTGCGCGGGCGTCACGGCGTGGGTTGGACTCTTCAAGCACGGCGGGCTCGAGGCCGGCGACTTCGTGCTGCTCGAAGGCACCGGTGGCGTGTCGACGCTCGGCCTGCAGCTCGCCGCCGCGGCCGGCGCACGGCCGATCATCACGAGCTCGAGCGACGAGAAGCTCGAGACGGCGAAGTTGCTCGGCGCGTTCGGGACCGTGAACTACCGGGAGAACCCGGAATGGCAGCGCGCCGTGCGCGAGCTGACCGGCGGCGCCGGCGTGAAGCACGTGCTCGAGGTCGGCGGCGAGGACACGCTGCCGAGGGCGGTACAAGCGCTCGGCTACGACGGCCACATCGCGCTGATCGGCGGGCTCTCGGGCTTCGCGTCGAGCCTGCCCGTCGGCGCGCTGATGACGCTCGGCGGCCGCGTCACCGGGATCTACGTCGGCTCGCGCGCGGATTTCGAGGCGTTGAACGCGTTTATCGCGGAGCACGAGGTCCGGCCGTACGTCGGTCGAGTGTTCGAGCTCAAGGACGCCCCGGCCGCGTTCGACCTGATGGAGAACGGCGACTTCGTCGGCAAGATCGTCATCCGCCTGTGACGGAAACTTCGGCTCCGCCGTGACGAAACTTCGGCTCCGCCGTGACGGGAACTTCAGCTCCGCCGTGACGGAAACCTCGGCTCGGATACGCCGGCCTCACGCGTGCGCGCGCCCGCGACGCGCTCGCCGCGCGCGAACGTCATGACCACGGGATCCGAATCCTCGCGCGAGAAGTGGGAGCGGCGCTACCGCGAAGGCGCGTACGCCGAGCGCGTGCACCCGACGCCGCTCGTCGTCGAGTGGCTCGACCTCGCGCCGGCCGGCCCCGCGCTCGACGTCGCGTGCGGCGCAGGGCGCAACGCGCTCCATCTCGCGTCGCTCGGCCGCACGGTCGACGGGATCGACATCTCGCCGACCGCGCTCGAGCGCGCGCGCCGCAGCGCGGCCGAGCGCGGCCTCGACGCGCGGTTCATCGAGGCGGACCTCGACGAGGATCCGGAGCAGGCGTTGCCTGCCGGACCGTACGCGCTGATCGTCGTCGTCCGGTACGTGCACCTCGGTCTGCTGCCGGCGCTGGTGCGCCGCCTCGCACCGGGCGGCGTCCTGATCGTCGAGCAGCATCTCGACTGGCCGGAGCCCGTGATCGGCCCGTCGACGCCGGCCTTCCGGATGCGGCCGAACGAGCTGCTTCGCCTCTCGCTCGACGCGTGCGGCGGCGACGGCGAAGTCCGCTACGAAGTCCGCTACTATCGCGAGGGTCTCGTCGTCGATCCCGACGGCAGGACGGCCGCGCTCGCGCAACTGGTGTTGCGGAAGAGCCACACAAGCGGCTGACACCGGCCGGCGCGACGCGCGTCATAGCGCACGCGTTGTGCCGAGGTGCTATGGTCGGCACATCGACCCCCGATTCGGGCTCCACGTCTCCGCGATGCCACGCCCCGCACGCCATCCGCAGCGCCGCCCGCTCGCACTCGCCGTCGCGTGCTTCGCGCTCGGCGCGCCGCCGGCGCCTGCGCAGATCGCCCCCGCGGCCGCGCCCGAGGAAAGCGGCGAAGCGCTGCTGCTCGAGGAGCTCGCACGCCGCGGCGCGCGTATCGGCCGAATCGACATCGAGGTCCAGAACGTTTTCGACACGTCGAATCCGGACGAGGCCAAGCGGCTGTATCGCTGGGCGAACCGCATGCACGTCACGACGCGCGAGAACGTCATCGAGAACGTGCTGCTGTTCCGGCCGGGCGATCGTTTCGAGCCGCGCCTGCTCGCCGAGTCCGCGCGCCTGTTGCGCAGCCGCGACTTCCTCGTCGAGGCCACCGTCGAGCCGAGCGCGTATCACGAGGAGACCAACACGGTCGATGTCCGCGTCGTCGTGCGCGACGGCTGGTCGCTTTCGCCGGAGCTCGAGCTCGGCCGTAACGGCGGTGAGAACGAGCTCGGTATCGGCATCGAGGAAAGCAACCTGCTCGGGACGGGCAAGGGCCTGACGGTCTCGTACTCGACGGACGTCGATCGGGACGAGGTCTACCTCGGCTACACCGATCCGAACGTCCGCGGCAGCCGCGCGCGTCTCGACGTCGTGTTCGCGAACACGAGCGACGGCGATCGGATGTCGATCGCCGCAGGGCGGCCGTTCTTCGCGCTCGATACGCGGTGGTCCGTCGCGGGTCTCGTGCTCGACGACGAGCGGGTCGACACGATCTACGACCTCGGCGAGGAGATCGACGAGTTCCGCCACGAGCGCCGCGCGTTCTCGGTCGAAGGCGGTTGGTCGCGCGGGCTGCGCGGCGACCGCGCGCTGCGCTGGCTCGCGGGCATCAGCTACGAGGAGCACGAGTTCGGCGTCGCGCCGGACGTCCCCGACCCGCTGCTGCTGCCGCCCGACCGCAAGCTGGTTTATCCGTGGATCGGCTTCCAGGTGATCCAGGACGACTTCCGCGTGATGACGGAGCTCAACGACATCGGCCGTACCGAGGACGTGCCGCTCGGGCTCAACGTGAAGGTGAAGCTCGGCTTCGCCGCCGAATCCTTCGGCGCGGACCGGCGCGCGACGGTGCTCGAGGTCGCCGCGTCGAAGGGCTGGGAGCCGGGACGGGGGAAGCTCTTCCTGTTCGACTCGGCGCTTGCGGCGCGCCGCGAGAGCGGCGAGACCCGCAACGGAGTGCTGGCGCTCAGCGCGCGCTACTATCATCGCAACCTCGAGCATCACCTGTTCCTCGCGAGCCTGCAGGCGACCGCGTCGCGGCGGCTCGATCCGGAGCGGCAGGTGCTGCTCGGCGGCGACAACGGGCTGCGCGGCTATCCGCTCAGGTATCAGAGCGGCGAGCACAGCGCGGTGCTGACGCTCGAGCAGCGGTTCTTCACGGACTGGTATCCGTTACGTCTGTTCCGGCTGGGCTACGCGGTGTTCTTCGACGTCGGCCGCGTCTGGGGACGCGACGCGCGCGCGACCGAGCCGGCCGGCACGCTCGCAAACGTCGGCGCCGGGCTCCGCCTCACGTCGCCGCGCTCGAGCAGCCGGCAGGTGGTGCACATCGATCTCGCGACGCCGCTGAGCCACCGGGACGACGTCGACGGCTGGCAGCTGACCGTCGAGACGAAGCGCTCGTTCTGACCGCCGTCACGCGAACGGCCGGCCGTCGATGTCGATCGCGCGCGGCAGCCCGCGCACGCGGTCGAGCCAGCGCGTGACCGCGGGCCATTTGTCCGTGTCGTAGCCCGAGACCTCGAGCATCGAAACCGGCCCGAAGACCGACACGTCGGCGATCGTCGGATGCTCGCGTGCGAGCCAGTCGCGCCGTTCGAGGTGCTTGTCCATCAGCGCGAGGATGTAGTCGCAGCGTGCGTCGATCTCTTCGTCGGGTGTCTTGATCGCGTCGGGCCTGCGTATCTTCGCACGCTTGAGCCACGGCCCGTGGTGGATCTCGTTCGCGGACTTCGACATCCACTCGGCGACCTTCGCCTCGCCCTCCGCATCGATCGGCAGCCACGTCCCGCGCGGATCGTACTTGCGCGCGATATAGACGAGGCACGCGTGCGAGTCGGCGATCGTGAAGCCGTTGTCCTCCATCGCGGGCATCTGGCCGAACGGATTGAGCAGAAGGAACGGCTCGCGCTTGTGCTCGCCGCCGTACATGTCGATGTCGACGAGCTCGAACGGCACGTCGAGGATGGACAAGAGAAGCCGCACCTTGTAGCCGTTGATGGATTGCATCGTCGAATGCAGGCGGATCATCGTTCTTCTCCGGCGTGTCGACGCCCGTCATGATAGACGCAACCGGGGCGGCGGCCCCAGCGCGACGAGCCGGGCGTCTTTTCTGCTCAGAACCGATAACTTACCCCCGCCTGCACGTTGCGGCCGCGCGCATAGATGATCTCCGCGTAGCCGAGCGTCGCGAGTGACGCATTGCCCTGCACCGGGTAGAGCTCGTCGGTCAGGTTCTCGGCGAGAAGCGTCGCCGTCCAGCGGTTGCCGCTGTCGAGCACGATCGAGAGATTCGTCACCGTCACGGACTCCTGCTGCGCCGTGATCTCCGTATTACCGGCGTCGAAGTACTGCTCGTCGGTGTAGGAAACGTCGAGACGCGGCGTCAGGCTCCACCCGTTGTTCAGCGGGAACCGGTATCCGATGCCGACGTTCCCCTGCAGCTCCGGAGTGAACGGAAGCGTGTTGTCCGGCGTGATCGTGGCCGTCGCGCCGGGGACTTCGGTAATGTCCTTGATCTCGTCGTCGAGATAGCTCAGTCCGCCTTCGAGGATCAGCCGATCGTTCGGCACGAACTGGACCTCGAGCTCGGCGCCGTCGATCGTCGCCCTGCCGGCGTTGAAAAGCAGCGGCACGACCCCCTGCCGGTAGATGAGCTGAATATCGTCGTAGTCCGACGAGAAGATCGCGGCGTTCAGTCTGAAGGTATCGGTGATATCCGCTTTGAAGCCGAGCTCGATCGAGTCGACCGTCTCCTCCGCGAACGGCAACGGCACGAATCCCTCGGGCGGCGCGTTGAAGCGCTGATTGAAGCCGCCCGACTTGAAGCTGCTCGCGTAGCTGCCGTAGATCATCCAACCGTTGTCGAACGTGTACTGGATGCTCGCGGAGCCGGTGACCTTGTCGAAGGTCTCGCTGAAGCGGTCCGGATAGATGAACAGCGGCCCTCCGTCCGGAATCGCGAGCGTCGGCAGCGGGCTCGGATCGGGCGCCGTCGCCGGGAAGATGTTCCAGATGAAGCCCTGCATCGACTTGTCGTCTTCCGTATAGCGAACGCCCGCGGTCAGGCTCAACGCATCGGTGACGTCGTAGGTCCACTCCGTGAAGACGGCGATCGATTCCGTCGTCAGGTTCACGAACTGCAGGTCGCGCGAGCCCGGTCCGCCGGAGATCAGCGACGCGATCACCGGCGGCGAGGGCGGGAAGGCGAGAGGCACGGTGACGTGGTCATCCGTGTCTTCGTCGAAGTAGTAGACGCCGACGACCCCGTTGACGCGCTCGCCGCTATAGTCCAGGCGAACTTCCTGGCTGGTTTGGGTGGATTCGCTCGTGTAGTCGGTCGTGATCAGCGTCAAAGGCGTATTGTCCGCATCGCGGATGCCGGTCCAATCCGTGTTGCGGTAAGCCGAGATTGAATGCAGCGTCAAACGGTCGCTGATATCCCAGTTCAAAGTGACCGACGTGCCCCTCACGTCGAACGTGCTCTCGACCGGCGCGTTGCCGCCGTTCGTATAGGGTCCCAGGTTCCATGCGTTGTTCGCGCATCTCGGATCCGGCGCCGCCGTCTCCGGGACGGACGGAGGGCCGAGACGGGGATCGCCGGGCGCGAGCGGCGCGAACGGAATCGTCGCGCCCGGGCAGCCCGCCCCTACGCTGGCGATGGCCGCCACCGGCGCGCTCGTGTTGATGCCTTTGAAGACGAACGGCGAGCCGTTCTCGTCCTCACTCGAGTAGTCGGCTCGTACGATCATCTCGAGCGAATCGGAGACGTCCCAGCGTAGCGACGCGTTGAGCGAAACGACGTCATCGTCGCCGAGATCGAGTCCGTCGAACACGCGAGTCACATAGCCGTCGCGTTGGCGCGCTCCACCGGCAAATCTTACGGACGCTCGGTCGCTGAACGGCAGCGTGACCGCACCGAATACTTCACGCAGGCTGTCCTCGCCCACGCGCGCACGCAACGTCGCTTCGCGCTCATCGCCGGGAAGGACGGTGTTGATCAGCACGGCGCCGCCGATCGTGTTGCGGCCGAAAAGCGTTCCCTGCGGCCCGCGCAGCACCTGGATGTTGTCGACGTCGAAGAAGTCCATTGCACCGCCGACTGCGCGGCCCATGTAGACGTCGTCGATGTAGATGCCGACCCCCGGGTCGACGGCCGGCGTCGGATCGAGCTGACCGACTCCGCGAATGAAGAGTACCGCGGCCGAGTTGTTGCCGGAGAGCTGGCCGTAACTCGTGAACTGCAAGCTCGGCGTCACACGGTCGAGATCGGTCGTCGTCTGGATCTGTCGGCGCTCGAGAGCCTCGGCCGTGAGCGCGGTGACGGCAACGGGCACCGCCTGCAAATCCTCCGCCCGCCGGCGCGCCGTAACGACGATCTCCTCGAGCGCAGGCCGAGCCTGTGGCGCTGCTTGCGCCAAAACCTCGGACTGCGCGCCGAACAAGAGTGCGAGCGACGCGAGAAAAGCGTGCCGTTGTACAGACGTTTCCACTTCTCGTTCTCCCGTTTGACTTGAAGGTGTCCTGAGACAGCGCAACGGTATAAGCCATTATGCCAGCAGCGCCGCCAGCAGAACCGCTGTCATCGTCAACTGGGAGGGCGGCTGGCGCATCGGCGCATGGACCGCGCTCGCGATCGATGCGCCTGCGGCTTGTCCCCTGCCCTGGGAGCGGGGCCGGGTCGCTGGCCCATGCCGTTCCTCGGCATTGCTTCGAAGCCCGCAACCGGCACCTGCTCGAGCCGCTGCCGCAACAACGACTCGATGCCGGCGAGCAGCGACCTCTCCTCGGCACAGACGAGCGACACCGCGTGACCGGCGTTGCCGGCGCGCCCCGTACGCCCGATCCGGTGGACGTAGTCTTGCGGCACGTGAGGCAGCTCGTAATTCACGACGTACGGCAGCTGCTCGATGTCGAGACCGCGCGCCGCGATATCGGTCGCGACGAGCACTCGGATGTTGCCGGTCTTGAAGTCCGCGAGCGCGCGCGTGCGTGCCGCCTGACTCTTGTTGCCGTGAATCGCGGCGGCGGTGAGCCCGTCCTGCGCGAGCTGGCGGGCCAGCCGGTTCGCACCGTGCTTCGTCCGCGTGAACACGAGCACCTGCCTCCAGTTCCCGGTCGAGATCAGATGCGACAGAAGGTCCCGCTTGCGTCCCGCATCGACGGGATGAACGCGGTGCTCGATGCGCTCCGCCGGCGCGTTCTGCGCGGCGACCGCGACTTCGGCCGGTGCACGCAGCAAGCTCGTCGCGAGTCGCTCGACGTCGCGCGAGAAGGTCGCGGAGAACATGAGGCTTTGCTTGCGCTCGGGTAGAAGCTTCAGTACCTGCTTGATCGCGTGGATGAAGCCCATGTCGAGCATCCGGTCCGCCTCGTCGAGGACGAAGATCTCGATCGAGCGCAGATCGATCGTCCTCTGACGTGCGTGATCGAGCAGCCTTCCGGGCGTCGCGATGACGATATCCACGCCCTCGTCGAGCTGCGCGATCTGCGGCCTGATGTTCACGCCGCCGAAGACGGCGATCGAGCGAAGCGGGAGGTAAGCGCCGTATGCTGCGACGCTCGCGGCGACCTGCGCCGCCAGCTCCCGGGTCGGGGTCAGCACGAGCGCGCGCACGCGCCGCCTGCCCGCTGCCGGCGCGGCGGCCGCGAGCCGCTGCAGCATCGGCAGGGTGAAGCCCGCGGTCTTGCCCGTGCCCGTTTGAGCGCGCGCAAGCAGATCGCGGCCCTCGAGAATCAGCGGAATGGCTTCGCGCTGAATCGGCGTCGGCTGACTGTACCCTTGCTCGGCAACGGCACGCAGAAGCTCGGCCGACAAGCCGAGAAATTCGAAGGAATGCATGTTTTTCGGATTCTCAGGGCGGCCGTCCGGAATTTCCGGCCTCGGTCGAGGCTTGGGCCCAAAGGAAGGTGAATATCGAGGCTAACCGGATGGGAAACCGCGAGAAGCGAGGCACGGACCGAAGCGTGCCCGAACGGCGCGTACGGTAACAGATCGGCGAAGAAGGCGCGAGGGGCGGCGTCCGGGCCGCCCCTCGCAAAGGTACGACCGAAGCTCGGTCGCTGCCGCGTCGGGCTGGGGGAAGTCGCCGTCGGCGGCGGGGTGGAGGTCCTTAGTTACCGAACTCGGCGCGCAGGCCGAGGTTCCAGCCGGCGATGTCGTCGTTGAACGAGAGCCCGAAGCCCGCCGCGACCGTGCTGGTGAAGTACCAGCGTCCGGCGAGCGACAGGAACGTATCGGAGTCCTCGAGGTCGACGTAACGAACACCGCCTTGCAGCTCGAACGAGTCCTGCACTCGGCCGCGCAGACCGAGGCCGACGCCGAGGCCGTCGTCTTCAGCGTCGCCCAAGGCCGTTTCGACCTCGTAGTTCACCCAGGCGAGCTCGCCGACGAGATCGACCTGCGGCTTCAAACCGAACCGCATGCCCGCGCCGAGATCGTAGCTGCTTCCGTCGACGCCGAGCTCGTAGTCCTGCGTCTGATAGTCAGCGAAGAGGAATACGCTGTCCGTAACGGAAAGCGATCCGGTCAGCCCGAAGCCGTCGCCGCCGAGGTCGATGGGGCCTGCGTCGAGCTCGGTATCGAGATAGGAAAGCTCGACGAACGTGTAGTCGAGGTCCTGCGCGAGGGCCCCGAAGGGCAGCAGCGCACCGGCAACCAACAGCTTGTGAATCCTCATGTCCTTGCTCCCATTGATCGCCGTCCTCGGCGAATGGATGCGCATGCTAAGTTCGACGGCGGGCGGCGAAAGTGAACGGCGTCGCAACTTAGCGGGAAACGTTCCGGATGGTTGCATGCATGCAACAAGCTCATTTGAAGAAGCGCTCGGTTTTCGGGCCTCTCGGCCGAGAGACTTGGCCGAAGTGCGACAAACGAAGGCGGCGAACGGCGGCCGGCGCGCTTCGCCCGCGCGCCCTGACGCGCCCCCCCGAAACTGCTATTCGAGCGCCGACGGATCGCGTTCGACGTGCCGCGCGCCGAATCGACGGCACCGGCGCCCTGGCAACCTGGCTGCACGGACCTTCGGGCGGTGCTCGATGAGCTCGCCGGCTGCACGCTCATAAAAAGCGATTCAAACGGAGCGAGGCTCGGTGAGTTGGATTGTCGGCCTGACGGGCCGCGCGTCGGCAGCGCTTGCGATCCCGGCGAGAAGTGAGATGCTCGCACTTACGAGTCGAAGGAGTCCCCGGTGACCGACCGCACCACGCGAGACCCGCACGGCCCGATCAGGCGTTTGGCCGAGTTCCGCTTCTATGCGGAGCTGAACGACTTCCTGAAGGCGGCGCAGCGCGGGCGCGCGTTCACGCACACGTTCGCCGGCAACCCGTCCGTGAAGGACACGATCGAAGCACTCGGCGTCCCGCACACGGAGGTCGATCTGATCCTCGTGAACGGCCGCTCGGTCGGATTCGGCCACCGGCTCGAAGGCGGCGAGCGCGTTGCGGTCTATCCGATGTTCGAGCGCCTTGACGTCTCGCGGGCGACGCGTTTGCGGCCGAAGCCGTTGCGGGTACCGCGCTTCGTGCTCGACGTGCACCTGGGCACGCTCGCGCGCTATCTCCGGCTCGTCGGGTTCGACGCCGTGTGGCGCAACGACCTGAGCGACGAGGAGATCATCGAGTCGAGCGTGCGCGAGCGCCGCGTGATCCTCACTCGCGACCGCGGCATTCTGCGGAACGGGCGCGTGACGCACGGCTACCGGCTGCGTTCGACCGATCCGCTCGAGCAGCTCGAGGAGGTCATTCGCGCTCTGCAGCTCGGCGAACAGCTCGAGCCGTTCACGCGATGCCTGGAATGCAACGGTGAGATCGCGCCTGTCACGGCCAAGGATGCCTCGCCCTCGGTGCCGGAGCGGGTCAGAGCGGCCACCGACGAGTCCCACCGCTGCCGCGAGTGCGGGCGGGTGTACCGGGCGGGCTCGCATCAGAGGTTCCCGTGAATCTTCGAACGTCTGGGGCGTCTCGTTGTTCATTCAAAAGAGGCGGTTCAAACTGAGGACGAACCTGTTCCGATCGTAGGAGAAGAGGTCGACGTCCGAGGAGTTGTCCGCGATGCGGTACTCGCCGAGGAGCTGCCAGCCGGACACGAATTCCCGCGTCGCGCTCACCTTGAGCTGCGACAGATCCTCGTCGCGCGGCTCGTCCAGGCGGCCGTATCGGCTCATACGCAGGAGCCCCTCGATCTCGACCGACCAATCCGGCGTCAGCGCATGCTCGTAGCCCGCGAAAATCTCGTGCCGGCTCGGCGAGACGTTGGCGCCTTCGCGATCGTTGCGCTCGCGCGCGTAGCCGAGAGCGAGCTTGCCGCGCTGCACACGCTGCTCGAAGCCGACGCTGATGCGGTCGCGCGTCCCGTCGACGAAGCGGAAGTCCGACGACACATGGCCGACGTCGTCGTGCACGTAACCGAACGACATCAGCGCCGCCTCGCCGAGCGGGTACTGCGCTGTGAGCCGCGCGCCGATCCGCCGTTCGAAGCCGTCCCCCGCGAGCACGCCGTAGTCGTAGTACGAGCCCGCATCGAGCTGCCAGCCGCCGGCCTCCCATAGATAGGCGAAGCCGAGGCGGAACGCGTCCTGATCGAAGTCCGGCGCGTCGGCGTAGCGGACGAGATACGCGCTCGCGTCGACGCGCATCGCGTTACGCGGACCGACCCTGCCGCTGACGAGGCCGAAGGCCTCGAGCAGCCGGCTCTCGGTCGAGAGCTCCGCGGGCAGGCTCGACTCCTCGAGCAGCGCGACGTTGTCGTCGTAGCCGACGGCGAAGTCGAGCAGCCTGATCCATTCGGAGCCGGGCAGCGGCTCGGTCGAATCCGCCGTGCGGTCGAGCATCGCGGTCGCGAGCGCCGCGATCGTCGGATCGCCTGCGGCACGCGCGCGCTCGAACGCGGCGCGCGCCTCGTCGAAGCGCTTCTGCTTTGCGAGCGCGAGGCCGAGGTTGTACTCGGCGAGAGCGCTCATCTGCGGGTAGCTTTGCGCCAGGTCGCGGAAGGAGTCCTCCGCCCGGGAATAGTCCCCCAACCGGTAGTAGCTCACGCCGGCGTTGTACTCGACGGCGGGCCCCGTCATGCCGGCCTCGCGGGCCGCCTCGAACGCGGCAGCAGCCGCCGCGTAGTCGCCGGACGAGAAGGCCTTGCTGCCCGCGTCGAAATGCGTGCTGGGATCGCTCGGCGCCGCGCGGCCGGCCGCGGACGCGGCGACGGCCATCGCGGCGACGAACGCGAGCTCGAAGCGTACCTTCATGGGCGTCATCCGATCGTTCTTGCTTGGAATCGCCGGCGCCGCTGCTTCGTGCGGGACCGTCCGCCACCTGGTCACCGTGCGGGACCGTCCGCCACCTGGCCACCGTTCGGATCCGTCCGGCCGCATCGGCGACACCGCGGCGTCCGCCGGGCACGGCTTTGCACATGCAAGGAATCGGCCGATTCCCCGCAGCGTCGCCGGGTTGCGACGGCTCGAGCGGACTCCGCGCTACGGCCGAGCGAGGCGACCTGGCTGACGGCAGGGCTGGATGTGCCTCGCCGCCTGGGTGTGACGGGGGCTTGGATCGGCGGCTTGGGGTGTCGGCCGGCGCGCGGCTCAGGGCCGGTCCGAACGCCCCCGCCCGGGGTCAGGGCGCTCCGGAACTGCCGGGCGGCCTTCGGCGGGCTCGGCGAGCCCGGGCCGGTCCGGGCGCCCGCGAACGACGTCTTCCTCCGTCTCCCGCGCGCGCTCCGCGATGTCGCGCTCGACGTCGCGGGCGTCGCCGGCGGCGTCCCGCGCCCTTTCGCGGGCCGCCGCCGCAACGTCGTTGCCGGCGCCCCGCGCACTGACCGCCGCGTCGCGGGCACCGGCCGCGGCATCGCGGGCTCCTGCGGAGACATCACGGCCGGCGTCGCGCGCCTCGGCGGCCGGCTCCATGGGGGCTGCGGCCGCGACCCCATCCCGGCCGGCCGCCACGGCGTCCCGGGCAGGCTCCGCCGCCGCGCCGCCCTGCCCTCGGCCGAGCCCACGTGCGCGCTCGGCCGCCGTGCGCGCCACCTCGTCGAAGTCGGTGCGCGCCCCGTCGTTCCGCCGCGGCAGCGCGTCTTCCGGCAGGCCGGCACGGTCGGCGGCGAGGTCCGCGGCCGCCCCCTGCCGCGCATCGTCCGCACCGGCCGCGCCGCCGGTCGCCTCGTCGGCGAGCCGCGAGCGCAGCGCCTCCGGCAGCTCGATCACTCGGGTGACGGCGTCGGGGCGGGTCGCGCCCTCGGGCAGCAGCCGCATCGTGACCTCGAGGTTGTCGACGTCGGGCGGCGGCCGATCCTGCGCGACGGCGGGCAGCGCGGCCGCGCCGAGAACGAGCGCCGCCGCGATCGCGCCGATCCGCGCCGAGATCACGTCCACGAGCATCATTCGAACCGCCGCGCCTGCATTCCAGATTCCGAAATCGCCAATAGAAGCCTACGCGCGCACGTCGACGAGGAACGTGCGCCGCTTTTGTCCGTGCGCCACTTCGACGAGCAGCTGTCCGCCGCCCGTGCCGGTCGCGATGATCGGCAACGTCAGCTGATTCGCGCCCGCCTCGAGATTCGTGCGCCAACGGAGCTCGCGCTGGTCGCCGAAGCCGTCGAGCTCGATCGCGCCGGTCAGCACGACGCGGATCTCGGCGTCGGTCAGCGGCGACGGCGTGTCGACGGCGATGCTGACGTCGTGCGGCTCGTAGAGCGCGAGCGTGACCTGAGGCGTCGTCGCCGCTTCGGGCGCCGACGTCGTCGGCGCGTTGCCGGTGACGAGCACGGCCCAAGCGAGCGCGGCGGCCGCCGCCATCGCGCCGCTGCCGACCGCGAGCCCCGCCCAGAATCCGCTCCGCAACGGCGCGCGGACCGGCGCGGGCGGGACGGGCCGCGCGGCACGCGTCGCCGCCGCGATCGCGCGCTCGAGCGCCCCCGGTGGCGGCGGCGGCACCGGACGTGCCCGCTCGGCCCGCAGCATTCCGGCCGCGAGCTGCGCATCCCGGCACGACTCGCACTCGGCGAGGTGCTCCATCGCCTCGCGCCGCGCCGCGGGGTTACCGGCGCCGCAGCCGTCGATCAGCAGCGATTGAACGTCGTCACACTTCATTTTCGTCCTCCCGCACCGGTCGTCGTCGACCGTCGGGTGCGCTCCTCGTCGCGCAGCAGCTTGCCGAGCCGGGCCCGTGCGCGATGCAGCCGCGACTTCAGCGTGCCTTCCTTGAGGCCCGTGATCTCCATCAGCTCCGCGAGCGTGTACCCCTCGACGTCATGCATCGCGAGGAGCGAGCGCTGATCCTCGTCGAGCTGCCGCCATGCGCGGTCGAGCCGCCGCGACCACAGCGCAGCTTCCGTCTGCTCGGGCGGCTCCGGCCCGTCGGCGGCAAACGCTGCCCCCTCGTGCACGTCGATCGAGTCGACATGCGACCGATCGAAGCGGCGCAGCTGGTCGATGAAGATCCTGCGCATGACGCACAGGAGCCAGCTGTGCGGCTGGTCGAGCTGCTCCAGCTCGTCGAGCCGCGCATAGGCCCGCACACACACTTCCTGGACGAGATCCTCCGCGTCGTGGACGGATCTCGTGAACCGATAGGCCGTCCTGTAAAGCAGCTGGTAATGCCGGCCAATCAGCGCTTCGAATCGCTCGACGGTCGATCGGCCTCCGGGGATGACGGTCAGTCGGGCCATCGGTGAATCAACAATATCCTTCGCTAAACACGGCCGAGCAGCGAGTGCGTTCCCTGCGGCTCCCGTCCGCGGCCGCAGGGACGCCGCGTTTGCCGGCCTTCCGGGGCGCCCTGGCGGCAGGACACGTGCCCCCGGCGCCGGCCCGTCCTGCCCGGGACTTGGGGGAACCCGGGCCGCGGCCGCTCCGCCGAGTGTACGGGCGGCCGGCTCGCCGCGATAGGCGCATTCCAAATCCTGGTATCGCCGAGGCGGCCGGTGCGTGCGCCGGCGGCAACTCTTTTGCGCGGCGCCACTCTATAATGCGCGACCTTCCCCACGAGCCCGCTCGAATGGACGCCACCGCCCGTCTTCGCAACATCGCGATCATCGCCCATGTCGATCACGGCAAGACGACGCTCGTCGACAGGCTGCTGCAGCAGTCCGGCACGATCGATCAGCGTGTCGCGCTGCCGGAGCGCGTCATGGACTCGAACGATCTCGAGCGCGAGCGCGGCATCACGATCCTCGCGAAGAACACCGCGATCCGTTGGCGCGAGTGGCGCATCAACATCGTCGACACGCCCGGCCACGCCGATTTCGGCGGCGAGGTCGAGCGAGTGCTGTCGATGGTCGACGGCGTGCTGCTCCTCGTCGACGCGGTCGACGGGCCGATGCCGCAGACGCGATTCGTCACGCAGAAGGCGTTCAAGCGCGGGTTCACGCCGCTCGTCGTGATCAACAAGATCGACCGCGAAGGCGCGCGTCCCGGGTGGGTGCTCGATCAGACGTTCGAGCTCTTCGACCGGCTCGGCGCGAGCGACGCGCAGCTCGACTTCCCGGTCGTGTACGCGTCCGCGCTGAAGGGCTATGCCGGGCTCGACCCGGACGTGCGCTCGGGCGACATGACGCCGCTCTTCGACGCCATCGTGAAGCACGTGCCGCCGCCTCCGGTCTCGATCGACGGGCCGCTGCAGCTCCAGGTCTCGAGCCTCGACTACAACTCGTACGTCGGCGTGCTCGGCATCGGCCGCATCACGCGCGGCATCGCGAAGCCGAACTCGCCGATCACGCTCGTGCGGCGCGACGGCCGCGTCGAGAACGCGCAGCTCGGCGAGCTCTACGGCTTCGAAGGACTCGAGAGGAAGCCGGTCGATTCCGCCGCCGCCGGCGACATCGTCGTGTTCAGCGGCATCGACGATCTCGGCATCTCGGAGACGGTCTGCGCGCGCGGCCATCCGGAGGGGCTGCCGAAGCTCGAGATCGACGAGCCGACGATCACGATGACGTTCGAGGTCAACAAGTCGCCGTTCGCGGGGCGCGAGGGCAAGTACCTCACGAGCCGCCAGATCCGCGCGCGGCTCGAGCAGGAGGTGAAGCACAACGTCGCGCTGCGCGTCGAGGAGACGGCGGACGCGGACAAGTTCCGCGTGTCGGGCCGCGGCGAGCTGCATCTCGCGGTGCTGATCGAGACGATGCGCCGCGAAGGCTACGAGCTCGCGGTATCGCGGCCGGCCGTGATCGAGCGCCGGATCGACGGCGAAATCCACGAGCCGTGGGAGCTCGTGACGGTCGACTTCGCCGAGGAGTACCAGGGCGCGGTGATGAGCCGGCTCGCCGAGCGCCGCGGCGAGCTCCTCAACATGATCCCGGACGGGCGCGGGCGAATGCGCCTCGAGTACCGGATCCCCGCGCGGGGACTGATCGGCTTCAGGACCGAGTACCTGACCGTCACGGCCGGCACCGGCCTTCTCTATCACGTGTTCGACCGGTATGCGCCCCGCGTGCCGGGCGAGATCGGTCAGCGCAACAACGGCGTGCTCGTGTCGATGATCACCGGCCGCGCCACGGCCTATGCGCTCTTCAACCTGCAGGAGCGGGGCGCGCTCTTCATCGGTCACGGCGACGAGGTCTATGAAGGCATGATCGTCGGGATCCACAGCCGCGGCAACGACCTGCCGGTCAACCCGACGAAGGGCAAGCAGCTGACGAACATCCGTGCGGCGGCGAACGACGAGAACATCCTGCTGACGCCGCCGATCCGCTTCTCGCTCGAGCAGGCGCTCGAGTTCATCGACGACGACGAGCTCGTCGAGATCACGCCGAAGAGCATCCGGCTGCGGAAGAAGCTCCTGCGCGAGCACGAGCGTCGGCGCAAGAAACCCGAGGCCGTCTCCGCCTGAAATTGGGGTCAGAGCCCATTTTCCTCGGAGCGCCTGAAATTGGGGTCAGAGCCCTTTTTCCTCGGGGCACAGCCTTTCTTTCGGAGCATAGGGGGCGGAGCCCTGCTTCTTTGCGCCAAGGTCCCATTTTTTCGCCGAGAGGCGTCCGGCACGTTTTCGCCGAGAGGCTTCCGGCACGGCTGCCTCGTCGAAACGGCCCTGGCCCCGTTTGCGTGACGTCCAATTCGGAGAACCGTGCCATCCAATTCGGAAAACAAAGGCTCCCGACCCCGATTTCCAAACCGGCTCTGGGCCCAACCGGTGCGCCTCCCACTTCAATCGAGAAAAGGGCTCTGACCCCGATTCTTCGCTGCGGTAAAGTTCCCTTATGTCTGCATCCACACAGCCGATCGGCTTGCCGATCGTGAGCCACGTGATCGCCGGGGAGCGCGTGCAGGCGGGCGCGCGTCGCGGCACGGTGTTCAATCCCGCGCGCGGCGAGCCGATCGCCGAGGTCGCGTTCGCGGACGCCGCCCTCGTCGACCGCGCCGTGCGCGCGGCCGCGGCCGCGTTCCCGGCGTGGAGCGAGACGCCCGCGGCGCGGCGCGCGCGGGTGCTGTTCCGCTTCAAGGTCCTGCTCGAGCAGCACCGCGAAGCGCTGGCCGAGATCATCACGCGCGAGCACGGCAAGACGCTCGGCGACGCGCGCGGCGAGATCGATCGCGGCATCGAGGTGGTCGAGTTCGCGTGCGGCGTGCCGCAGCTGCTGCAAGGCCGACACGCCGAGAACGTCGGCGGCGGCATCGACAACTTCTCGCTGCGTCAGCCGCTCGGCGTCTGCGTCGGCGTCACGCCGTTCAACTTCCCGGCGATGGTGCCGCTCTGGATGTTTCCGATCGCGATCGCATGCGGCAACACGTTCGTGCTGAAGCCGAGCGAGCGCGTGCCGACCGCCGCGGGCCGGCTCGTCGCGCTGCTCGAGGAAGCGGGCTTGCCCGACGGCGTCCTGAACGTCGTGCACGGCGACCGCGATGCCGTCGAAGCACTCCTCGCCCATCCGGACGTCGCCGCGGTCAGCTTCGTCGGCTCGACGCCCGTCGCCGCCGAGATCTACGCGCGCGGCGCGGCCCACGGCAAGCGCGTGCAGGCGCTCGGCGGCGCGAAGAACCACCTCGTCGTGATGCCCGACGCGAACCTCGACCAGGCCGCGGACGCGCTCATCGGCGCGGGCTACGGCTCGGCAGGCGAGCGCTGCATGGCCGTCTCCGTCGCGGTCGCGGTCGGCGCGGTCGGCGACGCGCTCGTCGACAAGCTCCGCGAGCGGATCGGACGCCTGCGCGTCGGCGACGGCGCGGCGACGCCGTCCGTCGACATGGGACCGCTCGTCACGGACGCGCATCGCCTCCGCGTGCTCGACTACATCGATTCGGGTGTCCGCGAAGGCGCGACGCTCGTCGTCGACGGCCGCGGCCTGGTCGTGCCGGGCTGCGAGCGCGGCTTTTTCCTGGGCCCGTCGCTGTTCGATCACGTGACACCGGCGATGCGGATCTATCGCGACGAGATCTTCGGCCCGGTGCTCTCCGTCGTCCGCGTGCCGGATTTCGAGTCCGCTCTCGAGCTGATCGACGGCCACGAGCTCGGCAACGGCGCGTCGTGCTATACGTCCGACGGGCGCACCGCGCGCGAGTTCGCGCGGCGCGTCCGCGCGGGGATGGTCGGCATCAACGTGCCGATCCCGGTCCCGACGGCATTCCATTCGTTCGGCGGCTGGAAGCGGAGCCTGTTCGGCGATCATCACGTCTATGGGGACGAAGGCGTCCGCTTCTACACGCGCTACAAGTCCGTGATGCAGCGCTGGCCCGATACGGGCACGAAGGGCCCGGAGCTCACGATGCCGACGCATCGCTGACGATCATGACCGGAGCACGACGATGAAGCTTGCGAGCATTCGTTACGACGACCGCGACCTCGTCGCCGCCGAGCTCGATGCAGGACGCCTCGTCGACGTCGCCGACCTCGCCCGCATCGCCGACGCGGACGGGGCGCATGGAGCGCGCGACGTCGTTCATGCGGAACCGCCGCGCGACATGCTCGACGTGATCGAGTCCTCGCCGGCGCGTCGCGCCGCGCTTGCCGCCGCACTCGAGCGCGCGCGAGCGGAGCCCGACCTCGTCCGCACCATTTTCGCAGACGACGTCACGTGGCACCCGCCGGTCCGCCGTCCGGGCAAGATCTGCGCCGTCGCGATGAACAACTCGGCGAGCAACGAGCGCAAGATCAGCGCGCCCGATCACCCGGCGTTTTTCCTGAAGCCGTCGTCGTGCCTGGTCGGCCACCTCGAGCCGATTCGCATCCGTCCTTACTACGGCAGCGTGCATCCGGAGCCCGAGCTCGCGGTCGTGATCGGCACTCGCACGCGCGACGTCGACTTCGAGAACGCGCTCGACGCCGTGTTCGGCTACACGATCTTCGACGACGTCACGAGCAACGGCATGCGCGCCGAGGACCGCTTCCACTACTACGCCGTCTACGCGAGCAAGGAAGATCCGGAGAAGACCGAGCGGGTCGAGCAGCACCTGTCGTACGCCGGACGTTACAAAGGCAGCGACACGTTCGGCGCGATCGGCCCGTGGCTCGTCACGCGAGACGAGATTCGCGACCCGGATGACCTCGCCGTCGTCTGCAAGGCCGGCGGCGAGACGATCGCCGAGGACAGCACCCGCTACTACAACTACAAGGTGGCGCAAGTCTTGAGCTTCATCAGCCAGTTCCTGACGCTCGAGCCCGGCGACGTGATCTCGCTCGGCACTGCGTTCAAGCCGGGCGCGCGGCGCAAGTCGATCCACCACGCGAACCTGCAGTACACGCCGGGCCCGATCGAGATCTCGATCGAAGGGCTCGGCACGCTGTCGAACCCGGTCGTCGTCGAGGACCGACCGCTCGGGCGGTGGCGGTGACGTGCGAAAAAAAGGTGTCAGACACCTTTTTCCCGGAGAAGGCATCCGATGCTTCGGCACCCCATCAGGGAAAAAGGTGTCTGACACTTTTTTTCGGACACCTTTTTTCGTTTGTTCCGATCATCGACACGACGACCGTCCGGGAGTAAGCTAGCGGGTCCTTCGGCCCGCAACCGGCGGCGCCCGCCCTGCCGACAGGGTGTTCCATTGCAAGCGGTGAACCATCGTGGACGCGAGTAATCTCCCAAGGGAACTTCGTCGCTGCATCAACCCCTGCGGACCATGGCCGGACACGCTATTTAGTGGTGTAAACGGCCACTGACGTCGGTCGCGCCGGCGAGGACGATCAAAGCGACTCTCCTCCATTCAACGCTTTACGTCGCATCGGCGCTTGGCATGCAATCTGCTGGTGCCGACGCCGCTGTTCCACGAGCTTTCGAACAATACCAAGGTCGATGATGAAGCGTCCGATGCTCTCGAAATCATCGCTGATGGCGACCGCCCTCGCCTCGGCCATTGCCGTGTGGATGTTGACCGGGCTTGCCCGCTCGGGCGCCGGTCAGCGCGACGACGCGGCGGCCGCGTCAGCGAACGGCTCCGCCCTGGCCGCGCCGTCGGACGCCGGCGTGCGGCCGGCCGGGTTGCGCGTCACGGTTCGAAAATCGATCGCCGAGCAGATCGTGCGCGACGTCGTCGTCAACGGTCGGACCGAGCCGAGCCGCGTCGTCGAGATCAAGGCCGAGACCGAAGGACGCGTCGTCGGGCTCGGCGCCGAGCGCGGCGCCCGCGTCGCCGAGGGCGAGCGCCTCGTGCGGCTCGACGTTCGCGACCGCGAGGCCGTGATCGCGCATGCCGAGGCGCTGATCGCGCACCGGCGCCAGCAATACGAAGCGGCGCTGCGGCTCGAAGGTCAGCAGCTCGTCGCGGAGCTGCAGATCGCCGAGGCGAAGGCGGAGCTCGCCGCCGCCGAGGCCCAGCTCGCCACCGCGCGTCTCGACCTCGCGCGCACGTCGATCACGGCGCCGTTCGACGGCGTGCTCGAGGAGCGCAGCGTCGAGCTCGGCGACTACGTCGGCATCGGCGATTCGATCGCGATGATCGCCGACAACGATCCGCTGATCGCGGTCGGAGAGGTCAGCGAGCGCGACGTCCGCGAGATCGGCGTCGGATCGCCCGGGCGCGTCCAGCTCGTCGACGGCACGATTCTCGAGGGCGTCGTGCGCTATGTGTCGCCGGTCGCCGACCCGAATACGCGCACGTTCCGCATCGAGCTCGCGGTCCCGAATCCGGACAACGCGCTCCCGGCCGGTATGACCGCGGAAATCAGGCTGCCGGCCGGCGAGACGGAAGCGCACTTCCTGTCGCCGGCGCTGCTCACGCTCGACGACGCCGGCAACATCGGCGTCAAGACCGTCGACGAGCACGGCGTCGTGCGCTTCCACGACGTCGAGATCTTCCGGTCGGCGAGCGACGGCGTCTGGGTCACCGGGCTGCCGAAGGAGGCCGTCGTGATCACGGTCGGCCAGGGCTTCGTCGCGGTCGGCGAGCGCGTCGAGCCGGTCTTCGAGGGACGGCAGTAGCGTATGTATGCGCTGATCGAAGCGTGCGTCAGGCGGCCGCGTCCGGTCCTCCTCGTGCTCGCGATCCTGCTGATCGCGGGGCTCTACGCGTACATCGCGATTCCGAAGGAATCCGAGCCCGACGTCGCGATCCCGATCATCTACGTCAACCTGACGCACGAGGGCATCTCGCCCGAGGACGCGGAGCGTCTGCTGATCCGGCCGATGGAGACGGAGCTGCGCAACCTCGAGGGCCTGCGCGAGCTGCGCGCGACGGCGACCGAGGGCAGCGCCGTGCTGATCCTCGAGTTCGACGCAGGCTTCGACGCGGACCAGGCGCTGCTCGACGTGCGCGAGAAGGTCGATACCGCGAAGGCCGAGCTCCCCGACGACACCGACGAGCCGTTCGTTCAGGAGGTCAACGTCGCGCTCTTTCCGGTCCTCGTCGTGAACCTGCACGGCAACGTGCCGGAGCGCACGCTGATTGCGCTCGCGCGCGACCTGCGCGACACGCTCGAGTCCCTCCCCGGCGTCCTCGACGCGGAGATCGTCGGCGACCGCGAGGAGCTGCTCGAGGTCATCGTCGATCCGGTGCGCCTCGAAAGCTACCACTTGAGCTACGAGGACATCTTCAACTTCGTCTCGCGCAACAACCGACTGGTCGCGGCGGGCGCGCTCGACACCGGCGCCGGGCGCTTCGCCGTGAAGGTGCCGGGCGTCTTCGAGGAACTCGACGATCTCCTGAACCTGCCGATCAAGACGGACGGCCTGCGCACGGTCACGTTCAAGGACGTCGCGACGGTGCGCCGCACCTTCAAGGACGCCGACAGCTTCGCGCGGCTCGACGGCGAGCGCAGCGTGTCGCTCGAGATTTCGAAGCGCATCGGCTCGAACATCGTCGAGGTCGTCGACTCGGTGAAGCGCGCCGTCGCCGAGCAGCAGGCGTTCTGGCCCGAGAACGTCCAGGTCACGTTCACGCAGGACACGTCCGAGGACGTGCGCAC
>DASVCR010000099.1:0-22125 GCA_036381515.1 Gammaproteobacteria bacterium | reverse complement strand
CGACACGCAATGCGCTTCGTCGATCGCGACGATCGAGACTCGAACGCTGCGCACCAGCTCGCGCGTCTCTTCTTGCAGCAACCGCTCGGGCGCGAGGTACAGAAGGTCGAGCTCGCCGCGCCGCAGAGCCGCAACGACCTCGTCTTGCTCGCGGCGCCTCAGAGTCGAGTTCAGGAACGCCGCGGCGACACCCGCCTCGCGCAGCGCCCGGACTTGATCCTCCATGAGCGCAATTAGCGGCGACACGACGAGGCCGACGCCGTCGCGCACGAGCGCAGGAATCTGGTAACACAGCGACTTGCCGCCGCCGGTCGGCATCAGCACGAGGACGTCGCGCCCTTCGAGCGCCGCGGCGATCGCCTGCTCCTGGCGTCCCCTGAACGCGTCGTAGCCGAAGACCTCGCGCAGCACGCGGCGCGCGTCGGCGAGCGTCGGACGAGGTGGGGCGGCGGAGGTCAGCGCGGGCATCGTGCCCGGATGATGCCACAACCGTTCGCGGGTCGCCGGCCGGTGATCGGGCCGATCGCGTGAGAAATGCCCGACGTGGCATGTGCCTTCGTAGCGATTCACCGCGAGGCGCGCCGCGCGCTCGTTGTCAAAAGTCGATGCCGAGGCTGATCTGAAAGCGGTCGACCTCGTCCCGCAGGAACGGATTCGGATCATCGTCGTCGGCGCCGAGCGGCACCGCATAGCTCAGCCTGAGCGTGCCGAACGGGCTCAGGAGCTCGGCCGCGAGCCCGACCGAGCGCTTGAGCGACGACGCGTCGAAACCGTAGTCGAGGCTTTGCCCGGCCGCGTCGACGAACGCGACGTCCTCCGTCGCGAACACGTTGCCCGCGTCCGCGAACACGCCGACGCGGACGCGGTCGCTCCAGCGGCGCGGCCACGCCGTCACGAGCTCGACGCGGGCGTTGACGAGGAGATTCCCTCCGTACGGACGGCCGGAACTGTCCCGCGGCCCGAGCGTGTTCTCCTCGAAGCCGCGCACGGTCATCGGGCCGCCCGCGAACCAGTGCAGATACGGCGGCATCGACGTCGAATCGCCGTAGGCCGCGCCGTAGCCGAGCCGGCCCGTCGCGCGCAGCGTCCAGCCCCGGCCGACCGGCCGATACGCGGACACGCGATAGTCCGCGAGCGCGTACTCGATGTCGCTGCCCGGCAGCGCCGCCGTGAAGCTCAACTGGTGCAGGACGCCGGCGTTCGTGAAGACGGCGCGGTCACGCGTGTCGTGGCGAAACCCGAGCAGGAAGTCCGCCTCGCGCAGATCGGCCGACGGCGCAAGGCCGTCGGCGACCGTGCCGTGCTCGGCGATCCAGTCGGAGAACTGAGTGCCGAGGCCGGGCGCGGGGGCCAGCTCGGTTCGCCTGAGCGCGACGCCGAGGCGCATCGAGCTGCAGCACGCGGTCGGCCTGAGCGCGTCGAGGACGTCGCCGAGCGCGGCGAGCCGCTCGCGGAGCTCATGCGTCGGCAGCCGCGTCTCTTCGTCCGCGAGCGCCGGCGCGAGCGCGGGCGGCGCCGACGCGCGCCGGCCGCCGCCCGCGAGCGGATAGCCGTACTCGAGCACGAGGCTCGTGAGGCGCGCGTCGACGACGGCCGTATCCTCGGTCAGGCGATCCACGCGCCGCGACGACACCTCGATCGTTCGTCCGACTTCGCTCGAGTGGATGTGCGGCGTCGTGTGCGACAGCTCGAACGTGGAGCGCAGCTCGCTCGCATCGGCGGCGAACGACAGGCGTTGCCCCGTGCCGAGCAGGTTCTCATCCGTGTAGTAGGCTCGCGCGCTCGCGCGCAGCGACTCGGCCCAGCCTCCGCCGCCGCCGTAGCGGCGCGCCGGGGCCTCGGTCACGGTCAGGACGACGTCGACGACGTCGGGGCTGCCCGGCACGGGGCGGAGGCTCGCGTCGACGCTTTCGATGAAGCGGAGCGAGCGGATGCGGCGCAGCGACTCGTCGAGCGCGACGGTGTTCAGGTACGTGCCTTCGAGCTGCACGAGCTCGCGGCGCAGCACGTAGTCCGCCGTGCGCTCGGTGCCGCGAAACTCGATGCGCCGGACGTAGACGCGCGCGCTGCCGTCCTGCGCCGCCGCGTGCTGCGGTGCGACGGCGACCGCCGCGACGAGCCATGCGTGCAGGAGCAGGCGCGAGAGGGCCCTACCAGCCGCCGCCGAAGCGTACGCCGAAAACCGCGTCCTCGTCCGGTCGTTGGAACGGATGCGCATAGAAGAACTCGAGCGGCAGCGCCCCGAGCAATACGGTACGCGCTGCGAGCCCGGCGCTGAAGACCGGCACGCGCTCGTCGCTGTTCCGGCGGAAGCTCCAGTCGACGGATTCATCCGAGCGCCAGGCCGCGCCCGCGTCGATGAAGAACGCAAGCTCCGTCGGTGCGGCGGGCACCTCGAACAGGCCGAAGTCCTCGGTCCCGAGCAGCGGCACGCGCACCTCGAGGTTCGCGACGGCAATGCGGCTGCCGACGAGCCGGTCGAACTGCGGGCATGCGGTGAACGTCACCGCGAAGCGGCACTCGGACAGATCGAACGAGTCGAGATCGTAGCCGCGCACGAGTGCGCTGCTGCCGATGTCGAACAGCGACAGCCGCGGATCCTCGGCGTCGGCGCCGTGCCTGCCGACATAGAGCAGCCGCACGGCGACGGTCACCGGATCGCGGAAGAAGTAGCGGCGATAGTCGACGCGGGCCGTTTGGAAATCGAGATCGCCCGTCGTCCATTGATTCTCGACCCTGAGCCGCGTGCCGCGCACGGGCGACACGAAGCCGAACGTCGACGTGTCGCGGACGAACGCGACGGACGCCTGCTCGAGATCGAGCGCCTCCGGCGAGGGCAGCCCCAGCGTCTCGCGAAACGGGGGTGCGGCGATGGGATAAACGATCCGCTCGAGCTCGCGCTCGAAGTCGATGCCGGCGACGCCGAGCGCGGCTTCGACGCGGCTGTTCAGCGAGAACGGATACTGGCCGAGCAGCGCGAGCTCGGTGGCCTGCTCGGCGACGACGAGCCGCTCGACGACGTCGGCAGGCATCACGGTCCCGTCGACCTCGACGTCCTGCCGGGACAGGAACGTCGCGCCGCTCAGGTACGGTATGCGGGAAATCCTCCCGCCCCATTGGAAGCGGCGTGTCTGGTTGAGATAGATCACGTCGGCGCCGAGCGTATCCTCGAAATCGAGCACGCCGGACGCGCTGCCGCCGCCCTGGAACGTCGCGACGATCTGGTGGCGGTTCAACGTGTCGCTGAAATGCGCGCTGACGGCGCCGGCGAGGCTCGCGCCGACCCCCGACAGGCTCACGACGCCTGCCGTCGCGGGCGTGACGGCGGTGAGGCGGATCGCCGGATCGTAGCGGCGGGTCGGCCGGCTCTCGCGGCGCGAAGGCCGCCCGGTGTCGGGATCGCGGAGGTATCGTTCGACGATGCTCGTGTCCGCGACATCGATCGGCGGAAGCACCGCGGCCGAGAAGTCCTGGCTTCGCTCGGCCGGCGCGCCCTCGGGCGCGCGGATCCGGTAGACGCCGTAGCCGCCGTCCTCGAGCACGGAGAACGCGAGCGTGCCGTCGGCCGCGACGCTCAACGCGGGCGACGTGCCGGTGAGGCCCGAGACGCCGGTGCGAAGGTGCGTCAGGCGCTCGATGTCGCCGCTCGCGAAGTCGTAACGGAACACGTCGGGGACGCCGTCGGGCTCTGCGACGAAGTAGAGCCGGCGGCCGTCCGCGGAGAAGTGCGGGTCGATATGCTTGCCGTGCGCGAACAGCGGCAGCACGTCGATGCGGCCCGTCTCGACGTCGAGGATCGCGATGCCGAGATCGCCGAACGCGAGGCGGGCGAGATCGGTGCTTCCGCCGCGGTCGGTGACGAACGCGATGCGGCGCCCGTCCGGGGAGAACTCGGGCTGAATGTCGGAATAGCCGTCGTCGGTGAGCCGCGTGACCTCGCCGGTCTCGAGATCGACCTCGAAGAGATCGCTCGCGGTGCCCGTGGTCGCCGAGAAGACGAGCGAGCGTCCGTTGGGCGACCATGCGGGTTGCCGCACGTCGTCGATCCCGGGCAGGTCGAGCCTCCGCTCGACGCGGCCGCGCTCGACGTCGAAGAGCACGATCGCGCGTTGCCCGCGCGCGAACGCCACGAACGCGACGCGGCGGCCGTCCGGGGACCAGGCCACGCTCGAGTCGAGAAAGCTCAGGTTCTGGAAGTGCCGATCGGCTTCCGCGCTCACGAGGCGTTCGAGCACGTCGCCGGTCTCTGCATCCGCGAGATAGAGCTCGAGCTCGAGCGCGCGCGTCGACAGGAACGCGACGCGGCGCCCGTCGGGGCTCAAGGACGGCGCGAGATTCACGGATGCGCCGGTCGTCGCGGCCGTCAGGAGCGGCTCGGCCGCATCGTCCGGCGCGTCGCGCGCCGCGAGCACGGGCTCGGCGGCCTCGGCGAGCGCCGCGTGAAAATCCGCGAGGAACGCGTCGAGCTCGAGGCCGAGGATCGACCGGAACGCGTCCGGCGGGCCCGATTCGAGCGCCCGCCTGAAGAGCCGTGCGGCGGTCTCGTCGTCCCAGCGGCCGGCCACGTAGGCCCAGATCGCCTGTCCGTACTGGTAAGGGGACGGCTGTCGCGTGACGAGCTTCTCGGGGTCGGGCAGCGCATCGTGCAGAACGGCGTCCCGCATCGACATTGCCGTCGCGGGATCCACGCGGCCCTGAGAGAGGTACTCGGCGAGACCCTCGATCATCCACAGCGGCAGCTGCGCGGGGCGGCGGCCCGCGCGCGCGAGCTGCTGCATCAGGTCGAACTGGAACACGTGCACGAGCTCGTGGCCGATGACGTGATCGTTGTCCGCATTGATGCCGGTGAGCGGAAGCACGACCCGGTCGAGCGTGGACTCGGTGAATCCGCCGGTGCCTTCGCCGATCAGGCCGGGCGTGATCGCCGTCTGCTGGAAATCGGCGTGATTCGCGTAGATGACGAGCGGCTTCTTCTCGGTGAGCTCGTGGTCGAAGAACGTCGAGAGCCGCACGTACCAGCGCTCGGCGAGGTCCGCGACGTACTCGGCGTGCGGCGCGTCCGGCGGATAGTAGTGCACGAGGAAGTGCTCGCTCTCGAGGATCTCGAACTCGAAGCGCTCCCACATGACCTTGTTGCGGCCGAAGTACTGCGCTTCGAGCGGCGTCGGCGCCCAGAGCGCAGCAATGCAGGCGAGGGCGGCGCAAGCGGCCGCGAGGCGGCGCCTGCGCGGCGCATCGGTCCGTCGATGCGCCGCGGCGATGGTCGGTCTGTCCGGTCGAGCGAGCATCGGCGCGTCGATGGATGCAAGCAGCGTGCCTCGAACGCGGCGTCCGGGCTACTTCGGCATGCCGCTACTTCGGCGGCCGGGGGCGTCGCGCGGCGCTCGTTAGCGGCGCACGCGGCCGTCGAGTACGCTTGCACGTCGCTTCGTCACGGGCGAGACACACGGTGAGCAAGATCGATCCGCTCGAGAGCGTGCCGGCCGCCGCGGCGCGGCAGGACGCCGTGCGCGCGGCGCGTCCGTCGGGCTCCGCGCTCGTCGCCGCCGGCATCTTCGCGAGCCGCATCGCGGGCCTCGTCCGCGACCGGATGCTCGCCGCGTATTTCGGCACGGGGCTCCATGCGGACGTGCTGAGCGCAGGCTTGCGGATGCCGAACCTGCTGCAGAACCTGCTCGGCGAGGGCACGTTGAGCGCGTCGTTCGTGCCGGTCTACTCGGAGCTTCTCGGCAGGGGCAGAGTCGAGGAGGCAGGGCGGGTGGCGGGCGCCGTCTTCGCGTTGCTCGTCGCGATCGCGGCCGCGGTCTCGTTGATCGGGATCGTGCTCGCGCCCCTGCTCGTCTCCGTGTTCACTCCGGGCTTCGAGGGCGAGCGCCGCGAGCTGATGATCGCGGTCACGCGGATCATCTTCCCGATGGCCGGCGTCCTCGTGCTGTCGGCGTGGGCGCTCGGCGTGCTGAACAGCCATCGCAGATTCTTCCTGCCGTATTTCGCCCCGGTGCTGTGGAATGCGGCGATCATCGGCGCGCTCGTCGCGTTCGGCTCGCGGCTCGATCTCGACGGCCTGCTGATGGCCGCGGCGTGGGGAGCGCTCCTCGGAGGGCTCCTGCAATTCGGCGTGCAGCTGCCGGCCGTGCTTCGCGTCGAGCGGGAGCTCCGCATCACGACCGGGCGGCGCGAGCCCGCCTTCGTCGAGGCCGTGCGCAACGCGGGACCCGCGATCGTCGGCCGCGGCGTCGTGCAGCTCAGCAGCTACATCGACCTGTTCCTTGCGAGCCTGCTCGCGATCGGCGCACCGGCCCGGCTGCGCTTCGCGCAGACGCTCTATCTGCTGCCGATCAGTTTGTTCGGCATGAGCGTTGCGGCCGCGGCGCTCCCCGACCTGTCGCGGCTCCGGCAGCAGGGGGCGGACGCGCTGCGCGAGCAGACGAACGCGGCGCTCCGCAAGGTCGCGTTCCACGTCGTGCCGAGCTTCACGGCGCTGACGTTGCTCGGCGACGTGTTCGTCGCCGGTCTCTATCAGACCGGCGAATTCGGCCGCGCCGACGTGCTCGTCGTCTGGCTCACGCTCGCGGCGTACTCCACGGGGCTCATCGCATCGACCGGCGCGCGCGTCTATCAGTCCGCGTTCTTCGCGCTGCGCGACACGCGCTCGCCGGCACGCATCGCGGCGGCGCGCGTCGCGGTCTCGGCCTGCGCGGGCGCCGTGCTGATGGTTCAGTTCGAGCCGATCGTGCTCGGGCCGCTCGCGATTCCCGCCGGGGTATTCGGCGACGTCGCGGTCGCCGGGCTGCCGCTCGGCCCCATCGGCCTCGCGCTCGGCGCGACGGCCGGCGCATGGGTCGAATGGGCGCTGCTGCGCACGCGGCTCGCGCGGCGCGTCGGCCGCTGCGGGGTCGAGGCGCGGCTCCTCGCGAGGATGTTCGCCGCGGCGCTCGCCGCCGCCGCAGCGGGGCACGGCGCACGCCTGCTGCTCACGGGCGCGCACCCGATCGTCGTCGCGCTCGCGACGGCGGCCGCGTTCGGCGTGACGTACTACGCGGCGGGGCACATGCTCGGGCTGCCCGAAGCGCGCGCGATGCTCGCGCGGCTCCTGCGTCGCCGCAGCTGATTTTTAGTGTCTGCACATAATTCGTGACTGCTTCGCGTCGATCTTGATCTTTCTTGTGACGCGCTTCACGTCTTCGCGCGCTCGCCTCAACTTACTCCGTGAATCTCCAGCTTTCTCGATGGAGTGCATCGGCTCGAGTCTCGACAATGGCGTCCATTGAAGGAGAGCGCTGACGGAAGCGCGTAGGAGAAGGCGATGAGGACAAGACACGGATCGAGCGTCGGGCTCGTCGGGCTGCTGCTCGCGACGGCCGCGTTCGCCGAGGCTCCGGCCGCGTCGCAGGCGACGGACGAGGAGGTGAACGTCGCCGTGTCGTCTCCGGAGGATCGCATCATGGAGGAGATCGTGGTGACGGCGCGGCGTCCGGGCACGGAGCCTAAGATCGTCGCGTTCACGATGCACGAGCTGCTCGAGTCTCTTCGCGAGACGCCGATCGAGGCGCCCGAGCTCGACGGCGCACGGCCGATCAAGCCGGAGATTCGTTTGACTCTCTAAGAGCATCGTGTACCGCAGTCGGCGGGCCGGCGGCCTTCGGGCCCCGGCCCGCTTCGTTTTCGGCGCCGCGCACCCGCGCCTTGCTCCGTTCGCTTGCTAGAATGCGCGGCCTTATGACTACTCGAACGGAAAGCGTGAATCCTGCGGTCGCCGCGCCGTCCGCGCGCGGCGCGTTCGCCGCGGGCGTCGGCACGCTGCTTCTCTGGAGCGGGACGCCGATCGCGAACAAGATCGTCGTCCACTACATGGACGGGCTCACTGCGGGGCTCGTCAGGTCCACTCTCGCCGGGCTCGTCGCCGTCGTCGTCGCGATCGCGTTGCGATTGCCGTTTCCGCGCGGCGGCAGGGATCGACTGCTCCTGGTCGTGTCGGGCGTCTTCAGCTTCGCCGCGTGGCCGGTCGTATTGAGCATCGGCCTCGAGCACACGAGCGCCGGGCACGCGGCGCTGATCCTCGCGACGATACCGGTCATCGCCGTTCTGCTCGCCGGGCTGCTCGACCGCCGGGCACCGCGCGTGCTCTGGTGGCTCGGCGCGGGCATCGCGATCGCGGGCTGCGGGCTCCTCGTCGGCGCGGCACCCGCGGGCGCTTCCGGTGCCGAGCCGGGCGCGTGGACGCCGGCGGGCGACGCGATCGTGCTCGCCGGGGGGGCGATCTGCGCGATCGGCTACGTCGCCGGCGGGCGCCTGTCGCCGCGCATCGGTACCGCGGCGACGACGTTCTGGGGGCTCTCCGTCTCGATGATCGTGCTCGTGCCGGTGCTCGCCGCGGCCGCGCCCGAGACCGCATGGTCCGCGGTCGCGGCGGACGGCTGGCTCGCGATGGCGTGGATGTCGCTGCTGTCGTCGCTCGCGGCGTACGCGCTCTGGTTCTACGCGCTCGGCCGCGGCGGCATCGGCAGGACCTCGTCGATGCTGCTCGTGATGCCCGCGATCACGCTGCTCGGCGCGTCGATCGTGCTCGGCGAGCCGATCGGCTGGCTGATGGTCGTAAGCTGCGCGCTCGTGGTCCTCGGCACATATCTTGCTCACAGGTATGCGCGCTGACGCCGCTCGGGGCGGCCGCGTGCCCGAACGGTACGGTGCGTCGATGTCGGCGGCCCTCCGCTGTACGTTATGATGCGCGGCGGGCGGGAACGCGCCGGACCGGCGGGGAAGAATCGATGCTCAATGCTCGCACTGCTTGGCTCGCCGGGACGGTGGTGATCGCGGCGCTCGCCGCAGGCTGCGACGAGGAGCCGCGCTCGCGGATCGTTGACGGCTGCGCGGCGCCCGACGGCACGACGCCCCTCGTCTTCACGTCCGCGCAGCGGCAGCTGTTCGGCTTCATCGACCCGCCCGCGACCGACCCTCCATATCCGGCCGTGTTGCTGCTCCACGATGCGGGGCGCACGGACATCACGCGCGGCAGCGGCGACTTCGCCGAGCTGCGCGGCGCGCTGCGCGCCGCCGGCATCGCGTCGGTCGTATGGGACGCGGCGGGGAGCGGCTGCAGCGGAGGACGTTACCGAGGGATCGCGGATCTGTATGTGCGGGCCGACGACGTGCTCGCGGCCGTCGAGGCGCTCTCCGCGCGCGACGACATCGACGCGAGCCGCATCGGCGTCTGGGCGATCGGCGAGGGCGCGTGGGTCGCGCCGATGGCGGCCGCGCGCGGCGACGCGCTCGATTTCGTGATCCTCGTCGGCGGACCCGCCGGCGACCCGATCGAGCGGATGACGTACTTCGCGCGCGAGCGCCTGAAGAAGGAAGGGTATCCGGACGACGAAGCCGAGTCGGTCGCGAAGCGCCTCGGCGATGCCCTCGCGATGATGCGCGATCAGGCGCCGTACCGGGACTTCCGGGCCGCGATCGATCCGATCTCGGATTATCCGCTGCTGCCGTCGATGAGCGAGAGCGGCGGGGACGTGCACGCGTCGGAACGGCGCTATGACGAGCTGCGCGAGTCGGCCGTCCTGCACGTCGAGCCGAAGGTGTTCCTCGCCGCGCTCGAGATTCCCGTGCTCGCGATCTGGGGCGAGCACGACACGTGGGACGATCGGCGGCGCGCGGAAGCGGTCTATCGCGAGGCCTTCGCGCTTGCCGCGAACGACGACGCGACGATCAAGGTGATCGAGGGCGCGGACCACGCGCTCTGCGAGACCCGCGGGGGCACCGCACAGCTCTCGGAGTCGCCCGAGCCGCGGTGTCGGCTCGCGGCAGGCGTCCTCGACACGATCACGTCATGGCTCGAGCGGCACGGCTTCACCGGCAGCGGTGAACGCCAGACGCGCGCTCAGCCGCAGCCGGCGTCTCGCTAGACCGCGCGACGCATCCGAAGCGCTACCGAGTCTGGTGCTCTCGCTCCGCGAGCGCGTCGATGATCGCGAACCAGCGATCGTACGAGCCGCTCATCGCGCCGTCCGTCACGTACTTGCCGTTGACGACGATGTTCGGCGTCGCGAGGACGCGGTAGCGGGTGATGAGGTCGTTCGCCCGCTGCACCTTCGTGTGGACGCTGAACGAATTGAACGTCTTGCGGAACGTTTCCTCGTCGACGCCGAAGCGCGCGAAGAACCGAGCGAGCTTGTCCTCCGTATCGAGCAGGTTGCGCTCGTTATGGATTTCGTTGAAGAAGGCCTGGTCCATCTCCTCGAGCTTGCCGAGCGCCTCGGCCGTGTAGTACGCCTTCGCATGCAGCTCCGAGAGCGGGTTCCACGGCGCAGGGATCCGGACGAAATTGACGTAATCCGCCTTCCGCGCCCTCCACTGCTGGAGCAGCGGCTCGGCCCTGAAGCACGCAGGGCAGCTGTACTGGAAGACTTCCGCGACCTCGACCTTGCCCGATTCGGTGCTCGTCGGCTGGGCCGGTTCGATCACCCTGTAATCCCGCCCGGCCCGCAGCGTGTCCGCGGAAACCGAGGTCTGCGCCGCCGCGAAGGGCGCCGCGACGGCCCCGAGCAGCAGCGCGGCCGCCCGAATCCACTGGGTTGCTGTGCGCGTAAAGAGCGTCATGCCGGACTCCCCGATCGTCGACGTCGAATCGATGGCGCCGATGCTACCGCAAGCCGTGGCCCTTGCGAACCGACGAGGTCGGTTGCGGATCGACGAGCCGCGCGGAACTTTTGCAGCGCCTCGCGATCGGGCGGGCCCGCCGGCCGCGGCTCGGCATGTGGTCCGCCGGAGCTCGCGGGTCCGGGAGGCGCGGGACGCGGCGAGCCCTCGGTCGGCGGAGCGGTTCGCGGCGTCGCGGAATGCCGACTCGCGCGTGGTTCGTGCGTCGGCACTGTGATACAGGTTGCGCGTCCGAGCATGGGGACGGAGGATGCGCGCCGCATCTCGGTGCGGACAGGGGAACGTTCCGGCAAAAGGGAGAACGATGCCGCGAAAGCTCGCGCTCGCGCTGGCCGTCGCTGCGGTCGGCGTACCGCTCTGTGCAGCAGGGCAGAGCATCACGTATACCGACTCGTCGTCGCGGGAGAAGCTCGAAGGCAAGGTCGACCTGCGGCTCGGGTCGCCGAGCTTCGGGCTCGCCGCCGACATGCGGCTGATCGGCCAGCACGGCGAAACGAAGGTACTGCCGCGTGTCACGTCGTCGTGGACCGCGCTCGATCTCCTCGACGTGAAGACCGTATTCGATTACGGCAACCTGAACGCGCCGACGACGCGGCCGAAGGTCGACACGAACATCGTGCTTCGGTCCCACGCCCGCTTCATCGAGCGGATCGAAGCGACGGTGCAACGGGCGCAGAGCTCGACGCGGCAAAGCCTCGGACTCAGGTTCTCGCCGCTCGACACCGGGCTCGGCGTGCTCGGCGGGGATCCGCTCGCGTTCCGTGCGGACATGACGGTGAACCGGAGCGGCGAGCGGTCCGTCGCGACGTCGCGGCTGACGTCGTCGCTGGGGCTCGGCGACGCGCTGACGATGCAGTCCGTGCTGCACGTCGGCGGCGACCGCGTCGCCGGGTTCGAGCGCTCGGCGCTCGACACGAAGCTCGTCTACCGTTCGCCGTTCGAGTTCATCGACCGCTTCGAGGGCGAGATCCATCACGGGATCGACGTGCGCCGGGAGTCGCTCGCGGTGCTGCTGCCGGAATTGTCCCGTGGGGAGGAGCACGGGTCGTCGCTCAGTCTCACCGGCAAGGCGCTGATTCGCGAGACGCTCGACGCGCAGGGCACCGAGACGCGCAGCGTCGGCTTCGAGACGAAGCTCAAGGGCGTGCTGCCGCCGCTTCTCGGCGGCGAGAACGCATTGAGCTTCAAGGTCGAGCGCGCGCTCGGCGCGGCCGACGACGCGTACAGCTCGTCGCTCGCCTACGACCATGCGTGGTCGCCGGGCGGCGCGTCGATCGGGCTCAACGTGAAGATGCTGCGGCAGCTCGACGAGCTCGAGCCGTCGATGGATCTGAGCTGGCTCGCGCGCTTCTGAGAACCGCTCGCTCAAGCCGCTCGGTGCGCCCTCTCGCTGCCGCCGCCGAGGGCCTGCTCGAGCGCGGCGACGAGCTCGCGCAGCGTGCCGGCGAGGAGCGCGATCTCGGCGTCGAGCTTCGCGAGCGGATCGTCGTCGTCGGCGTCGTCGGCCGCTGCATCGGCGCCGAGCAGCTTCAGCTTGCCGATCCCGCCGTTGTGGTCGATCACGCAGCCGAGCACGTTGCCGAACTCGATGCCGAGGTGAGTGATGCGCATCCCGTCGTTCACGTGCTTGCGCACGGCCGGGTCGGCGAGATCCATGTCGGAGCAGCGAACGGTCGCCTTCGTGTCCGCCGGATCGTGCATCCGGCATTCGCGCCCGAGGACGAACCCGCGGGGCGCGTCGCCGAGGAAGATCCGCGTGAGCAGCTCGGCGAACGGCCTCGCGAACTCGAGCGGCGCGACGTCGAGCGTGCCGAGCGGCGCGCGCAGATGATCGAGGAAGCTTTCCGCGCGCGCCGCGGACAGCGTGTCGATCGCGATCAGCCCGTCGCCGCCTAGGACGAGCCCCTGCGTGCGCTCGGACTTGAGGAGCGCCTTGGGCAGCAGCTCGTCGCGGACCTGCTGCTTCAGCCGCCGCCTCTCGCGCCGGCTCGGCTCCTGCTGCGTGCGCGCGCGGTACTCGTCGAGACGGCTCTCGAGCGCGTCCTCGATCGCCGCCGCCGGCAGCAGCCGCGACTGGCTGCGCAGCTTCAGCAGGTCCGCGCCCGTGACGCGGCGCACGAGCCCCGGCGCCGCGTCGCCGGCCGGCGCCTCCCATCCCGAGCTTCGCTCCGCGTACGCGCCGCACGGATGGAACGCTGCGAGCGCAAGGCGCTCGGAAAGGGCCTGCTCGGACTCGGGCCACTCGCTGCTCAGGCGATAGAAGCGAACGCTGCGAAACATCTCGATGGCTCGTGATCGGAAGGCCCGCGAGTATCGGCCTTCGCCGCGGCGCTGTCACTCTTGAAAATCGCGCGCCGATCGCGCAATTGCCGAAAAATCGTGTCAGACACGTTTTTCGGCGAAATTCGTGTCAGACACCTTTTCCGCGGGGCCGACGCGGACGTTGAACGGCGCGCGGCGGGCTGCCATGCTTGCGCGCACTTTCCGACGTGGCATCCGGCGGTGGTCCATCATGAGCTCGCGAGTCGTTACGAAGCTCAGCGTCAACCTGAACAAGGTCGCGCTCCTGCGCAATCAGCGTGACGTCGGCTACCCGAGCGTCACGCGCATGGCCGATCTCGTGATCGCGGCCGGCGCGCACGGGATTACCGTGCATCCGCGGCCCGACGAGCGCCACATCCGTCGCGCGGACGTCTACGCGCTCGCCGCGCTGCTCGAGCAGAAGCATGGCGGGCGCATCGAGCTCAACATCGAGGGCAATCCGACCGACGACCTGCTCGCGCTCGTGCTCGACATCGAGCCGGACCAGGCGACGCTCGTGCCCGACTCGCCGGACCAGCGAACGTCCGACCACGGCTGGAATTTCGCGACGGACGGCGAGCGGCTGCGGCCGATCGTTGCGCGGCTTCAGGCGGCCGGCATCCGCGTGTCGCTGTTCGTGGATCCAGTCGTCGAGTCGGTCACCGCCGCCGCAGACACGGGCGCGGACCGCATCGAGCTCTACACCGAGCCCTATGCGGCCGCCTATGCGCGCGGCGACTACGCGGAGATCCTGCGCGAGTACGTGCGATGCGGCGAGGAGGCCGCGCGGCTCGGCCTCGGCGTCAACGCGGGTCACGACCTGAATCTCGACAACCTGCCGACGCTGCGGGACGCGATGCCAATGCTCGCCGAGGTCAGCATCGGCCACGCGATCACCGCGGACGCGTTGCGGATCGGCTTCCCCGGGGCCGTCGAGGCGTATCTCGCGGCGCTGCGCTGATCGCGGGCATCCGCTCGCGGTGGGGCGATCGCGGCCTGCGCATCACGCCTCGGGCGGCCCCTGCAGCGCGCTCGGAGTCGCGTCGCGCACGTGCTCTGCGCCATGTGCACGCGCGGGAGCCCGCGTTCACACCGGGCTGGATCTATCCCGGCGACGAGAGTAAAGTACGCGGCCCTCGCGAAGACGAGCCGGGCGAGCGCACCGATTGACGGCCGCTCCCCGTCCTTCGACGATGGTGCGGCCGTTTCGCCGACGGTTCCCGCAGCCTTCGATCAGTCCGAAGAAAGCGTTTCCCGGCATGCGCCCAGCCGCCGGGACGTCGAACTTTTCGTCATGAACAGAGCGACCGGCCACCGGCCGACCCTTGCCGATTACCGCGGGCTCGCGCGCCTCGCCGTGCCGATCGTGCTGATCCAGATCGGCATGATGGCGATGGGCGTCGTCGACACGATAATGGTCGGGCGCGTCTCGGCGGCCGCGCTCGCCGCGGTCGCGCTCGGCAACCTCTTCGGCTTCGGGCTCATGATCTTCGGTCTCGGCGTGCTGATGGCGCTCGACCCGATCATCTCGCAGGCCCTCGGCGCGCGTGACCGCGTCGGCGTGAGCCGCGGGCTGCAGCGGGGCTTCGTGCTCGCGACGCTGCTGACGGTGCCGATCTCGCTGCTGCTGCTCACGGTCGAGCCGGTGCTCACGTTCGCCGGCCAGCCGGTGGACGTCGTGCCGCTCGCGGCCGGCTACGTGTATCGGACGCTCGGGGGCGTCTGGCCGTTCTACGTGTTCGTCGTGCTGCGGCAAACGCTGCAGGCGCACCGGCTCACCGCGCCGATCGTCGTGACGATCGGCGCCGCGAACGTGCTGAACGCCGTGCTGAATTACATGATGATCTTCGGCCACTTCGGCTTCCCGGCGCTGGGCGTCTTCGGCTCCGCGTGGGCGACGCTGATCAGCCGCTGGTGCATGGCGGGGCTCCTGCTCGTGCTCGCGTGGCCGCACGTCGGCGCGTACCTGCGCCGGCCGGCGCCGAACGTGCTCGAGGTGAAGCCGATCCTGCGCGTGCTGCGGCTCGGCGCGCCGATCGGCGCGCAGATGATGTTCGAGTTCGGCGCGTTCGCGTTCGTCGCGCTGCTGATGGGACGGCTCGGCGTCGTGCAGGTCGCGGCGCATCAGGTCGCGATCAATCTCGCGTCGCTGACGTTCATGGTGCCGCTCGGCGTGTCGTCCGCGGCCGCGGTGATCGTTGGGCACGCGGTGGGGCGCCAGGACCCGGCCGGCGTGCGCCGCGCGACCGCGAGCGCGCTGCACGTCGGCGCCGCGTTCATGACCGTCACGGCGGCGCTCTTCATCGGGCTGCCGGGCCCGCTCGCGCGGCTCTACACCGACGAGGCGGACGTGCTCGCGCTCGCCGCGCTGCTGCTGCCGATCGCCGGCGTCTTTCAGGTGTTCGACGGGCTGCAGGTCGTCGCGCTCGGCTTGCTGCGCGGGCTCGGCGACACGCGCGTGCCGATGCTGATCAACGTCGTCGCGTTCTGGCTCGTCGCGATCCCGGTGAGCTTCTGGCTCGGCTTCGAGCTCGAGCGCGGTGCGACCGGTCTGTGGTGGGGCCTGGTCGTCGGTCTTGCGGTCGTCGCGGTCACGCTCGTGCTGAGGCTGCGGCATCGCGAGCGCCGCGATCTCGTGCGCATCGTGATCGACGAGCACGGCGCCGCGCCGCCCGTGCGGCGCGACGGGCTCGAGCCCGCGACCGACCGTTGACGACTTGGTCCGAGCGGGCGCGCGGCACCGCGCCGGGCCGTTCGTCTCGGCACCTGCGTCAGCGCCGATAGATGAACTCGATGTCGCGGAGCCGGCCCTGGTCGAACGTGAGGAATGCGGGGAACTGGCCGCCGCGGCGGCGGTACACCCAGTATTCGAGCGTCGCGGTGCCGACGACATAGCTTGCGCCGTAGATGCTGCGGGCTCGGATCGGCACGGTGGACACGTCGCGCGACTCGGGCTCGCCGCAGCGTGCGAGCACCTCGGGGATCGTGAGACCGGTCTCGATGATCGAGCCGTTGCAGCGGAAGACCTCGCGCGCATCGGCTGCGGCGGTCAGCGCACAGACGATCACGATGAGCACCGAAACGATCGTTCGCATTGCGGCGACCTCCTATGCGGAAAGTACGCGCTTGCTTGACACTCGGCGCGGCCGAATATTCAGATAGCCGGAACCGCCGAGAGTCGCGCAGCGGCCGAGGACCGAGACATGCTCGTGACGTTCAAGACGAAAGCATACGCCAATATCACGATGTTCGGCGACGTCGCCGTGAAGCTGCTGCGCATGATGGGGCATAGCGGCACGGTGCCGAGCGCGATCCTCGCGGACGACGTCCCCGCGGCCCTCGAGCGCCTGAAGGCCGCGATCGCGGAGGAGAAGAGAAACGAGCTCCCGGACGACGCGCGCGACGCCGACGACGGCGAGCGGCGCATCGGCCTCTCGAAGCGCGCGCTGCCGCTGATCGAGCTCCTCGAGGCCGCGGCGCAGAAGCACTGCGACGTCATGTGGGAGAGCTGACGGCGTTCATCGCGTCGCGGTGGCGACGAGGCCGCCGTTCGGTCCAGGCCGTCACGCGTGCGATCACGAAAGAGGCCGGTCGCCTTCCCCGGTGCCCGCCGTCGAATCGTCGGGCGCGATCATCTCGAGCACGGACTGCGACGTCCGCTGCAGCATCACGAACGGCTCCTGCGCGTCGCGTGGAGGCGACCGGCGCGCACGCATCCGGACGAGAATGAACAGCGCGAGCGCCGCCTGCATTGCCGACAGGACGATCGTGAACGCGGGCGCGCCGAAGTACTGGATCATCGGCCCGGCGACGAGCGGGCCGACGGCCGCGCCGATCCCGTACACGAGCAGCAGTCCGCTCGCCGTCGCGACGAAGTCGTTGGCGTCCGCGTGATCGTTCGCGTGCGCGACGCATAGCGGATAGAGGCTGAACGCGGCGCCGCCGTAGAGCAGCATCGAGACGAGCACGCCCGGCACGGACTCGTCGAGCAACGACGTGGCGAGCGCCGCGAACGATGCGCCGCCGACGCTGACGACGAAGATCACGGTGCGCCGGTCCCAGCGGTCCGACGCGTGCCCGATCGGCCACTGCAGCGCGACGCCGCCGAGCAGCACGACGCTCATGAAGAGCGCGACGGCCGCCGTGTCGAGCCCGACCCGCTGCGCGAACACGGGGCCGAGCGCGAAGAACGCGCCGTTCGCGAGCCCGGCGACGCCGGTGCCCGCGACGCCGAGCGGCGAGATCCGCCACAGCTTGCCGAGGTCGAGTCGCACCGACGAGATCGGGGCCGGATGCGGCACGCGCGTCAGCACGACCGGCACGAGCCCGAGCGAGAGCAGCGCTCCGGCAAGGATGAACGCGGTGCTGATCGAATCGCTCCCGATGAGGATCAGGTATTGCCCGCCCGCGAGCGCGACGAGCGAGGCCACCTGATAGACCGCGAACACGCGGCCGCGAGCCTCGTTCGTCGATCGCTCGTTCAGCCAGCTCTCGATGACCATGTAGAGGCCGACGACGCAGGCGCCGGTGACGAAGCGCAGCAGCGCCCACGCGACCGGGTCGATCAGGAGCGGATGCAGCAGCACGGCCGCCGCGGCCGTGGCCGCGAACGCCGAGAACGCGCGCACGTGCCCGGCGCTCATCACGATCTTCGGGCATCCGTACGTGCCGACCACGTAGCCGACGAAGTACGCCGACATCACGATCCCGGTCAGCGTGCCGCCGAAGCCGAGCAGGTCCGCGCGAAGCGCGAGCGCCGTGCCGAGCAGGCCGGTGCCGGCGATGATCAGGCTGGCCCCGACCAGGAGCGCGAAGAGGGCGCTGACGACGGACGTCACGACGCACCCGGCGGCCGAGCCCGCGGGCCCGGTCCGCGCGAGAGGCCCGCGCGGCCGTCATCGCGACGACACGAAAAAGCTGCAGACTCCCGGAGGTCCGAGTCCGAACGCACGTCGAGTGCGCGGCCCGAAGGGCGCCGACGAAGCACGTCGGCGGGCTTGGTCACGCGAAGCGGTCCCATGCGATCAGCGTCCATACGCTCGCGACGAGGAGGAGGCTCATGAAGACGGCGGCCGACCCTAAGTCTTTCGCACGGCCCGCGAGGAGGTGGTGGTCCGTTCCGACGCGGTCGACGGCCGCCTCGATCGCGGAGTTCAAAAGCTCGACGATCAGCACGAGCACGCAGACGCCGATCAGGAGCGCGCGCTCGACGCCGGTTCGGCCGAGCCACAGCGCGGCCGGCACGAGCACGGCGGCGGCCCAGCACTCCTGCCGGAACGCGGCCTCGTGGATCCACGCCGAGCGCAGGCCCGCGACCGAGAACACGGTCGCGCGGACGAGGCGGCCCACCACGGCGTTCGCGGCGGCGGATTTCGCTTCCTGGCTCATTCCGGACACCTCGCTGTGATCAGGGCCCCGACGTTCCGGACGGGGCGGCGTACGAACCGGACGAGCCGGCTCGCTCGGAGCGCAGCCGGGGCCGATCGAACGGAAAGCGCTCCTCCGCGACGCGGCGGTCGGTCAGCGCGTTGCCGAGGAATTCGAGCACGTCGCGCTGCATCACGGCGCTCATGCTGAACGAGTACGTGCCGACGCCCGGAATATCGTCGCGCTCCTCGGTCGGCGTGCCGACCACGTAGAAACCGATCGCCTCGGCGAGGCTTCCGATCTGGCCCGTGTGCATGAAGCGCGGCCGGAGCCCGACGTTGCGCAGGCTCGGCACCTTCATCTCGCCCGCATCCTCGGGATCGTGCGTGACGCCGGCGCGCCCCGCGTCGTACGTCGAGCGGCGCAGCCCGATGCTGAAGAACTCGTTGTTCGTGAAGAGCGGCGGCGTGTGACAGCTCGTGCAGCGCAGCGCCTCGAACGCTTGCCACCCGTAGAGCTCGCGCTCGCCGAGCGCGTTCGCGTCGCCGGCCTGGAAGCGGTCCCACGGCGTGTCGTCGGCGACGAGCGTGCGCTGGTACGTCGCGAGCGCGAACGCGATCCGGATCGGCGTGATCGCCGGATCGCCGAAGGCCGCATCGAACAGCGCGGGGTAGCTGCCGCGCGCGGCGATCGCGCGGCGCACGTCGTCGGGCCATTCGGTCGCGAGCGCGAGCGGCGCGGCGTGCTCGAGTTTCGTCGTGAGGTCGTCCCACGTCCGGCCCTGGTTCGCCATCTCCGCATCGTTCAGCAGCGTCGCGAGTGCCTGCGCCTCGAGCGCGCCGTGCCGCTCGATCACGATCTTGCCGGTGACGGGATCGCGGACGGTGCCGCCGGCGCGGCCGTCCCAGAAGAGCGCGTCGGCCCACAGCGCGCCGAAGTTAGACGGGGCCGCCCGCGCCGTCACCTGCGGCCCGAAGCCGAAGATCGGGTGCTCGACGGGGCGGCCGCGGGCGTCGAGGCGCCGGAGCCCGGGCGAGCCGAGCACGTCGTCGATCGTGCCGGGATCGACGCCGGGGTGGCGGCCGACGCGCGGATCCGCTCCGCCGCTCGCGGGCCTGTGGCACGTGCCGCACGCGACGGAATCGTCGCTCGAAAGCTGCTCGTCCCAGAACAGGATTTTGCCGAGCACGCGCTTCGGCTCGGTGATCGGGTTCTCGGCGGGCACGGGCACCGGCGGCAGGCCGAGCGCGGCCCCGAGCGGCGCGAGCGCGGCGATGACGGAAACGGCGAACGGAGGGCGGCGGCGCCGGACGGCCATCGCGGGATTCTAGCAGCGCCGGAAAAGACAAGGGCCGCGCGCGGCGGCCCTTGCCTCGTGTACGCGACGCCGGCGCGGTCAGTTGCCGAACTCGGCGCGCAGGCCGATGCTCCAGCCGGTGTCGTCGTCGTTGATGCGCAGGCCGAGGCCCGCCGCGACGTTGTCGGTCAGGTAGTAGCGGCCGCCGAGCGTCAGATAGGTATCGGAGTCGTCGAGATCGAAGTGGCGGATGCCCGCCTGGACCTCGATGTCGTCGTGCACGCGGCTGCGGAGCCCGATGCCGAGCTGGAAGCCGTCGTCATCGATGTCCGGCGCCAGGCGCCGATCCCATTCCCTCCAGGCCCAACCGATGTCGCCGACGAGGTCAAGCTCGGGCTTCAGGTTCCACCGCATGCCGGCGCCGAGCGAGTAACCGGTCAGATCGACATCCTGGTCGTAGTCGTACGACAGGTACTCGCCGAGCAGGAACACCGTGTCCGTGATCAGCACGGATCCCCGAAGCTCGAGGCCGTCGCCGTCGACGTCGATGGGGCCGGCGTCCAGCTCGGAGTTGGCGTACGCCGCTTCGACGAACGTGTAGTCGAGGTCCTGGGCGACGGCACCGAGCGGCAGCATCGCGCCGGCGACAACCAGAGTGTGTAGCTTCATCGTCCTTGCTCCAAACGGTCCGTGGTGGTGCTTCCGGTGTCGTTGCCGATCTGGATCGGGCAGTGGCCGCCGTCTTTCGACGGCGGCCGACACCGTCGGCGCCAGAATGTAGTAGAAGTGCGACCGGAGTGCCATAGTTTCAGGAAATAAACACACTTCGCTGCCTTCTGAGCGTCTCTCTTTTGCAACATCGACGGCGGAGGCGGCATCGGCTATGGTTCCGGGCGGCGCGCAGCTCTCGTTCCGAGGCCATGCTCCGTCACTCGACCGTGAAGCGCATCGCAGCCGTCGTGCTGCTCTTCGTCCTCGTCGCGGCCGAGGCGGTCGCGGTCGCCCATTCGCTGGACTTCGATGCGCACGTGCCGGGAGACCCGTGCAAGCTCTGCGTGTCGGCCGCCGGGCTCGTCGCGGGCGTCCCGGCGACGCCTGCGGCGGCGGAGCCGCCGCGCACGCACGAGCCGGTCGGAGCGGTACACGTTCCGCCGGTCCCGGCGCCGCGGCCCGAGCGCGCGTCCGCGCGCGGCCCGCCCGTCCTGTCCTGACCTCCATGCTCGACGGTCCCGCCCGCGCCGAACGGCGTCGGCGGGCGAAGCGGTATTCGAAACGAGGGAAGGACCACGATGTCGATCCGTTCACGGCTCCCGCGCCCGGCGGCGTGTCTCGTCGCCGCGTTCGCGGCGCCCCTGCTGCATGCGCAGAACGTGCTCGAGGAGGTGCGCGTCGTCGGCGCGCCTCACGACCGCTCGCCGAACGACGTCGCGCAGCCGATCGGCGTGGTCGCCGGGGAGACGCTGCGCCGCAGCCTGAGGAATACGCTCGGTGAGACGTTGGCCGGCGAGCTCGGCGTCAGCTCGACCTACTTCGGCCCCGGGGCCTCCCGGCCCGTGATCCGCGGTCTCGCCGGGCCGCGCGTGAAGGTCCTCGAGGACGGTATCGACGCGCTCGACGCCGCGAGCGTCAGCGTCGATCACGCCGTCGGCGTCGATCCGCTCGCGGCGCAGCAGGTCGAGATTTTTCGCGGCCCGACGACGTTGCTCTACGGCAGCGGCGCGGTCGGGGGCGTCGTCAACACGGTCACGAACCGGATCCCGTTCGCGGCGGAGGACGGGCTCGACGCACGCGTCGAGCTGCGCGGCGACACGGCGTCGCGCGCGCGCTCCGCCGCAGTCCGGCTCGACGGCGCGGCGGACGCGCTCGCGTGGCACTTCGACGGCTCGCGCCGGATCGCCGACGACTACGAGGTGCCGGACGACGCGCGCCTCGGGCATCACGACGGCGACGAGCCGGCCGCCGGGATCGTGCCGAACAGCGATTTCGCGACCGGCAGCGCGGCCGCCGGCGCGGCCTGGATCGGCGCGCGCGCGTCGTTCGGCGTTGCAGTCAGCCGGCTCGAGAGCGGCTACGGCGTGCCGGGGCACGTCCATGCGAAGGACGCCCACGACGACGCGGGCCCGCATCCCGACGTCGACGGCGCGCCCGCCGACGCGAGGATCGACCTCGCGCATACCCGCCTCGACGTCCGCGCGGACCACGTCGGGCTCCGCCGCTTCCCAGAGATCGCGCTCGCGCTCGGGGGCAGCGACTACGAGCACGTCGAGCTCGAAGGCACAGAGCCCGCCACGCACGTCGGCAGCGATGCGTACGAGGGCCGCGTCGAGGTGCTGCACGCGCCGTGGGGCACATGGCAAGGTGCGTTCGGTGCGCAGCTCGGCGGACGCGAGATCGCGACGATCGGCGACGACGCATTCATGCCGCCGACCGACACCCGAACGGCGGGCGTCTTCGTGCTCGAGCACCGGGACTTCGCCGCATGGCAGCTGTCGCTCGGCGCG
>DASVCR010000098.1:0-12839 GCA_036381515.1 Gammaproteobacteria bacterium | reverse complement strand
GGCAAAGCGGCGCATCGACTCCGAGTCGTACAGCGCCTCTTCCACTGCAGGATCGGAAAGGTTGAACCACAGCTGCAGAAAGTAGATGCGCAGCATCCGCTCCAGCGGGATCGGCGGGCGGCCACCGGCTTCGCTCACCTTTGGATAAAACGGTTCGACTACCGCTTGCAACTCCACCCACGGCACGATGCAGTCCATCTCCGCGAGAAACCGCGCCCGCCGCGTCGTCTTGCTGTACCGCTCAAACCCCGCCAGCGTCTGTTGCTTCATGCTGCTGCCCTCCCGGCCGCAATGATGCATCAACTGGCAGGTAAATCAGAGGTTCCTTAGAGGTTGTAGATGGCCGGTGGAATTACGCCGCTCCGTGACCGCTTACGACGAAATCTCTTCGAGCTCCTCAGCCCACGGCCACCGCTACCTCCCCACCCGCAGCCACCCCAGCTGGCGCTGCTCTAAACTTGTGGGACAGCAGTGGCTCTGACCCCGATTTAGTTCTGACCCCGATTTAGTCGACCCAATTTGCTCCGTAAAAATCGAGGTCAGAGCCCATAGCCTCGGAAAAAGGGCTCTGACCCCAATTTTTGGACCCCAATTTTTGCCGGCCGTGACACTGCCGTGACACAACGCGGCTCGCGAGCTGCTATCCATACGGCCGTCGACGGCCACCTCTCGAACGACGCTCGTGCTCGACCATCTCTCCATGATCGGCGTCTCATGGCGCCAGGGTGGCACGGAAAGCCTCGCCGAGTTCACGCTCGACGATGCGCACGTCGCCGAGCAGCTCCGTGCCTTCGCGCGCCGTTACGCGCTCCGCGAGCTCGCGTACCTCGCGACCTGTAACCGCGTCGAGCTGATTTTCACGCGCACGGCCGAGACACCGGGCGCGGATCTGCGCCCGCAGGCGTTCGAGCTCTTGACCGGGCGGCCGCCCGCCGCCGGCGAGGCCGAGCGGCGCCTGCGCGCGTGGCGCGGCGAGGGCGCGGCCGAGCACCTGTTCCTGATCGCCGCCGGGCTCGACTCCGCTTGCGTCGGCGAGACCGAGATCGTCCGCCAGGTGCGCGAATGCCACGAGCGCGCGCAGACGCTCGGGCTCGCGGGCCCCGTGCTCGGCCTCGTGTTCGACGAGGCACTCAAGATCGCCGCGCGCGTGCGCGGCGAGACGCGCGTCGGTGAAGGCCGCGTGTCGCTCGCCGAGATCGCGGCGGACCTGATCCGCGAGCGCCTCGCCGAGACGCCCGGCGCCGTCGCGCTCGTCGGCGTGTCGCCGATGACCGAGCGGGCGGCGCTCGCCCTCGCCGGCACGGCCCGGCCGCTCGTCATCGTGAACCGGACGCCGTCGAAGGCCGAGGCGCTCGCGGCGCGCTTCAGCGCGCGGCACCTGTCGCTCGCGGCGTTCGCCGACTCGCCGCCGCCGATCGAAGCGCTGCTCACCGCGACCGGCTCGCGCGATCCCGTGCTCGACGAGGCCGTGCTCGCGAAGCTCGCGCGCCGCTCGCCGTCCGGGCGTCCCCCGCTGATCGTCGACATGGCGATCCCGCCCGACGCCGACCCCGATGCGTGCGCGCGCGCCGGCGTGCCGCGCGTCGGCATGGACGAGATCGTGCGCCGCGCCGAGGCGAACCGCGCCGCGCGGCTCCTGCACGCGTCGGACGCGCGCGAGTACGTCGACCGTGCGCTGGTCGCGCTGCGGGACCGCTTCGTGGAGCGCTACTACGGCCCGCTCTTCGGTGCGCTGCAGCGCCGCTATCGGCTGACCGCCGAGGAAGGCGTAAAGCGGCTGCTGAAGAAGGAGCTGAAGGGCCTCGGCGACGACGAACGGGCTGCGATCGAGCGCTGGACCGAAGCGCTCGCGCGCCGCTTCGCGCACATCCCGTGCCTCGGTCTCAAGGGGCTCCTGTACGCGGGACCCGACGGCTCGGTCGAAGCATTCCTGAGCGGCCTCGACCCCGAGTTCGCGGACGAGCTTCGCGCCGCGCTCGAGCAAGGGGCCCAAGCCGCGCAGCGCCGCGCGGAGGCGCCCGGTGACGCTCCGCCGCTCCCGACGGCCGCGGAGGCAAAGCGATGATGCGGGGGCTCGGCGCGCGCCCGATCACCGCGGAGGCGAAGCGATGAAGCTCAGGCTCGGCACGCGCGGCTCGGACCTCGCGCGCACGCAATCCGAAGGCGTCGCCGCGCGGCTGCGCGGAGCAGGCCACGACGTCGAGCTCGTCGTGATCCGCACCGAAGGCGACCGGTCGCAGGCGCCGTCGTTCGGCTCGATCGGCGCGCAAGGCGTCTTCGTTCGCGAGATCGAGCAGGCGCTCCTCGCGCGCGCGATCGACCTCGCCGTGCATTCGTTCAAGGATCTTCCGACCGCGTCGCCCGCAGGGCTCGTGATCGCCGCCGTGCCGCCGCGCGAGGATCCGGCCGACGTGCTGATCGTCGGCCGCGACGCTTACGATCCCTCCGGCACCGAGGGCCTGCCGGTCGCGGCCGGCGCGCGGATCGGCACGTCGTCGATGCGCAGGACCGTGTGGCTCGAGCAGCTGCGTCCGGACCTGACCGTGCAGCCGCTCCGCGGCAACGTGCCGACGCGGATCGGCAAGCTCAAGACCGGCCACTACGACGCGATCGTGCTCGCGGCGGCTGGCCTCGCGCGGCTCTCTGCGCCCGGCGGCGTGCTCGCCGACGCGCTCGACGGCCTGCACGTCGCGCGGCTCGACCCGCGCCGCTTCGTGCCTGCTCCGGCGCAGGGCGCGCTCGCCGTGCAGTGCCGCGCGGACGATGCCGCGGTCGTCGCCGCCCTCGCACCGCTCGACGATCCGCCGACGCGCGCGGCCGTGTCGATCGAGCGCGAGGCGCTGCGCCGCGCCGAGGGCGGCTGCAACACCGCGTTCGGCGCGCATTGCGTCGCGGCCGGCGACGGCTTTCGCGTATCGGCAATGCTCGAGCGCAGCGGCAAGATCGTCTTCGCCGAGGTCTCGGGCCGAAGCGAGCACGAGACCGTCGACCGGCTGTGGCGGATCATCGACGCGGAGAGGCTCGACGAGCCTGCGCCATGACGACGCCGCAGCGCAACGACGTTCCGAACGGTCAGCGAGGCCGCGACGCGTCGCCGGGCGCGCCGCTCGCGGCCGGCCCTGCGGACGATACGACGCGCGCGCGACTCGCGGGCCGCAAGGTTTTGCTGACGCGCAGCGAAGAGGATTCGGCCGTGTGGGCCCGCGCGCTCGAGCAGGTCGGTGTCGTTCCCGTCACGCTTCCGTGCATCGACGCGGAGCCGCTCGGCGACGACGCGTCAGGCCGCGCGCTGCGCGAGGCCGCCCGCGCCGCCGACTGGCTCGTGTTCACGTCGCGGCGCGGCGTCGAGGCGTTCGTGCGGCTCGCGGGCGGCGATGTGCTCGCAGGCGACGCTGCGCTCGAGGACGGCAATGCGCTTGAGGACGTCGTTGCGCTCGCGGACGGCACTGCGCTCACCGACCGGGATCCGCTCGAGAACGCGAACGCCGGCCGGGCGCATGAAGACACGCGGACCGCGGCGCCCGATTCCGCCGCTGCGCACGGCGCCTCGAGACGCCGCCCGCGCATCGCCGTCGTCGGTCCCGCGACCGCCGAGGCCGCCACGCGGCTCCTCGGCCGCGTCGATCTCGTCGGCGAGCACGGCACGGCGGAGAGTCTCGCGGAATCGATGCTGAGCGCAGGTGCTCGCGGCACACGCGTCGTGCTCGCGCTCGCCGAGAACGCGCGCGACGTGCTCGAGACGCGGCTTCGCGCTGCGGGCGCGGAATGCCGGCGCTTCGACGTCTATCGCACGGTGCCGGCCGCGCCGCAGACACCGAAGCTCGCGCTGTCGGCTTTGAGTGTCGACGCGGTGTGGCTCGCGAGCCCGTCGGCGGTCGAGGGCTTCGCGAACAGCGTCGACGTCGACGCGGACGTGCCGCTCGTCGCGATCGGCCCGTCGACGGCCGCGGCGATCCGCGCACGTGGGCTCGCCGTCGCGGCCGAGGCGCGCACACCGAGCTTCGAAGGTTTGTTGGAGGCGACCCGATGAAGGACTTATCGATGACGACGCCGGGACGCGTGCGGCCGCGGCGGCTCCGCCGCACGCCCGCGTTGCGCGACCTCGTCGCCGAGACGCGCGTGACGGCCGCCGAGCTGATCATGCCGCACTTCGTGCTGCCGGTCGCGAAGGCGGACGAGCCGATCAGCTCGATGCCCGGCATCTCGCTGCACGGCATCGACAATCTCGTCGCGCAGGTCGAGCAGGATCTCGAGCTCGGCATCCGCGCGGTGCTCCTGTTCGGGCATCCGGAGGAAGGCACGAAGACGCCGACCGGCGCTGCCGCGGCGAGCCGCAACGGCGCCGTGCAGCGCGCGGTCGAGGAGTTGAAGCGCCGGCACGGCGATACGCTGATCGTGATGACGGACGTCTGCCTCTGCGCGTACACGAGCCACGGGCACTGCGGCGTCGTCCGCGACGGGCGCATCGACAACGACGCGTCGCTCGAGCCGCTCGTCGAGGCCGCGCTGTCGCACGCGCGCGCCGGCGCCGACGTCGTCGCGCCGTCGGACATGATGGACGGCCGCGTCGCCGCGATCCGCGATGCGCTCGATCAGCACGGCTTCGAGAACGTCGTCGTCATGTCTTACGCCGTGAAGTATGCGTCCGCGTACTACGGACCGTTCCGCGAAGCGGCGGACTCGGCGCCCGAGCACGGCGACCGCAAGAGCTACCAGATGGACTGCCGCAACGTGCGCGAGGCGCTGAAGGAGGCCGAGCTCGACGTCGACGAGGGCGCGGACATGCTGATGGTGAAGCCCGCGCTCCCCTATCTCGACGTCGTCCGCGCGGTCCGCGAAATCACGGACCTGCCGCTCGCCGCCTACAATGTGTCGGGCGAGTATTCGGCGGTCAAAGCGGCGGCGGCGAATGGCTGGCTCGACGAGGCGGCCGTCGTGCGCGAGAACCTGATCGCGATCCGCCGCGCGGGCGCCGACCAGATCATCACGTATCACGCGCGCGACGCGCTGCGCGGAGGATGGCTGTGACCGGCAAGGCGACAACACGTGCGCGGCGCGCCGCCGCGATGGGCAAAAAACGTGTCTGACACAATTTTCCGCGACGCGGGCGGCGGCCCGGAATCGCGGCGCTGGTTCGCGCGCGCGGAGCGCGTGACGCCGGGCGGCGTCGACTCTCCGGTGCGCGCGTTCGGCGCGGTCGGCGGCACGCCGCTCGTGATCCGCGAAGCGCACGGTGCGACGATCGTCGACGTCGACGGTCGCGAATACGTCGACTTCGTCGGCTCGTGGGGTCCGCTGATCCTCGGGCACGCGCATCCGAAGGTCGTCGAGGCCGTCGCGGCCGCGTGCGCGCGCGGCACGTCGTACGGCGCGCCGTGCGTGCCCGAGATCGAGCTCGCCGAGGAGGTCGTCGCGGCGTATCCGGGGCTCGAGCAGGTGCGCTTCGTGTCGTCCGGCACCGAGGCCGTGATGAGCGCGATCCGGCTCGCACGCGGTGCGGCGGGGCGCGAGCTGATCGTGAAGTTCTCCGGCTGCTATCACGGGCATGCGGATCATCTGCTCGTCGCGGCGGGCTCCGGGCTCGCGACGTTCGGGCAGCCCTCCTCCGCCGGCGTGCCCGCGGCCTTCGCCGGGCTCACGCGCGTCCTGCCGCTCGACGACGAGGCCGCGCTCGACGCGCTCTTCTCGGCCGAAGGCGACCGCATCGCCGCGGTCGTCATCGAGGGCGTGCCGGCGAACAACGGCATGTTGATCCAGCGACGCGAGTTCCTCGCAGCATTACGTGCCCACTGCGACCGGCACGGCGCGCTTTTGATCTTCGACGAGGTCATCACGGGTTTCCGCCTCGGCCCCGGCGGCGCGGCCGCGCATTACGGCATCACGCCGGATCTCGCAACGTTCGGTAAAGTCATCGGCGGCGGCATGCCGGTCGGCGCGTTCGGCGGGCGCCGCGAGATCATGCGCAGGCTTTCGCCGGAGGGCGACGTCTACCAGGCGGGCACGCTGTCCGGGAATCCGATCGCGATGACGGCGGGGCTTGCGACGTTGCGAACGATGCGCGAGGAGGACGGCTGGAAGCGGCTCGACGCGCTCGGCGAGTACCTCGAGGAGCGCATCGCGCCCGTGCTCGCGAAGGCGCCGATCCCGGCGACGCTCGTGCGGCTCGGCTCGATGTTCTGGTTCGCGTGGTTCACGTCGACGCCGCCGCGCTCGGCCGCCGCGCTCGATGCGCGGACCGGCCAATTCTACGCGCCGGTGTTCCATGCGCTGCTCGAGCAGGGCGTCGCGATCGCGCCGTCCGCGTTCGAGATCGGGTTTCTGTCGCTCGCGCACGAGCGCGCGCACATCGACCGCTTCGCGGACGCGCTCGCCGTCGCGCTCGAGAAGGCAGGCGCGAGATGACCACGCTGCGCCGCGATCCGAGCAAGGTGCTCCTCGTCGGGTTCCTGACGCTGCTCGTCGTGCTCGTCGTCCAGGTCGCGTGGTGGATCACGGATCACGTCCGCTACGCGAATGCGGTCGAGCGGAAGATCGCGGCGCTCTATCAGGCCGACGCCACCGTCGTCGGCGAGCTCCTGCGCGGACGCGTTCCGCCGATGCTCGACGCGCTGATGCCGCATCTCGAGATCGGCCCGGACGATGCGCGCGTGCGCGAGGACGCGCTCGCGAGGCTCGAGCAGGACACCGCGCGGCGCAACAACCGCTATGCGTGGGAGGGCGCGTTCTTCCTCGTCGTGCTGGTCGGCGGGATGTCGGTGCTGAGCCGCGCGATCCTGCATGACCGCGAGCTCCGGCGCCGGCAGCAGAACTTCCTCGCGGCCGTGTCGCACGAGTTCAAGAGCCCGCTCGCGAGCGTGCGGCTCGCGGCCGAGACGCTCGTGATGCGCTCGAAGGAGCCGGATACGCAGCGCCTCGGCCAGCGCATTCTCGACGACGGCGAACGGCTGCTCAGGATGGTCGAGAACCTGCTCGACACGGCGCGGCTCGAGGAAGGCCGGCACCCGCTCGCGCGCGGCGCGGTCGACGTCGAGCGCGCGGTCGCGGCTGCGGTGGGCGAGTTCGCCGAGCGCGCCGCGCTGTCGCGGATCGAAATCGCGACCGACGTCGACGAAGGGCTCGAGCTTTCGGCCGACCCGAACGCGCTCGCGACGATCCTGCGGAATCTCCTCGACAACTCGGTCAAGGCCTGCGCGGCCGGCGACGGTCATTCGATCGTCGTCCGCGCGAAGCGCACCGGCGACGGCGCCGTGCTGACGGTGACGGACGACGGCATCGGCTTCCCGCCCGAAGAAGGGGCGATGATCTTCGAGAAGTTCCACCGCATCGGCGACGAGCTGCGCCGCACGACGCCGGGCACGGGGCTCGGGCTCTACATCGTGAAGCGGCTCGTAGAGCAGTCGGGCGCGAGGATCCGCGCCGAGAGCGACGGGCCGAGCCGCGGCGCGACGATGACGATCACGTGGCCGAAGGCCGCGGTGCGATGAGCGAGGCGACGGCGTGACGAGCGAGACCAGCACTTTCGACCCGCGACGCGGCACACGCCCGCGGGTGCTCGTCGTCGACGACGAGGCACACCTCGCCGACGGGATCCGCGAGAACCTCGAGGCCGAGGGCTACGCGACGGACGTCGCGCACGACGGGCTCGAGGGCCTCGAGAAGATCCGCCGCGAGCGCTACGACCTCGTGCTGCTCGACGTGATGATGCCGAAGATGAACGGCCTCGAGGTCTGCGAGGCGATCCGCAAGGAAGGCGTGCAGACGCCGGTGATGTTCCTGACCGTGAAGGGCGATGCGGAGGACCGGATCCGCGGACTCGAGGCCGGCGGCGACGATTACCTCGCGAAGCCGTTCCACCTGCGCGAGCTGCTGCTGCGCGTCGCGGCGATCCTGCGCCGCAGCCGCTGGTACGCGGAGAGCGAGAGCGCGCTCGAGTTCGGCGGCAACCGCATCGACTTCGAGACGTACCACGCGCGTGCGTGGGACGGCACGGAGCATGCGCTGACGCACAAGGAGGCGATGATCCTGAAGGTGCTCGCCGAGCACGCAGGCGCGATCGTCACGCGCGAGGACATCCTCGACCGCGTATGGGGCTACGAGGTGTTTCCGTCGACGCGCACGATCGACAACTTCATCGTTCGGCTACGCAAGCGCTTCGAGAAGAATCCCGAGGCGCCGCTGCACTTCCATACGGTTCGCGGCGTCGGCTACAGGTTCACGCCGGAACCCGAGGCGCAGCCCGACCGCGCCGACGACGGCGCGGCGAGGTAATCGATGGCGACGAAGCTGTTGCTCGAGGCGATCGCGGCGAGGCCGACCGCGCGGCGGCCGTTGTGGATCATGCGTCAGGCGGGGCGTTATCTGCCGGAGTATCGCGCGCTGCGCGCGAAGCACGACTTCAAGGCGCTCGCGGAGTCGCCCGAGCTCGCGACCGAGGTCACGCTGATGCCGATCCGGCGCTTTCCGCTCGATGCGGCGATCGTGTTCGCGGACATCATGAGTCCGCTGCCGGCGCTCGGCGTCGAGTTCGATTTCGATCCGGGGCCGGTCGTCGCAAAGCCGATCCGCGACGAGAAGTCGCTCGCGGCGCTCCGCGATCCCGCGCGCGACGAGATCGCGCCCGAGGTCATGCGCGCGCTCGCGCTGACGAAGGCGGAGCTGCCGCCGGACACGGCCCTCCTCGGCTTTTGCGGCGCGCCGTGGACGCTCGCCGCGTATCTCGTCGAAGGCCGCGGCGCGAAGGACTTTCCGACGCTGCGCGCGTTCGCGGCCTCGCGGCCGGATCTTCTGCGCGAGCTGCTCGCGCGGCTGTCGCGCCATATGGCGGAGTATCTGATCGCGCAGGCCGAGGCCGGCGCGGACGCGGTGCAGATCTTCGACTCGTGGGCCGGCGTGCTGTCGCTCGAGGACTGGGAGACGTTGATCCGTCCGCATCTCGAGTCGCTGCTCGACGCGGTCGGCAGAGCAGGCGTGCCGCGGATCCTGTTCGTGCAGAACGCGCCGCACCTCGTCGACGCGTACGCGTCGCTGCCGGCCGAGGTGCTCGCGGTCGACTGGCGCGTGAGCCTGTCGGCGCTGCAGCGCCGGTACAAGGGACGCGCGGTGCAGGGCAACATCGACCCGGCCGTGCTTCTCGCGGGGCGCGACGCGACGCGCAAAGCCGCGGAGCGCCTCCTCGCTTCGGTGGACCCGCTCGGCCACATCGTGAACTTGGGCCACGGCATCCTGCCCGGCACGCCGATCGAGAGCGTCGAAGCGCTGATCGAGGCGGTCCATGCGTAAGACGGAAATTGGGGTCAGAGCCCTTTTTCCCGGCAAAAATCGGGGTCAGAGCCCGTTTTCTCGTAGGCAGGAAGGCACGGCTCTGACGCTGATTTCCCTTCACGCTGGCACAAACTTGGGAGCAGAGCCGTTCATCCGAGAGCCGTTCGTGCCGGAGCCGTGCGTCCCGGAGCTGTTCGGTTCGGAGCTGTTCGTCCCGGAGCGGCTCGTCCCGGAGCCGTTCGCCCCGGAGCCGTTCGCCCCGGAGCCGTTCGTCCCGGAGCCGTTCGCCCCGCAGCCGTTCGTCCCGAAGTGGCTCGTCCCGGAGCCGTTCATCCTGTTCGAGCCCTTTTCCCGTTTTCGCGGAGTAGATGACGCCGCCCCGAGCGAGAGAAGGCTCGGCGAAAGGGCTCGGACCTCCGGCTCTTCGATGATGAAAGGTTCTTGGAAGATGACAAGAAGGTGTCAGCCGAGAAGAAGGCGTCTGACGCGACTTTCCGGAAAAAGGGCTCTGACCCCGATTTCTTCTGTTCAAGGAGGGTAGGCATGACATCCCAGACAGATCACGCAACGGCGCCGCCGCCCCTCGACCTCAGCGAGAAGGGCCGGCGCGGCGGCGAGGTGATCTCGCTCGATCGACGGCTCTTCATGAAGTTCACCGCGTTCGGCAGATGCCCGAAGCCGCAGGCCGCGATCGAGGCGCTCGCGACGGCCGGCGTGCAGGCCGCGCTCTACCTCGACGTCGCCGATCCCCAGGGCATCGGCATCATGGCGGCGCACGAGGATCCCGACTTCTTCGTAACGGCGTTGCGCGACGTCTTCAACTCGAAGCCGTTCGACGAGCTCGAGTACAAGCCCGAGTTCGACATGCTCGGCCGCAGCTACTCGGTCGGCTACGAGCCCGACCTCGAGAACGTGCTGCTGAACCGCCCGCTGCGCCGCCTGCTCGACCCGACGTATCGCTGGGCCGTCTGGTATCCGCTGCAGCGCTCGAAGGGCTTCCAGCGGCTGCCGCACGAGCATCAGATGCGGATCCTGACCGAGCACGGCACGCTCGCGAAACGCTTCGGCGAGGCCGGGCTCGCGAACGATATCCGCCTCGCGTGCCACGGGCTCGACCGGAACGACAACGACTTCATCGTCGGCCTCGTCGGCCCGACGTTGCATCCGCTGTCTGCCGTCGTGCAGGAGATGCGCAAGACCGAGCAGACGGCCCAGTACCTCGACAGCCTGGGTCCCTTCTTCGTCGGACGCGTAGCCTGGCAAAGCCCCTACCAGCAGTGAGCGAAGGCGAGAAGCTCTTCGACGACGAGCCGCACGAGTACGACGCGATCCTCGTCGTGTCTTTCGGCGGGCCCGAGGGCCCGGACGACGTGCTGCCGTTTCTCGACAACGTCTTCCGCGGCCTGCGCGTCAGCGACGACACGAAGAGGCGGATCGCCGAGCGCTATGCGCTCTTCGGCGGCGTGAGCCCGATCAACGCGGAGACGCGCAAGTTCATCGACGCGCTGCGCCACGAGCTCGACTCCCGCGGCCCCGCGCTGCCGATCTACTGGGGCAACCGCAACTGGCATCCGTACCTCGCCGAGGCGTTCGAGAAGATGAGCCGCGACGGCGTGCGCCGCGCGATCGCATACATCACGAGCGTGTTCAGCTCGTACTCGAGCTGCCGCAAGTACCGCGAGAATCTGTACGAAGCCGCGCAGACCGTCGCGAACCCGCCCGTCGTCGACCGCTTGCGCAGCCCGTTCAACCATCCGCTCTTCGTCGAGGCCGTCGCGGACCGCGTGACGGACGCCCTGAACCAGCTGCCGCCGGAGCGTCGCGACGCCACGCCGCTCCTCTTCACCGCGCACAGCCTGCCCGAGTCGATGGCGCGGCACGCGCCGTACGAGGCGCAGCTCCTCGAGGCATGCCGCCTCGTCGGCGACGCGCTCGAGCATCAGCGCTGGCGGCTCGTCTATCAGAGCAACAACGCGAGCTACGGCGAGCCCTGGCTCGGTCCGGACATCGCCACCGCGCTCGTCGAGCTTGCGAACGAGGGCTTCGAGGACGTCGTCGTCGCGCCGATCGGCTTCGTCGCGGATCATCTCGAGGTCGTGCTCGATCTCGACCGCGACGCCGCGGCCGTCGCGCGCGAGCACGGTCTCAATTTCATCCGCGCCGCAACCGTCGGCACGCATCCTGCCTACGTCTCGATGGTGCGCGACCTGATCTGCGAAAGGATGACGCCGGATCCCGCCCGCCGCGCCCTCGGCTCCCTCGGTCCGGCTCACGACTTCTGTCCAAGCGATTGCTGCGCGAGCGGCCGCCCGGGACCGCTGCGGCCGACGCTCGGCGGCGCCTCGCCCGCGTCCCGTTCGACATGACGAGTGCCGCGCGCGAGCGTGCAAAGGAGGGTTCATGCCGTCGTGTGACGTCGTAGTGATCGGCGCCGGCCTCGCCGGCTTGCATGCAGCGCTCACCCTGCAGGACGCGGGGTGCGACGTCCGCGTGCTCGAGGCGCAGCGCCGCCTCGGCGGACGCGTGCACTCGATGGGACGTCCCGGGCTTCAGGCCGAGGCAGGCGGCACGTACATCGGTGCCGGCTACACGCGCGTGATCGGCGCCGCGGAGAAGCTCGGCGTGAAGCTGATCGATGTGACACCGATGCTCGAGTTCTTCCGCGAGCAGGACCTCGTGCTCGGCGAGGAGATCATCCGGCAGAGCGAATGGCCGACGCATCCCGCGAACCCGTTTCCCGAGCGCGACCGCGAAGTGATGCCGTGGAACTTCCACCGCGTGCTGACGATGCGCGAGAACCCGCTGACCGAGCCCGAGGACTGGCTCGATCCGCGCTTCGCCGTGCACGACGTCTCGGCCTACGAATGGATGCATTCGCTCGGCCTCGACGATCGCGCGATCCGCATCGGCTACGAGCTGAACCCGAGCTTCGGCAGCGACGCGCGCGACGTGTCGGCGCTCCTCCTGTTCTTCCGCGCCGCGTTCTCGAAGGCGCAGCGCCGGCTCGCGCCGGAAGGCAGCGTCGGCTTCACGGCCGAGGGCGGCGTGCAACGGATCCCGGAAGCAATGGCGGCACGGCTGCGCCGCGAGGTCGAGCTCGGCTGCCCGGTCGTCGGCATCGACGTGCATCCGGGCGGCGTCGTCGCGCATTGCGCGGACGGCTCGAACGCGTCCGCCCGCTTCGGGATCTGCGCGCTGCCGATCGGCGTCCTGAGGGACCTGCCGATCGACCCGCCGCTCAGGGGGCCGCAGGCGCGCGCCGCCGAGACGCTGCATTCGCAGCCGATCACGCAGGTGTATCTCTCGGCGAAGACGCCGTTCTGGGAGGAGGACGGCTACGCGCCGAGCCTGTTCACGGACTCGCTGGCCGGGATGGTCGCCGCGTCGCGCAGCGGCGACGATCCGACCGAGGTCACGAGCCTGACGGCGTGGATCATGGGGCCCGCGGCCGCCCGCCTCGACCAGCTTCCCGAGGCCGAGATCGGCCGCGAGGTCGTCGCGGCGATCGAGCGGATCCGGCCGGCCGCGAAGGGACGGCTCGAGGTCGTCGGCCTCAAGTCCTGGGGCGCGGACCCGTA
>DASVCR010000097.1:0-5864 GCA_036381515.1 Gammaproteobacteria bacterium | reverse complement strand
CGCATGGGAAGGCATCGTCTTGAGCACGTATGCCGGCGAAGTCGGCGGCATGAGCGGCCTGAGGTACGCGAAGGCCGCTCGCGAGGCGCTGCACCGTGCAGAGGCGCTCGATCCCACGGCGCTCGATGGCGGCATTTATGCTTCGCTTGGAGCGCTCTACTCCAAGGTGCCCGGCGGCATCGTCGGCTTCGGCGACGACGAACGTGCGGAGGAGTACTTCCGTAAGGCGCTCGCGGTCGACCCGGACAATATCGATGCGAACTTCTTCTACGGCGAGTTCCTGCTCGACCGCGGCGACGACGAGCGGGCGCTCGCGCATCTCGAGCGCGCCTTGGCGGCACCGCCACAGACTTCGCGCCCCGTGTTCGACGCGGGAAGGCGGGCGGAGATACGCGCGTTGATCGAGCAGGCGACCGGCAGAAGCCGCGGCTGACTACGACGCGCTGCTCGTCGGACGGAACGGGCACGAAGCCCGTTCGCGCCGAGCGGCCCCGGAGCGCCTACGGCTGCGAAGCTCGGTCGGCGCCGCGAACGCGCCCTGCGCCGAGCTTCAGCTTCACCCCGACGGACGGCAGGAACGGCAGCCCTTCCTCCTCGACCAGCCGATACTCGGATGAGCCGGCGACGGGCTCGTAGCCGGCGGCGCCCGTGTTCCTGCGCCCGTAAGCGTTGACGATGTCGACGTAGAAGAGCCCCTCGACGCGCGCGATGCGGATCGGCCGCTCGAGCCGCACGTCCAGCCTGTGGTACGCACTGGCCCGCTCGGCGTTGAGGTCGCCGTATACGGGCCGGTAGAAGCCGGGGTAGTCGGGATTCTCCTCGTTGCCGACGATAGGCGTGTACGGCAGGCCGCTGCGATACTGCCAGCGCAGGCCGAGATTCCACGTCGGCGTGAGCTGATAGTTGAGCACGATGTTCGCGATCACCGGCGTATCCGTATCGAACTTCGCCGTGCGGCCGGTGAGGCCGTTGCGCCGCTCGGTTTCTGCGACGCTGAGCGTGCCCCAGCCGTACCAGCGTGCGCCGCTCTCCCGCATGACCATGAGCTCGATGCCGCGCGCATGGCCGGTCGCGTGGTTGACGTAGCGGATCGGCGCGTCGGTCTCGACCACGAGATCCTCGAGGCGCTTCTCGTAAAGCTCGATGTTGAGCCACCAGTCGTCGGCGAAAGTGCGCTTCACGCCGAGCACGAAGTGCTCGGCCTCGAACGGACGGAGCGCCGGATTGCCGAGCTCCGGCACGATCTGCACGATCTCGGGCAGCTGATGGTAGCGGCCCCACGCGGCGCGGAGCTCCGTCCGAGGAGACCGGCGCCAGACCACGGCGAGCCGCGGCTCGAGAAAGTCGCTCTCGAGGTAATCGTCGCGCGAATACCGTATACCGCCGGTGAGCTCGATGCTCGGCCGGAGGCTGAAGCGGCTCTCGAGGAAGGCGGCCGTCGTGCCGATCGCTTGCCGGCCGTCCGCTTCGGTGAGATCGCCTAGCGTGGTATCGCAGTTCGGTGAAAAGGCGGTGCAGGCGCGATAGCGCATCCGAACGGCGTAGTCATAAGCGACACGGCTGTGCTCGACGCCGAGCGCCATGTGCTGGCGCGCGCCCATGGGCCACTCGGCGGTCGATTTCGCCGTCCACTGCTCGAGCTCGAGATCGATGTGCTCGTTGCCGCCGCCCCGCCCGAGATCGTCCTGTTTCGCCAAACGCCCGAGGCGAGTCGTGACCGTGACGTCGTCGCTGCGGTAGATCCAGCTCGCGCCCGCGCTCGCGAAGGCGGTCGTGGCCGCCGCCGCGCCCCGCGAGCCGGGATCCAGGAGCGCACGGTCGGAGCGCGCGCCGAACGTGGCGGCCGCATCGTCTTGCGAGGCGAGCGCGAGGAACGACACCGCGTGACGCGCCCCGGAATCCCACGTGTATTTCGCCTGCAAGTCGCGCGCCTGGGGATAGCGGTCGATCGTGACGTCGTCCTCGAGACGTTCTTCCTCCCCGTAGGCCTGATCCAGCAGCAGGTGCAGGAGGTCTTCGCGGAACGACACATAGAACGCTTGGTTGTCGGTGATCCGACTCTCGAGGAGAGCGCCCGCACGCAGCAGGCTCAAGTCGACCGTCGCCAAGAGGGGCTCGTTGCGCGGCGCACGCAGCGCGATATCGAAGAGTGCGCCCGAGGCCTCGCCGTGACGCGCACCGAAGCCGGCCGGAGTGAACCCGAAGTCGCGAACGACGTCCTCGTTGAAGATGCTGTCGCCGAGCTCGTGGAACACGTACCCGGCCGGCAGCCCGTCGACGAGGAAGGCGTTGTCGTCGGGACTCGAGCCGCGCACCGCGGGTCGACCGCTCTCGCTCGTCTGCACGACCCCAGGCAGCGCCGCAACCGCCCGGAGCGGATCGCCGAAGTTGCCGGGCAGCCGAACGAGCTTCTCGGTCAGCGCGGTCGGCTCGGTCGGGGCCTCCGCGCGACGGCCGGTCGCTACGACTTCATCGTCGATCGCGGGTGGCGCGCTTGCAGGCTGCGCCTGTGCGAGCGATGCGGCTACGGAGTAACCGCAGACGGCGCAGCAGAGGGCGCCGAAGGTGGCTTGGCCCATGCCGGCTCCTGCGTTCTCGGACGCGCCGGGCCCAGGGCGCTCGCCGACGCGCTGCTGGTTTCGGCTCCGTTTCGAGACCCCGGGCCCGCCTTCGTGACTTTAGGATTCTAATCTGCGCCGGGGGCTTTGCGCTCGGATCCGCGCCGGCACCAGTACTTCACGTTCTGCGACTCCAAGAAGCGCTCGGCACGAGCGCCGTGGAGGAGGGCGATCGTCGCGAGCATACCGGCTTCCGTGCACGTGGGCGCCGCGACGGTGACCGACCTCGGTGCGCCGCGCACCGGCCAGCCCGTGCGCGGATCGAGGATGTGGCCGTAGCGCCTGCCGTCCTTCAGCAGGAAGCGTCGCGCATCGCCGCTCGTCGCGAGCGCGCCGACGGTAAGCTCGATCCTGTCGACGATGCCATGCCCGCGTCCGTCGACGGGCTCGATGCCGACCAGCCACGGGCTCCCGTCGTCCCGCGGGCCGAGCGCGAGCAGATCACCGCCGAAATTGATCAGGCAATGCGGATGGACCGGACGCACGAGCGCCGCGGCGCGATCGACCGCGTACTCCTTGCCGATGCCGCCGAAGTCGATCTCCATGCCCGGCTCGAGGGTCAGATATGGCGGCTCGAAACGCACCCGCCACCAGCCGATCTTGGCGAGCAGCGCCCGCACCGCGGCGGCGCTCGGGACGCGATCGCTGCCGTCGAAACGCCACACTTTGCGCAGAATACCGGACGTCACGTCGAAGCGTCCGGCGCTCAGCCGATTCAGCTCGTCCGCGTACCGGAGCATCCGCGCGGTCTCGTCGTCGATGCGCACCGGGCGGCCGCCGGCGGAGTTGATCGCATGCACGATGTTGTCGTCGCGATACCGGCTCCATTTCCGCTCGATCCTCCGGGCCTCGTTTGCGGTGACGGCGGCGATATGCTCGGCGGTGCGGCGGTCCGTCCCGGCCACGTGCACCTCGCACGGGCTCGCCATGGCCTTGAAGCGCGCGATCCACCCGCTTCCGCAACGTTCGAGCTCGAGGTCTGGCCCGACGGCGTCAGCGGCCGAACTTGTAGCTGAATTGCGCAATGATGGCGCTCAGGTCGGGGTAGAGATCGAGGCCGGCGAGCGCGCCCACGCGTGCGGCGGGATCGGGATCGCCCGTTTGCTGATAGAGCTCGAGCCGGGTGGAAAGCTCGCCGCGCCGCGTGTCCATGCCGAACTTCACGCCGATCGTCACCGCGTCGAACGCCCCCAGCCGGTAATCGGCCGTGGCGAACTGCGGCACGGGCTGCCCGGCGAACAGCACCGTATGGTAGAAGTCGGCGGCATTCTGCGAGTAGAAGCGCAGGTGCGGCTGCAGATAGCGGTTCCCCCCGAGCTCGAAGCGGTAGCGCAAATCCACGGTATCGGAGTCGATACCCCAATCGTCCGTCATGTGCCGATACGAGGCGCCGAGCACGTTGCCGTTGAGGTTGCGCTTCAGCAGCACGAACACGCTTTGCTTGTCGCGAGACTCGGGGCGGCTTTCGAAGAGATGAAGGTTCACGCCGGCACCGGCGGGTCCTGCGACGGGCAGCCCGGTGTCCGGATCGACGACCGACAGCAGCTTGTACGGGTCCGTGAGATAGCCGTCCGCGCTGCTCAACGAATAGTTGATCTGCACGACGGTGTTGCGGTTGACGACCTGTGTGAGGCCGAGGAGCAGGTCGAGCACGTCCTTCGACTGATCACCGCTCTGCCGGTTGCGGAGGTCGTTCGTGCCGAGCATCGGCGCGAGCGGAATCGGTGCGCCGCCGACGGCGTCGATGGTGTCGTTCGCGAGCGCGGCGCCGAGAGACAGGGTGGTGTTGCGGTTGTTGAAGTCCCGAGCGATGCGGGCGTTCACGCCGGTGTGCGTATAGTCGTACTCGTCCGAAAAGCTCACGCCGACGTCGAGCAACGCGAGCCGCGTGACCGGCCACTGCCAGTTGGCGGCGAGCGCAAAGCGCGTGTCCTGGAACGTATCGTCGAGCGGCTGCTCGCCCGCTGCGACCGTGTAGCTATCCTCGCCGGACGGGCGCGTGAACGTCTGCGGCAGGATGCTCGGCGCGGCGCCGCTCGGGGATGCGCCGGTGAGCGTGTCGAGCGCGAAGCTCAGCGTGAGGAAGCCGTCTTCCTTGAGCTCCTTGCGTGCCAGAGCGCTCAGGCTGAAGTCCTGGACGCGGCCGTCTGACTCGCCGTAGTAGAGCATCGCGGTGTCGATCGACCACGGCGCGAGCTCGGGCAGAGGCTGCTCCTGCGCGACGACGGCGCTCGGCGTGCCGGGGCCGAGGAGGGCGCAGGTCGCGGCCGCTAGCGCGGGTGCGATCTGCGTATCAGAGCCGGGGCGCCTGCGCCGGTTCTCCTTCAGTTGCATCCGCAGCCTCCTCCGCCGAATCCTCGCCCGCCGCTCGAGGCCTCCTTGCTGAAATAGATGTGCTCGTCGAGCGAGGTCTCGAGCGGATCTGCGGCGAGCTGCATCTCGTCGCGGGCGAGCACGTCGCGGTCCCAGGGCTGCACGCCGGCGCAGCCTTCGAGCGTGGCCGCTCCCAGGGAGAAGGCGAGCACCGCGAGGCGACGCCAGCGGGCCCGCGCAGGGATGTGAGCAGTGCGATGGTTCATCATTTCTCCTCGGCGCCTGCCAGCGCCTCGACGATTTCGCGCTCGTAGCGTTGCGCGTCAGCGGTCTTGAATCCGAAATGCGTCGCGATGACGGCGCCGGACGCATCGAGCAGGAAGGAGCTCGGCATGGCCTGAACGCCGAAGGCCTCCGCGAGCTTGCCGGCCGGATCGAAGCGCAGCTCGAACTCGGCCGGAGTCTCCGCGAGGAACTCGTCCGCGAGCGCGCGCTCCTTGTCGACGTTGACGCCGATGATTTGCAGGCCCTCGCCGCCGTACTTGCGCTGCATGGCATTCATCCACGGGAACGAGCGGCGGCACGGCGTGCACCAGGACGCCCAGAAATCCACGAGCACGACTCGCCCGGTGACGCCGCCCAGGGCCGCCGGCGGCGCTTGCCCAGGGGCCGGTGCGCCCGCCGCGAGCAGCGCAACCGCCAGGCACGCCGATTTGAAGCTGAATCTCATGATGCAATCCTTCTCCCCTAGCGGCCCGCGGCCGCACCCCGACTCACCTTTGACGGTGCGCGGCGAGAAAATCCTTCGCTCGGACCGGACCGGGAACAGGCCCCTTCTGCGAATGATTTTCATTGCCGATCCCGTCGAACGTCGTGGTGGCTGGCACGAATGATTTCGCCCGACGAGAACGTCTAAAGCTTCGAGCTCGAGCG
>DASVCR010000096.1:0-84761 GCA_036381515.1 Gammaproteobacteria bacterium | reverse complement strand
TCGCGGACGGCCACCTCGCGCGACACACCCGCAGGATGCGCGCGCTGTACCGCGAGCGCCGCAACGCGCTGATCCGGTCGCTGGAGCGGCTGCCCGACGCCGAAGTGTTGCCTGCTCAGGCCGGCCTGCACGTGACCGTGCTGCTGCACGAGCGAAAGAACGCCGCGCGCATCTCCGCCGCTGCCGCGAAGGCAGGCGTTCGAGTGCAGTCGCTCGACTGGTTCGCGCTGTCGGCCAGATGCCCGAATGGTCTCGTCTGCGGGCTCGGCGCGATCCCCACGGACCGCATCGACGCGGGCGTAAAGCGTCTCGCGGGATTCCTGCGATAGCGTACCGGTGCAACGGGCGCGGAGGCGCGATGCCCGTCGACTCGGATTCGCGGCGACGAGCGGCCGCGCGAACGGGCCGTCGCACGGCGACCCTCCGGCTCTTCCGGACGTGGTCCCCCATGATCGGTCGTGGATGCCGCAGGTCAGTTTTGTAATAAATTTTAGACGCAAAGACTAAACCTGTTTACTTGATGTCTTTTATTTTTGACACGCCGCCTTTGCCGGCCGTATCCTCCGATGTACTTCCAAACGCCTCGGAGAACCCGCCATGCCGCCCCGTCGCCACATCGTGCTCGCCTTGGCCTCGTGCCTCGCACTTTCCAGCGGCTTGCCCGCGTCGTCCTCTCGCGCCCAGCCGAGCGCGGCCCCGGAGACCGAAAGCGAGCTCGCCCATCGAGCGCTCGCCGGTGTCCACGCAATCGGCAAGCGCTGGGATCAAAGCGCATTCGCCGAGACGGTCCGCCTCTACGTGAAGGTGCACGAGGTCGTGGCGTGGCCCGGAGTCCTCGATAGCGAGACTCACGTCTACGGCGAGCAAGAACGGCAGTCGCTCAGGCTGTTCCGGCCGGAATAGGGGTTCAGCGAGCCAGGGCCGGTCATCGTGTTCCTCCACGGCAACGGGCTCGGCAACAGCGACCAGGTCGCGCCCGGCAGCGACGACCTCATCTACAGTCACATCGGCAAGCTCGGCGCGAGGTTCGGCGGCATCGGCGTCACGGCGAACTATCGGCCGGGCGAGCGGGCGGGCGCCGAGGATGTGCGCCTGCTCATCGCCTGGCTCGCCGCGAACGTCGGGGCTTTCGGCGGCGACCCCGACACGATCGTGCTGCTTGCCGTGGGCGAGGGTGCGACGAATGCCGCTCGGTACCTGTTCGATCGGGACCTCCAGCTCGACACGGGCCCGGGTCTCGCGGCCGCGGTCCTGATATCGGGCCTCTTCGGCGATCGTGCCCCCGGGCTCGCGCACCTGATCGACGCATACGACGGTCCGCGTGTCCCTCTCGCGCTGTGGAGCGGGGAATACGATCCTCCCGCAACCGAGACGGGCGTTGCCGAGCTGTACGCGCAGCTCTGCCGCAAGTATCGGGATTGCCCGTCGTTCGAGCAGCTGTACGGTCACAATCCGATCTCGCACGTGCTGAGTCTCGGGACGGCGGACACTTCGGTACTGAACGCGCTGATCGGCTTTTACCACACGGTGCGGTGAACACGGAGCGCCTGTGACGGCGGTGGCTTGCGGCCGTCGGCGAGCGGTTGCTTGCGGCCGCGGCGTTGCGCACCGGACCGGCCGTGCCGAAGTCCGTTCAGAGCCAACGGGCCGCCCGTAGCGCGCGCGCGTAGCTGCGACTGACCGGCGCCTCCCGGCCATCCGGCAGCGTCAACGCGGCCTTGCCGTCCCAGCGCTTCACGCCGCGGACGGCCGCGCGGGCGACCCACCAGGACCGGTGCGTCCGGGCCCCGTCGAACGCGTCGAGCTCGCGCAGCGCATCGGCCAGCCGCAAGCGGATCAAGGCCTCTCCTTCCGACGTGATCGCGCGCAGATAGTGGTCCTCGGCTTTCAATGCCCAGAGCTCGGCACGGCGCAGGCGCGGCGGAAGACGATCCATGAAGCTCGCCCGAGGCACGCCGGCGGTTGCCGTATCCCGCTCCCGGCGCGCGGCGGCGTCCATGGCGGGCGCAACGAACGCCGCGATGAAAGCGCCCCAGACGACGAAGCCGTTCAGCAGGAAAATCGGCAGCATTGCGAGGCCGAAGCTTGCGCCGAACCACGCGGTGCTCGCCCAGACCAGCACGGCCGACGGCACGACACATAGAACGTCGGCCACCACGACCCGTGCCCACAGCCGCGCACGGACCCACTCGATACGTTGCGCGGCCCCGTATCCAAGCATCGCGAGCGCTGCGCCGACCCAGCAGGCCACTACCAGATAGACCGTTCTCACGACGGCAGGGTCGTCACCGAGGCCGAAGACGCCCGTGAAGCTCATGAGCAGACCGACGAAAGTCGCGCAGGCCATCACTCGCGGGACGGCCGCCCGGAGGCCGGCGATTCGCGATGCGCGAGCTGCAACTGACGACATCCGACGTCCTTTGTTCGTCACTTCACGGCAAAACGCTGCCACAGACGAGGTCGAGCAGCTAGCGTCCCACCGCGCTCGCAGCGGCCCGACCGGCCGGGTCACGGCGGGCGACTGCGAAGCGAAGGCTCGAATCTGGAGGAGATCGAAGGCAATGGCGGGAAAGATGCTTCATCCGGCGCGACGGCTCGGCCTCGTCGCGATCAACGTCGCGGCAAACGCAGCCGTGCTCTTGCTGCTTCTGGTGCCGATCATCGTGCTCGACTGGGATCGAGTGTCCCGCTCGCTCGCGGGCGCCCACGCCCCTGACCTCGCCACGATCGCCGCCGCGGATCCCATGACCCTCGTGCATCTCTTTTCTCTATTGCTCGCCGCGGGCCTGGGCTTTTACCTGTTGCTCGGTAAGAAGGGCAGTCGAGCGCATCGAGCGCTCGGCTGGACGTGGGCGCTTCTCCTGACAGTCGGCGCCGCGAGCTCCCTGTTCCTTCGCCGGGCGGAGGTCGGCTGGAGCTTCTTTCACGGCTTTACGCTGCTCGCCGTCATCGTGACGCCCCTTGCGCTCGTTGCCGCGAGAAAGCATCGCGTTCGATGGCACGCGGCGCTCATGACGTATCTCTTCGTAAACGTCATCCTTCTCGCGGGCATCTTCGCGGTCTATCCGGGCTTTGCCGAGCGCCTGCTGGTTCGCGCGTTCTTTCACTGAGCGCATCGTCCCGGTGCACGCCGCGCACCTCAGGCTGAAGACATTGGCGGGCACCGGGTGCGACGAGCTCGTCGACGCCACGTGCGGACAGAACGAAGGAGCGAGGTAGAACCAGCGGCCGCCTATTTATTAAAAATTTATTTAACATATGCAGCAATGGCTCGCAGGCCCGCCGATCACATCAAGGGTGGACCTGATCGGCGGTCGAGTTTACTCTTCTCCCCGCAACAAGAATGTCCCGTCGCCAGACGGGGATAACAAACCCACAACGACAAGCAAGGACACCGATGAAGCGAAGCACAATCGCCGTGGCTGTCGCGGCAGTCCTCTGCGGGCCCGTGGCTGCGGCAGGACCCAAACCGTTATCCGATGCAGCGCTCGATCTGATCACCGCGGGGGGCGTCGAGAACGCGCTCCAGGGCAGCGGCGGGGCGATCGTCGGCAACAACTCCGAAGCGACGCTGCTGCTCACGGGCACGCTCGACCTTTCCGAAGAGGCGCAATCGGGCGCGACAGCCTTGAACCTCGTGAACAGCAGCGAAAGCACCGTCGCCAACGGCGTGAACGTGTGGGACGGCAAGCTTCCCGACGGGGCGACGCCGGGCGCGACCGGTCAGTTCCAGGTGGAGCAGAAGAACGTGGTGCAGCAGGAGCAGCGCCGCGTCGCGCTGCTGCCCGCATACGAGCGCACCGGCGCCAACGAGTCGTCGACCTGGACCGAGGACAGCACGCATACGAGCGCATCGACGCTCGCCACGACGAGCGAGACGCGCGCCATCGAGTCCTCGAGCTCGACCCGCAGCCTGACCTCCTCGGGCTCGGTCGACACGCAGACCACGGTCGTCGGCCAGACGATCCAGGGCGGTCGCGGTCTCGCCGGCGCGGGGGACCTCGCGGTCGGGTTCGACGGCGGCGAGATCAAGTTCGTCGCGAACGCTTCCGTGGATAACGAGCTGCTCAGCGGCGAGCTGCGCCTCACAATCGAGCTGCCGGAGTTCTCCATCGATTTCGCCGGCGGCGGCTGCGCCGTGCAGATGGGCTCGTGCACGGGCGAAGGCAGCCTGGACGAGACCGAGGAGACGTTGAGCGACCACTCGGTCCTCGAGACGCACGACAGCAGCGAGGAAGTCAGCGAGACGTTCGTCGGTGGCGGTTCGAGCGAAATCCGCTCGCCGTTCCATATGGCGGACGCGCAGGCCGAGTACATCGTGATCGATGATTCGACGCTCGACGTGGAGTCGAACTACGGCATCACGCTCGCGGGCTCTGCGCAGTCGAATCTGCGCGCGATGAACGCGGTCAACGCCGCGGGCAGCGCGGTGGCGAACGCGGTGAACGTGTCGCGCACGCCCAGTCTGACCGCGACGGCGTCGCTGGCGCTCGTGCAGCAGAACGTGATCGGGCACAGCCGCTGAGTGCAGGCTCACCGCGGCGGCGACGATGTCGCCGCGGCGAGGGCTCGGTCCCATGAAGCATGCATGGAGCAGGCGGCCGCGACGGCCGGCGGTGATCGCGTCGGCCGTCGCCGCGTGTCTCGCGCGAACGGGATTCGGGGCGCCGTCCGCGCTCGACGACGCGGCGCTCGACGCCGTCACGGCGGGCAACGTCACCGCGACCCAGGCCGACGAGCCGCGCCCGAGCGTCGTCGTCGCGGACGGTGCCCGCTACGCGCTCGATCGCCGTCGGGAGATCCGACTCGAGGGTGCGGCGCAGGCGGGAGCGCACGCGCTGAACGTGGTCAGCGCGGCGGCAGGCGACGTCGCCGATGCGGTCAACGTGCTCGCGTCCGGCCTCGGTGTCCCGGGTGCGGCGCTGCAGCAGAACCAGCTCGATCAGCGGGTGAACGGCGGCGCGTCGCTCGGCCGCGCGAGCGTCGTCGGCACGCATGTCGTGCGGCGCGACAGCCAGGAGAGCCGTTTCGCGAGCGGCAGCTCGAGCTCGCTGGTCACGGGAGCGGAGCTGCACACGCGGACGCGCACCCACACCGTGGACCAGTACTCCGCGTCCGTCCCGGAATTCAACCCGCTCCAGAACCTGACGCTCGAGATCGGAACGCCGGACCTCGGCAGGCTGACCGTCGACGAGTTCGACTTCGATTTCATCGAAGAGACGGACTTCGGCGATTTCGGCATCGGCGGCAAGGTCGGACCGTTCAGCATCGGTGCGCCGCGGCTCGTGCTCGGCAGCGTGAGCCTCGACGGCGACGACGTGGTGCTCTCCTCCGGATACGTGGAGGTGCCGTCGGTAGACCTCGGGTCGGCGTCCTTAAAGGTGTGCGTCTTCGACTGCGGGACCGAGAGCGTCGACCTGGGCGGCTTCTCGGGCACGCGCGTCGACCTGCCCGGCGGCGACCTGCGCTTCGACGGCGCTAATCCCTTCAAGGACGTGCGAATCAACGCCGGGCACGGCATCGCCGCGGTCGGCACGGGCGAGATCGACGTCGATGGCGGAAGGGTCACGTTGGCCGCGACCCTCTCGCTGGATCTTCCCGACCCGTCCTTCAGCTTCGATTTCACGATTCCCGGGCTCGGCAAGATTCCCGGAATCGATGACATCCCCGGGCTCAAGGACGTCCTCGGGACCGACACGCTCGGCCCTTGGCACGTCGACGGCCCCGACATCGACATCGAGATACCGGCCGTGTCCGTGAGCCACACGTTCATCGACCAGCCGATCGGCTTCGGGTACTCGGCGACCTTCGACGGGGCGCTGTGCCTCGGCGTGGTCGGTCCCGTGAACTGCAAGCCGGGCACCCATCACGTCGAGCACGAAGAGTCCAGGACGGACGACCGGATCCGGCTTGTTTCAACGAGCTCCTTCAACGAAGGCGGCCGCACGGTGAACGGCGACGTCGAAGTGCACGCGGGCGCGACGCTCACGGACGCGGAAGCGGATCTCGTCGCGATGAGCCAGGCTTCTGCGCTGATCGACTCGACGAGCTCGATCGCGCTCGGCGACGCGGCGCAGCGCGGTCTGCGGGCCGTGAACACGGTGAACGCCGTCGACACGATCGTCGGCAACACGCTCAACGTGGCAGCCGTCGGTCCGATGGCCGTGCCGGCGGGCACGAGGATCGGCTCGCTCGGCCAGACCAACGTCTTCGTTCAGCGCGCGACCCGCTACGGACTGCCGCGGTGATGGCGACTCTGACAGGCTCCCACAACTCGAGCGGACCAGTGCAATCCCAGGCCATGAGAACGACAAAGGCCATGAGAACAACAACAAAAACAAGCACGACCACGATGCGCCGTTCGACGGCCGCCGGCCGTGCGTGCGCCGCCCTGCTCGGGCTGACGCTCGCCGCCGACGTCTTCGGCTACGAGCCCCTCACCGACGAGCAGCTCGACGCCGTGACCGCGGGCGCGGACGGCGCGCAGCTCGAGGAGATCGTCGTGCACGCCGCGCGCATGACCGCGAGCGGCAAGCAGGTCACCGCCGACGGCACGGTCGCCGTGCAGCGCGCCGCGGGCCGGATCGATCCGGTGGAGCTGCTTCTCCGCGACAGCGCGCAGAGCAACCTGCAAGCGCTCGTCAACCTGAACGCCGTGCACTCCGCCGTGAACGTCCTCGTCAACCTCAACATCAACATCGACTCGCAGGTGGGCGAGCTGCACCAGATCAATCTCGCGAGTCCGTCGGGCCGATGATGCCGCCGCGCGCACGCCTCGTGGCTGCGCTCGCCTTGCTCGCGCTCGCGGTACCGGTCGCGCACGCATCGACCGCGGCTTTCGGCACGGCAGGATCGCGCCTCGCGGTGCCGGTGCGCTCGCTGCAGGAGCTGCGCTTCGCGGATCTCGTGCGCCAGACGTGGGACGTGAGCTGCGGTGCGGCGGCGCTCAGCACGCTGCTCACGTACCACCTCGGCCGCCCGGTCAGCGAGTATGCGATCGCCACGTGGATCCTCCGCGGCGTCGACCCGCAACGCGTCCGCGCCCGCGGCGGCTTCTCGCTGCTCGATTTGAAGCGCTTCGCCGAGGCGCTCGGCTACCGCGCCGAGGGTTACGGCGGGATGACGCTCGCGGACCTCGCCGACCTCGACGTGCCCGCCATCGTCCCCGTCCGCATTCACGGGCTGGATCACTTCGTCGTCGTGCGGGGCGTGCTCGGCGGCCGCGTCGTGCTCGGCGATCCCGCATTCGGCAACCTGACGGTCTCCACGGCCCGCTTCGAGCAGTTCTGGAAGGGCGGCATCGCGTTCGTCGTGCTCGCCGAAGGCGCCCGGGAGCCCGCTGCGGAAAGACTCGCACCGGACGTGGCGGACCTGCGAGTGCCGGACCTGCCGAGCGTCGGGCGGCTCCTGCGCGGCGCGGGACCGGCGCCCCTCACGCGCGGACAGCCGGCAGTGCCGTGAGACGGGCCGTTCTCGTCGCGACGTGCGCCGCCGCCATGACGGGCCCCGCGTGGGCGCCCGGCGCGCACGCGCAGCAACAGCCGTCGGCAATGCCGCAGCCGGCCGCCGCCGCGCCCTCGGGTTCGCCGGCCGAGCAGCCCGTGCCCGACGCGCAAACCCAGATCGACGAGCTGAAGCGCGCGATCGCCGTTCGCGACCAGGTGATTCGCAACCTCATCCAGCGCATCGAGCAGCTCGAGCTCGCGGTCAACGAGCTCGGTGGCGCCGGCGGAGGCACGACGGCTTCCGCGCAACCCGCGGCCGGTCAGCCCGGAGCGCAGCCGGCCGCGGAGCGCACGGCGGCCCCGGCGCCGCAGGATCAGGAGCTCATCCGCGCGGCGTTCGAGCGCACGCTCATCGATCGCGGCGGCCTTCTCCTCCCTCCGGGAACCCTCGAGCTCGAGCCGTCGCTCTCCTATGCGCACTCCTCGTCCGAGAATCTCGTCATCGACGGCTTCACCGTGTTTCCCGTGCTCGTCGTCGGCGACATCTTCTCGGAGCGCCGCCGGCGCAACACGGCCACGACTGCGATCACCGGCCGGCTCGGCCTGCCATGGCGCTCGCAACTCGAGGTGCGGCTGCCGTGGATTCGCGAGGACGCGAGCCGCCTCACCGGCGACGGCGAGGAGATCGAGGCGAGCGGGCACGGGCTCGGCGACGTCGAGATCGCGTGGAGCCGCGATCTGCCGCGCCTCTTCGGCCGGGGCCCGCAGCTGCTCGGCTCGCTGCGCTGGAAAGGCGCCACCGCGCTCGACCCGTTCGAGCTCGGCGCGGACGAGGAGATCGCATTCGGCACGGGCTTCGAGACGCTGTCGGCGTCCCTCACGGGCGTGAGCGTGCTCGACCCGGTCGTGCTGTTCGGCACGATCACCTACACGGAGGCCGCCGCCGAGCGCAAGGGCGAGAACCACATCGACCCGGGCGACAGCTTGCGCCTGCAGTTCGGCATGGCGCTCTCCCTCAATCTCGAGACGTCGATGAGCTTCGCGGGCGAGCTGTCGTTCACCGACCGCACGCGGTTGAACGGTGAGGAGGTGCCGGGCACCTACGTGAACACCGGTACGTTGTCGATCGGCCTGTCGCGCGCGTTCCCGAACGGCCGCTCGCTCGACACGAACCTCGCGATCGGGCTATCCGAGGACTCCCCGGACGTGCAGGTGGGCATGTCGATGCCTTTCCGCTGGTGACACCGGCGCGGCGGACGAGCACCCGCCGTTTCGCCGCGGCGCGCCGGATCAGTCGCTCTCGGGTCGCACGATGCGGAGGTCTACGCGCTCGCCCGGCGTGGCGATCCCGAACCCCGAGGCCGCGGAAGACGCTCCGGCGCTCGAAACCTCGTAGTCCTGCGGCACCTCGAAGAGCTCGGCGGGCGGCTCGGCGCGAACCACGTTCACGAGCCGGTAGACCGTCTCTCCGAAGCGCGGATCCGACGTGCGTCGGGACATCAGCGCTTCGAGCTCCTCCGAGTACCAGGTCTCGGTCACGATCTCGATGGGCCACTCGTTGCCGATGGCGCCCGCGGCGATCGTCTGAATCTGCCGCGTTCCGCGCGCGCGCACGCCCTGGAGGGTTTGCTCGCCGAGGTCCTCCGTTCGGACGTCCGTCGACGGCGCGAGGCCGATCTCGAGCGACCGAGCGATCGGCCCGGTCGCGATCATCGGCGTCGCCGGCTCGAACCCTGCGGCCGCGGGAGACGTCGCCCCGGTCGGGGGCGAGAGCCGGCGGACCACGACCCCGTTCGCCACGACGCCGTCCTCGGATACCTCGGCGTCCCGCAGCACCGCCTCGAAGCGGTACGGGCGCAGCTGCCTGGCCGTGCGCGCTTGAGGGTCGAGGAACCAGCTGACCTGCGCGACCGGATCGTCGATCGTCACCATCGTTACCGGTTGCACGCCCGCAGGCCATGAGCCGAGTCGGCTCAGCGTCTGCTCCTGGCGCGTCCGGCCCGCCGAATCCCGACAGATGCGCGACGTGTTCGTGGTGACGATGCGGTTGCCGTCCGCGAGGGTCTGTATCGTCTCCGTGATCGAATCGGCGCAATAGGGCTTTCCCGTCACGGCTTCGCCGACGACGCGCGCTTCGCCGGAGACGACGTGCACGACCGCATTCGTCGGCGGCAGCGCGCCTGGAGTAACGACCAGCACCCTGTCGGGCTCCAGGCCGACGGCCGCGACGCCGGCCTCTTGCGCGCCGGCATCGTGAGCCCCGAGGAGCGGGAGGACACCGGCGAGCCGGATGATGCTTTGCAACGGCTTCATATCACCTCTCCTTCGAATCGGCAGCAGCAGTCACGAACACCTCGTCGGGGTCGATGAAGCGGATCGCAGCCGGAATGCCGTCGGGACCGAGCAGGATGTCCGCCTCGACGCTCGCATCGGGCTCGGCGGCGTACCCCGCGGGAAACGACGACACCGGGATGCGAACCCGCACCACGCTGTAGGAAGCGCCGGGCGATACGCCGGGCGAGAACGGCAGCGGGTGAAAGACCGCCGGCGGGCTCTGCGCCGCAAGCCCGTCCATCGGTACCGCCGGCGCCTCGGTGCCGGACGCACGGACGGACGTACCTTCCTCGACCTCTCGCAGCGTCGCTACGACGGCGATCGCTGCGACGCCCGCCGCGATGCCCGCCGCGCCGACGCCCAGCCGCAGCCGACGGCGCGACCTCGCCCGGCGAGCGTGCGCGGCCCGGAACGACTCGAGGAGGCGACCGTCGTCGACGAGCGCGTCCACCGGAGGCCGCACCGCGTCGCGCAACGCGGCGAGCCGCCGCGTCAGGTCTTCCTGCGCGCGCAGATCGGACGCAACCGCGGCCGAGGCGGAGCACTCGGCCCGCAGCCGCTCGAGCTCCTCGACGTCCATCGGCTCGCCCCGCGCGGCGCCGATGACGAGCTCCTCGATCGGTCTTCGAGTCATCCGCATGCCTCGTTGACGCGCCGCAGCGGCGCTTCCCTGTCCTCGGCGTCCGCGAGCCGTCGGGCCAGCAGTGCGCGGGCCCGATGCAGGCGGGACCGCACCGTGCCTATCGGGCAGCCGAGGACCGCGGCGCACTCGGCGTAGGACAGCTCGGCGATCTCGCAGAGCGCGACGGCCTCGCGGTATTCCATCGGCAGGCTCACGATTGCAGCGTGAAGCTGCGCGAGCCGTTGCTCTCTGAACACCGCGTCCTCGGCGGGGCATGGCGCGGACGGTCCGCCGTCGGCCGCAGCTTCGGCGATCCACCGGCTCTCTGCCCGCAGCCGATCGAGCACGACATGCCGTGCACAGCCGAGGAGCCAGGCGCGCACGGTGCCCCTCGACGGATCGAAGCGGGTCGCGTCCTCGAGCAGCCGCAGAAAGACGTCTTGCATGACATCCTGTGCGAGCGCCGCCGAGCGAGTCATCGCGAACGCGAAGCGATAGATCTCGCGGCGCCGCCGGCGATAGAGCTCCGTGAAAGCCCACTCGTCCCCGGCGATCAGATCGCGGAGCAGCAGCGCGTCCTCGTTCTCGGTGGCTGTCATGCGCTCGGCTTTGCGGTTTCCATTGTTCATTCGCACGAGCGGCCGCGAAAGTTCCCGGTCAGCGCGTGCCGCGGCGCAGGGTCAGGATAGCCCGCTATCCGGGGTCCCATTCGGGGAGCAGCCGATAGCCGTAGCCCCGGACTCGGTCGGACGCCTCGACGGGATACGCGTCCCAAATCCGTTTCGCCGCATTGCGACTCATGCGCGTCTGCGCATGATCAACGCCGCCTCCGACCGTCTCGACTTCTTCGTCGTGCGGTCGGGCAGCAACATCAACACGCTGTCGCCGACGGCCCAGCTCGGCGCGGCGGCCACGACTGGCCTGGTCGATTTCGATCCCGAGCGCTACGACATCGTGTTGACGCGAGCCGGCACCGATGACGTCGTCTTCGGCCCGCAGACGGTGGATCTCGCCGGCAGCGGAATCTATACGATCATCGCGACGGACACCGGCAACCTCACTTCGGTCGACGCGCTGCTGCTCGACGACTTCGCGAATTGAGATGGCACGCCGTCGGCTATCAACGGAACGCGCAGCGCGCGCGGCCGCCGCGGCGATCCTGGCGCTGCTCGTCCCGGAAGCGGCATCGGCCGAAGACTCGACCCGGAGCAGGCCGTACGTGGGCGCCGGACTCGCCGTTGCCGATTTCGAAAGCGACCACGGCGGCATCGCGTACGGCGCCACGCCGCTCGGCTGGCAGCTCTACGGCGGCTTGCAGACGCGCGATCGTGTGGGCGTGGAGCTCGCACTCGACCACCTGGCCGATATCGAGCCCGGGGTGCTGCCGGGGAGCGGCGTCGAGCGCCTCCGCATCTCGGCGGAGCACTAGCGGGATCGAGCGCGGCAGGCCGCCGGCGCGATCCGGCACGACCCTCGGCTCAGCCGCCGTACACGACCTTCGGGAGCCACGTCGCGAGCGCGGGGAACGCCGCGACGAGCGCGAGCCCGACGAGCTGCAGCGCGACGAACGGAATCGCGCCGCGGTAGATGTCGCTCGTCGCGAGCGACTCGGGCGCGACGCCGCGCAGATAGAACAGCGAGAACCCGAACGGCGGCGTCAGGAACGACGTCTGCAGATTCACGGCCATCATGACGCCGAGCCACACCGGATCGAGGCCCATCGCGAGCAGGATCGGTCCGACGATCGGCACGACGACGAACGTGATCTCGATGAAGTCGAGCACGAAGCCGAGCAGAAACATCAGCAGCATCACGATCAGCAGCGCGCCCACCGCGCCGCCCGGAAGGTGCATCAGCATCTCCCGGACGAGCTCGTCCCCGCCGTAGCCGCGGAACACGAGAGAGAACAGCGATGCGCCGACGAGGATCAGGAAGACCATGCTGCTGATCCTGGTCGTGGTCCGCATGACCTCGATCAGGCGCGACATCGGCAGCTCGCGCTTCAGCAGCGCGAGGACGACGGAGCCGACCGCGCCGACGCCCGCCGCCTCCGTCGGCGTCGCGAATCCGCCGATGATCGAGCCGAGCACGGCGACGATCAGCGCGAGCGGGGGCAGAAGCGCGAGCACGAGGGACACCACGCTCGGGCGCGGGCCGTCCTGCTGATGCGCAGGCATCGCGGCCGGACGCACGATCGCGACGGCGATGATGTACGCCATGTACAGCCCGACGAGCAGCAGCCCCGGCAGCAGCGCGCCGACGAAGAGATCGCCGACGGACACGGTGTCCGGAGCGAACACGCCCTGCGAGAGCTGCGCCTGGCTGTACGCCGACGACATCACGTCACCGAGCAGCACGAGGACGATCGACGGCGGGATGATCTGCCCGAGCGTGCCGGCCGCGCAGATCGTGCCCGTCGCGACGCGCGGGTCGTAGCCGCGCCGCAGCATCGTCGGCAGCGACAAGAGGCCCATCGTGACGACGGTCGCCCCGACGATGCCGGTGCTCGCGGCGAGCAGCATGCCGACGAGCGTGACCGAGATCCCGAGCCCGCCGCGCATCTTGCCGAACAGCGCACCGAGATTGTCGAGCAAACTCTCCGCGAGCCGCGCACGCTCGAGCGTGACGCCCATGAACACGAAGAGCGGCACCGCGAGGAGCGTCTCGTTGCTCATGATCCCGAAGAGCCGATTCGGGGTCGTCCCGAGGAACGCCGAATCGAAGCCGCCGGTGGCGATGCCGATCCATGCGAAGAGGAGTGCGACGCCGCCGAGCGAGAACGCGACCGGATAGCCCGCCATCAGCACGGCCACGACCGCCGCGAACATCAAGAGCGCGACCCACTCCATGTCAGATTTCCACCGGCTCGCCGCCGGGCGCCGGTGCCTCCGCCTTGCCGAGCAGCACGAGCACGCGCTGCGTCAGCTCCGCCACGCCTTCGATCACGAGCAGCACGGACGTCGCCGGGATCGTGCTCTTCAGGAGCGGCATGAACGGATACGGCAGGCCGCCCGCCTCCCGAGAGCCTTCTCGGATCTGCCAGGACACGGCGACGTAGTCCCAGCTCGACGACAGGATGAACACGGACATCGGCAGCAGGAACAGCGCGATGCCGAGCACGTCGACGAGCGCGCGGCGCTGCGGCCTCATCCCGCGGTAGAAGATGTCGACCCGGACGTGCGCGTCGTGCCTCAACGTGTAGGCCGCGGCCAGCATGAACACGGCCGCGTGCAGCCAGACGACGCCCTCCTGCATCCAGATGTAGCCGACGTCGAACGCGTAGCGCAGCACGACGATCACGAACGTGCCGGCCACCATCGGCAGCGTCAGCCAGGCGATCGCGGTGCCGGTCGCCTCGCTGATCCGCTGCAGAGCCCGGCTCAGCCCGCGGAGCTTGTCGGCCGTCTCGTCGCTCAACGGAACAGGTGAGAACGCAGCGGTCGAAATGAAGCGGAACCGGCCTGTGCCGGCGGGCACGCGGAATCGCCGCTCGACGAGCGGAAGCGGACGAAACGAGACACGGTTCCCCTAGTTGTTCTTGTCCGATCCTGGGCCGCCGGATGCGCGGACGACCCTCTTCAGGAACACCCGCATCTCCTTCGCGGCCTGCTGATCGCCGCGGCGCTCCGCGACGTCGATGCCGCGGCGATAGGCCTCCGCGGCCTCCCCCGCTCGGCCCGAATCCGCGAGAACCCGGCCGAGCAGCTTCCAGGCGGCAGAATAATCGGGGTCCTGGGTCACGGCAACCTGCGCATGCTCGACGGCGCGATCGAGCTGCCCTTCGGCCGCGTAGCGCGACGCGAGCGCGAAGCGCACCGCGGCGCCGTCCCGGCCGCTCGCGATCAGCGCCTCGAGGTTCTCGATCATGCCCATCGGCGGCCTCCGCGCGCTCCGGCGATCATGTCGCGCCGACCTCGAACAGGCGCTCGACCTCGTCGATCTGCCGCCGGTCGGCCATGAACAGGATGACATGGTCGTCCGCCTCGATCACCGTGTCGTGGTGCGCGATCAGGAGCTGCTCTCCGCGCACGATCGCGCTGATCGTCGCGCCGCGCGGCAGGCGAATCTCGCCGATCGCGCGGCCGACGACCCTCGACTCGCTCGACGGGCCGTGCGCGACGGCCTCGATCGCCTCGGCCGCGCCGCGGCGCAGCGAGTGCACCTTCACGACGTCGCCGCGGCGCACGTGCGCGAGCACGGTCCCGAGCGTGATCTGCTGCGGCGAGATCGCGATGTCGATCGTGCCGGACTCGACGAGCTCGGCGTACGCCGGCTTGTTGATCAGCGCCATGACCTTGTGCGCGCCGAGCCGCTTCGCGAGCATCGCCGACAGGATGTTCGCCTCCTCCGCGTTCGTCACGGCGACGAAGACGTCCGCGCTGTCGATGTTCTCCTCGAGCAGGAGCTCCTCGTCGGCCGCGTCGCCGTGCAGCACGATCGCCTTGTTCAGCAGCTTCGAGATGTCGCGCGCCCGCTCCCAGCCCTTCTCGATGACCTTGACGTTGTTCGTCGCCTCGAGCGCCGTCGCGAGGCGCAGGCCGATGTTGCCGCCGCCCGCAATGACGACGCGGCGCACCGGCTCGTCGAGCTTGCGCATCTCGCGCAGCACGCGGCGGACGTCCTTCCGCGCCGCGATGAAGAAGACCTCGTCGCCGTCCTCGACGACCGTGTCCCCGTCGGGGATGATGCCGTGCCCGTCGCGGTAGATCGCGACGACGCGGCTCTCGACGTTCGGCACGTGCTGCGGCAGCTCGCGCAGGGGCCGGCCGACGAGCGCGCCGCCGCGGTGCGCCTTGGTCGCGACGAGGCGGACGCGGCCGTCCGCGAACTCGAGCACCTGCAGCGCGCCCGGGTAGTGAATGAGCTGCTCGATGTACTCCGTGACGAGCGCCTCCGGGCTCACGCAGACGTCGACCGCAAGGCAGTCCGTGCCGAAGAGCTGCGAGTGCCGCATGTACTCGCCGGCGCGGATGCGCGCGATCTTCGTCGGCGTGCGGAACAGCGTGTACGCGACCTGGCACGCGATCATGTTGATCTCGTCGCTGTCGGTCAGCGCGATGATCATGTCCGCGTCCCTCGCTCCCGCGCGCTCGAGCACGTCCGGATACGCGGCGTTGCCGACGACGGTGCGCACGTCGAGCCGGTCCTGCAGTTCGCGCAGGACCTCCGGATTGCGGTCGACGATCGTGACCTCGTTCGCCTCCTCGCGGGCGAGGCTGTATGCGACCGTCGTGCCGACCTGCCCGGCGCCGAGTATCAGGATGTTCATCGCGGTCGGACCCTCACGATCAAAGGCACTGTCGATCGGGCTCCGCCCCCGATTCGCGGCGAAAATCGGGCTCTGACCCCAATTTCATTCACATCAGCTCGAGGTTCGCGTACGCGACGACGAGCCACTTCGTGCCGCTCTGCTCGAAGTTCACCTGCACCCGTGCGTGCGCGCCGCTGCCCTCGGAGTTCAGCACGACGCCCTCGCCGAACTTGCCGTGCCGCACGCGCTGCCCGAGCCGGATCCCTCCGGGCGGCTGATGGGCGTCGGCGTACGCGCGTGCCGTGCGCTGGAAGACCGGGCGCGAGACGGCCATCGTCGGCCGCACCTCCTCGAGCAGCTCCGCGGGGATCTCGCGCAGGAACCGCGACGGCACCGAGTAGCTTTCCTGGCCGTGCAGGCGGCGCTGCTCGGCATACGTGAGGAACAGGCGCCGCTTCGCGCGCGTGATGCCGACGTAGCAGAGCCGCCGCTCCTCCTCGAGCCCCTCGGGATCGTTCAGCGAGCGCTGGTGCGGGAAGAGCCCGTCCTCCATGCCGCACATGAAGAGCCACTCGAACTCGAGCCCCTTCGCCGAGTGCATCGTCATCAGCTGCACGGCGTCCTCGTACGGGCCCGCCTGCACGTCGCCCGACTCGAGCGCGGCGTACGCGAGGAACTCGACGAGCGGCGGCATCCCGGACTCGGGATCGACGAGCACGTCGCGCGCGGCGTTCACGAGCTCCTCGAGGTTCTCGACGCGCGCGTCGCCGCCGCCGTGCGGCTCCTTGCCGTGATGCGCGATCAGGCCGCTCTCGTCGAGGACGCCGGCGACGAGCTCGTGCAGCGGCAGGCCGCGGGTCTCCGTGTCGAGGCGGTCGATCAGCTTCAGGAAATCCCAGAGCGCGCGGCTCGAGCGTTTCGGCAGCACGTCCTCGGCGATCACCGCGGCCGCGGCGCGCCACATGCTCGTCCCGGCCGCACGGGCCTCGTCGCGGACGGCGTCGAGCGTCCGGGAGCCGATGCCGCGGGGCGGCGTGTTCACGACGCGCTCGAACGACGGATCGTCGTCGCGGTTCGTGAGGAGCCGCAGATACGCGAGCGCGTCCTTGATCTCGGCCCGCTCGAAGAAGCGGATGCCGCCGTAGACGCGATACGGGATGCCCGCCGCGAGCAGCGCCTCCTCGAACACGCGCGACTGCGCGTTCGACCGATAGAGCACGGCGATGTCGCGGCGCCGCTCGCCTGCCGCGATCGCGTCCTGGATTCGGTTCACGACGAACTCGGCCTCGTCGCGCTCGTTGAACGCGGCATACAGCTTGATCGGCTCGCCGGCGGCGCCGGCGGTCCACAGGTTCTTGCCGAGCCGGCCCGCGTTGTTCGCGATCACCGCGTTCGCCGCGTTCAGGATCGTCGCCGTCGAGCGGTAGTTCTGCTCGAGGCGGACGATCCGCGTGCCCGGGAAGTCACGCTGGAAGTGCCTCAAGTGCTCGACCCTCGCGCCGCGCCAGCGGTAGATCGACTGGTCGTCGTCGCCGACGACGAACGGCACGACGACGTCGCCCGCGAGCAGGCGCAGCCACCGGTACTGGATCGCGTTCGTATCCTGGAACTCGTCGACGAGGAGCTGCCTGAAGCGCGCGCGGTAATGCTCGAGCAGGTCGCGGCGGTCGCGCAGCAGCTCGAGGCTGCGCAGCAGCAGCTCGCCGAAATCGACGAGCCCCGAGTCGCGGCAGAGCGTCTCGTAGCGGGAGTAGAGCTCGATCATGCGGCGACGGCCCGCGTTGCCGTCGTCCCGAACGTCGCTCGGACGCAGCCCCTCGTCCTTCTGCGCGTTGATGAACCACTGCACGTCTCGCGGCGCCCACTCGTGCTCGTCGAGCCCGAGCGACTTCAGCATTCGGCGGATCAGGCGGAGCTGATCGTCCGAATCCATGATCTGAAACGCCTCCGGCAGCCCCGCCTCCTTCGCGTGGATCCGCAGAAGCCGGTGCGCGAGGCCGTGGAACGTGCCGATCCAAAGGTTGCGTGTCGGGTAGCCGAGCAGCGCCTCGATCCGCTGGCGCATCTCGTTCGCGGCCTTGTTCGTGAACGTGACCGCGAGCACGTGCTGCGGCGCGTAGCCCTCGACGCGGACGAGCCACGCGATCCGATGCACGAGCACGCGCGTTTTGCCGCTGCCCGCGCCGGCGAGGACGAGCGTCGGCTCTCTGCCTACGGTGACCGCCTCGCGCTGCGCGTCGTTCAGCGGATCGAGGATGTCCGTGATGTCCATCGCGACCGATCGGCGGACCGCCCGCGGTAGTCGCGGCGCGCCCAAATCATTCCGGCCAGAACAGCGGAATGTAGTGATCGACGAGCAGGAAGCTGAAGAGCGCCATTAGATACGTGATCGAATAGGCGAACGTCTTCATCGCCGTATCCTGGCGCGGCGCAAGCTTCAGCCTGAGCGCGTAGCCCAGGAACCCCGCGCCGAGCGCGAGCGCGCCGAGCAGGTACAGCACGCCGCTCATCCCGGTCAGGTACGGCAAGAGCGTCACGACGACGAGCAGGATCGTGTAATAGATCACGAACGACTTCGTCATCTCCTCGCCGTACGCGACGGGAAACATCGGGATGTCGGCCCGCTCGTAGTCGCGCCGCCGTGCGATCGCGAGGGCCCAGAAATGCGGCGGCGTCCACGTGAAGATGATCAGGAACAGAAGCAGCGCATGACCGCCGACCTCGTTCGTCACGGCGGCCCAGCCGAGCACCGGCGGCGCAGCGCCCGCGGCCCCGCCGATCACGATATTCTGCGGCGTCGCGCGCTTGAGATACGCCGTGTAGATCACCGCGTAGCCGATCAGCGACAGGAACGTCAGCGCGGCCGTCAGCGCGTTGACGAACAGCACGAGGATCCCGAGCCCGGCGAGCCCGAGCCCGAGCGCGAACGTCAGCGCGTCGCGCTCGCCGATCCGGCCCGACGGCAGCGGACGCATGCGCGTGCGCGCCATCCTCGCATCGATGCGCTGGTCGAGCACGTGGTTGATCGCCGCGGCCGACGCCGACGCGAGCGCGATGCCGAGGCTCGCGAACACGAGCGTATCCCACGGCACCATGCCGGGCGTCGCCAGGAACATGCCTACGATCGCCGTGAAGACCAGGAGCTGCACGACGCCCGGCTTCGTCAGCGCGTAGTAGTCCCGCCACGTGGCCGCGGGAGCCGCGTCAGTGTCCGAATAGTCTTTGGTGAGCATTGACGATCGTAAGCAACAGCACGGCGGCGCCCCCGTTGTGGGCGACGGCGACCGGCAGAGGCACACCGAGCAACACGATACTCGCCCCGAGCGTGAGTTGCACGGCCAGCGCTGCGAGCACGGCCGCCCCGGCGACGCGTGCGGCCGGCCGCCGCAGCAATGCCGCCGCGAGCGCGATCAGCAGCACGGCTGCGACGATCGCGCCGAGCCGATGAGTGAAGTGGACCGCGACGCGCGCCGGGTGATCGAGCACGCCGCCCTCGTAGTCGATGCCGATGCCGCGCCACAGCACGAAGGCCTCGTCGAAGTCCGCGATCTCGGGCCACCACTGCGTCTGGCACGTCGGGAAGTCGGGGCACGCGAGCGCGGCGTAGTTCGCGCTGGTCCAGCCGCCGAGCGCGATCTGCAGCACGAGCGCGGCGGCCGCAGCGACCGCGAGCGCCTTGAGCCCGCGTCCGGCGGCGATCGGCGCCGGCCGTCGCGCGAGCACGAAGAGGAGCGACAGCGTCGCGAACCCGCCGAGCAGGTGCCCGACGACGACGATCGGCTTCAGCAGCAGCGTGACCGTCCACATGCCGAGCAGGCCCTGGAAGATCACGAGCCCGACGAGCAGGAGCGGCACGATGCGCGGCTGCGCCGGATCCCTCCTGTTCCGCAACGCGGTCACGGCGAGCGCGACGCAGACGAGCCCGAGCGTGCTCGCGAGATAGCGGTGGAACATCTCGCGCCAGGCCTTGCCCGCTTCGAGCGGCCGCCCGAAGCGCTCCTCGACGCCGGCGTCGAGCGCGAGCTGCTCGCTGACGAAGAGCCGCCCGTAGCAGCCGGGCCAGTCGGGACAACCGAGCCCCGCGTCCGTCAGGCGGACCCAGGCGCCGACCGTGACGACGATCAATGCGAGCGCCACGCCGAAGCGGGCGAGCCACGTGAAAAGGGTGGACATCAGCCGATCTGCGACACGTCGAGCAGGCGCTCGAGGTCTTCGAGCAGGCCCCTCTGCTCCGCGTCCGCAGGATAACTCAACACGAGGTTGCCGTGCGGGTCGACGACGTAGAGTCGGCCGCCGTCGCCCGGCTCCGCGCCGGCGGACGCGAGCGCGTCGAGCAGCGCGTCGGCGGACGCATCGGCGGTGCTCGCGGCGGCGAGCTTGGGATCCCGGGACGCGAGCGCGTCCGCGTCCGGGCCGAGATAGACGCGCCGCACGCGGTCCCGATCGCGCCCGAGCGCGGCGTGCACCTGCGCGATCCGCACGACGTGCTCGCGGCACGCGTCGTCGCAGGCGGACGTCCTGACGTAGAGCAGAGACCAGTCCGGTCCCCATCCCGACACGCCGTCGCCGGCCGCAGCACCCGGAGGCGGCGGCAGCGGCACGGCCGGGCTTACGAGCTGGCGGTCCGGGTTCTGGACCCTCGGCAGCGCGCTCAGGTCGCCCAGGTAATAGAGAAGGTACGCGCCGATCAGCGGCGCGAAGCACGCGAGCGCAACGAGCAAGACCTCGACCTTGAAACGTTTCATTGACCCCTCCGGCGCAGCGTGCGCGCGGCGATCACGAGCGCCGCACCGCCCGCGATCGTGCCGAACAGCCACCACTGCACGGCATAGCCGAGATGACGCTCCGGCGGCAGGCCGGGCGCCTCGATCTCCCGCTCGAAACCGTCCGGCTGGTCAGGATCGAGCCGAAGCTGATAACCGTAGAGCCGCCGTCCGAGCAGCTGCTCGAGCGCGTCGATCGTCGGAAAGCTCAGCACGACGACCGCGGCGTCGCGCTCGGGGGCGGGCGCGTCCCCGAGGCGCAGCCCCGGCGCCGGCAGCCGGTCGAGCACGCCCGCTACGCGGCGCTCGGCTCCGTCCACCGAGACGTCCGGCAGCACCGCGCGGGCCGGGTCCGCCGCGACCCAGCCGCGATTCACGAGCAGCCACGGACCGCCGTCGGCCGGCTCGAACGGCGTCAGCACGTAGTAGCCCGCGGCGCCGTGGCGCACGATGTTGTCGAGCAGGACCTGGTGCTCCGGCACGTACCGTCCCGTCACCGCAACCCTTCGATAACGCAGCGCGTCGTCTGCTGCGTCGGCGGTCCGCAGCCGCGCCGGGGGCAGCTCGAGCGCCGCCTCGAAGCGCTGCGCGGCGAGGCGGCTCTCCCCGGCGCGGCCGAGCTGCCAGAACCCGAGGCTCGCGCAGGCCGCGGCGACCACGGCGAGCAGCGCGACCGCGAGCCACGGACGCGGAACGGTGCCGGCCTCGGAGCGCTGCGCGGTAGAATGGTCCGGTACTCGCATCGTCATCCGGCGCCGTTCGAGGCGCCGCTGATCCGGAAGGTCGTCGCCAGGAGTCTCATCGCGTCACGCGGCGGCGTCGAGCGGACGCGCCGAGTGGGCGCGCCATGCCCGCCGAAACGTCCGAACGCGACGACGAGGAACCGAGCTTTGGACTGGATCGTGATCGTAATGTTCGTTGCCGTTCTCGCGAGCCTCGGCGTCGCGCTCGGCTTCCTGCTGCGCTCGCGCGGCTCGTCGCGCGGGCTGGTCAACGCGCTGACCGTGCGCATCGCGCTTTCGGTGCTGCTCTTCGTGCTGCTGATGGCCGCATGGTACGCCGGCCTCATCGAGCCGCACGGCATACCGATGCCGCCACCGCCTCAGTAGCGGGACACTCGGCCTCGTCCGGCATCGCGGCCTCGTCGAGGCATCGCTAGCCAAGGTACACGCAAACGCCTGGTCCGCATCGTTCACGCGCGCCGCACCGCCGAACGGGCGGAGGTTTCGCTGTGACGGCGTTCGCCGGAGCGTGCGCGCCACGGACGGCGCGCCCGCAGCCTCCATGGACGGATTCACGGCGGTCCGGCGAAGGCCGTCACAGTGAAGCCTCCGCCCCCGCGCCGCCGTCACCCGCTCGTGAACGATGCGGCCGCGTCGCCCAACACAGACGTCGGTAGACGCGGTTGCCCGCGCGTCGCCTCGAGACTGCTCAGAGCCAGTAAACGAAGATGAACAGCCCGAGCCAGACGACGTCGACGAAGTGCCAATACCACGCGACGGCCTCGAACGCGAAATGCCGCTCCGGCGTGAAATGGCCCCGCAGCACGCGCAGCCACACGACGAGCAGCATGATCGAGCCGACCAGCACGTGGAAGCCGTGGAACCCGGTCAGCATGAAGAACGTCGAGCCGTAGATGCCGGCCGAGTCGAGGCGAAGACCGAGGTCATGATACGCGTGGATGTATTCCTCCGCCTGGAAGCCGAGGAACGTGAAGCCGAGCAGGAACGTCGCGGCCAGCCAGATCTTCACGCCGAGCCGCTTGCCGTGCCGCAGCATGTGATGCGCGATCGTCAGCGTGACGCCGCTCGACAGGAGGATCGCCGTGTTCAGCGCGGGTACGCCCCACGCCGGGATCGTCTCGAACTGCGCCCCGGCCGGCCCCGACGTCGGCCACGTGTTCTCGAAGCCCTCCCACAGCAGCACGTTCGTGAAGAAGTTGTTGCCTTCCCCGGCAAGCCAGGGCACGGCGAGCTGCCGCGCATAGAACAGCGCGCCGAAGAACGCGCCGAAGAACACGACCTCGGAAAAGATGAACCAGGCCATGCCCCAGCGGAACGACCTGTCGACCTGGTCGTTGTAAAAGCCTTTCACGCTCTCGGCGATGACGGTGCCGAACCAGCCGAACATCATGACGGCGACGATGGCCGCGCCGATCCACGCGATGACGGTGCCGGCGGAGATCTGGTTCAGCCACAGGCTGAAACCGGCGGCGAGCATGAACAGGCCGATCGATCCGAAGATCGGCCAGCGCGTGCCGTGCGGAACGTAGTAGTGGTCGGATGGATGGGTCGCGGCGCTCATGATTGCGTTCGAACTCCGATATTGACTCTACGAGCGCTGATCCAGCGCGAAGAACGTGTAGCCGAGGGTCACGGTGTCGATGTGCGCAGGCAAGTCCGGATCGATCATGAACAACACCTGCATCTCCCGCCCCTCGTGCGGTGCGAACTCCTGGTTCGTGAAGCAGAAGCACTGCACCTTCTTGAAGTACTTGGCCGCGCTGCCCGGCGAGACGCTCGGCGTCGCGTGACCGACGAGCGTGCTGCCCGTCAGGTTGCGTGCGAAATAGTGCGCCTCGTACAGCTGCCCCGGATGAACCTCCATGTGGCTCACCGTCGGCCGAAACTCCCACGGAGCTCCCGCCGCGAGCGCGCCGACGAACTCGACGCGGACGGTGCGATCGACGTCGACGTTCTCGGTCACCTGCTGCGCTACGCTCGACGTCCGGCCGCCGAGGCCGGTGATCGCGCAGAAGACGTCGTAAAGCGGCACGAGCGCGAATCCGAAGCCGAACATCGCGACGCAGAACGCCGCGAGCTTCAGGGTCAGCAAACGATTCGGGCTCATCGCTTCGGCCTCAGAAAAAGCCTCTCACGGCCCCGAGCAGGATGAAGCCGACGTAGAACGCGGCCGCGAGCAGCGCGAGCAGCACCGCATTGCGGCGCGCGCGCGCCCGGCGCTCGTCGGCGCCGGCATCGCGCGCCTCGTGCGGCCGCCTATCGTCGTTGCCGTGTGCCGGCACGGTCACGTAGCTCATTGGATCACCGGCGGCGTTTCGAACGTGTGGTGCGGAGCCGGCGACGGCACGGTCCACTCGAGGCCCTCGGCGCCCTCCCACGGTTTGGCCGGCGCCTTCGGGCCCTGGCCGCGAATGGCCTTGATCACGATCCAGACGAAGATCAGCTGCGCAAGGCCCAGGCCGAACGCGCCGATGCTCGACACCATGTTGAAGTCCGCGAACTGCACCGCGTAGTCGGGAATGCGGCGCGGCATGCCCGCGAGCCCGAGGAAGTGCTGCGGGAAGAACGTGAGGTTCACGAAGATCGTCGACAGCCAGAAGTGCCACTTGCCGAGCCGCTCGTCGTACATGCAGCCGGTCCACTTCGGCAGCCAGTAGTAGGCACCGGCGAACGCGGCGAAGAGCGCGCCCGGCACGAGCACGTAGTGGAAGTGCGCGACGACGAAGTAGCTGTCGTGGTACTGGAAGTCGGCCGGGACGATCGCGACCATCAACCCAGAGAACCCGCCGATCGTGAACAGGAACAGGAAGCTGAGGGCGAACAGCATCGGCGTCTCGAAGGTCAGCGAGCCGCGCCACATCGTCGCGGTCCAGTTGAAGACCTTCACGCCCGTCGGGATCGCGATCAGCATCGTCGTCAGCATGAAGAACATCTGACCGGCGAGCGGCATGCCGACCGTGAACATGTGGTGCGCCCAGACGATCGCCGACAGGAACGCAATGGCCGCGGTGGCAAAGACCATCGCCGCGTACCCGAACAGCGGCTTACGCGAGAAGGTCGGAATGACCTGCGAGACGATGCCGAACGCCGGCAGGATGATGATGTAGACCTCGGGGTGCCCGAAGAACCAGAAGATGTGCTGGTACATCACCGGGTCGCCGCCGCCGCTCGCGGTGAAGAAGCTCGTGCCGAAGAACTGGTCCGTGAGCAGCATCGTGACCGCGCCCGCGAGCACCGGCATCGCGAGCAGCATCAGATACGCCGTGATCAGCCACGTCCACACGAACATCGGCATCTTCATTAGCGACATGCCCGGCGCGCGCAGGTTCATGATCGTGACGATGATGTTGATCGACGCCATGATCGACGACAGGCCGAGCAGGTGGATCGAGAAGATCGTGAACGGCAGCGCCGCGCCGGTCTGCAGCGACAGCGGCGGATACATCGTCCAGCCGGCCGCGGGCCCACCGCCCGGCATGAAGAACGTGAGCAGGAGCAGCGACGTCGCGAACGGCAGCAGCCAGAACGACCAGTTGTTGAGGCGGGGCAGCGCCATGTCCGGCGCGCCGATCATCAGCGGCACCATCCAGTTCGCAAAACCGGCGAACGCAGGCATGACCGCGCCGAAGATCATGATCAGCGCGTGGACCGAGGTCATCGAGTTGAAGAACTCGGGCTGGACGAACTGAAGCCCGGGCTGGAACAGCTCCGCCCGGATCACCATCGCCATCGCGCCGCCGATGAAGAGCATCACCAGCGAGAAACACAGGTACAGCGTGCCGATGTCCTTGTGGTTCGTCGTCGTGATCCAACGCATGATCCACGGCAGCACGCCCTTCGGATGATGGCCGGCGTGGACGTCGATCGCAGTCGTGCTCATCGCAAAAGCTCTCCTTAACTTCGAGCGCGTTCCCGTGCGCTCAGTCCGCCTGCGTCACCGAGGGCCGCTTGTTCTCGGCCACCCATTCGTCGAACCGCTCGCGGCTCACGACGTTGACCACGATCGGCATGTACCCGTGGTCTCGGCCGCACAGCTCCGCGCATTGGCCGCGGAACGTGCCTTCCTCCGTCGCGTGGAACCAGGCCTCGTTGATGAAGCCCGGCACCGCGTCCTTCTTGACGGCGAATGCGGGCACCCACCACGCGTGCACCACGTCGGCGGACGTGACCAGCAGCCGGACCTTCGTATCGACCGGGACGACGAGCGGGTTGTCGACCTCGAGCAGGTAATTCTCGACGGATGCGGGATCGACTCCGGAGTCGAGGCGGCGCGCGACGTTGCTGTCGCGGTCGAGCACGCTGAAGAAGCTCACGCCGTCATCGATGTAATCGTAATGCCAGAGCCATTGATAGCCCGTGACCTTGATCGTCAGCTCCGAATCCGTCGTGTCCTCGATGCGGACGAGCGTCTCGGCGGCGGGCACGGCCATCGCGATCAGGATCACCGCCGGAATCGCCGTCCAAATGACCTCGACCATCGTGTTGTGGGTGAACTTCGCCGGCTGCGCGCCCGCGTTCTTCCGGAACTTCACGATTGCGAAGATCATCGCGCCGAAGACGCCGATGCCGATGACGACGCACACCCAGAGGATCAGCATGTGCAGGCCGTAGACCTCGCGGCTGATCGTCGTGACCCCCTGGGGCATGTTCAGCTCCCAATCGCTCCACGCCGGAGAGCTCATAAACGCCGTCAGCACTGAGAGCACGGCGGCAAAGGCGCCAACTTTTCGGTTCATTTGCATGATTTCAGAAGCAAAGTTGAACAGCAGGCGGGCGCACGAATTCTACCAGACGCCCGATTCCCGCCGGCCTACGGTTTTCCGCTATGGTGTCCGAGCGCCGCGAGGCGCTATGTGCGCCGCCGCGAGGCATCATCGCGACGACCTTCGCAGGCGGCCGATGGCGGAGATCGCAATCGCCGCCTCGTGCGGCTCGGGCCGCCGAGCGCGACGCGGCTCGCCGCGTGCCCACGCATGCCCGAGAATCAGCTCGATCGTCAGGGGGATGCGACCCTCGCGCCGCTCGCGCTCGAGCGCGGCGACGAAGCCGGCCCAGCGCGCGCGGCCGGTCAACGACCGTCGTCGGCCCGCGGCGAGGTTCACGGCACCGGTGGAGCGCAGGTCACGGATCACTGAGTCGACATCCCTGTACGTCAATTCGATCCGGTCCACGTCGACGACCGGCTCGGCCAAGCCTGAAGCGACGGCGAGGTCGCCGAGGTCGTGCATGTCGCAGAACGCGTGCACGTGCACGCGATCGTCGACGGCCGCCCAGGCGCGGCGCAATTGCTCGAGTGAATCGGGGCCGAGCGTCGCGAACAGGAAGAGTCCGCCGCTCGTGATCGTCCTCGCCGCTTCGCGGAACACGCCCTCGGGGCTGCTCCACGGGAGCAGCATATTAGCGAAAAACAGGTCGAGAGTGCCATCTTTGAGCGGCAACCGCTCGGCGTCGGCGACGATCGGCGCCGTCGCGGCCGCGCCGGCCCGCGCGGCCCGCAGCATCGCGACGCTCGAGTCGATCGAGATCACGCGGGCGTTCGGGTAGCGGGCCCGGAGCTCCGCCCCGCCGGCCCCGTGTCCGGCGCCGACGTCGGCCGCGACCTTCGGATCGATCCGCATGAAGTCGAGCCGCTCGAGCAGACGCTGACGCGCCTCGTCGTGCACGACGCTCGCCGCGCTGAACGTTCGCGCCGCGCGGTCGAATGCCCGCCGCGCCGCGCGACGCTCGGGGAGGGCCGAGAAGGGATCGCTGCTCATCGTCGTCGCGTCGCCGGGTGTCGTGCGGCGGGAGGGCCGCCACGTTATGTTCGGCCCGCGGCCGCGCGGAAAGTTCGCTTCGCGGCCCGCGCGGTGCGGGGCCTAGGCGGTCGTGGCCTCGGCCGTGCTCGTGGCCGCCGCCTCCCGCTCGACGCCGAGCCGCGCAAACAGCTCGTCGTCGCGGGCCGTGCTCGGATTCTCCGTCGTCAGCAGCTTGTCGCCGTAGAACATCGAGTTCGCGCCGGCGAGAAGACATAAGGCCTGCATCTCGTCGCTGAACTCGGCGCGGCCCGCGGACAGGCGCACATGCGACGCAGGCATCAGGATCCGCGCGACCGCGATCGTCCGCACGAACTCGAAGTTGTCGAGGTCCTCCGCGTGCTCGAGCGGCGTCCCGGGAACCTTCACGAGGCGGTTGATCGGCACGCTCTCGGGATGCGGATCGAGGGTCGCGAGCGCGTGCAGCAGCGCGATCCGGTCCGCGCGGCTCTCGCCGAGGCCGAGGATGCCTCCGCAGCAGACCTTGATTCCGGCGCTCCGGACCCGGCGCAGCGTGTCGAGGCGGTCCGCGAACGTCCGCGTCGTGATGATCTTCGGATAGAACGACTCGGACGTGTCGAGGTTGTGGTTGTAGTAGTCGAGCCCCGCCTCGGCGAGGCGCTCCGCCTGCCCGTCGCGCAGCAGGCCGAGGGTCGCGCACGTCTCGAGGCCTAGCGACTTCACCTCGCGGATCATCGCGAGGATCGGCTCGAGCTGCGAGTCCTTCGGGCCGCGATACGACGCTCCCATGCAGAAGCGCGTAGCGCCGGCGGCCTTCGCCCGCTCGGCGGCCCGCCGCACCTCGTCGAGCGGCATCAGGTCGTGGACGTCGACGCCTGTGTCGAAGCGGACGCTCTGCGGACAGTAGGCGCAGTCTTCCGGGCACCTGCCCGTCTTGATCGACAAAAGCGTCGACACCTGCACTGCGTTCGGATCGAAGTGGCGCCGGTGCACGCATTGCGCGGCGAAGAGCAGATCGAACAGCGGCAGCTCGAACAGTGCCTGCACCTCGTCGAGCCGCCAGTCCGTCCGCGGCTCGGTCCCGATCGACAGGCCGTTGACGCGGATTTCCGGTTCGATCGGGGACATTCGTGCGTGGCTCCGTGCGCCGTCTCGCGAGAGGCTGGCAGTATCTGGACGCGATCAGAGGGTGTCAACTTGAGCGCCGCCTCCCGATTCGTCGCCGCGCTCGCGCGCGTGTGCTTCGCCGAGCGCTGCCCGTCGTGCGGCGGCTCGACCGACGGGGGCTTTTGTGAAGGCTGCCGCGGCGGCATGCCGGCGATCCCGCTGCCGTGCGCGACGTGCGGCCTGCCCCGCCCGGTCGGCCGCTGCCCGCGCGAGAGCTCGGCGTGGCATGTCGACCGGATCGTCGCGCCGTTCGAGTACGCGCCGCCGATCGACGGCTTTCTGCAGGCGCTCAAGTTCGGCCAGGGGCGGATGCTCGGCCGCGCGCTCGCACTGCTCGTCGAGCCCGACGTCGCCGCGCGTGCCGCGGACGAGACACGGAACGTCGACCTGCTCGTGCCCGTGCCGCTGCATCGCCGCCGCCTGCTCGCGCGCGGGTACAACCAGGCGACCGAGATCGCGCGGACGTTGTCCTCCGCGCTTCGCATTCCGCTCGCGCCGGCGGCGGCGCGCCGCACCGAGGCGGCGGCGCCGCAGTCGCGGCTCCGCGCCCGCGAGCGGGCCGCGAACGTCGAGCACGCGTTCGCGGTCGACGTCGATCTGACCGGCGCCCGGGTCGCGATCGTGGACGACGTGATCACGACGGGCGCGACGGTCAACGCGCTCGCCGCGGAACTCCGGCGCGCGGGCGCGGTCCGCGTCGAGGCATGGGCCGTCGCACGAACCGTGCGCTCGCCGCGATCGCAGGCCGCGCGACCCCGAGCCGAGCGGCCGACGGCGTCGCCGAGCGCGAGGACGCGCCGCGTCGATGAGGCCGGCGCTCAGCCGCCGCCCGGCGCCGCAGCGCGGAACACGTAATCGAGGAGGATCCCCGCGAACACGCAGCCGCCGACCCACGCGTTGTTCAGGAACGCCCGAATGCAGCCTTCGGGCTCCCGGTCGCGGATCAGGAACTGCTGATAGAGGAACAGCAGGAGCGCGACGCCGAGGCTGCCGAAATACCACGCGCCGAGCTCGGCGTTGTGTCCGACGAGCAGGAGCGCGAGCAGGAACAGCGCCTGCATCGCGGCGATCGCGGTCCGGTCCATGTCGCCGAGCAGAACGGCCGTCGAGTTCACGCCGATCGCGAGGTCGTCGTCGCGATCGGCCATCGCGTACTCCGTGTCGTAGATCACGACCCAGACGATCGTCGACACGAACAGCAGCCAGCCGATCCGCGGGATCTCGCCGAGCTCGGCCGCGTAGGCCATCGGCACGCCCCACGAGAACGCGATGCCGAGCACGAACTGCGGCGCGGACAGCCAGCGTTTCGTGAACGGATAGAGCACGGCGACGACGGCGCCGGCGACCGCGAGCCACAACGTCAGGCGATTCAGCGTCAGCACGAGGCCGAGCGCGATCAGCATCAGGCCGAAGAACAGGATCAGCGCCTCCCCGGGCGCGACCTCCCCGGTCGCGAGCGGCCGATCCGCCGTGCGGCGGACGTGCGGATCGATCCCGCGGTCCGCGAAGTCGTTGATGATGCAGCCCGCCGAGCGCATCACGATCGTGCCGAGGACGAACACGGCGAACACCTTCGGGTCCGGCATGCCGGCGCCGGCGAGCCACAGCGCCCAGAGCGTCGGCCACAGCAGCAGCCAGATGCCGATCGGCCGGTGCAGCCGCATCAGCCGGCCGTACTTGCCGTAATGCTCGAGGATCAGCTCGACGTAGCTCATCGCGCGGCGCACGGCGAGGCCCGCCCGATTCCACGTCGACAGTGTCGCCGCCTCTCCGTCCGTCCGCGTCTTCATGCGCCCGTCATTCTAAAGGTGCGTGCCGCGCAGGCGGGCGCCCGGGAGCCCGCCTGGACCCGCAATGGTGCCGGAGTCGGGCCGCGATGTCCGCGCGCGGAGTCTGCGCGCCGTCACACTTTCGCGTACTCGTGCGCGCCGTGGACCCACCGGCGGATCAGCGTGTCGGCCCGCTCGGGATGCCGCTCGAGGAGCAGGTCCGAGATCCGGATCACGTCCGGCAGGAGGTCCGCATCGCGCAGCAGGTTCGCGACCTTGAGCTGCACGATGCCGGTCTGCCGCGTGCCGAGCACCTCGCCCGGCCCGCGCAGCTCGAGGTCCTTCTGCGCGACCTCGAAGCCGTCGTTCGTGCGGCGCATCAGGTCGAGCCGCTGACGCGCGACGTCCGACAGCGGCGGCCGGTAGAGCAGCACGCAGCTCGACTCGAGCTGGCCGCGGCCGACGCGGCCGCGCAGCTGATGCAGCTGCGCGAGCCCCATGCGCTCGGAGTTCTCGATGACCATCAAGGTCGCGTTCGGCACGTCGACGCCCACCTCGATCACGGTCGTCGCGACGAGCAGGCGGACGTCGCCCTGCTTGAACGCGCGCATCACGGCCTCCTTCTCCGCGGCCTTCATGCGGCCGTGGACGAGGCCGATCGGCACCTCGGGCAGCGCCGCGGCGAGCTCGTCGGCGAGGCTGTTCGCGGCGCTCGACTCGACGGCGTCGGACTCGTCGATCAGCGGGCAGACCCAGTACGCCTGGCGCCCGGCGCGGCAATGCGCGCCGATCCGCTCGACGAGCTCCGCGCGGCGGCTCTCGGGCAGCACGACGGTCCGCACCGGACGGCGTCCCGCCGGCAGCTCGTCGATGATCGAGCAGTCGAGATCCGCGTACGCCGTCATCGCGAGGGTCCGCGGGATCGGCGTCGCGGTCATGATCAGCTGATGCGGTACGGTGCCGCCCGACTCGCCCTTCTTCTTGAGCTCGAGCCGCTGGCGCACCCCGAAGCGGTGCTGCTCGTCGACGATCACGAGCGCGAGCCGCGCGAAGCTCACGGTCTGCTGGAACAGCGCGTGCGTGCCGACGACGACCGCGACGTCGCCGGACTCGATCCTCGCGAGCACGTCGGCGCGCGCCGCCGCGCCGAGCGATCCTGTCAGCAGCGCGCACTCGACGCCGAGCGGCGCGAGCCACGCCGAGAAGCTCGCGAAGTGCTGCTCGGCGAGAAGCTCCGTCGGCGCCATCACGGCCGCCTGGTAACCCGCCGACGTCGCGACGAGCGCCGCGGCGGCCGCGACGACCGTCTTGCCGGAGCCGACGTCGCCCTGCAGCAGCCGGTGCATCGGCCGCGTCTGCTCGAGATCCGCAAGGATCTCGTCGAGCGCGGTCCGCTGCGCGCGCGTCAGCGCGAACGGCAGCGCGGCCTCGAAGCGCGGCAGGCGCGCGTCGACGTCCTCGATCGGCGGCGCGCGCTCGCCCTCGGCGCCGAGGGACAGACGCTTCAGGGAGAGCCGCTGCGCGATCAGCTCCTCGAGCGCGATGCGCCGCTGCCACGGATGACGTCCGGCGGCGAGCGCGTCGAAATCCGCGCCGGGCGGCGGCCGATGCAGCGACACGAGCGCGTCGGTCAGCGGCGGCCAGCCCGCGGGCAGGAGCTCCGCGAGCGGATCGGGCAAGGGATTGCGCTCCACGATCGCCAAGGCCTGGCCGACGATCTGCCGCAACCGCTGCTGACGCAGTCCCTCGGTCGACGGATAGATCGGCGTCATCGTGCGCTCGGCCGGCTCGTCGTCCCGGCCGATCGTGCGCCATTCGGGATGGATCATCTCGAGCCCGGTCGGCCCGCTGCGCACCTCGCCGAAGCAGCGAAGCCGCGCGCCGCGCGCGAGCCGCTGCTGCTGCCCCGCATTGAAATGGAAAAACCTGAGCGTCAGCGCGCCGGTCCGGTCCGTGATCCGGCAAAGGAGCGACCTCCGGCGGCGGAAAGTGACCTCGGTCAGCTCGACGGTGCCCTCGACGAGCACCTTCTCGCCCGGGCGCAGGCTCCCGAGCGGACGAATCTCGGTGCGGTCCTCGTAGCGCTGCGGCAGCAGCAGCAGCGCGTCGCCGATGCGCTCGATGCCCAGCCGCTTCAGCTGCGCGGCGACCGTCGCACCGACGCCGTGCAGCGTCGCGACCGGTCGCTCGAGCACGTCCTCGTGTGTCCGCCGGAACGGTTCTCGGCTCACCGCACGCACCGAAGCCGACCGAGCTCCACCGCGAGCGGCTGAGCCACCGCTCATCCGGCGAGCACGAGGATCGCGTCCACCTCCACCGCCGCCCCCCGCGGCAGCGCCGCGACGCCGATCGCCGCCCGCGCGGGATAAGGCTCCGCGAAATACTGCGCCATGATCTTGTTGACGACGGGGAAATGCGCGAGATCCGTCAGGTAGACCGTGACCCGGACCGCGTCGGCGAGCGACCCGCCGCTCGCCTCCGCGACGGCCGCGAGGTTCTCGAACGCCTGCCGGATCTGCGCGCGGATGTCGCCGTCGACGAGCTCCATCGTCTGCGGATCGAGCGGGATCTGCCCAGACAGGAACACAGTGCGGCCCGTCTTGACCGCCTGGCTGTACGTGCCGATCGCGGCCGGCGCCCGCGGCGTGCGGATGATTTCTTTCTCTTCTGCCATGCTCCGTCCTTCAACCGGTCCCGCGCGTCACGCGGACGACGCCGGGGATCGTGCGAATGCTGCGCAGCACGTGCGCGAGCTGCTTGCGGTCCTTCACCTTCAGCCTGAAGAGCAGCGCGGACGCATCGCCTTCGGTATCGACGCGGACGTGGTCGATGTTCGTGTGCGTCGCGGAGATCTTGCCGGCGACCTCGGCGAGGAGCCCGACGCGGTCGAGCGTGCGCACCTGGATCTCCGACAGGAACTCGCCCTCGACGTTGTTCTTCCAGTTGACCGGAATCCACTTCGACGGCTGCTTCCGGTATTCGGCGAGGTTCCCGCACGTCGTGCGATGGATCACGATGCCCCGTCCGCTCGACATGAAGCCGATGATCTCGTCGCCCGGGATCGGGTAGCAGCAGCGCGCATAGTTGACGACGAGCCCTTCCGTGCCCGCGATCTCCAAGGGCTTCCGCTTCTGCGCAAGCTCGGTGTCGTCGCCGTCGTGCTGCGCGAGCATGCCGGCGACGACCGGCGCGAGCCGCTCGCCGAGCCCGAGCTGCTCGTAGAGCGTCCCCATGTCGTCGAGCCCGAGCTCGTGAAGGAGCGAGGCGACGCGCGCCTTCGGCAGGCGGCGCAGGCTGATCGAGTACGGACGCAGGGCCTGGCCCAGGAGCCGGCGGCCGAGCTCGCGGGCTTCGTCGCGCCGCAGGTTCTTCAAATACGCGCGGATCGCGTTCCGCGCCTTCGCGGTCGCGACGAAGTTGACCCAGTTCGGGTTCGGCCGCGCGCCGCGCGCGGTGATGATCTCGACCGTCTGGCCGTTGCCGAGCGGCGTCTTGAGCGGCACGAGGCGCCGATCGATCTTCGCCGCGACGCAGCGGTTGCCGACGTCCGTGTGAACGGCGTACGCGAAGTCGACCGCGGTCGCGCCGCGCGGCAGCCGCATGATGTCGCCCTTCGGCGTGAACACGTACACCTTGTCCGGGAACAGGTCGACCTTGACCGCCTCGAGGAACTCCTCGGAGTTCGCCGAGTGCTGCATCTCCATGAGCCCCGCGAGCCACTCGCGGGCCCGCTCCTCGGTGCTGTACGTGTGCTTGTCGACGGCCTTGTACTGCCAGTGCGCGGCGACGCCGCGCTCGGCCACCTTGTCCATCTCCTCCGTGCGGATCTGCACCTCGAGCGGCACGCCGTTCGGGCCGAACAGGGTCGTGTGCAGCGACTGGTAGCCGTTGACGCGCGGGATCGCGATGTAGTCCTTGAAGCGGCCCGGCATCGGCTTGTAGAGCTGATGCGCGAGCCCGAGCACGCGATAGCAGCTGTCGACGTCGGGAACGATGATGCGGATGCCGAACACGTCGACGATCTCGGCGAGATGCGCGTGCTTGCGCAGCATCTTCTTGTAGATGCTGTACAGGTGCTTCTCGCGCCCCGTCACGCGCGCCTTGATGCCGTTCGCCTCGAGCTCGTCCTCGAAGCGGCTCTCGATCCGGCGCAGCGGCTGGCGCTGGTTGCCGCGGGCGCGGCGAAGCGCGCGCTCGAGCACGCGGTAGCGGAACGGATAGAGCGTCTTGAAGCCCAGGTCCTCGAGCTCGATCTTCAGGCTGTAGATGCCGAGCCGGTTCGCGATCGGCGCGTAGATCTCGAGCGTCTCGCGGGCGATGCGCCGCTGCTTCTCGCGCGGCAGCGCGCCGATCGTGCGCATGTTGTGCGTGCGGTCCGCCAGCTTCACGAGGATCACGCGCAGATCCTGCACCATCGCGAGGAGCATCTTGCGGAAGCTTTCCGCCTGCGCCTCGGCGGCGCTGTCGAACCGGAGCTGATCCAGCTTGCTGACGCCGTCGACGAGGAGCGCGACGTCGTCGCCGAAGCAGGCCTTGATCTCGGCGAGCGTCGCCGGCGTGTCCTCGAGGACGTCGTGCAGCAGCGCGGCCTTGATCGAGCCCGGATCGAGGTTCAGCCCCGCGAGGATCTGCGCGACCGCGATCGGATGGGAGATGTACGGCTCGCCGCTGCGACGGTTCTGGCCCTCGTGGGCCTTCGCGGCGAAATCGTGGGCTTCGACGACGCCTTCGAGGTCTTCTTCGGGCAAATAGGCGGCGAGGCGGGTCAAGAGCTCGCCGAAACCGTGGTCGTCAGCGCGGCGGACGACCGGAAGCCGTCTCTCGCGAATCGCGCCTCCTATCATCGGCGCCCCTCATCGCCTGCCGCCCTGCCCCGCAGCGCGCGTCACTCGGAGCCTGCGAGCGGCGGCCGCGGCGAAAGCAGGTCGTCGGGGATCAACGCCGGCGGGGGCGTCTTGTCGAGCTCGAGCAGGTCCTCGACCGGCTGATCCCGCTCCTCGAGGATCCGGGAATCGATGTACCCCTCGGCGATCTCGCGCAGCGCGACGACCGTCGGCTTGTCGTTCTCCCACTCGACCAGCGGTTGTGCGCCGTTCGCGAGCTGGCGCGCGCGCTTCGCGGCGACCAGCACGAGCTGGAACATGTTCGGCACGTGCCGCGTGCAATCCTCGACCGTGATTCGGGCCATCTCTCACCTCCTTGAGGGATAGAACAGTGTACTCCAAGCGCGCGGCGGGCGACTAAGGAACCTCGCGAGCCTCGGGCAGGCCCGTCCCGGGTGCCGTGCAGGCGTCCGCGAACACCCTCGCGACGCGCTCGGCGACGCCGGGCGCGTCCGTGCGGTGCCGCGCGCCGCCGCCCGCGACGATCTCGGCGAGCTCGTCCGCCGCACGCTCGAGGTCGTCATTGACCACGACGTAGCCGAATTCGTTCCAGTGCGTCATGTCGCCGACGGCGTCGCGGAGCCGACGCGCGATGACCTCCGGCGGATCGCTGCCGCGGTGCTTCAGCCGGGACTCGAGCGCGGCGACGCACGGCGGCAGGATGAACACGGTGACGGCGTCCGGCGCGCGCTCGCGGACCTGCCGCGCGCCCTGCCAGTCGATCTCGAGCAGCACGGACGCGCCGGTGCGGAGCAGCGCGTCGACGTGCTCGCGAGACGTGCCGTACCAGTGGTCGAACACCTGCGCGTGCTCGAGGAACTCGCCGCGCCGGACCATCTCGCGGAACTCGTCCGGGCTTACGAAAAAGTAGTCGACGCCGTCGCGCTCGCCGGGCCGCGGCCTGCGCGTCGTGTACGAGACGGAGAACCGCAGATTCGGCACGCGCTCGAGCAGCGCGCGAACGAGCGTCGTCTTGCCGGCGCCGGACGGCGCGGCGAGCACGACCAGACGTCCCCGCGCGTGACGATCCTCGCTCATGCCTACTCCAGGTTCTGGACCTGCTCGCGCATCTGCTCGATCAGGACCTTGAGGTCGACGGCCGTCCGCGTCAGCTCCTCGTCCTGCGCCTTGGAGCCGAGCGTGTTCGCTTCGCGGTTCATCTCCTGGATCAGGAAATCGAGCCGCCGGCCGATCGGCTCGCGGCGCTTCAGGACCTCGCGCATCTCGACGACGTGCGCGCCGAGCCGATCCACCTCCTCGCTGACGTCGAAACGCTGCGCGACGAGCACGAGCTCTTGCTCTAGACGCTCGGGCTGCGCCTGAACGTCGAGCCGCGCGAGCCGCTCGACGAGCTTCTGCCGATAGCGCTCCTGCGCGCTCTCGACGGCGGGCCGCACGGCGGCGAGCCGCGCGACGATCGCGTCGAGCCGTTCCTCGACGAGCGCCGCGAGGCGCTCGCCCTCCCGCGCGCGCGTCGCCTCGAGCGTGGCGGCGGCCTCGCGCAGCGCCCTCCGGACCGGCTCCTCGAGCGCTGCGAGATCGAGCTCGCGCTCCTTGAGCACGCCCGGCCAGCGCAGCACCTCGTAAACGGTCAGAGGGCGGGCCTCCGGGAAGGCCTGCCTCACGCGGCCCTCGAGCGCGGCGAGCGCGGCCAGGCCCGCGGCATCGACCTCCGCGGCGCCGCTCGAATCGTCCGCGACGCTGACCTTCAGCGTGCAGTCGACCTTTCCGCGGCGGACGTGCTCCGCGAGGATGTCGCGGCACGCGGCCTCGAGCGCGCGCAGCTCCTCCGGCAGCCGAATCGAGACGTCGAGGAAACGATGGTTCACGCTGCGCAGCTCCCAGGCCAGCCGGAACGGCGGGCTCTCGGCCTCTGCGCCCGCGAAGCCTGTCATGCTGTGCGGCAAGGTCGGATTCCGTGTTGAGCTACTGCGCGCCTAGTCTAGCAGCCCGCACATGGCCGGTACGGCGCGATCGCGCTCGCGGCTCAAAAGGAGCCGGTCCGACGAACGATCGCCGCAGCGATGCGCGGCCGCAGCACGCTCATCGGGCGCTCGAAGACACTCCCGGCGGTCGGTCGGCCGCATCGCGATTTCGCGTAGTATTCGACGGAATCGTGCGATCGGTTTCCAGCAGAATTGCGCCCCGCGTCCCTCGCGAACGCGACCACATCGACCGACAACGAAGAGCGAATATCGCCGTGCGCATTGAGTTTTCGAAGCTCAGCCTCCCGGGGAACCGACAGGACAATCAGGACCGCGTCGACGTGCTGGCGCGAGGAAAGTCGGCGCTGCTCATCGTCGTCGACGGCATGGGCGGCCACGCCGAAGGGGCGAAGGCGGCCGAGGTGACCGTCGCGACGCTGAAGCAGTGCTTCGCGGACGAAGGCGAGGCCGTCTTCGATCCGCAGGGATTCCTGACCATCTCGCTGGCCCTCGCGCACGCGAAGGTCGTCGAGCTCGGCCGCGGCGTCGCGATCGACCACAAGCCGCGCGCGACCTGCGCGGTGTGCCTCGTGCAGGACGGCGGCGCGTACTGGGCGCACGTCGGCGACAGCCGCATCTACCAGCTGCGCGACGGCAACGTCCGCGAGCGCACTCGGGACCACAGCCACGTCGAGCTGCTGCGGCGCGAGGGCGTGATCGGTGAGCGCGAGATGCGCTCGCACCCGATGCGCAACTTCGTCGAGTGCTGCCTCGGCGGAGACACGCCGCTGCCGAACATGAGCGTCACGGCCCGCAAGGAGCTCGCTCCGGGCGACGTGCTGCTCGCGTGCTCCGACGGCCTGTGGGCCGGGCTCGAGGACGCGGAGATCGCCGCGCTCTCCGGGCCGCCGCAGCCGCTCGAGCGGGCGCTGCGCGTGCTCGCGGAACGCGCCGTCGCACGGAATCACCCGTACAGCGACAACACGACGGTCGCGGCGCTGCGCTGGCTCGGCGACTAGACCACGTGCCCGTCCTGACGCGGCGGCCGTAGCCTCCGCTCGCTGCGGCGATCCCGGCTCGGACGGGCTTCGCGCGGCGCGCAGGCTTGCCGCGGCGGACGGCGACAGGCACGATCGTCGACTGCCCGGGGCGGCGCCCGCCCCGCGACGAGCGAGGTTTTCCTTAGTCGATGCGTCCCAGCAATCGCAGGCCCGACGAGATGCGGCCGGTGCGCTTCATCGCGGACTACACGCGCCACGCCGAAGGCTCGGTCCTCGTCGAGTTCGGCGACACGCGCGTCCTCTGCACGGCGTCGGTCGAGGCGAAGGTCCCGCCGTTTCTGAAGGGCCGGCAGGAAGGCTGGGTGACCGCCGAGTACGGGATGCTTCCCGGCGCGACGCATACGCGGACGCCGCGTGAGGCGTCGCGCGGCAAGCAGAGCGGGCGCACGCTCGAGATTCAACGCCTGATCGGCAGGAGCCTTCGCGCGGTCGTCGACCGCCGCGCGCTCGGCGAGCGCACGATCACGATCGATTGCGACGTGCTGCAGGCGGACGGCGGCACGCGCACGGCCGCGATCTCCGGCGGCTATGTCGCGCTCGCGCTCGCGGCCGAGCGCCTGCACGCGCGCCGGGAGCTCGAGCGCAATCCGATCCATGGGCAGATCGCTGCCGTCTCCGTCGGAATCTATCGAGGCGTGCCGGTCCTCGATCTCGATTACGCCGAGGATGCCGAAGCGGAGACCGACATGAACGTCGTGATGAACGAGGCCGGCGGCTTCGTCGAGATCCAGGGGACCGCCGAGGGTCACGCGTTCAAACGTGACGAGCTCGATCTGCTGCTCCGGCTCGCCGAGCAAGGCGTGCGCCACCTGCTCGAGGCGCAGTCGGCCGTGCTCGAGCGATGAGCGTCGGGCGCCGCTGGGTCGTCGCGACCGGCAACCCCGGCAAGCTCGCCGAAATCCGCGCGCTGCTCGCTGATCTCCCGCTCGATCTCGTCGCGCAACGCGAGCTCGGCGTCGAGCCCGCGGAGGAATCCGCCGGCACGTTCGTCGAGAATGCGCTGATCAAGGCGCGGCACGCGGCACGCAGCACGGGATTGCCGGCAATCGCGGATGACTCCGGCCTCGCCGTCGACGCGCTCGGCGGGCTGCCGGGCGTGCGGTCTGCCCGCTTCGCGGGCCCCACCGCGGACGATCGCGCGAACGTCGCGCGCCTGCTCGACGCCCTCGCGGGTGTGCCGCCCGAGCGCCGCACCGCACGGTTCCATTGCGTCGTCGTCGCGATGGAGAGCGCGGACGATCCCGCGCCGACCATCGCGACCGGCAGCTGGCGCGGGCGGATCACGCTTCGGCCGGCCGGCTCCGGCGGCTTCGGCTACGATCCGGTCTTCTTCGTCGAGGATCGCGGCTGCACGGCGGCCGAGCTGCCAGCCGCCGTCAAGAACGCAATCAGCCATCGGGCCGTGGCGTTCCGCGGCCTCGTCGCGGCGCTCGGCGAGCGACTCCGCGAACACTGAACCGCGTCGTTCGTCTGCGTCGGGGCGCGGGGCAACGTGCCCTGCCCGCGCGGCTTATGCACAGCTCCGTCGCCGCTTCGCCAAATCAATCGCGTTGCGGGCGAAAGCTGTTACACGTGCTTTATATGATTTGACAACCCGTTGAAAAACAAAATGAGTATGCGAATGATCGTTTTTTAACCAAACTGAAAGAAATCCTGCCGCTCCAAGCCCGCGCGGTCGCTCTGTCCGCTCGGTTTCCACAAAGTTATGCACAGATTTTGTGGATAACGGACGGCCCTCGGCCCCGCCGGCCGAGCGCCGCTTGTGTCCACGCCCCCGGAACAGTATCCTCACGCGCCCTGCTAAGGACCTTTTGTCCCATGAAGCCAGACATCCACCCCGAATACCGCGAGATCACGATCACGTGCGGCTGCGGCAACGTCATCAAGACGCGGTCGACGCATACGGAGGACATGCACGTCGAGGTCTGCTCGGCTTGTCATCCGTTCTACACCGGGAAGCAAAAGATCGTCGACACCGGTGGGCGCGTCGACAAGTTCCGCCGTCGTTACGGATTGTCCGCCGCAAAGTAGCCGCGTTCATCGAACTTGGAGGGCGAGTCGGCACTGATATAATGTGCCCTCTGCGCACGACCGGATTCCTCCGGCGCGCTCATCCGACGACTCCGCCCTGGCAAGGGGCCGGAAGAATTAGATTTGCCACTGCCAGGTGCGATGGATGACAGGTAAGCATTGGAGCCTCACCGACCCGGAGTCGGGCGAATCGCTCGAGCTTCCGGTACGCGAGCCGACGCTCGGTCCCAAAGTCGTCGACGTCACGCAGCTCTACACCTCGCGTCGGCTGCTCACGTTCGACCCCGGTTACGCGTCCACCGCGAGCTGCGAAAGCAGCATCACCTACATCGACGGCGAGGCAGGCATCCTGCTTTACCGCGGCTATCCGATCGAGCAGCTCGCCGAGCAGTCGAGCTTCATCGAAGTCGCGTACCTGTTGCTCCACGGCGAGCTGCCGACGCGGGCGCAGCTCGAGGAGTTCGACCACTCGATCCGCACGCATACGATGATCAACGAGTCGTTGCTGCGGTTCTTCAACGGCTTCCATCACAACGCCCATCCGATGGCGATGGTCGCGGGCGTCGTCGCGTCGATGGCGGCCTTTTATCACGACAGCACCGACATCTATAACCCGCGGGACAGGGACATCTTCGCGTACCGCATCATCGCAAAGATTCCGACGATCGCCGCGGCCGCGTACAAGCATTCGCGGGGCCAGCCGTTCGTTTACCCGCAGAACCGGCTCGATTACTGCAGCAACCTGCTGCACATGTTCTTTGCGGTGCCTTCGGACGAGTACGAGGTCGACCCGGTCGCCGCGGAGGCGCTCGATCTGCTGTTCATCCTGCACGCCGATCACGAGCAGAACTGCAGCACGTCCACGGTGCGTCTGGCCGGCAGCTCGGGCACGAACCCGTATGCCGCGATCGCGGCCGGCATGTCGGCGCTCTGGGGCCCCGCGCACGGCGGCGCGAACGAGGCCGTGATCAACATGCTCGAGGAGATCGGCACGGTCGACCGCATCGGCGAATACGTCGCCCGCGCGAAGGACAAGAACGATCCGTTCCGGTTGATGGGCTTCGGGCACCGCGTCTACAAGAGCTACGATCCACGCGCGGCGATCATCCGCGAGATGTGTCATCGCGTGCTCGAGAAGCTCGGTCAGGACGAGCCGCTCTTCGAGCTCGCGCTGCGCCTCGAGGAGATCGCGCTCCGCGACGAGTACTTCATCGAGAAGAACCTGTACCCGAACGTCGACTTCTACTCGGGGATCATCTACCGCGCGCTCGGCATCCCGAAGTCGATGTTCACGGTGATGTTCGCGATCGCCCGCTGCGTCGGCTGGGTCACGCACTGGCGGGAGATGGTCACGGATCCAAGCACGCGCATCGGGCGGCCGCGGCAGCTCTACGTCGGGCCGACCCGCCGGGATTACCGTCCTATCAGCGAGCGCTGAGCGCTTCGTCAAACTCAAACATCGGCACGAGTCCCGCCGGCAGCATCGTACGCTGCTCGGCGGGGCGCTCGCGCGCAGGGATGCGCGCGCGCGAGCCTACAGGGGACGTATTCACGGCGTCCCCGCCGAGCAGCGTACGATGCTGCCGGCGGGACGCCCCAATGCTTGTCGGGACGCTGAACGCTGGCGGCGTGGGAGAGCGCGGGTCAGTCGTGCCCGTTCGCGAGCTCGGCGACCTCGCTCCGCGGCGCGCGGCGCATCGGCCGCTGATCGACGGGAGACAGCGGCGCCTCCCTCAACCCGTTCTCCGGGAACGTGACGACGACGACGTCCGCGCCCTGCTGCACGAATCGGTAGCCCGGCACGAGCGACACACGGTTCGCCGCGTAGCGGTAGCGGCGCTGGCAGTCGCGCACGATGAGCCCGTGATCGACGAGCCGCGCGGCGACGCTCTCCGGCGAATCGGCAAACGCGTGCAGCTCGATCGGCGACGACTCCGTCGCGGTGCCGGCGAGCACCGCGCCGACGAGACGCGGCTGAAACGGCTCGAGCAGGTCCATCACCGACAACGCGATACGGCGCAGATGCTCGACGCGGCGCCGCTGCGCGTGCGGCTCGAATATCCGCTGGCGCTCGGCCACGCTTGCGGCGATCTGCGCGTTGCTCGGCAGCGCGCCGAGATCCTTGACGCCGAGCTTCTCCGCGGCCTTGCGCTTCGCGAGCCCAAAGTCCTCGATGCCGCCCTCGATCATCAGCCGCGCGGCAGCCTGCGCGAGGCGCTCGCGCAGGGCGGCATGGGCCGGGCTGGAATTCCTCCTACCCATCGGAAAAGCTCAGAAGATCTTGTCGTTCGTGCTGATGGTCGGGACGTCGGACGTGCCCGGCGGATGATTGAGCACGGGCGTGCAGTCGGGCTCCGGATCCGGCAGGTTGCCGATGCGGAAAATCTCGAGGACCGTGTCGCGGCTGCAGCCGTTCGCCCGCAGCCCGTTCTCCGGATTGATGCGCACGGTCGCGATACCGGGCGGCATGTCGGGCCAGCGCTTCGGCACGCCGTCGAGCGCCTCCTTCATGAAGTCCACCCAGATCGGGATCGCCGTCGTGCCGCCGACCTCGTTCGCGCCGAGCGGACGATTCGCGTTGAAGCCGACCCACGCGACGGCGACGACGCTCGGATGGAAGCCGGCGAACCACGTGTCGCGATTGTCGTCCGTCGTGCCGGTCTTCCCGGCGATGTCGTCGCGCCCGAGCGCGCGGCCCGCCCGATTGCCCGTGGCGCCGGGGACCGTCACGACGTCGCGCAGCATGTCCGACACGAGATACGCGTTCTGCGGCGTGATCGCGCGCGGCGCCTTGCGGATCGGCGGATAGAGGTCGGTCACGTCGTGAATGGACGCGAGAAGTTCCTCGTCGGTCCGATCGGCGTCCTCCTCGTCGCAGTCGCCGCACGCGATCGCGGGCTTCGCGACGTAGAGCACGTCGCCGGTCGCATCTTCGATGCGATCGATGTAGTACGGCTCGATCCGGAAGCCGCCGTTCGCGAACACCGCATAGCCCGCCGCGAGATCGAGCGGCGAGATGCTGCCCGTGCCGAGCGCGAGCGTCGCGTTCGCCGGCAGCGCGAGCTCGTCGAAGCCGAAACGCTGCAGGTGCCGCACCGTGTTCAGCACGCCGACGTCGCGGATCACGCGTAGCGTCGCGAGATTCAGCGACCGCTGCAGCGCAAACCGCAGACTGACCGGGCCGTACGTCCGGCCGGTGTAGTTCCGCGGCTTCCAGACGTATTCGAGCTCTGTGTCCTCGACCGCGAGCGGCGCGTCGTTGACGATCGACGCCACCGTGTAGCCGTGCTCGAGCGCGGCCGAATAGATGAACGGCTTCATCGACGAGCCCGGCTGGCGCTTCGCCTGCACCGCGCGGTTGTACTTGTCGAGGTAGTAGTCGAAGCCTCCGGCGAGCGCGACGATCGCGCCGTCCATCGGATCGATCGCGACGAGCGCCCCCTGGACCTCCGGCAGCTGCGCGAGGCGCAGCGTGCCGTCGTCGAGCCGCTTGAAGCGCACGATGTCGCCGGGGGCGAGGACGTCCGAGACCTTCTGCGGAGCAGGTCCCGTTCGGTCGTCGTTGATGTACCGCGCCGCCCACTCGACCGCCGCGAGCCCGATCGTCTCGAACCCGCTCGAAGGCAGGAACACTTCCGCTTCGCTGTCGCCGACGCGCCGCACGACGCCGGCCTCGAAGCCGGCGAGCGGCGCGTAGTCCGCGAGCGCGTCGCGCAGCGCCTGCTCGTCGAGGGCGGCGACGGCCTCGGCGGGATCGACGCCCGTCGGCAGCTCGAGCCGTGCGACCGGGCCGCGGTAACCGTGCCGCTCGTCGTACGCGATGATGCCGTTCCGCACGGCCTCCTGCGCCGCCGTCTGCAGCCGGCTGTCGAGCGTCGTCGTCACCTTCAGGCCGGCGCTCAGCGCGGCCGTCTGCCCGAAGCGGCGAATCATCTCGAGGCGAACCATCTCGGCGACGTACGGCGCGTTCAGCTGGATCTCGAGGCCGTGCCGCTCGCGCGTGATCGGCGTCTCCATCGCCTGCCGGTACTCGTGCTCGTCGATCATGCCGAGCTCGCGCATCCGGCGGAGCACGTAGGCGCGCCGGTTCGCCGCGTTCTCGGGGCTGTAGATCGGGTTGTGGATCGACGGTCCCTGCGGGATGCCGGCGAGGATGGCCGCGTCGGAGAGCGTCAGCTCGTTGAGCTCCTTGCCGAAATAGGTCTGGGCCGCGGCCGCGACGCCGTAGGAGTTTTGCCCAAAGAAAAAGGTGTTGAAGAAGAGCTCGAGGATTTCCTCCTTCGTGAACTCCCGCTCGATGCGCAGCGCGAGGATCTGCTCACGGAACTTGCGGATCGGGGAATAATCACGGCGGTCGAGGAAATAGTGCCCGGCGACCTGCTGCGTGATCGTGCTCCCCCCGGGCACCCTTTCGCTGCCGGCCACCCTGATGTAGTTCACGATGGCCTTCAGGACCGCGACCGGATCGACGCCCCGATGCTCGAAGAAGCGGTCGTCCTCGGCCGCGATCAGCGCGTCGATGAGGACCTGCGGGATCTGCTCGTACGAGACGGGCGTGCGGGGCGAGCCGAACTGCTGCATCAGGCGCCCGTCGCGCGAGTACACGCGCAGAGGGATCTGGAACTTCACCTCGCGCAACTCTTCCGTGTTCGGCAAGCTCGGCTCGACGTAGTAATACGCGCCGACGAAGAGGGCCGCGACGGCCGCCGCAAAACCGGCCCCGCCGGCGAAAAAAGCGAGCAGCCACCGTAAGATAGATTTCATCGCAGAATGTGCATTGTGCGCCCTTGCCATGCCCAAGGCCTTTGTGCATAGTCGCGGCCGATGGGCAAACCTACCGAGAGGTGGGAACTCGAAGCCCCCGGTCTGAGGGCGGATTCAGGGCCGCGAAGCCTAGGATAGCGGGGCTGCCGACGCAGGTGAACAGCCGCTGCCCCGATCTCGTTGCTGCTTCGCCAGTCGTGCATGACGAACTCGCCTCGTAGATCCGTACGTGACGCCTGCCGGCCGACGCGGCGCTTCGCCGGCATCGAAGCGCCCGAGGGGAGGGAGCATACGCCAATCCCTGTATTCGTGATGCGTATCACGCGCTACCGAAGAGATGTGGGATACAGTCAAATCGGCTAGCTCTGGGCGCTCACTAGAATTCTAACCCAACCTGCTGCGTTGGAAAGGAAATTTTGTGTTGTCGAGGCGCAAAAGTAAGACGTTGCTGGGGCTTGACATAACGACGTCGTCGGTGAAGCTCATCGAGCTCGTCGAGAACGGCCGCGGATATCGCGTCGAATCCTACGCGGCCGAGCCGACGCCGCCGAACTCCATCAACGAGAAGGCAATCGTCGATGCCGAAGCGGTCGGCGAGGCGGTGCGGCGCGCCGTCAAGCGCTCCGGCACGAAGTCGCGCGAGGCGGCCGTCGCGATCAGCGGCGACGCCGCCATCACGAAGATCATCCAGATGCCGAAGAATTTGAGCGAGGCGGAGCTGGAAGGTCAGGTGGAGCTGCAGGCGGACCAGTTCATCCCGTTCCCGATGGAGGAGGTCAGCTTCGACTTCGAGGTGATCGGCGAGAGCGAGCGCGACCCGGACATGCTCGACGTGCTGCTCGTCGCGACCCGTACCGAGAACGTCGAGCAGCGGCAGGCGGCGGTCGAGGCCGCCGGTCTCGTCGCCCGCGTAGTCGACGTCGAGGCTTTCGCCGTCGAGAACGCGTGCCAGCTCCTGACCCACCAGATGCCCGACGGCGGCGCCGACAGGTACATCGCGATCGTCGATTTCGGCGCCAGCACGACGACGTTCAGCGTGCTGAAAGACCTCAAGGTGATCTACACGCGGGACTTCGCCTTCGGCGGTCAGCTCCTGACCGAGGAGATCATGCGCACGTACGGCCTCAGCATGGAGGACGCCGGACGCGCGAAGAAGGAGGGCGGCTTGCCGAGCAACTACCAGCCGGAGGTGCTCGACGCCTTCATCGACGACATGTCGCAGCAGGTCAGCCGTTCCCTGCAGTTTTTCCTCGCGTCCGGCAGCGGACGCGAGCAGCCCGATCAAATCCTCGTCTGCGGCGGATGCGCGAACATCCCGGGCGTCGCCGACGTCATCGGCAGCCGCGTCGGCATCCCGACCGAGATCGGCGACCCGCTCGGGCAGATGAAGCTGTCCTCGCGCGCCCGCTCTCAAGGCGTCGAGAAGGACGCCACGGCGCTGCTTACCGCTTGCGGCCTCGCCTTACGGAGCTTCGACTGATATGCCGAGAATCAATCTTCTCCCATGGCGCGAGGAGCTGCGCCAGAAGCGCAAGAAGGAGTTCATGACGGCGATGCTCGGCGCGCTCATCGTCGGCTTCGGCGTCGTTTACCTTTCGAAGCTGACCGTGCAGGGCTGGATCGCGAACCAGCGTGAACGGAACGAGATCCTGCGGGCCGAGATCAAGCTGCTCGACCAGCAGATCGCGGAAATCTCGAGCCTCGAGACGCAGAAGAACAGGCTGCTCGCGCGCATGGAAATCATCGAGCAGCTCCAGCGCTCCCGCCCGGAGGTCGTGCATCTCTTCGACGAGCTCGTCGCGACGTTGCCCGAGGGCGTGCATCTGACCGAGGTCCGGCAGACGGGCCAGCGCATCCAGATCAAGGGCGAGGCGCAGTCGAGCACGCGCGTCTCCGCGTTCATGCGCAACATCGACGGCTCCGACTGGCTGCGGGACCCCGCGCTCGACGTCGTCGAGACGCGTGAGGCCGGCCCCGGGCGCAACTCCCGTTTCACCCTGTACGCCCAGCAGGTTCCGATGGCCGAGCACCTCGAGGAGGCGCCATGAACTTCTTCGAGCAACTTCGATCCCTCGACACCAACGACCCCGGCCGCTGGCCGCTGCCTTTCCGGATCGGCGCCGTCGTGCTCACGTTCGCGCTCGTCGTGGGTCTCGGGATCTGGCAGTTCGTCGTCAAGGCGGAGATGCCCATCCTCGACAAGGCGAAGCTCGAGGAGCAGGAGCTGCGCGCGACGTTCGATCAGAAGCAGCGCAAGGCCGCGAACTTCGACGCCTACAAGGAGCAGCTCGCCGAGATCGAGCGCTCGTTCGGCACGATGCTGCGGCAGCTTCCCGGCAAGACGGAGGTGCCGAGCCTGCTGGTCGACATCTCCCAGACGGGGCTCGGCGCGGGCCTCGAGGAGAAGCTGTTCCAGCCCCTCGGCGAGATCCAGAAGGACTTCTACGCGGAGCTGCCGATCAAGATCCGGCTGACCGGCAGCTACCACGAGCTCGGGAATTTCGTCTCCGGCATCGCGGCTCTGCCGAGAATCGTGACGCTGCACGACATCACGATCACGCCGGCGACGCAAAATTCGTACGACGAGCTGACGCTCGACGTCACGGCGAAGACGTATCGCTATCTGGAAGAGGATTCGGCGGGATGATGTCGATGCAACGCGTCGCCTTCAACAGAATGCTGATCTTCGCGGCCGCGATCATCGGCCTCGCGGGATGCTCGGGCGGCAACGACGACCTGCGCGCCTGGATCGATCAGATGAAAGCGCGGCCCGGCGGACGCATCGAGCCGCTGCCGCAGATCCGACCGGCGCCGACGTTCACGTACGAGCCCGGCAACCGGCGCAGTCCGTTCATGCCCGATCAGCCCACGCAAAGAGCCAGCAATCCGAACGCCGTCCCGGGGCCCGATCCGAATCGGCCGCGCGAGTTTCTCGAGCGCTTCTCGCTCGACACGCTGCGCATGGTCGGCACGCTCGAGCAGGGCGGCACGCGATTCGGCCTCGTGCAGGACAGCGACGGGTTGATCCACCGCGTTCGGGTGGGCAACCACATGGGTCAGAACTACGGGCGGATCCTGTCGATCACGGAAAACCAGATCGCCCTGGTCGAAATCATTCCGGACGGGCTCGGGGGATATCTGGAGCGTCCGGCGGCCGTCTCGCTCAGAGACTGACGCGCCGCAACGGTTTAGTGGGAGTGAACCTTATGTGTATGCCAGCACGTGTTCGACAGGGATGGGTGTTCGGTGCGGTCCGTAAAGGCATCGCGCGGCTCGCATGTGCGGCCGCGGCGCTGATCGTCGCCGGGACCGCGGCGGCGCAAGGCGACGCCCAGCGGTCGCTTCGCGCGATCGACGTTCAGCCGCTGACGGGGCAGCGGCTCGAGCTCCGGCTCCAGACCGACGGCCCTGCACCGCAGCCGCAGAGCTTCACGATCGACGATCCCGCCCGCATCTCGATCACCCTGCCGGACACGGCGCTCGCGACGTCGCGGCGCCAGGACGTGAACCTCGGCCCGTTGCGCAGCATCCAGTCCGCCGAGGCGGACGGCCGCACGCGGGTCGTGCTGAACCTGAACGCGATGGTGCCGTATGACACGCGCGTCGAGGGCAATACCGTGTACGTCGTGCTCGGCCAGAGCGCGTCGGCCACGCAGGCGTCGACGTTCGCGGGACAGCCCGCGAGCAGCGCGATGGGCGTCCTGCCGAGGAGCGCCGCCGTGTCCGGTCCGCGCTCGATCGAGAACATCGACTTCCGCCGCGGCCCGGACGGTGCCGGCCAGGTCGTCGTCGAGCTCAGCGATCCGCGCACGACGGTCGACCTGCGCGAGGAGGGCGGGCGCATCGTCGTCGAGTTCCGCGACACGGCGCTGCCGGCGGAGCTGATGCGCCGCCTCGACGTGACCGACTTCGCGACGCCGGTGGCAGTGGTCGATGCCGTCCGCGCCGATCGGGACGCACGCCTCGTCGTATCCGCGTCGTCGCCGTACGAGCAGGTCGCCTATCAGTCGGACAACGTGTTCACGCTCGAGCTGAAGCCGCCCGTCGAGCAGGAGTCGGCGCCGGGCGTGTTCGACAGCGACAAGGAGTACGTCGGCGAGCGTCTCACGCTGAACTTCCAGGACATCGAGACCCGCGCGGTCCTGCAGCTCCTCGCCGAGACGAGCGGCCTCAACATCGTCGTCAGCGACACAGTGCAGGGGAGCGTCACGCTGCGCCTGCAGAACGTGCCGTGGGACCAGGCCCTCGACATCCTGATGACGACGAAGGGTCTCGACATGCGGCGCAACGGCAACGTGATGATCGTCGCGCCGGCCCAGGAGATCGCTGCGCGCGAGCAGGCCGCGCTGCAGGCGCAGCGCGCGATCCAGGAGCTCGAGCCGCTGCGCACCGAGTTCATCCAGGTCAACTATGCGAAGGCGTCCGAGCTCGCGAACCTGATTCGCGGCGGCGGCTCGACGAACGCGCTGATCTCGCCGCGAGGCAGCGTCGCGGTCGACGAACGGACGAACACCCTGCTCGTGCAGGACACGGCGGACCGCCTCGGCGACATCCGCCGGCTCGTCGCGACGCTCGACATCCCGGTCCGCCAGGTGCTGATCGAGTCGCGCATCGTGATCGTGAACGACGACTACACGCGCAACCTGGGCGTGCGCTTCGGCACGACGGTCGTCGGCGATCGCGGCAACGACGGGCTCGTCTCGCTGACCGGCACGGCCGCGGGCTCGGACACGATCGTGAGCTCGGCGCTGGACAACATTCAGGCGACCGGCAACCCCTTCCCGGTCACGATCGGCCCCGGCGCTCAGCGCTACAACGTGAACCTGCCGGTCGCGAACCCGGCCGGCTCGTTCGCGCTCGCGATCCTCAATGCGGATTACCTCGTCGACCTCGAGCTGTCGGCGCTGCAGGCCGAGGGTAAGGGCGAGATCATTTCGACTCCGCGCGTGATCACGGCCAACCAGAAGGAGGCCCGCATCGAGCAGGGTGTCGAGATCCCGTATCAGGAGTCCGCGTCGAGCGGCGCGACGACCACGCAGTTCAAGGAGGCGGTGCTGAGCCTGACGGTGACCCCGCAGATCACGCCGGACGACCGCATCATCATGGACCTCGTCGTGACGAAGGATTCGGTCGGCGAGGTCGTGCCGAGCGCGACCGGCGGTCTCGTGCCGAGCATCGACACCCGCTCGATCGTGACGACGACGATCGTCAACGACGGCGAGACGGTCGTCCTCGGCGGCATCTACGAGACGGAGAACCGCGACACGGTGACGAAGGTGCCGGTGCTCGGAGACATCCCCGGGCTCGGCTACCTGTTCCGCAGCCGGGAGCGCGTCAACGACAATGCGGAGCTCCTGATCTTCGTGACGCCGCGGCTCCTGCGGGAGGGCGCGCGGCTCTGACGCGCCGACATCGTCGGCCCGCCGAGATGCGGGCGAAACCGCGAGGGCCGGCCATTGCGCCGGCCCTCGCCTTTTGACAGTCTGTGCGCCGTTCTCGAGACGGCACGCACGTTGAAGACCACCGACAATCTCTACCTGATCGGGCCGATGGGCTCCGGCAAGACCGCGGTCGGCCGCGAGCTCGCGAAGGCTTTGGGACGCCGCTTCTACGACAGCGACGCCGAGATCGAGCGACGCACCGGCGTCGACATCCCGTTCATCTTCGAGAAGGAGGGCGAGGCGAAATTCCGCGAGCGCGAGCGCGAATGCCTCGCCGAGCTCACGAGCTACACGGGCGTCGTCGTCGCGACCGGCGGCGGCGCGGTGCTCGACCCCTCGACGCGCCGGCGCCTCGCGAGCACCGGCGTCGTGATCTACCTGAAGACCTCGATCGAGGATCAGCTCAAGCGCACACGGGTCAACCGCAACAGGCCCCTGCTCGAGACCGCCGACCCGCGCGCCGTGCTCGAGCGCCTCGCCGCGGAGCGCGGCCCGCTGTACGAGGAGATCGCGTGCATCTCGATCGACACGAGCGGCCGGCAAGTGAAAAGTATCGTCGCCGCACTCAAGCAGCGGCTCACACGAGGGAAGCCCGTTGATAAATGCACGGCGCCTTGCGAACCTGTCGCCGTGGACACCCTCGAGGTCGCGCTCGGAGAGCGCAGCTACCCCATCTATATCGGCGCCGGCCTGCTCGACGACGCGGAGCTTCTCCGCCGCACCGTGTCCGCGCGGCAGGTCGCGATCGTGACGAACGACGTCGTCGCGCCGCTCTACCTCGAGCGCGTCCGGCGCGCGTTCGCGGATCGGGAGACTTGCACGATCGTCCTGCCGGACGGGGAGCAGCACAAGACGCTCGCGACCTTCGGGCGCATCCTCGACGAGCTCGTCGACGCCGAGTTCCATCGCGATGCGTGCCTCGTCGCGCTCGGCGGCGGCGTCGTCGGAGACGTCGCCGGATTCGCGGCAGCGTGCTATCAGCGCGGCATCGACTTCGTGCAGGTGCCGACGACGCTGCTCGCGCAGGTCGACTCGTCGGTCGGCGGCAAGACCGCCGTCAATCATCCGCGCGCGAAGAACATGATCGGCGCGTTCTACCAGCCGATCGCCGTGCTCGCGGATACGGGCACGCTCGAGACGCTGCCGCCGCGCGAGCTGTCGGCGGGGCTCGCCGAGGTCGTGAAGTACGGGCTGATCCTCGACGAAGCGCTGTTCGAGTGGCTCGAGGCGAACATGGAGGCGCTGCGGGCGCTCGACGCGGACGCGCTGCGCTTCGCGATCCGGCGAAGCTGCGAGCTCAAGGCGCAGATCGTCGCCGAGGACGAACGGGAGCACGGCCGGCGCGCGCTCCTCAATCTCGGTCACACGTTCGGGCATGCGCTCGAGGCGCTCGGCGGGTACGAGCGCTGGCTGCACGGCGAGGCCGTCGCGATCGGCATCATGATGGCCGCGCGGGTGTCGGCGGCGCTCGGTGCGATCACGCCGACGGACTGCGACCGGATCTCCGCCTTGCTCGTCCGGGGTGGGCTCCCGGTCACCGCGTCGGTCGATGCGGACGCCGTGCTGCGGCTCATGCGGCAGGACAAGAAGGCCGACAGCAAGGGCCTGAAGCTCGTGCTGCTCGACGCGATCGGGCGGGCTCGCGTGGGCAGCGCGCCACCGGACGCCGTGATACGCGACGCGATCTCGGCCCGCTAGCCGCTCGCGCTCCGCGCGCGGGCCCGTTCCGATACAATGCGGGCACTCGTCCGGCGGCCTCCCGGGCTCCGGGGGCGGCACGACGGGCGGGCCGTCGGCCCTCATCGGTCGGAGTGGCGAAGTCGTTGTTCATCGAGCTCGCACCGTACGCCGCACACAGCGCCCAGACGCGAGGCCGCCGTCACCCGGAACCGCCGGCGGCCTACCGCAACGAGTTCCAGCGCGACCGCGACCGCATCATCCACTCGACCGCGTTCCGCCGCCTCGTCTACAAGACGCAGGTGTTCGTGAACCACGAAGGAGATCACTACCGCACGCGCCTCACGCATTCGCTCGAGGTCGCGCAGATCGCGCGCACGGTCGCGCGCGCGATGCGCCTCAACGAGGACCTCGTCGAGGCCATCAGCCTCGCGCACGATCTCGGCCACACGCCGTTCGGGCACGCCGGCCAGGACGCGCTGAACGAGTGCATGCGGGAGTTCGGCGGCTTCGAGCACAACCTGCAGTCGCTGCGCGTCGTCGACGAGCTCGAGGAGCGCTACGCCGCGTTCCCGGGCCTCAACCTCACGTTCGAGACGCGGGAAGGCATCCTGAAGCACTGCGCGCTGCGCAACGCGCTCGAGCTCGGCGACGTCGGGCGCCGCTTCGTCGAGCGGCGCCAGCCGGGTCTCGAGGCGCAGATCGCGAACATCGCGGACGAGATCGCGTACAACAACCACGACGTCGACGACGGCCTGCGCTCGGGGCTCCTGACGCTCGAGCAGCTCGCCGACGTGCCGTTCTTCGCGGAGCAGCTCAGGCTCGTCGAGCACGAGCACCCCGGCCTCGACCGGGAAATGCTGGCCCGGGAGGTCGTCCGGCGAATGATCGGCGAGCTCGTCGGCGACCTGATCCGCTCGAGCGAGGCGGCGATCGCGGACGCGCAGCCGGCGCACATCGACGACGTGCGCGCGATGACCCGGCCGCTGATCGGCTTCAGCGAGCCGTACGTGTCCGCGCAGGCGGCGCTCAAGCGTTTTCTCCGCGAGCACCTCTACACGCATCCGCACGTGCGCAGGATGACGGACAAGGCGCGCGAGACGATCCGCCTGCTGTTCGCGGCGTTCAGCGAGGACTATTCGAGGATGCCGGACAAGCATGCGGCACGCGCGGCGGCCGCCGAGGCCGCGTCCGGCAGGGCTGGCGCGGCGCGAGTCATCGCGGACTATATCGCGGGCATGACGGATCGTTTCGCGCTCTCCACCCGCGAGCGGCTCTTCGGCGCCGAAGGCGCATGATGCGGTCCCGGGCTGCTAGAATGGGCGCGGCCGTTCCACGAAGCCCCGTTCAGTGACCATCCCGACCCGCGAACGCCTGATCGTCGCCCTCGACGTCCCCGACATCGACGCGGCGAAAGCGCTGGTCCGCACGCTCGGCGACACCGTCGTGTTTTACAAGATCGGGCTCGAGCTCGCGATGTCGGGCCGCTACTTCGAGCTGCTCGACTGGCTGCTCGAGCAGGACAAGCGCGTGTTCGCGGACCTCAAGTTTTACGACATCCCGGCGACCGTCGGCGCGGCGGTCAGGCAGATCCGCCACCGCGGCGCGACGTTCCTGACCGTGCACGGGGAGCGCTCGGTCATGGAGGCCGCGGCGCGCGAGAAGGGCGAGAGCCTCAAGATTCTTGCCGTCACCGTGCTGACGAGCATCGAGCAGGCCGATCTCGCGCGCATCGGCATCGACCTCGACATCGAGACGCTCGCGCGGCGCCGCGCGGCCGAGGCGCTCGCGGCGGGCTGCGACGGCGTGATCGCCTCGGGACACGAGGCGCGGCGGCTTCGGCAGGATCTGGGAGAGGGCGCGCTGATCGTGACCCCCGGCATCCGCCCCGCCGACGCGACGCCCGGCAGCGACGACCAGCGGCGCATCGTCACGCCGCGCGCGGCGCTCGAGAGCGGCGCCGACTACATCGTCGTCGGCCGCCCGATCCGCGCGGCCCACGATCCGCTCGCGGCCGCGCGCAGCATTCAACGGGAGATCGCGGACTGCTTCGCGTGAACGACGCGCCCGCGGAGCGGGTCCTTCGCCTGAAGCGCATGAAGCGGCTCGCGACCGGCCTCCTGGTCGCGATGGTCGTCCTGTTCGTCGTCTCGAGCCTGTTGCAGCCGATGTACCCGGCGCTCGGGGTCGTCGAAGCGTTCGCCGAGGCGGCGATGATCGGCGCGCTCGCGGACTGGTTCGCCGTGACCGCGCTCTTTCGGCACCCGCTCGGCTTGCCGATCCCGCACACGGCAATCGTGCCGACCCGCAAGAACGAGATCGGCCGCGCGCTCGCGCGCTTCATCCGCGATCACTTCCTGACCCGCGAAGCCATCGCCGGCCGCCTCGAGCGCGCGGACGTGGTCTCCCGCGCCGGCGCGTGGCTCGAGAAGGAGCGCAACGCGCACCTGCTGAGCCGCGACGCGTCCGTCGCGCTCGACTGGCTGCTGCGCGCCGTCGACAGCGACGACCTGCGGCACGCGATCCGCACCGGGATCCGCGAGGCGCTCGAGCACGTGCCCGTCAATCTCGCGCTCGCGACGCTGATCGACGTCGCGCTCGCCGGCAATCACGGGCAGCGGCTGATCGACCAGCTCGTCGAGCTCGGGCGCGATCAGCTCGAGAAGAACAAGTTCGAGATCCGCCTGCGCATCCGCGCGCAAAGCCCGTGGTGGATGCCGAAGTTCGTCGACGAGAAGATCTACGACCAGCTCGTCGGCGAATTCGAGCGGATTCTGAACGAGGTCGGCAAGAACCCGGATCACCCGGCCCGCACGCAGTTCAACGAGCAGCTTCATTCGCTGAAGAGCTCGCTGGAGCGCGACGAGGAGCTGATCCGCAAGGGCAAGTCCCTGTGGGACGATCTCGTCGACCATCCGGACGTGCAGCGCTATCTCGGCGACGTCTGGTCGAGGGTCCGCGAGTACCTGCACAACTCGCTGACCGCACCCGAGTCGGCGCTCCGCCTCGGCATCGAGCGTGAGCTCCGCGCGATCGGCGGGCGGATCGCGCGCGACCCGGCGATTGCCGCGCGGCTCAATCGCCGGCTCGAGGATCTCCTGATCTACCTGATCGAGAACTATCGCGACGCGGTGAGCGGGGTGATCTCGGAGACGATCGAGCAGTGGGATCCGGTCGCGACCAGCGAACGGATCGAGCTCCACATCGGCCGGGACCTGCAGTTCATCCGGATCAACGGCACGCTCGTCGGCGGGCTCGTGGGCGTGTTGATCCACGTCGTCTGGGGTGCCGTCGCCTGACGAAAATCGGGGTCAGAGCCCGTTTTTTTCCCAGCGCCTGTTCTCTTTGGGAAAACGAAGATCACGGTCGGAGCTCGCTTCGGAGCTCGTTTCCGGAAAAATCAGGGTCAGAGCCCGTTCTTCGCTGACCCTGATTTTTTCCGGAAACCAGGCTCCGACCCCGATTTTTCCAACCGGGCTGCGACCCCGATTTTTCCCTGATTTTTCCGGAAAACGGGCTCTGACCCCGATTTTTCGTGACCCCGATTTTTCGATTTTTCGTCACCCCGCCTTCTTCAGCTCGCGCCGCAACACCTTCCCGACGTTCGACTTCGGCAGCGCGTCGATGAACTCGACCTCGTGCGGGACCTTGTAGCCGGTCAGCCCGCTGCGGCAATGGGCGATCACGTCGGCCTCGGTCAGCGACGGATCCTTCTTCACGACGTAGAGCTTCACGGCCTCGCCCGACTGCGGATGCGGGACGCCGACGGCCGCCGCCTCGAGCACGCCCGGGTGCGAGACCGCGACGTCCTCGACCTCGTTCGGATACACCTTGAAGCCCGAGACGACGATCACGTCCTTCTTTCGATCCTCGATGAACAGGAAGCCCCGCTCGTCGAGCCGGCCGAGATCGCCGGTCTTGAGCCAGCCGTCCTCCGTCAGCACGGCCGCCGTCTCCTCGGGACGGTTCCAGTAGCCGGCCATGACCTGCGGCCCTCTGACGCAGATCTCGCCGACCTCGTTCGCGTCGAGCCACTCGCCGTCGTCGCCCATGATCGCGACCTCGGTCGACGGCAGCGGCACGCCGACCGAGCCGTCGAATTCCTTCGCGTCGAGCGGATTCGCCGAGACGATCGGCGACGCTTCGGTCAGGCCGTAGCCCTGCGCGATCGGCACGCCGGTGGCCGCGAGCCAGCGCTCCGCGACGCTGCGCTGCACGGCCATTCCGCCGCCGAGGCACGCCTGCAGCGAGCCGAAGTCGACCGTCTCGAAGCCGGGCGCGTTCAGGAGCGCGTTGAACAGCGTGTTGACGCCCGTCATGTACGCGAACGGCCGTTTCCTGAGCTCCTTGATGAATCCCCTGATGTCGCGCGGGTCCGTGATCAGCACGTCGTGTCCGCCGAGCTCGACGAAGCAGAAGAGGTTCGCGGTCAGCGAGTAGATGTGATAGAGCGGCAGCGGCGTGATCACGACGCCGTTCGTGTTCGAGTAGAACGGCGTGGCCCAGGCGGCCGCCTGCAGCGTGTTCGCGACCAGGTTGCGGTGCGTCAGCATCGCCCCCTTCGCGACGCCGGTCGTGCCGCCGGTGTACTGCAGAAACGCGAGGTCGTTGCCGTCTAGCTCCGGGCGCTCGAAGTCGTGCCACTCGCCCTCGGACAGCGCGTCGCGAAACTCGATCGCGTCCGGAATGCTCCAGCGCGGCACGAGCTTCTTCACGTGCTTCACGACGAAGTTCGTCGCCACGCGCTCGACGAACGGAAAGAGATCGCCGACCCGAGTCACGATGACCCGCTCGGCGGCCGAATGCGGCAGCGCCTTCATCACGGTGTGCGCGTAGTTCTCGAGCACGACGATCACGCGCGCGCCGCTGTCCGCCAATTGATGCTCGAGCTCGCGCGCCGTGTAGAGCGGATTCACGTTGACGACGACCATCCCGGCGCGGAGCACGCCGAAGACGGTGATCGCCGTCTGCAGCAGGTTCGGCATCATGACCGCGACGCGGTCGCCGCGCTTCAGCCCCGGCACCGCCTGCAGGTACGCCGCGAAGGCCCGGCTCAGCCGCTCGACGTCGGCGAAGGTCAGCGTCGTCCCGCGATTCGTGAATGCGGGCCGCTCCCGGTAGCGCTCGAAGGCGCCCTCGAGGAGCGCCGCGAGCGACGGGTACTTGTCCGCGTCGATCTCGGCGGGCACGCCTTTCGGGTAGGCGTCCAGCCAGGGCTTGTTCCGCATGCAAACGTCCTCGGGATCATGGATGCTCGGCGCGCCGCCGCCTGGCGCGCGGGCATCGACGGGCGGGGGAGAGCATGCCGAAAGTCTCGCGCGGGCTCAATCTGTCGCAGCGGGCTCGACCATCCCGTCGACGGCGCTCAGACGACGCGGCGGAGCTCTTCGCCCGCGAAGAACGCTGCGACGTTCTCGGCGATCTGGTCGAGCGCGCGCTGCCTCGCCTCGAGCGCGGCCCATGCGACGTGGGGCGTGACGATCAGGTTCGGGATGTCCGGCGCGAGCAGCGGCTGGTCGTCGTCCGGCGGCTCGACCGGCAGCACGTCGATGCCGGCCCCGCCGATGCGGCGTGCGCGCAGCGCGTCCGCGAGCGCGGCGTTGTCGACCAGCGCGCCGCGGGCCGTGTTGATCAGGAGCGCGTCCGGCTTCATCCGCGCGAGCTCGGGCGCACCGATCATGTGCCGCGTCTCGTCGTTGAGCGGGCAGTGCAGGGTCAGCACGTCCGCTTCGGCGAGGACCTCGAGGAACGGCAGCCGATCGGGCGGGACCTGGTCCGCGGGCGCCTTCGGCCGCGCGGACACGAGCACGCGCATGCCGAAGGCCCTCGCGACCGCCGCGACGGAGCGGCCGAGCGTGCCGTAACCGACGATGCCGAGCGCGCGGCCCGCGAGCTCGCGGATCGGATGGTCGAACAGCGCGAAGCTTCGGCTCCTGCTCCAGCTGCCCGAGCGGCTCAGGCGGTCGTACGCGATGACGTTCTGCGTCAGGCACAGGACGAGGGCGAAGACGTGCTGCACGACCGAGCTCGTGCAGTAGTCGCGGCTGTTCGCGACGGCGATGCCGCTCCGCTTCGCGGCGGCCGTGTCGACGTTGTCGGTGCCGGTGGCCGACAATACGATCAGGCGAAGGTCGCGGGCGGCCCCGATCGCGTCGGCCGAGAGGCGCACCTTGTTGACGATGGCGACCTCGCAGCCGGCGAGCCGGGCCGGGATTTCCGCTTCGGTCGAGTACGGGAAATAGGTGACGTCGAGCAGACGATCCAGGACGCCGGTGTCGATTCCGGGCCCGAGCGTCGCGAAGTCGAGGAACGCGGCCTTCGGCTTTCCCCCCATGCTCGAAGCTTACACCAGCGGCCGCCCGATCGACGCTCGCGCGACGCCGTGCTCCGCCGAACGAAATGCGCATGCGCCGGATGATGCTCGACAAGCCTGACGCGCCCTTCTGGGAAACGAAGCCGCTGTCGGCGATGACCGACGACGAGTGGGAGTCGCTCTGCGACGGCTGCGCGCGCTGCTGCCTGCACAAGCTCGAGGACGCCGACACCGGCGAAGTGCATTACACCGACATCGCGTGCCGGCTGCTCGATCTCGGGCGTTGCCGCTGCCGCCGGTACGCGGAGCGCACGCGACTCGTGCCGGACTGCGTGTCGCTCCGCGGCGCGCCGCCAGAGGCGTTCCGCTGGATGCCGAGCACGTGCGCGTACCGCCGGCTCGCCGAGGGCAAGCCGCTCGAATGGTGGCATCCGCTCGTCTCCGGCGATCCGCGCACGGTCCACGACGCGGGCATCTCCGTGCGCGGACGCGTCGTGCGCGAGCGCGACGTGCATCCGGACGACGCCGAGGATCGGATCGTCGACTGGCCGAAGTAGCGCGGTGCGCCGACGCGCGCGGCCGGCCGCAATCCCGTCCCGCGCCCGGGCGCCCCGTCAACCCGTGTTCTGCATGCCGTGCGCGATGCCGTTCACGCTGACGACGAGCGCCTGCAGCATCGCATCGTCCCGGCGTCCGTCCCGGCGCCAGCGGCGCAGCAGGTCGACCTGCAGGAAGCTCATCGGATCGATGTATGGATTTCGCAGTCGGATGGCACGCCGCAGCGTCTCGTGGTCGGACAGAAGCTCCTGCCGGCCCGTCAGGTCGAGGACGAGCCGGACGCAGCGCTCGTACTCGTCCCGGATGATCGGGAAGAACGTATCGTGCAGCGACGACAGCTGCGAGTAGTGCGCCGCGATCTCGATATCCGCCTTCGCGAGCACGGCCTCGACGTCGTTGATCAGCACTTCGAAGAACGGCCAGTGCGCGACCATGTCGCGGAGGACGGCGTCCCCGTGCCTGCGGATCGCGGCTTCGAGCCCGGTCGCGAAGCCGAACCACCCCGGCAAGAGGCACCGGTTCTGCGTCCATGCGAAGACCCACGGAATCGCGCGCAGCTCCTCGATGCCGCCGCGGCCGTCGCGCGCGGCCGGCCGCGAGCCGATGTTGAGCCGCTCGATCACGTCGATCGGCGTCGCGTCGCGGAAGTAGTCGACGAAATCGGCGCGGTCGTAGACGAGGCGCTTGTACGCGAGCCGGCTCTCGTCCGCGATCTCCTGCATCACGGCCTGCCAGTCCGCCTGGCGCGGATGCGGCGCGGGCGGCCGCGCCGTGAGCCACAGCACCGCGCCGAGCGTCTGCTCGAGGCTGCGCATCGCGATGCCGTGCAGGCCGTACTTCGCGTTGATCGTCTCGCCCTGCTCGGTCATCCGCAGCCGCCCGTTCACGGCGCCTTCGGGCGCCGCGAGCAGGCCGTCGGTCAGCCGTCCGCCGCCGCGGCTGATCGTCCCGCCGCGGCCGTGGAACAGCGTGAGCCTTATGCCGGAGCCCGACAGCGTCCGGACGAGGCGCTGCTGCGCCTTCTGCAGGCCCCAGCGCGCCGCGACGAGCCCGCCCTCCTTGTTGCTGTCCGAGTAGCCGATCATGATCATCTGCTCGTCGCCGCGCGTGCGCAGATGCGCACGGTAATGCTCGTCGGCGACGAGGCGGGCCATGATGCCGTCGGCGTTGTCGAGGTCCTCGACCGTCTCGAACAGCGGCGCGATGTCGAGCGGGACCGCGCCGCCCTTCGGGCCCAGGCCGCCCCACTTCGCGAGGAGCAGCACCGACAGCACGTCGTCCGGCCCGTGCGCCATGCTGACGATGTACTGCCCGATCGCGTCCCTGCCGTACTTGCGGCGCGCGTGCGCGATCGCCTGAAAGACCGCGAGCGTGCGGCGCGCCTCCGACGACAGCGCGCCGACCGGCGACTCGCGGCGCTCGAGCGCCTCCTTCAGGCGCTGCGTGCGCGACTCGCTGCTCCGCTCGAGCCAGTCCGGCTCGCCGAGGCCCTCGCCGACCACTCGCCGGTGCACGAGCGCGTTCTGCCGCACGTCGAGCGTCGCGAGATGAAAGCCGAACGTCTGCACGCGGCGCAGCAGCCGCTGCACGAGCTGCAGTCCCGCGTTGCGGCCCTTGTTCGCGCGCAGGCTGTCCGCGACGATCTCCACGTCCTCGATGAACTCCTCGGGCGACTCGTACGGGAACTCTGCATCGTCGTAGGTCGCCTGAAGGCGTGCGCCGACGAGCCGCAGGAACACGCGATACGGCATCTCCCTGTGCCGCGCCGGCACGCTGTGGAACGCCTGCGGGAAATGCGCGGCGTAGGAGCGGGTCTTCGAGATCAGCTCGTCGGAGACGCCTACGCGGCTCGCGCTCTGGCTCAGGTGCGCACCGAGCTCGCGGCATTCGCGGAAGTAGAGGTCGAGCACGAGCGCGCGTTGCCGCGCGAGCGTCTCGCGCAGCGTCTTCGCCGTGACGTTCGGGTTGCCGTCCATGTCGCCGCCGACCCATGACGAAAACCGGATGACGTTCGGCACGCGCAGCCGTGCGCGCTCGGCGAACGTCTCGGAGAGCGCCGACTCGAGGTTCTCGTAGAACGCGGGCAGCATCTGGTACAGCACGTCCGTCACGAAGAACAGCACGTGCTCGGCCTCGTCGCCGATCGTCATCTGCTCGGGCGCGTACTCCTCCGTCTGCCAGCCGGTCGTCATCTCGAGGCGGATGCGATCCATCGTCGCCGCGAGCTCCTGCGGCGTCATGTACGGATCGAGCATCTCGAGCAGATGCCGCGCGATGTTCTGCTGCTTGCGCAGCAGCGTGCGCCGGGTCACCTCCGTCGGATGAGCCGTGAACACGGGCTCGATGCACGTCCTGGCGATCACGCGCTCGATCTCGACCGAGTCGACGCCGGCCGACTTGAGGCGGTGCAGCACGTCCAGGAAGCCGAAGGGCTGCGGCGTCGCCGCGTCCCGCTCATACGCCCGTCGGCGGCGGATCCGGTGGACCTTCTCCGCCATGTTGACCATCTGGAAGTACGTCGAGAACGCGCGGATGAAGTCCCGCGCCGTGCTCGGCGCGAGCGCGCCGAGCAACGTCCTGAGCTCGGTGAACGCGTCGTCGTCGCCCTCGCGGCGCTTGATCGCCGCGCGGCGCGCCGCCTCGACGAGGTCGAACAGCGCCTCGCCGCCCTGCTCGCGCACGAGCTCGCCGACGAGCTCGCCGAGCCGGTGCACATCCTCGCGGAGCGCCTGATCCTTCTCGGCGAAGAAGATGTCGGTCCGCCCGATGCCTTGGGGGGGAGTCGAGGCCACGGTCCGTCTTGCTGCTCGGCTGAGTGCGGCGGTTGCTGCACCGTCGATTCTAGCGCTCCGCTTCGCGGCCGACCGCATAGGGCATCTCACGCGGCGGCGCCGGGCGCCGTGCCGCAGGAGCGCGAGCGCAGCGCGTCATCAGCGGTAGCCGCGCGCCTGCAGCTCGAACAGCCGCGCGTAGCGCCCGCCCTGCGCGACGAGCTCGTCGTGCGTGCCCTGCTCGACGATGCGGCCTTGATCCATCACGACGATCTTGTCGGCGCGCCGGACCGTCGAGAAGCGGTGCGAGATCAGGATCGTGATCTTGTTCGCGGTCATCGCGCGGAAGTGCTCGAAGACTTCGGCCTCGGTTTCCGCGTCCATCGCCGCCGTCGGCTCGTCGAGCACGAGGATCTCGGCGCTCGACCTCATGAATGCGCGGGCGAGGGCGATGCGCTGCCACTGTCCGCCGGAGAGCTCCTGGCCCTTGTTGAACCAGCGACCGAGCGGCGTATCGTACGTTTCGGGCAGCGTCTCGATGAATTCGTGCGCGCGCCCCTTCGTCGCCGCGGCGCGCCACCGCTCGGCGTCCGCGAAGACGCGCACGTCGCCGACGCCGATGTTCTCGCCGACCTTGAGCTGATAGCGGACGAAATCCTGGAAGATGATGCCGATGCGCTCGCGCAGCGCGCCCGGCTCCCAGTCGGGCAGCGGCAGCCCCTGGTAGAGGATCCGCCCGGAGTCGGGCTCGTAGAGCCCCGCGAGGAGCTTCACGAGCGTCGTCTTGCCGGAGCCGTTCAGCCCGACGAGCGCGAGGCTCTCGCCGGGACGGATCGCGAGGCTCACGTCGGACACCGCGGGCGTTTCCGACCCGGGATACGTGAACGTCACGTGCTCGAACACGAGCCCCGCCTCGGGCTTCGGCCCCGCCGTCGCCCTGCCGAGCCGCGGCCGCGGCGGCTGCTCGAGGTATTCGTAGAGGTTCGAAAGGTAGAGGTTGTCCTCGTACATCCCGCCGATCGCCGACAGCATCGACGAGACGGCGGACTGCCCCTGCCTGAACACGAGGAGGTACATCGTCATCTGCCCGAGCGTGATCGCGCCACGGACCGCGGAGAGCGCGATCCACGCGTACGCGCCGTAGAACGCCGCGTTGCTCAGGAGGCCGAGCCCGAGGCCCCACGCGTCGCGCCGCACGGCGAGGCGCTTCTCCTCTTCGTAGAGCTTGCGGAAGATCGCCTTGTAGCGGCCGAGGAGCTTCGGGCCGAGGCCGAACAGCTGCACTTCCTTCGCGTGGTCCTCGCGTGCGAGCACGATCTCGAGGTACATCAGCATGCGTCGGTCGGGCGAGCGCCAGCGGAACACGCGGAACTGCTCGCCCGAGAAGCGCGTCTCGGCGAAGAACGCGGGCAGGCCCGCGACGACGAGGATCACGACGGCCCACGCCGAGAACTGCAAGAGCAGCACGGCGTAGCTCGTCAGCGAGATCGCGTTGCGGGCGAGCGTGAACGTGCGGGTCACGAGGCTCAGCGGGCGCACCGAGGCTTCCTGCCGCGCGCGGTTCAGCTTGTCGTAGAACTCGGAGTCCTCGAAATGCTCGAGGTCGAGCGTCAGCGCCTTCTCGAGGATCATCACGTTGACGCGCTCGGAGAGCTTCAACCGGAGCAGCGACTGGCAGAAATCGATGCCGCGCTGCGCCGCCGCGACGCCCGCGACGAGGCCGCCTTCGAGCGCGACGAGGCGGAGCACCGCGCCGTAGTCGGGCGCGGCGCCCGTCGCGTAGACGTCGATCGCGGCGACGACCGCGTCGACGATCAGCTTGCCGACGTACGCGGCGCCGGCGGGCAGGAGGCCCGCCACGATCGTCAGGATTGCGAACGCGACCGTCAGCGGCCGGCTGGTCGTCCAGACGAGGTCGAGCGCGCGCCGGCTATAGCGCCAGACGCCGAGCGGCCCGGGCCCTTCGCGCGCGGCGTCGGCCGCACGCCGCTCGGGCGCTTCCGCCGCATGCGGCATGCGCGCGGCACCGTTTTTCGCTTGGCTCCACATGCGCACGATTTCGGGCTCTCCATACGTGGACCGTCCCCACTCGGCGGCCCGTCAGGGCCGGAAAAGCGCGGATTCGCGGGACGGCACCGTCACGCGCCGGTCCGTCGAGCGGGCCTGCCGGCCTTGGCGCAGCGCGCGCGTGCGTGCTATTAGGGCGGGCACGATCACGACATTGGCCGCGAATCATACCCCGTGCCGGACCCCCACGCGCTCGTTGCGCTGCTCCTGACAGTCGCAGCGCTGATCCTCTTCACTCGCGACCGGATCCCGTTCGAAGCGTCGTCGCTCGCGATCCTCGTCACGCTGCTGCTCGTGTTCCAGCTGTTCCCGTACGAGACGCCGCACGGCCGGCTCGAGCCGACCGAGTTCCTCGCGGGGTTCGGCAACGAGGCGCTGATCACGATCGGCGCGTTGCTGATCATGGCGAAGGGCCTCGAGACGACCGGCGCGCTGCAGCCGCTCGCGCTGACGCTCGCGCGCATATGGACGCGGCACCCGAAGACCGCGCTGCTCGGCACGATCACGATCGCGGCGGTGCTCGCCGCGTTCGTGAACAACACGCCGCTCGTCGTGATGCTGCTGCCGATGCTGGTCGGCATCGCCACGCGCAACAAGGTGCCGCCGTCGTCGATCCTGATGCCGGTCGGCCTCGCGACGCTGCTCGGCGGCGCGGCGACGACGATCGGCACGTCGTCGAACCTCCTGATCGTCGGCATCGCCGAGGACGCGGGGCTTCCGGAGTTCGGCATGTTCGCGTTCACGCTGCCGGCGGCCGTCGTCGGCACGCTCGGCCTGCTCTATCTGTGGCTGATCGCGCCGCGTCTCCTGCCCGTGCGCAAGCCGCCGCTCGCGGACACGTCGCCGCGCGTGTTCAACGCGACGCTGCACGTCACCGAGGACAGCGCCGCGTGCGGCAAAACGTTCGCCGAGTGCCTCGCGATGACCGACAACCAGATGCGCGTCGACCGGATCGAGCGCGGCGAAGGCCTCGTCGTCACGAAGCTGCCGATCGTGCGCATCCAGGCCGGCGACCGGTTCGTCGTGCGCGACACGCCGGAGCGGCTGAAGCTGTTCGAGGAGCAGCTCGGCGCGACGCTGCACGACGCGGCGGCCGCGGAGGGCGTCGAGACGGGGGCGCCGGCGGAGCAGGAGCAGCTCGCGGAGATCGTGGTCACGCGCGGCTCGATGCTGCATCGCGCGAGCCTCGCCGCAACGCGCTTCGCGCAGCGCACGGGCCTCTTGCCGCTTGCGCTGCATCGCGCCCGGGCCGCGGACGGCGAGCCGCTGTCGAGCCACATCAACCTCGTGCCGCTCAGGGCGGGCGACGTCGTGCTCGTGCAGGGCACGCCGAGCAAGCTCGAGCAGCTCAAGCGCTCCGGGAACGCGCTCGTCGTCGACGGCACGATGGAGCTGCCGCGGACACATCGCGCGGATCGCGCGCTTTCGATCATGGCGCTCGTGCTCGCGAGCGGGGCGCTCGGCGTCGTGCCGATCTCGGTCGCCGCCGTGCTCGGCGTCGGGCTGATGCTCGCGTCGCGCTGCCTCGCGTGGCGCGACATCGGCAAGGCGCTGTCCGTCCCCGTCGTCATGATCATCGTCACGAGCCTCGCGCTCGCGCACGCGCTGACCGAGACCGGGGCCGCGGAGCTCGTCGCGAGGCAGCTGATCGCCGCGGTCGACGTGCTGCCTACGCCGATGATCCTGAGCGGCGTGATGCTGGCCGTCTCCGCGCTGACGAACGTGATGTCGAACAACGCGGTCGGCGTGATCGGCGCGCCGATCGCGATCCAGATGGCCCATGCCGCCGGCGCGCCGGTCGAGCCGTTCGTGCTCGCCGTGCTGTTCGGCGCGAACATGAGCTACGCGACGCCGTTCGGCTACCAGACGAACCTGCTCGTGCTGTCCGCCGGCGGCTACACGGTCGGCGACTTCCCGCGTGTCGGCGTCCCGCTGCTCCTGATCATGTGGCTCGGCTTCTCGATCGTCCTTCCGCTGCTGTACGACCTCTGACCGGCCTTTTCGGGGTTTCGGAGCGTCGCCGACTCGAACGGCTCGAGGCGGCGAGCCTTGACCCCCGCCCGCCGACGCCCACATACTTCGCGACCATGAACGGCATCGTGCATCGTCCGCACCGTACCCGCTGGTGGCGACGCTCACCACCGGAGAGGGTAGTGCGCGCCGGGTGAGCCCGGGACGATCGAAGCGCAAGACCGACGAGGTCGTTCCGCAAGCCGCCCAGAAGACGAACGCGAGCTGAGCCAGGTCCGTCGCCTCAGAAATCGCGCAAAACCCGTCTCCGCCGAAATCGGAGACGGGTTTTTTCGTTTTGGCAGTCCGAGAATCGAGAGCATCCCATGGAATCCCCGTTCGACATCGCGGCCGACCTCGATACGCCGGTATCGGCCTACATCAAGCTCGAGCCGTTCAAGCCGCGCTTCCTGCTCGAGAGCGTCGAGAGCGCCGAGCGGCTCGCGCGCTATTCGTTTCTCGGCTTCGGCGAAGGGCTGACGCTCGAGATCCGCCCGGACGGCGTGCGGCGCAACGGCGTCGCGCTGCCGCGCCCGAGCAGCCAGGCCGAGTGGCTCGCGCTGATGCGCGACGCGCTTGCCGCAAGCCCGAGGCTCGAGCCCGCGATCGACGGGCTGCCGTTCACCGGCGGGCTCGTCGGCGCGGCCGGCTACGACGTCGTGCGCCACTTCGAGCGGCTGCCGCCGAACCGCGCCGAGCTCCCCGGGCTTCCCGAGGCCGTGTTCGTCGCCCCGGAGTCGCTGCTCGTGTTCGATCATCTGACCCGCCGCGTCGCGCTGCTCCATGCCGGCGGCGAGGACGAGCGGCGCGCGCTCCGCGCCGAGGTCGTCCGCGCGCTCCGCGGCGGCATCGATCGACCCGCGCGCACCGGCGGCTTCTCGCCGGCCGAGCCGAGCTTCTCCCGCGACGCGTTCCTCGACGCCGTCGACCGCGCGAAGCGCCACATCGCGGCCGGCGACATCTATCAGATCGTGCTGTCCGAGCGCTTCAGCGGGCGCGCCGACCTCGATCCGTTTCAGACCTACCGGGGCCTCCGGCTGCTGAATCCGTCGCCGTACATGTACTTCTTCCAGCTCGGCAACCTCTCGATCGCAGGATCGTCGCCGGAGGCGCTCGTCCGGCTCGATCAGGGGCGCGCGAGCCTCCGGCCGATCGCGGGCACTCGTCCGCGCGGGGCAAGCCGCGACGAGGACCTCGCGCTCGAGAAGGAGCTGGTCGCGGATCCGAAAGAGAACGCCGAGCACGTGATGCTCGTCGACCTCGCTCGCAACGACCTCGGCCGCGTGGCGCGGGCGGGCTCCGTGCACGTCGACCCGTACAAGAGCATCGAGCGCTACAGCCACGTGATGCACATGGTCAGCGGCGTGAAGGGCGTGCTCGCGCCCGACCGCGACGCGTTCGATCTCTTCGCGGCGGCGTTCCCGGCCGGCACGCTCGTCGGCGCGCCGAAGGTGCGCGCGATGGAGCTGATCGCGGAGCTCGAGCCGATCGCGCGCGGGCTCTACGGCGGCACGGTCGGGTACTTCGGCACGAACGGCAACATGGACCAGGCGATCACGATCCGCACGATCGTGTTCGACGGCGACGAATACAGCTTCCAGGCGGGCGCAGGCATCGTCGCCGACAGCGTCCCGGACAACGAGTACCGGGAGGTGCTCGCGAAGAGCGCGATCCTGCGCAAGGCGCTCGAGCTCGCGGAGGAAGGATTGTGAGCGTCAAGCTGCTTCTGATCGACAACTACGACTCGTTCACGTACAACCTCGTGCAGGCGTTCCTCGTGCTCGGCGCGGACGTGCACGTCTACCGCAACGACGCGCTCACGGTCGCGGACGCCGAGGCGCTCGCGCCGACGCACCTCGTAATCTCGCCGGGACCGGGCCGCCCCGAGGACGCGGGCGTCTCGCTCGCGATGATCGACGCGTTCGCGGGCCGCGTGCCGGTGCTCGGCGTCTGCCTCGGCCATCAGGCCATCGTGCATCACTTCGGCGGCAAGATCGTCTCGGCCGGGGCGCTGATGCACGGCAAGACGTCGCGCGTCACGCACGACGGCAAGTCGATCTTCCGCGGGCTGCCGGACCCGTTCGAGGCGGGCCGCTATCACTCGCTCGCGGCGGAGCGCGGCAGCGTCCCGGACGTGCTCGAGGTCAGCGCGCGTACCGAGGACGGCGAAATCATGGGCGTGAGGCACCGGCACCTGGCGGTCGAGGGCGTGCAGTTCCACCCGGAAAGCGTGCTGACGCCGGACGGGCCGGCGCTCCTCGAGAACTTCCTGTACGGCGACCGCGCCGCCCGCAGAGGAGCCGCGTCGTGAGCGCGCCCGACTTCCGGCCGTCGGAGCTTCTCGAGCGGGTCGCGGCCGGCCGCCACCTCGAAGAGCCGGAGGCCGATCGGCTGCTCTGCGCGATGGCCGACGGCAGTCTGCCCGCGCCGCTCGCGGGCGCGATCCTCGTCGCGCTCCGCATGAAGGGCGAGTGCGCGGCCGAGATCCGCGGCTTCGCGACCGCGATGCGGCGGCTCGCGCTGCGGCCCGAGCTGCCGGAGGGCCCACGCTACGTCGACATCGTCGGCACCGGCGGCGACGGCTCGGGGAGCCTCAATCTGTCGACCGGCAGCGCGCTGCTCGCCGCGGCGTGCGGCGCGGCCGTCGTGAAGCACGGCAACCGCTCCGTGTCGAGCCGCTCGGGCGCCGCGGACGTGCTCGCCGCGCTGGGCCTGCCGGTGCCGCTCGACGAGCGTCAGGCGTGCGAGTGCTTCGCGGCGCACGGCTTCACGTTCCTGTTCGCGCCGCATTATCACCCGGCGATGAAGCAGATCGGCCCGGTGCGGGCGGCGCTCGGCGTGCGCACCGTGTTCAACATCCTGGGGCCCTTGTCGAATCCGGCCGCGCCGCCGTACCACGTGATCGGCGCATTCAGCGAGCCGATGGCGGCGCTGATGGCGGAGACCCTGTCCGGCATGGGCGTCGAGCGCGCGTTCGTGATCCACGGCGCAAGGGGCTGGGACGAAGCGACGCCGATCGGCCCGTTCGTCTGTTTCGACGTGCGTCCCGGCCACGTCGAGCGCTCCGTCCGCGACCCGGAGGACTACGGGCTCGACCCGTGCGCGCCGGACGCGCTCGTCGGGGGCGATGCTGCGGAGAACGCGGCCCGGCTCAAGGCGGCGCTCGCCGGCGAGGACAGCGCCGCGCACCGCGACGCGCTCGCGCTCGGCGCGGCGCTCGCGCTCGAGGTCACGGGCGTGGCCCGCGACGCGCGCGAAGGCATCGAGCGGGCACGCGCGGCGATCGAGGATGGCTCCGCGGCTCGGCTCGTCGAGCGCCTCGCGAGCGTCGGGCGGGAGGCGTCGTGAACGGCTCCGGCGTACATACCGGCATGACGGTCGGGGACAGGTCGGACCTTCTCATGGGTTCGGCGCACGCGGGACGCGGCGCACATAAGGTCCGGCGCCCGAACCGCGCCGAGTCCCGACCGAGGGCCGCGGCATGAGCGGGCTCCTCGAGCGCATGGCGGGCGCGAGCCGGGAGCGGGTGCGCGCGGCACGTGCCGTCGAATCCGAAGGCGCGCTGCTCGCGCGCGCCGTCGCGACGCCGCCTCCGCCGCCGCTTACGCTCGGGACGTTCGACGTGATCGCGGAGCTCAAGCTCAGGAGCCCTTCGGCCGGCGGGCTCGCGCGTGCCGGTCTCGATCGTGATGCGCAGGTCGCCGCGTACTCCGCGGGCGGCGCGGCCGCCGTGTCCGTGCTGACCGAGCCCACGGAGTTCGGCGGCTCGCTCGAGCATCTCACAGACGCGGCGGCGCTCCTCGCGCCGCACGGGCGTCCGGTCATGCGCAAGGACTTCCTGACGGACCCGTATCAGGTCATCGAGGCCCGCGCGGCCGGCGCCGGCGGCGTGCTGATCATCGTGACGATGCTGTCCGACGCCGAGGTGCGCGCGCTGCTCGCGGCCGCGCGCGAGCTCGAGCTCTTCGCGCTGCTCGAGGCCTTCGACGCGGACGACCTCGAGCGGATCGCGGCGCTCGAGATCCCGCGCGGCTCCCCGCCCGTGCTCGCCGGCGTGAACTGCCGGAACCTGCGCACGCTCGACGTCGACTTCGGCCGCTTCGCCGCGCTCGCGCCGCACCTGCCCGCGCACCTCCCGGCGGTCGCCGAGAGCGGCGTCGACGGCGCCGACGACGTGCGCACGGTCGCGGCCGCAGGCTACCGGCTCGCGCTCGTCGGCTCCGCGCTGATGCGGGCCCCGGACCCGCAGCGCGCGCTCGCGGAGCTGGTCGCGGCCGGGCGTGCGGCCGCCGCGGAGGCAAGCGCGGCATGTTCGTGAAGATCTGCGGGATCACGACCGTCGAAGCGCTCGACGCGGCGGCCGCCGCGGGCGCCGATGCGGTCGGTTTCGTGTTCGCGCCGTCGCCGCGACGGATCTCGCCGCGCGACGCGCGCGCGCTCGCCGCGGGTCTGCCGGCGCACGTGCTCAAGGTCGCCGTGTTCCGCCATCCCGAGCCCGCGCTCGTCGCTGACGTGCTCGAGACGCTCGAGCCGGACTGGCTGCAGACCGACGCCGCGGACTTCGCCGCGCTCGAGCTGCCCGCGGCCTGTCGCGCGCTGCCGGTCTATCGAAGCGGCGCGGCGCCGGCGGGACAGCTGCCGCCGCGGCTCCTGTTCGAGGGCCCGGTCAGCGGCAGCGGTCGGACAGCGGACTGGCGCGAGGCACGCGAGCTCGCCGGGCGCACCGAGCTGATCCTCGCCGGCGGCCTCGGCATCGACAACGTCGCGGACGCGATCCGGGCCGTGCGGCCGTGGGGCGTCGACGTGTCGAGCGGCGTCGAACGCGAGCGGGGCAAGAAGGATCCGAAGAGGATCGCGGAGTTCGTCGTCCGGGCACGTGAGGCGGCGGAAGACTTCGACGGTCGCCGCTGACGCGACCCCGGTTCTGCACGGCCTACACCCGCGCCCGAGGAGAAAGGCATGCAATTCGATCGCGAGGAACGCGAAGCGCTGCTCGATGCGCTCGTCGAGGTGCTCGAGCGCGGCGAGGATCCGGCCGCCTTCCTTCGGTCGCCGAAGGCCGGAAAGGGTATGCTCGGGCTTCGCTCGCTCGGACCCTGACACTCACGATGTCCGCGAAGCTCGTCCGCGCGCTCGACCGGCTCGCGCTGCTCGCAGCGCTCGGCCTGCTTGCGGCGACCGTCGCGGCGCTCGCCGCGGAGGCCTGGTGGGGCTTCGAGCTCTTCTCGCACTTCAGAGCACACTACGTCCTGCTGCAGCTGCCGCTCGCCGTGGCGCTCGTCGCGCTCAGGCGCCGGTACGTCGCGGCCTTGCTCGCCGTTGCCGTCGTCCCGAACGCGTGGCCGCTGTTGCCGTATGTATCGGGCGCAGGACCGGCGCCGGCAGCCGTCGCCGCGAGCGGATCGGGCAGCGCATCCGATGCCGTTTCGTCGACGGTCGCGTTGATGGCCGTGAACGTCGAGTTCCGCAACGGCTCGTCCGAGCGGCTGCTCGAGATGATCCGCGCCGAGGCGCCCGACGCTGTGCTCGTCGTCGAATACACCGACGAGTGGCGCGCGCGGCTCGAGCCCGTTTTCGCGGATTACCCGCATCGCGTGCTGCTGCCCGACGACGACGCAGCGTTCGGCATCGCGCTGCTATCCAAGCTCCCGCTACGCGACGTGCGGCCGTTCCGTCTCGAGTCGACGGCCGCGATCGACGCGACGGTCGTCTCACCGGCCGGCGAGCTCGAGCTGATCGGCGTGCACCTGCGTCCGCCGATGGGCGCGCACCTCGCGGCCGAGCGCGCACGTCAGCTCGATGCGCTCGCCGAGCTCGTCAGACGGGTCGACGGGCCGCTCGTCGTCGCGGGCGACTTCAACCTGACCCCGTATTCGCCGTATTTCACGGAGCTCCTCGCAGCTACGGGCTTGCGGGACGCGCGCACCGGCCTCGGCTTCACGTGGCCGTCGTTCTTGCCGCTGCTCGGCATTCCCATCGATCATTGCCTCGTGAGCCCGGGCGTGGGCGTCGCCGCGTTCCGGCGCCTCGCGGCCTTCGGCTCGGATCACTATCCGATCGTCGTCGAACTCAGCATGGAAGGCGAGCAATGACCGGCCAGGACCATCCGACCGCATGCGTGCTCTTGATCGGCAACGAGCTCTTGTCCGGCAAGACGCAGGACGCGAACCTCAAGTTCCTCGCGACGGAGATGTCGAAGCTCGGCATCCGGCTCGAGGAGGCGCGCGTGATCCGCGACGAGGTCGACGCGATCGCCGCGCACGTGAACGAGTGCCGCGCACGCTTCACGTACGTGTTCACGACCGGCGGCATCGGTCCGACGCACGACGACATCACGGCCGAGGCGGTGGCGAAGGCGTTCGGCGTCGAGCTCGTCGTCGATCCCGAGGCCGTCGTGCGCCTGAAGCACGGCGGCAGGGAGCTCAACGAAGCGCGGCTCAGGATGGCGCGCGTGCCGGAAGGCGCGTCGCTGATCGACAACCCGATCAGCGCCGCACCGGGATTCAGGATCGAGAACGTGTTCGTGCTCGCCGGCGTGCCGCCGATCGCGCACGCGATGTTCGCGTCGCTCGAGCCGACGCTGCGCCGCGGCGCGGCGATCCACTCGCGCAGCACGGACGTGCTGCTCCGCGAGGGCGACTTCGCGCTCGAGCTCGAGCGCATCGCCCGCGCGCATCCGGACGTCGAGATCGGCAGCTATCCGTTCGCGCGCGACGGGCACTACGGCGCGAGCCTCGTCGTCCGCGGCACCGACCTCGCGACGGTCGAGTCGGTCCTCGGCGAGATCGAAGAGACGATGGCCAAGCTGATCGCCACCCGGGACGCGGGGGTGCCTCGTCCGTAACGGAGGCGCGGCGGTACGCCCGGGAGCGACCTAGCGGCGCAGCGTGCAGCTCAGCGCGACGCCGATGCGCTTACTCTTCGTGTAGAGGTCGGCCAGGTTAGGATCGGTGAAGTTGAACGAACGCTTCTCGACGAACACTTCGATGTCCATGCAGCCGCGAAGGCGGTTCGTGTAGCCGCCGCGGGCCTGCGCTTCGCGCTGCACCGTGCCGCCGCGCGCCGGGCTGCTGAACGTCCACCCGTTGACGACGCGCTGCTCGATGTAGAACGTGCCCCACCGGCCGCGGCTCACGGTGCCTTTGCCCCACGAGCCGATCGTCATGTTCGACACGTCGTCGTAGGTCTCGTCGAAGGAGTCCGCCCACGCATAGCCGGCCGACATGTTGACACCGAGCGTGAACCTCCACGGCGAGCTCGGCACGGCGAGCTGCCACGTGCGCGACGCTCTCGCGATGCTGAGCTCGACGTACGAGTCGATGCCGAGCGGATCGTCCTTCTCGACGTTGAGCACGCCCCACTCGACCGTGTCGCGCAGCGTGCGGAAGCCCCCTTCGGCCGATGCGGCGTAGTTGCGCTGCGAGGCCTTCCACGTGTAAGAAACGATTCCGTATTCGAGCCCCGTCTCGCCCTTGCCCCACTGCAGGTGCGCACCGAACGTGTGGCGGAGCCGCTCCGCGGCAGGCAGCGGCTCGCCGCAGTCGCACGCGCGGGCGCGCGGTTGACCGGTGCGGCGCCGCAGCGAGTAGCGCCCGTCGAGGATGACCTTCGTGCCCGGGAAGTCCTCGTCGACCGTCCAACGTGCGTCGGCCAGCGCGATGCCGGCGTAGTCCTCGTCGATGTCCCACGGATCCGCGGCATGGAGCGGCGGGGCGAAGAGCGCGACGATCGTGAGAAGCCGCCGCGGCAGGGCAGGTGCGAGCGCGCGGCCCGGCATCCGGAAGGCAGCGCGCTCCGCCCGAGCCTCTGGGCGCCGAGTCGGCCGCGTCGCTGCCGCGCTCGTCGGAGCGGAGTCGACTTCCATCCCCCATCAAATGCCCGTCGAGCGCCTCTGCCTCCATTGGACCAAAGACCAACTTGCCGCGTCGCCGGCCACGTGCCAGGTGCACGACGAGAACTCGCTCCTGGGGACCGTGATGGGGCCGCGGGGTCGACAAGGTCTTGGACGGGCTCGAGGAGTTCGCCGGGGAGGGGAGCGGGTTCCGCACGGGGATCAGCGGCGCACGAGCATCACGATGCCGACGGCCGCTCCGGCCCAGCCGACCCAGACCGGGCTCGCGGCGAGCCCGGCCCACAGCACGCCTGCGAGCAGCAGCGCCGCGCCGACGAAATGCCGGTCGCCGACCTCCCGATGCGGCGCGCGCGCGCGCTCGTCGCGCTCGCGCCGCCGGCGGGCCGCGCGCACCGGCTCCTTCTGCGGCGTCGCCGCGGCCTGCCGAAGCCGGCGGTGTAGGAGCTCCGGCAGCATCAGCAGATCGTCCGCGATCTCGGGCCATGCCTCGAGCAGCCGGCGAAGCTGGGCGCGCGGATCGCGCCGCTCCCTCATCCACTCCTCGAGGATCGGCTTCGCCGTCCGCCACAGGTCGAGCTCCGGGTAGAGCTCGCGGCCGAGGCCCTCGATCTGCAGCAGCGTCTTCTGCAGCAGCACGAGCTGCGGCTGCACCTCCATGTCGAACTCGCGCGCGGTCTCGAACAGCCTGAGCAGCACGAGGCCGAACGAGATGTCCTTCAGCGGCCGGTCGAAGATCGGCTCGCAGACCGCGCGCACCGCCGACTCGAGCTCGTCGATGCGCGTCTCGGCCGGCACCCAGCCCGAGTCGACGTGCAGCTCCGCGACGCGCCGGTAGTCGCGTCGGAAGAACGCGAGGAAGTTCTCGGCCAGATAGTGCTGGTCCTGCTCGCTCAGCGAGCCGACGATACCGAAATCGACCGCGATGTAGCGTGGGCGCTCCGGGTTCGCGAGGTCGACGAAGATGTTCCCCGGATGCATGTCCGCGTGGAAAAAGTTGTGGCGGAACACCTGCGTGAAAAAGATCTCGACGCCGTTCTCCGCGAGCAGGCGGATGTTCGTGCCGCGCGACCGGAGCATCGCGACGTTGCTGATCGGGATGCCCTGGATGCGCTCCATCGTCAGCACGTTCGCGCGGCAGTAATCCCAGTACACCTGCGGCACGTAGAGCTTGTCCGAGTCGGCGAAGTTGCGCTTCAGCTGCGCCGCGTTCGCCGCCTCGCGCAGCAGGTCGACCTCGTGCAGCAGCGTCTTCTGAAACTCCTCGACGACCTCGACGGGCCGCAGGCGCCGCGCGTCCGGCCAGTAGCGCTCCGCGAGCCGCGCGAGCTGGTACAGCACCTCGATGTCGCGCTCGATCAGCGCGCGCACGTCCGGGCGCAGGATCTTGACGACGACCTCGGTGCCGTCGGCGAGCCGGGCGGCATGCACCTGCGCGATCGACGCGGCCGCGAGCGGCTCGCGCTCGAAATGCGCGAAGACCTCCGCGACCGGACGCTGGAACGCGCGCTCGAGCAGCGCGAGCGCGACGTCCGACGGGAACGGCGGCACCTGGTCCTGGAGCTTCGCGAGCTCGTTCGCGAGCGGCGGCGACAGCAGGTCGCGGCGGGTCGAGACGGCCTGGCCGAACTTCACGTAGATCGGCCCGAGCTCCTCGAGCGCGAGCCGGAGCCGCTCGCCGAGCGGCCGCGTCTTGATCGCCGCGCCCGGCAGGAGCTTCTGGACCCACGCGAGCGGCCGGAACAGATGCGTGTTCCAGACGATCTCGTCGAGCCCGTACCGGAGCAGCGTCCGCTGGATGCTCAAGAGCCTGAGCGGCAGCCGCAGGCGGCGAAGCGCCATCAAGACGTCTCGACGCCGGCGCAGGCGGGCTCGCGCCGCGCGCGCGTACGCAGGATCTCGATGCGCGCCTCGATCCGCTCGACGTCGTCCCGCAGCCGCTCGATGTCGTCGAAGAGCGCGTCCGCCTCGGCGCGCGTCGGCAGGAGCCGCCCTTCCTCGGTCAGATACTCGGCCGTATCGGCCGTGAGCGCGTCGAAGGCTCGCGCGGCCCACGCGCCGGCGGCGCGCGCGGCGCTGCCTGCCTGGTGAGCGACGACGTCGCCGACCCAGCGCGACAGCTCCTCCTCCGGATCGGGCAGCGCGATCCGCAAAAGCTCGGCGAACCGCTCGACGACGTGAACACGCCCCGTCAGCGTGACGCCGGAGCCCGGCAGGCGGCTCGCGCGCCCCGCCGCGGACACGCGCAGCAGGTCGAGCGGCGTGCCGCGGACGGTCGCATCGGCGGCGAGCGCGTCGTCGCGGACGATGCGGATGCGGCCGCCGTCGACGGAGAGCACGACGTCGACGCCGAGGCCGTCGACCTCGATCCGGAGCGCCGCGCCTTCGAGCTCGGCGGCGCGCTGCGCCGCGCTCGACGACTCGCGCACGCCGCGCTCGAGCAGCCGCTCGATCCGCTCGAGAAGCCCGAAGCTCATGACCGCGGGACGTTACAGGCGGAAACCGACATGGAGCGCGACGATGCCGGTCGACAGGTTGTGGCAGCGGCACCGCTCGAAGCCGCGGCGCTCCATCATCCGCATCAGCGTGCGCTGATCGGGGTGGCGGCGGATCGACTCCGCGAGGTAGCGGTAGCTCGCCGCGTCGCGGGCGAGCAGGCGCCCGAGCCGAGGCAGCACCTGGAACGAATAGGCGTCGTAGAGGGGCTCGAGCGGGCCGAGCAGCGGCTTCGAGAACTCGAGCACGAGGAGGCGGCCGCCCGGCTTCAGCACGCGGTACATCTCGGCGAGCGCCTTGTCCTTGTCCGTGACGTTGCGCAGGCCGAAGCCGATCGTCACGCAATGGAACGTGCGGTCGGCGAACGGCAGCGCCTCGGCGTCGGCCTGCACGTAGGCAACGTTGCCCGCGACGCCTTCGTCGAGCAGGCGGTCCCGGCCGAGGTCGAGCATGCGCCGGTTGATGTCGGTCACGAGCACGCGGCCGGTGCGGCCGACGCGCCGCGCGAGGCCGAGCGCGAGGTCGCCGCTGCCGGCGGCGACGTCGAGCGCCTGCTGGCCGGTGCGGAGGCCCGTCTGCGAGATCGTGAAGGCCTTCCAGTACCGGTGCAGCCCGAGCGACATCACGTCGTTCATCAGGTCGTAGCGCGGCGCGACCGAGTCGAAGACGCCGCGCACCCGGGCCTTCTTCTCGCCGACCGGGACGCGCTCATAGCCGAAGTCCGTGAGCCGCTCCCGCCGCGGCGGCCGTTCAGGAGCGTCGTCGTAGATGGGCTTGATCATGTCTTCGCGCGGGCCTTGCCTGCCTTCTCGAGCCGCTCGAGATACCGCCGCCAGTTGCGCTCCCGGTTGCGGCCGAGCTCGTACAGTATAGGCCACGTGTAGAGGCCGGTCTTATGCCCGTCGTCGAAAACGATGCGGATCGCGTACCGCCCGACCGGCTCGATCCGCTCGATCGCGACGTTCTCCTTGCCGGTCACGAGAAACCCCTCGCCGGCGGAGTGTCCCTTGACCTCGGCGGACGGCGAGTGGACGCGCAGATACTCGGCGTCGAGGTCGGCCTCGAAGCCGTCCGCGAAGCGCACGACGAGGCGGCGCGAGCGCTTCTTCAACGTGATTTCGATGGGCTCGGGGGTCGTCGACATTTGGGCCGAAAATTGTGTCAGACACCTTTTTCCCGTGAGGCTCGCGTCGGACACCTGACCCCATCAGCCGGGAAAAAGGTGTCTGACACAATTTTCCCCTACAGGATGTAGCGCGTCAGGTCCTCGTCCTTGACGAGCTCGCCCAAGTGCGCGTCGACGTACGCGGCGTCGACCGTCACCGTCTCGCCGGGCCGGTCCGCGGCCTCGAACGAGATCGTCTCGAGGAGCCGCTCGAGCACCGTATGCAGGCGCCGCGCGCCGATGTTCTCGCTGCGCGAGTTCACCTCGTACGCGACCTCCGCGATGCGCCGGATGCCGCTCGGATCCCATGTCAGGTTCACGCGCTCGGTCGCGAGCAGGCTCGCGTACTGCTGCGTCAGCGACGCGCTCGGCTCGGTCAGGATCGCGACGAAGTCCTCGATGCCGAGCGCCGCGAGCTCGACGCGGATCGGGAAGCGGCCCTGCAGCTCCGGGATCAGATCCGACGGCTTCGCGATGCTGAACGCGCCGGACGCGATGAACAGGATGTGGTCGGTCCGCACCATCCCGTAGCGCGTGCTCACGGTCGAGCCTTCGACGAGCGGCAAGAGGTCGCGCTGCACCCCTTCGCGGGACACGTCGGCCCCGATGCCTTCGGAGCGGCGCGCGACCTTGTCGATCTCGTCGATGAACACGATGCCGTTCTGCTCGACGGCCTCGAGCGCCTCGAGCTTGATCTCGTCCTCGTTGACGAGCTTCGCCGCCTCCTCGTCCTTCAGGAGCTTCATCGCGTCCTTGACCTTGAGCCTCCGCGTGCGGCGGCGGTTGCTCGCGAGGCTCTTGAACATGCTCTGCAGCTGGCTCGTCATCTCCTCCATGCCGGGCGGCGCCATGATCTCGACGCCGAGCGACGGCGCCTGCACGTCGATCTCGACCTCGCGCTCGTCGAGCGCGCCCTCGCGCAGCATCTTGCGCAGGCGCTGACGCGTCTCGCGGCCTTCCGCGTCGTCGCGCACACCAGGCAGGAGCGCGTCGAGCAGGCGATCCTCCGCCGCGTCCTCCGCGCGGTGCGCGACCTTCCTCATCGCGTCCTCGCGCACCATCTTGACGGCCATGTCGACGAGATCGCGGATGATCGAGTCGACGTCGCGGCCGACGTAGCCGACCTCGGTGAACTTCGTCGCCTCGACCTTGATGAACGGCGCGTTCGCGAGCTTCGCGAGGCGGCGCGCGATCTCGGTCTTGCCGACGCCCGTCGGCCCGATCATCAGGATGTTCTTCGGCGTGATCTCGCTGCGCAGAGGCTCGGGAACCTGCGCCCGGCGCCAGCGGTTGCGCAGCGCGATCGCGACCGCCCGCTTCGCCTGCTGCTGGCCGATGATGTGCTTGTCGAGCTCCTGGACGATTTCCCTGGGCGTCATCGACATGGCTACAGCTCTTCGATCGTGATGTGCCGGTTCGTGTAGATGCAGATATCCGCGGCGATCGCCATCGCCTTCTCGACGATCGCCCGCGCGTCGAGGTCCGTGTTCTCGACGAGCGCACGCGCCGCGGCCTGCGCGTACGCGCCGCCCGAGCCGATCGCGATCAGGTCATGCTCGGGCTCGATCACGTCGCCGGTGCCCGAGATCAGGAGCGACTGGTTGCGGTCCGCGACGACGAGCAGCGCCTCGAGCCGCCGCAGCATCCGGTCCGTGCGCCAGTCCTTCGCGAGCTCGATCGCGGCCCGCGGCAGGTTGCCGTACTGCTCGAGCTTTTTCTCGAAGAGCTCGAACAGCGTGAACGCGTCCGCCGTGCCGCCGGCGAACCCGGCGACGACGCTGCCGTCGCGCAGGCGGCGCACCTTGCGGGCGTTGCCCTTCATGACCTGGTTGCCCATCGTGACCTGGCCGTCGCCGCCGACCGCGACCTTGCCGTTGCGCCGGACGCAGAGGATCGTCGTGCCGTGAAATTCGCTCATCTCGCCTTTCTTCGTTCGCCTGCGGGAAGGCATCCGGCTCCAGGCCGCATGCAAGTCCAGGGCCCTGCGGAGGTCGCGCCCGAAACAGCAGGATGGCAGGCCTAACGGCGCCGGGCGCGGGGATGCGTTCGATCGTAGATGTGGGCCAAGTGCTGGAAATCAAGGTGCGTGTAGACCTGGGTCGTCGACAGGCTCGCGTGGCCCAGGAGCTCCTGGACCGCGCGCAGATCCCCGCTCGACTCGAGCAGATGCGACGCGAACGAGTGCCGCAGCATGTGCGGGTGGACGCGGACCGGCGCGCCGCGCCGACGCGCCCACCGCTCGACCCGTGCCTGCACGGCGCGCTGCCCGAGGCGCGTGCCGCGCTTGCCGACGAAGAGCGCGGGCTCCCCGGCGGCCGCGATCCCGGCCCGGACCGAGAGCCACGCACGGATCGCCGCCGCGGCCACGCGCCCGACCGGTATGACCCGCGTCTTCGCTCCCTTGCCGAGTACCCGCACCGTGCGATCGTCGAGATCGACGTCGGCGACGTCGAGCCCGACGAGCTCGGACAGCCGCAGGCCCGACGAGTAGAAGAGCTCGAGGATTGCCGCATCGCGGAGCTCGAGCGGCTCCTCGGGATTCGCCTTCAGCAGGCTCGCCATCTGGTCCGTGTCGAGCGTCGCCGGCAGGCGCCGCGAAGCCTTCGGGGCCTGCACGTGGATCGCCGGATTCGTCGTCGCGATCCCGTTCCGCAGCAGGAAGCCGTAGAACGTGCGCACCGCGGACAGCCGGCGCGCGATGCTGCGCGGACCCAGGCCACGCCGGTGGCACTCGGCCGCGAAACGGCGCACGTGGTACGCGTCCGCGGACTCGAGCGCGACGCCTTCCCGTTCGAGGAACGCGAGCAGCGCGCCGACGTCGCGCCGATACGCGGCGATCGTATGCGCGGACAGCCGTTGCGTCCCGAGCTCGGCGAGGAACGCCTCAAGCGCGTCAGACGGCGACACTCCGCGCCTGCTCTTCGGACAACGCGACGGTGATCAGCTCGCCGATGCGGTTCAGGAAGTCCATCCGCTTGCCGGGATGGAAGTGGGCTGGATCGCGGCTGCCGATCACGAGGAAGCCGAGGCTCGCATCCCGGCCGAGCGGCAGCATCGCGGCCGACGCGACCGTGTCCGCGTCGCGATCGAACAGGACGGCCTTCTGGCGGTCACGGAGCGGACCGCAGCGGGCCCGAGCGCCCTGGATGAAGGCCGAGAAGGGCTTCAGCTCCGGATCGTCGCGCGGCAGCACCTTCACGAAACCGGGCCGGGCGCACGCTTCGAAGCCCGCGCCCGCGAACAGCACGATCGCCGCGCGCTCCGCGCCGAAATCCTCGCGCAGGCTCGTCTCGAGCTGGTCGAGCCGCTCGGCCGGCCCGCTCGTCCGCAGGAGCCGGAGCGACAGCTGATGGATCTTCTCGACGAGCGCGTCGTTGACCTTCGCGACGGAGATCAGGTCCTTGAGCTGCCGCTCGAGCTCCGCGTTGCGCTGGCGGAGCATCGAGACCTGGCGCTCGATCAGCGATACCGTGAAGCCGTTCGTCTCGTGCGGGAGCTTCAGACGCAGCAGCAGCGTGCCGTGCCGCTCGAAGAAGTCGGGTCGTCGTTGCAGGTATTCGGCGACCGCCTCCTCGGAAAAGGGCTCGCCGAGCGCAGCCTCGTTCTTCTGTTGGCTCATAGTTCGATGACACCTTCGTAGACGAGCGTCGTCGGCCCCGTCTGCCACAACGGTCGTCCGGGCCCGGGCCAGCGCACCGTGAGCACGCCGCCGCGAAGCTCGACATCGACCTGCTCGGCCAGCGCCCCCCAGCGACGCCCGACCGCGACCGCAGCCGCGGCGGCGGTGCCGCAGGCCGGCGTCTCCCCGACGCCTCGCTCGTAAACGCGCAGACGCACTCGATCCGGCCGGACGATCTCGAGAAACCCGACGTTGACGCCGCGCGGAAAGTCCGGATGGGTCGCGAGCACCGCCCCCAGTATACCGACGTCCGCCGTATCGACCGAATCGACGAGCAGAACGGCGTGCGGATTGCCGATCGACACCGCGCCGAGCTCGACGTCGCGGCCGGACGCGTGCACGACGTACCGGTCGCGCTCCTCGGGCGCGCGAAACGGCAGCGACGCGGGCGCGAAATCGGGTACGCCGAGATTGACGCTGACCTGCCCGTCGGCGCCGATGCGCGCCTCGATGGGCCCGGCGGTGCTCGCGAGCGTCAGCTCGCCGTCCCGCTGACGCCCCTGCGCGGCGACGAAACGCGCGATGCAGCGCGCGCCGTTCCCGCACTGCTCGACCTCGCCGCCGTCCGCGTTGAAGATGCGGTACGCCGCTTCGTGCTCGCCGTCCGCGGCCGGCGTCACGAGCAGGAGCTGATCGAAGCCGACGCCGAGGCGGCGATCGGCGAGGCGCCGCACGGCGTCGGGCTCCGGGGCGGGTCGGCCCTGCGGCCAGTCGACGACCATGAAGTCGTTGCCGAGACCGTGCATTTTGGCGAAGCGGACTCGCATGCGTGTCGCTGCTCCGGCGGAGCCGGCCAGGCCGGCTGGTCACGGACCCCGCGGAAGGTTTAATGTCCGCCCGGGATCGAACGGCAACGTCGTCCGGTCCGGGCGCCGGTGCGCAAGTATACGTGGATGGACGTGGAATCGCCTTGGCCTAGACCGCAGAAGACCTGTCGCGACCTGCGCGATTTCCTCGCGCTGCTCGAGAGCCGCGGCGAGCTGAAGCGCGTCGCCGCGTTCGTCGACCCGAAGCTCGAGCTGACGGAGGTCTCGCGCCGCACGCTCGCGAAGGGCGGCCCGGCGCTCCTCTTCGACGACGTCGGCGTTCCCGGCGTGCGCGCGCTGACGAATCTCTTCGGCACCGAGTCTCGGATCGTCGCCGCGCTCGGCGCGGAGGGCCCGGACGCGCTCCCCGAGCTCGGCCGCCTGCTCGCGGCGCTGAAGGCGCCGGAGCCGCCGAGGAGCGTCGGCGAGGCGTTCCGCAAGCTGCCGCTCCTCAGGGAGATCGTGAACATGGCGCCGCGCGTGCTCAGGACCGGGCGGACGCAGGAGGAACGGATCGAGGGCGCGGACGTCGACCTCGGCGCGTGGCCGGTCCAGACCTGCTGGCCCGAGGACGCGGGACCGCTGATCACGTGGGGCCTGACGACGACGCAGGGCCCCGACGGCGGGCGGCAGAACCTCGGCGTCTATCGCCAGCAGGTCATCGACCGCAACAAGGTCATCATGCGCTGGCTCGCGCATCGCGGCGGCGCGACGGACTACGCGGCATGGCAGGCCGCGCGTCCGAACGAGCCGTTCCCGGTCGCGGTCAGCATCGGCGCGGATCCGGCGACGATCCTCGCGGCGGTGACGCCGATCCCCGACACGCTGTCCGAGTACGCGTTCGCGGGGCTCCTGCGCGGCGAGCGCACGGAGCTCGTCGAATGCATCGGCTCGAGCCTGCGCGTGCCGGCGCACGCGGAGATCACGCTCGAAGGGCACATCGTGCCCGGCGAGACGGCCGTCGAGGGACCGTTCGGCGACCACACCGGCTATTACAACGAGACGGAAGTGTTCCCGGTCATGACGGTCGAGCGGATCACGCACCGGCGCGACCCGATCTATCACACGACGTACACGGGGCGGCCGCCGGACGAGCCTTCCGTGCTCGGGCTCGCGCTGAACGACGTGTTCGTGCCGATCCTGAAGACGCAGTTCCCCGAGATCGTCGACTTCTATCTGCCGGCGGAGGCGTGCTCCTATCGCGTCGCCGTCGTCAGCATCAGGAAGCAGTATCCGGGGCACGCACGCCGGATCATGTTCGGCATCTGGTCGTATCTGCGTCAGTTCATGTACACGAAGTTCGTGATCGTCGTCGACGACGACATCGACGCGCGCAACTGGCAGGACGTCGTCTGGGCCGTGTCGACGCGGGTCGATCCGGCCCGCGACAGCGTGCTCGTCGAGTCTACGCCGATCGATTACCTCGACTTCGCGTCGCCGGTCGCGGGCCTGGGCTCGAAGCTCGGCATCGACGCGACGTCGAAGTGGCCGGGCGAGGTCAGCCGCGCATGGGGGCGCGCGATCCGGATGAGCGACGACGTCGTCGAGCGCGTCGACCGGCGCTGGCAGGAGCTCGGCATCGACTGAGCAGAACGGAGCCTGACCGCTCGCGTTCGTCCGCAAGGCTGCGGCCGCTCGCGCTCGAGAGGCGTCGGGGCCGCCGCAGGCCGGTCACGCTCGTCAGTAAGACCCAGCCGCTGCGGGCCGGTCACGCTCGTCGATAACGCCTGCGCTGCCACCGTCATCGCCCGGCCGCCTGCTCCGTCGAATCGACGACACGCTTCTCGGCGCCGCCCGAGCGTCTCTGCGATTCTTCAGAAAGATCCCGTCCGTTGGACATTTGTCATAAGCACCGCTAAGTTATGCGCCTTGGCGGCGGACGGAGATCGCGATAAGAGCGAGAAAGGGACCGTTCGGGAGAAGGGTATGAGAAGCATCCTGATCATGAACGCCAAGGGAGGCTGCGGTAAGAGCACGATCGCGACCAACCTCGCCGCGTACTATGCGTCGGAAGGTTTCGAGACCGCGCTCGCCGATTTCGACCCGCAACGCTCGGCGCTCGCGTGGCTCGAGGAGCGCCCGGAAAACTACGGGCCGATCACCGGCATCGAGGGCTTCGAGTCGGGCCTCCGCAGCGTGCCGCGGAACACGGAGTACCTGATCATCGACGCGCCGGCACGGTCGCACGGTCGCGAGCTCACCGACCTCGTGAAGCGCGCGGAGACGATCATCGTGCCGGTGCTGCCGTCGCCGATCGACATGAAGGCCGCGGCGGCCTTCGTCGAGGAGCTCATGAGCCTGCAGAAGGTCGCGGACAAGAAGGCGAAGGTCGCGCTCGTCGCGAACCGGGTCCGCGACAACACGTTGATCTTCGAGGAGCTCGACGAGTACCTCACGAAGCTCAAGGTGCCGTACGTCGCGACGCTCCGTGAGGCGCAGAACTACATCCGCGCGTACCAGCGCGGACTCGGCGTGCACGAGCTGCCGCCGTACCTCGCCTGGCCCGATTGGGAGCAGTGGGACCCGCTGCTCGAGTGGCTCGGCTCGAAGCGGTCGCAGCCGCGCGCCTGAAAAATCGCGTCAGAAATTGGGGTCAGAGCCTTATTCCCGCAGAAATTGGGGTCAGAGCCCTTTTTCCCGGATCGGGGCGTGGGCCGTCTGACCGAAAATTCGGGTCGCGAAGGAATTGTGGCCAAAACGAATTGGTGTCAGCAAAAGGAATTGGGGTCAGAGCCCTTTTCTCGGAGCCCTTTTGTCGGCTGCAGAACGATCGGCCCGACCGGCGCGCTGCTCGCCAACGACAAGGCGCTCGCGACGCTGCCCGTCTCGATGGTCGCGCTCGCGTCGATGTTCACGCGCCGGTCAGAGCCCCTATTTCCGAGAACTTGGGGTCAGAGCCCGTTTTTCTGGGTCGAACAAGCCGGCTTCGAAAAAAATTGGGGTTAGTAGGGAGCTGCGGGTTGGGAGTGGAGTCGGGGCAAGGGGGACCTCTCCCTCTTGGGCCCCAAGGTGTTGGGAGTTGAGTAGGGAGTTGGGGGCAGTAGGGAGTTGGGGTCAGAGCCCTTAGACTGTGTACAAGGTTTCTGACAAGAACCTTCTCCACACCGCTCTGAACCTCACCTTCTTCCACAACGGCTCTGACCTCACCTTCTCGCCCAACGGCTCTGAACCTCGCGTTCTCCCACGACGGCTCTGACCTCAACCTTCTGCTGACCCACCTTCTCTCCGCCCCCCCATGCTCGCTCGCGAAAAAGGGCTCTGACCCCAATTTGCTGGGAAAAAGGGCTCTGACCCCGATTTGGTGGGGGACGCCCGATTTCAGTCGGCCGGCGGCTCCAGTGCCGGGACCGTCAGCGTGCGGCCGTCGACCAGTGCGAGGCCCGATCGGAACGCGAGCGCGGCGCGCTCGTTCTCG
>DASVCR010000095.1:0-51925 GCA_036381515.1 Gammaproteobacteria bacterium | reverse complement strand
CACGGTCACGACCCGGCTGACGATGAAGTCGAGCTCGGCACCGGCCACGAGCCACGCGAAGAACGTCGCAAGGCCCGCCCCTATCGCGACGATGGTCAGAAAGAACGCCGCACGATCCGCGAGCGCCTGCGCACGCGAACGCGACGTCTGCGCCTGGGCGACCAGCCGCATGATCCCGGCGAGGGCCGTGTTCTCGCCGGTCCCCGTGGTCTCGACGCGAAGCGAGCCTTCACCGTTCACGGTGCCGGCAATGACCTTGTCACCTTCTCGCTTGGGGACAGGGTTCGACTCCCCGGTGATGACGGCCTCGTTGGCGCTGCTCTTGCCGCTGCGGACGACGCCGTCCGCCGGCACGGCCGTCCCTGGCCGGACGAGAACGAGGTCGCCGTCCCGCAGCTGATCGACGGTCACCTCCTCGGTCCGATCGTCGCCAATGATGCGCACGGCGGTATCGGGCAGGAGCTTGGCTAGCTCCTTGAGCGCGCCCTGCGCCTGGAAGATCGATCGCATCTCGATCCAGTGACCGAGCAGCATGATCGCGATCAGCGTCGCGAGCTCCCACCAGAGCGCCATGCCCGGATAGCCGAGCGTGACCGCGACGCTGTAGAGGAAGGCAACCGCGATTGCCAGCGCGATCAACGTCATCATGCCGGGCAGGCCATCCTCCAGCTCGCGATAGGCGCCGGCGAGGAACGGTCGACCGCCGTAGACGAACACGATCGTGCCGAAGAGCGCCGGCATCCATGCGGCGCCGGGGAAGTCCGGAGCGGTGTAACCAAACCACTCCTGCACGTGCTCGCTCCAGATCACGGTCGGGACGGTCAGCGCCAGGGTGAGCCAGAAGCGGCTGCGAAACATTTCGACGCTGTGGCCGGCGTGCTTGTCGTGCGCGGCGTGCTCGCCGGCCCCCGCGCTGCGGTGCCGGCTCTCTCGAGCGGGGTCTTCGGCGTGCTCGTCCACCGGATGGTCTTTCGCCGGATGCGAATGCCCGGAGCCGTGTCGTCCGCTCATGCTGCGCCCTCCTTCCAAGCCCGGCGTCGCGCCATTCGAGGACCGACTCTCTTGGGTGATGGTGCGAGCTCGACGTTCCCCGCCGCCCTGTCGATTCTCGTCCGAGTTTCGAGCCGTCAGAACCAGGCCCGAATCCCGACGATGAGCTCCCAGCTCCGGGCATCGTCCCCCGCTGCCCGGGCAAAGTCGGCCGTCCCGCCGGTCTTCCGCTCCCATCCGAAACCGACGTAGGGGGCGAGCTCTCGTCGGAACTCATAGCGCAGCCGCAGGCCGCCCTCGATCGAGCCGAGGCCCGGTCCGACGCCGAGCTCCGGAATCGCTTGGGCTGCGAAGTTCATCTCGACTCGCGGCTGCAGCACCAGGCGCTGCCGGATCCTCAGGTCATACTCGGCCTCGAATCGCCCGGTGACGTCCCCCTCCTCCGACACGAACGCCGCCGCGTCGATCTCGAAGACGTAAGGGAGCAGACCCTGGATGCCGAGCACGGCATGTGAGCGCCGCGGCGACGGCTCGATATCGTGTCGCAGGCCCGCCTGAAAGTCGAAATGGGGTGTGACGGCACGGCCGTACAGCAACTGAATCTCGCCGCTCTCGGGATTGCTTCCGAGCTCGCCGTTGCCCTCGCTCTTCCACCAGAGCTTGTGGATGTCTCCGCCATACCACCCCTGGAGATCCCATGCGAAGCGCTCGTCATCGTCCCCGATGCGGGCTTCGAAACGATCGGCCAGCACCATCTGCGTTCTCACGCCGCCGTGCACGATCCGCAGCTGCTTACGGGCTGCCGCCATGTCCTCGGCGTCGAACATCGTGTCGGCCGCATGCTGCGGCCCCGAGAACGCCTCGTGGGGCGGCATCTTGTTCAGCGGATCGTCGGATAGCGCCTGTCCCGCACGCTCGCCGTGATCGTCGTGGGCGTCGCGCTCCGACTGCGATGGATCGGAACGCACTTGCGTTGTGCCCGCCGCCGCCGAATGCACGGCATGACCGTCACCATTCTCGCGCAGCTCCTGCGCGCCGCGTTGCACGCCGTGCTCGGCATGCTGTGCAAATGCGCCGGAGGCCGGGATGGCGAGCATGATCCAAAGCAAAACGTGCCTGCTCATCTCGGATCTCCCTCGAGCGGGCGCACCGTCACGACGTTGAACATGCCCGCGTGCATGTGAAAGAGCAGGTGGCAATGAAACGCCCAGTCGCCCGGCGCATCAGCCGTCAGGTCGAACGTGATCTTGCTCCCGGGCAGCACGTTGACGGTGTGCTTCCTCGGATGGCGGCCCGGCCGGCCCGTCACGATCTCGAAGAAGTGTCCGTGCAGATGGATCGGGTGCTGCATCATCGTATCGTTGACGAGCGTGACGCGGACGCGCTCGTTCCGCGCGAAGCGGATCGGCTCGACCACCTCATTGAAGCGGCGCCCGTCGAACGACCACATGAAACGGCGCATGTTGCCCGTCAGATGAATCTCGATCGCTCGAGACGGCGGCCGCGGATCCGGGTTCTCGTCGAGCGCGACGAGATCGCTGTAGACGAGAACGCGGTGCTCCACGTCGTCGAGTCCGAGCCCTCGCCTGCCGGCCCCGTCCTGCGGGCTCATCGAGATCATGTCGACTCCCACGCCGACCTTCATATCAGGCGGCGCGAGCGACTCGTCGCGCACGTTCATGTCGCCGTGGCCGGCGCTAGAGCGCGAGACCAGAGAGACGGAAGCATCGGCGGCACCGTGATTGGCGTGGCCGTCCTGCGCGACTCTGCCCGGATCTTCGGGCGCCGCCTCGTGTCCGGCGTGTCCGTCGTCACGAGGGGCGGGTCCGGGAGGGGCCGTTCGTCCCATGCCCATGTCTGCCATGCCGAGCGTCGGTCGCCTGCGCAGTGGTGGTACCGGCGCGGTCATCCCAAGGCGCGGTGCCAGGGTCGCTCGTCCCATACCGGAACGATCCACGGACTCGGCGACGAGCGCATACGCTCGATCGTCGGTCGGCTGCACGACCACGTCGTACGTCTCGGCGACGCTGATCTGAAATTCGTCGACCTCGACCGGGACGACGTTGTTGCCGTCGGCGTTCACGACCGTCATCGGCAAGCCCGGGATCCGCACGTTGAACACGGTCATTGCCGACGCGTTGATGAAGCGCAATCGCACTCGCTCCCCGGGTTGGAAGAGACCCGTCCAGTTCTCCTCGGGACCATGGCCGTTGACGAGGTACGTGTACGCGGCCCCCGTGACGTCGGCGATGTCCGTCGGGTCCATCCGCATCCGCTGCCACATCCACCAGTCATCGAGCGACATCGTCGCGGGCTCCCGGCGCCCGAGAAGCTCCGCAAGCGTCCGACGCTGATAGTTGAAGTAGCCGTCCGCTTTCTTCAGCTTGGCAATGATCTTGTGCGGATCCATCGAGCTCCAATCCGAGAGCACGACGACGTGCTCACGGTCGTACTCGACGGGATCGGGTCCGGCGGGATCGAAGATCAGCGGTCCGTAGTGGCCAAGCTGCTCCTGAAGGCCCGAGTGGCTGTGGTACCAGAACGTCCCCGCGTGAAGGATCGGGAACTCGTAGACGAAGGTCTCCCCGGGCCGGATGCCGGGAAAGCTGACGCCCGGCACCCCGTCCATGTGAAACGGCAGGAGCACTCCATGCCAGTGGATCGAGGTGTCCTCGTCGAGGTGATTGGTCACGGCAATCCGCACGTTTTGCCCTTCTCTGAGCCGGATCAAGGGCGCCGGAAGGGTGCCGTTGATGGTGACTGCGTGGCGAGTGCGGCCGCCGACGGTGAATCGGCTTCGAGCGACCGTCAACGCGATCTCCTCGCCGGTCAGTGTCGGCATGTCGGGGGCGGTAACGCCCGGCGTGCCCGTGCGCGCCCAGGCCGGCAACAGGCCGGAAAGCGACCAGCCGAGCCCGGCGAGCGCTGCCGCGTGAAGGAATTGGCGTCGGTCGAGGTTCGTATCCATCTACTCTCCCGGAAATCGTTCCAATGCATCCAGGCATCAAGCGGTGCGCGGCTGGACCATGGAAACTTCTCGCGTTCGCCCGAGGGCGAAGCGAGCGCTGAGCACGAAGAGCCGCGTCCGCGGCCGGCGCTCAGAGCAGAAGGACGCAGTAACGGAGGGTCAGCGGGCGAAGGGGTGGCGCAGCAGCCTGCACGGCCGCACGGCGAATGACCGCGGCCGGAACGACCTCCGGGGGAGCAGTCCAGGCGACGGGAGGCAGGGAAGCCTTCGAATCAGGTGATGCAGCGGTGCTCGCTGTCGCTGCCACGGTCCCGTCCGAGACGCTGCAGGCGACGTGGTCCGGGGCGAGTCCGCCGCTTGCGGGAGAAGTCGGGCAGTGTGGGCAGCTGCCGTGCTCGTGCAGGGGGCCCGTGTCCGCCGCCTTCGCGTGAGCCCCTGCTGCGTCATCGACGGAGGCGCGGCCGTGTGCGTGCCGAGCGCCGCCCAAGGAATCGGCAGAACCGTGGAGAGCAGGATGATCGTGAGGGCCTACCGTGGGGCGCGAGTGCTCGGGGGCGGCGTCTCCAGGCATCATGCCTACGCATGCTGCGGCCTTGTCGAGCCAAGCGACGGCGAGCAACGGCAAGATGGCCGACGCGACCACCCTGCTTCGCCTTCGGATTCGCTCGAGTACGGTCATGCTTTCCGTCCTCTTGGGCCCTGCCACTCTAGGCCGCCGTCTGTACAGAGACAACCATCGAGACGAGAGTTCCTGCCGACCGTTTGGCACGGTCCGGGACTACAACCCGGCCGTCTCGAGCCACTCGTCGAAGCAGGCGCTCCCCGCTCTCGTGATCGCCGGCGTCCAGTGTGCCGTGTCGGCGCGCAGCCCCGGCACGCCGATTCCTGGCGTCGCCGCGATCTCGTTGCAATGCCCGACGAACCAGCTTTCGAGCGCTCGCCCGGCGGCCTCGGCATGAAATTGCAGTGCCAACGCGTAGTCGCCGACCGAGAAGGCCTGGTTGATCGTCAAAGGCGTCGACGCGAGCCGCGCGGCGTCGGCCGGCAAGTCGAAGGTATCGCCGTGCCAGTGCAGCACTGCGACACCGTCGAGGTGCCTGAGGCACGAGGCGCGACCTTCGGCCGTCAGCTCCACCGGCGCCCAACCGATTTCCTTCGAGCCGGAAGGATATACGCGCGCACCGAGGGCTCTCGCCATGAGCTGGCTGCCGAGGCAGATGCCGAGCGTCGGCCTGTGCGTGGCGAGCCGCTCGCCGATCAGCCGGATTTCGTCGTCGAGAAACGGGTAGGCGTCGTTCTCGTAAACGCCGATCGGCCCCCCGAGGACGACGAGCAAGTCCGGCTCGAGCGGGTCGAGTGCCGCGGCATCGGCCACCGGCACGTCGACATAGCGGACGCGGTGACCGCGCCTTGCAAGCAACGGCTCGAGGAGACCCAGGTCTTCAAACGGAACGTGACGCAGCGCGACGGTGTGCAGCATGAGATGACGGGATTGTTAAGGGGCTATTCATCAACCGCGACGAGGAGAGCTGTCACCCGCGCACCACGACGTGCATCGCCGCGGGCGTGGAGGCGTGCCGGGTCACTTCGTAGCCGAGCGCCGGAAGGTCGAGACCTTCGAACAGCGGCTCTCCGCGCCGACCATGTCGAGAGAATGCCGTCGAACTCGTCGCGCTACAAGCCGTTAAGGATGCTTTAAGGCTGCGACGGCACCTTCTTGCTCGGAGGAGCCGTCATGAACATCACGCTACCGTCTCGATGTGTCGCTCGGCTTGTCGTCGCCGCGCCGCCTCGGTCGCGGGCGAGCTTGCGCCGGCAGCCCTCGCAAAACGCCAAGCGTTGGAGCTCGAGGCCGCCGAGCCGTGCGAGGTGCGGGGTAGCGATGTGCTGCTCGCCGTGCTGATCCGCAACCTCGCCGGAGTGACGCGTAACCCGAGCGCGGCGCGCTCGACGCGTCCAGAACGTAGAACAGGGGCACCGCGGCTACCGCGCCGACAGCGAGGATCGTTGCCGATCAGGCGGTATCATTCGAAGTCCGGCGCGATCGAACGGTACGAGCGCGCGCTAGGGAGAATCGCGGAAGGGGCACAACATGCAGACGCGCCCTCGAGCCCGATTGAGCCTGCGCGGCCTCAGCCTGCTTTCGACCGTGTCCTTCGGCCTCCTCGTGCTCGTGCTGGCCGGCGGCCTCCTGACGACGTCGAGGCAGATCTGGCGCGCCGCCCAGGCCGGCGAGCGCGGCACCGAGGCGATTGTGCTGGTCAACCAGCTCGACCTGACCCTTCGGGAGTACGAGCGCCTCGGCGATCTGCCGACGGCCGGCAGCGACCCGGCCATGGCGGCGATACGCAGCGAGCTCGAGGGGCGCCTGCGCCGCCTGCTGGTCGCGCTCGAGCCGCACCTGGGAAGCGCGGCGGAACGCCGCCGCCTCGCGACCCTTTCGCGGCTCGTCGAAACCTATCTCGCGGAGCGCGAGGCGCTCGAGACGCGCAAGCTGCCTCCCGCCGAGGTGATCCGCGGGAGTCGTCCGTCGCTCGAGCGCGCGCTCGAGAGCAGCCTCGCGCTGCGCGCCCAGAGCGAGAACGATCTGCGTGAGGCGCAGCACGAGGCTGCGCGACTGCTCCGCCTGCAGAGTCTATGGTCGGCGAGCAGCGCCGTCGTGTTGCTCTGCGGCCTGGTCGCCGTCACGCTCGGTATGCGCTCCTTGGTCCTGCGTCCCGTCCTCGATCTGCAGGACGGCATACGGCGATTCCGCAGCGGCGAGGACGACGTGAATGTCCGCGCAGGTCGGGCCAGCGAGATGCGCGAGCTCGCGAATGCGTTCAACGAGATGGCCGCGACGATCATGCAGCGGCGCCGCGACCAGCAGACCTTTCTCGCCGGCGTCGCTCACGACCTCTTGAACCCGCTTTCCGCGCTGCGGCTGACGGTCGACCTGGTGCAGCGGAAGCCCGACACCGCGGCGCATCACCTGCCCGTGCTCGGTCGGCATATCGACCGCCTGACGCGAATGGTCCGCGATCTGCTCGACATTGCCAGCGTGGAAGCCGGTCAGCTGAAGCTCAAGCTCGAGGAGTTCGACCTTCGGGATGGGGCCCGTGCGATCGTCGATCTGTATGGCCCGACGACGAGCAGCCATCCGATCCGGCTCGATCTGCCGGACCGCCCGGTCCTCGTCCGCGGTGACTCCCTCCGGATCGAGCAGGCGATCAGCAATCTCGTCAGCAATGCGATCAAGTACTCGCCCGGAGGCGGGCCGATCGACGTGCACGTTGCAGCGAGCACGGGGACGGCCGAGGTGACCGTGACCGATCGGGGGCTTGGCATTCCGGCCGACGAAATCCCGGAGCTCTTCCTGCCGTTTCGGAGACGACTCGGCAGCGTGGAGGGCATCCCAGGCTCCGGGCTCGGTCTCGCAATCGTGCAACGGATCGTTCACGCGCACGGCGGCCACATCGATGTGGAAAGCCAACCCGGCGTCGGCTCCACCTTTCGCGTTCGGCTACCGAGCCTCGATCACTGAGCTTCTTTTGCTGCTCGAGCTGACGTCGTCCTTCGCGCGATGCGAAGGCGCGTCGTCGTGTCCAGTAACACGACGGTCTGAATCAGATCCTGGACGTCGTTGTAGAACAGCGCTGCGCCGATTCGGGTGCCTCCGGCCGTAGTCTTCTCCCAGCCGATCTCGAAATTCGTGGCGACATGAGTCTGTTCGTCGACAACGGGTTCGTCGAACGAGCGCTCGCCGGCGACTGACGTCGGCCGGCGCGGCGCGAACCGTCGTCAGGTCGTCCGGCGGACGCTGAGGCTCCAGAGCTCGTCGAGCACGTCTCGACTCGCCGAGTCGGCGCGTTGGAGTATCGTCTCGTAGCTCGAAACGAGCTTCTCGCCGGTCGGCGTGAGGGTAGCACCGCCGCGCGAGCGGCCGCCGGTCCACGTGGCGACCACCGGGCGGGCGAACGTCGCGTTGAGCTCCTCGATCAGGAGCCATGCACGCCGATACGACATCTTCATCGCGCGAGCCGCCGCGGAGATCGATTGGTGCTCGCGGATCTGGCGCAGCAGCTCGATCTTGCCCGGGCCGATCTGGCCGACGCCGGGCACCGTGAGGCGAATCCACAGCCGCACGCCGTCGCCTGCTCGTGACTCTTTGCGTGCGCTTCGCGGCTTCCGATCCGCGTTCCGTGGCCGAGGCGCGGACGACCTCTTCGTCGATTGCTGCATTGGGCGCTGCACCGTCATGGTCCGTACCCGTACCCGTAGCTGCGGATGATGTCACGGGCCTCCGGGCTTTGCACGAACGTGGCGAACGCGCGCGCGGCGGGCACGTCCTCGAGCAGTACCGCCTCCTGCACGATCGGCTCGTGAAGCGAATCCGGCACGAGCCAGTAGGAGCCCTGGACCTCGGGTTCCTGTCGCGCGAGCTGCGCCCAGGCTACGAAGCCGAGCTCTGCATTGCCGGTCGCTACGAACTGATACGCTTGTCCGATGTCCTGGCCTCGGACGAGTCGCGACTGCAAGGTCTCCCACAGCCCTCGCGCCATGAGGACGTCCCGCGCCGCGGCGCCGTACGGCGCGACGTCCGGGTTCGCGATGGCGAGGAAGCGAAAATTTCCCGCCTCGAGCACTCGGCCGTCCTCGTCGACATAGCCGGGCTGCGGGCTCCACAGCGCGAGCCGCCCCACTGCATAGCGAAACCGGGAGCCCGGCACGGTCAGCCCCTGTTCCTCGAGGAGTCGAGGGCGCTCGTCGTCTGCAGCGAAGAACGCGTCGAACGGGGCGCCGTTCCTGATCTGAGCGTAGTGGCCGCCCGTCGATCCGGAGCTTGCGAGGACGTTATGGCCGGTGAGCTCCTCGAATCGTTCGATCAGCGCACTCATCGTCGCCGCGAAATTAGTCGCGACGGCGATTCTGAGCTCGTCGGCGGCGGCATGGCCTGCGGACATCACGAGGACGAAGGCGACGCACGTAGCGCCGAGGCTCCTGCTGATCATCGGTGCGTGTCTCCTGACACCTGCTCGAAGCGAGACGGATCTTGTCGAAATCCACCATGAACTATACTCTCGCCGCAGTATACGCACGCATATAGCGTGCACGCTACGGAGCATCGGCATGCGAGCGGGACGCGCATTGAAAACCGCCCGCGCGCTGGTCGCCGTCGCGGCGGCGAGGCGCACGGCCGCCTCGCCGCCGGATCACTGCCAGGTCACTTCCATCGCGAAGAAGTGATCGAACACCTCTCGATCCGGGTGATTGGCGTCGTTCCGCTCGGGGCTCCTGATATAGAAGTCGAGCTGCTGGGCAGCAGGGTTCACCGCTCCCGCCTCCCCGGTGCTCGGCTCGAGCATGACCTTCAGCGTCTCACGATCGCGCATGCCCTGCGTGACCATGAAGTGGATCTCGTAGTCCTCGTAGAGCGGCTCGCCGTTCAGCGTCGCGTGGCCGTAGCCCCAGCCTGCGACGAACAGCACGCTCTTCGGCCAGTTCATGTCCCCGCAGCCGGAGTCGCCATGCTCGAACAGCCAGGCCGCGACACCTCCGTCCTGGCAGGGCGAGAACTCGTGGAACCGGTCGAGCTCGACGACGTATCGTCCCTCGGGCAAATCGAGCTCGGCCCGAAACGTGCCCGTGTTCTCGATCTCGTTGACGTCTATCAGAATCCCGCCTTCGACCGGGCGCACGTTGCTTGCATCGTTGCCCATATGGTCCCACGGCGACGGGTCGTTCAGCGTGCCTACCTGATAGACACGTGAGCCGCGGATGATGAAGCGCCCGTCGTAGAGCTCGTGCTGCTCGGGCGCGTACATGCCCATGGTGGTACCGGGCTGCTGGCGAGGGCCCCGCTCCGCCTGCTGCTGCGCAAAGGTTGCGGGTGCGGCGGCGAGGACGATGAAACCGATGATCGCAGTTCGACACATGGCGTTCTCCCCCTTTGCTATCGGCTGGATTCCGGCAGTACCGCTCGGGCATGCGTCCCGGCACTCTCCCGAGCGCACTGTGCTACTCTTTCGACGCCGACTTTCACCGAGACTACGATTGACCGGTCAAGACGACAAGCAGGTCTGGGAGGACTACTACGCCAGGATCAGCGCCCGCCGTGCCGCCGAGGCGGAAGCGCTATGGGAGAAGATGTCGACGTCGGGGGTGTCCGAAGACACCGTGCTCGCGCTCGATTTCGTGCACTTTGCAAGTTCTTCGGATAACGCTCGGGCTCTCGCGCGGCAGTTGGCCGAGAGTTACTCGGTCGAGATCGTGCCGGCGGACGAAGAAGGCTACCTGCTCATAAAGGGCACGACGCGACCGGAAGGCGTGTGCCTTTCCAAAGAGCAACACGCCGGCTGGGTGGAGTTCATGACCGAAGTCGCAAAGTCACACGCGTGCGTGTTCTCGGGTTGGACCCTTGAGGCGCCATCGTTGGGTAAGCGCTTTTCGAGTGGGTCCGTGGAAACGGAGTAGCCGAAGCAGATCGAGCGTCGGCTTGCCTGCGGCCGCCAAAGGCTTCGCTTCTTCGGCCATCGTTCAGCGCGCTGCCGCCAGGTCAGTCGCTTTCGCTTGCGGGCGACTGTCCCCACTCCGTTAAGGCGTTACGCAGCTCGGCCGCGATCTCCGGTTGCCTGAAGAACTGGTTGCTGCGCTCGCCCACGTCGGCCTCGAGATCGAACAGAAACCGCGCATCGCCGTCGTTCACGTATTTCCACTTGCCGCGGCGAGCGGCCAGCATCGCATGCCTTTGCGTCCTGAATCGCCAGAACAGCGTCTCGGCCGGAACCTCGACGCCGTCCGCCAAGAGCGGCATGAGGCTCGTGCCGTCGAGATCGAGGGAAGCCGTGTTTCGGCCGGCGGCGTCGAGGATCGTCGCCGTTACGTCCATCGCGATCGAGGGTCGATCGATTTCGCGCGCGTTCTCGAATCTTCCGGGCCACCTCATCAGCAGCGGCACGCGGATGCCGCCTTCCCATAACGTGCCGAAGCCGTGGAAGAGCGGATCCGAGCGAACGAGATCCTGTCCGCCATGGTCGTACGTGAAGATTACTAACGTGTTGTCCGTCAGACCGAGCTCGTCGAGTCGGGTCAGCACTCTGCCGATTCCGTCGTCCATGGCCTCGACCATGGCGATATAGTCTGCGCGACTCGCCTCATTCACGTCCCAGCCCAGACGACCATCGCGACTCGGGCAGGTCGGGGCGCTGGAACGGGGGCAGCGCGCCGTTGTAGGCGAGGTACACGAAGAACGGAGCGCCGTCATTCTGCTCTATGAACCGGATCGCTTCCGTCGTCAAGAGCTCAGTCAGGTGTCCGTCTTCGTCGACGAGATCGTCCTCTCGATAGAGCCCCGGTTGGCCGGACGAGTTCAGATGAGTGTAGTAGCCGAGCGTCCAATCGTAGAAGCCATAAAACGTGTCGAATCCGTGAGAGCTCGGCGAGTAGCCTTCACGGCGCCCGAGATGCCATTTGCCGAACATCCCCGTGCGATAGCCCGCCGCCTTCAGCTCGCGCAGCAAGGTGTCGTCCTCCGCTCGCAGGCCGCCGAGATCGGGGGGCACGTTCGTCTCCATGCGGACGCGTCCAGGATAGTAGCCGCTGAGCAGTGCGGCCAGGGTCAGCGGCTCGAAGACCACGCTGGGCATCGAAACTTCTTCGTCTCAGGGCGATGCCACGCTTGTAGCGCGCGCTATTCTCGGACTTGCTCGACGCAATGCGTCGAATGCCATGCGGCACATCCGTCGGACCGATTTCCTGGCCTAGAGAACGTGGTTGCTTCGCCCTAATGGTGTCCGGGGGCATGAGCGGGCGGACGACGGGGATGCGAAACATCGCTCTCCGCGTTGGGCTGGAAGTCGACGGGTTCCCGCTCGTGGACTTTGCGGCCGGTGAACATCGCGGAGATCACGGCTCCGCCCTCGCGGAACTCCGAGACCACTGCGGCAGCGATGTGGACCACGATCAGCGCGATCAGCAGGTAGAAGTTGTATTCGTGGATGCGCACGATCGGCGAGCGGAACGAGCGCATTTCGGCGTAGGCGTCGGGATCGACCGACTCGGGAGCATATGGGCGAACGAGCGATGGATCATGGGTGTCGGCGGCCACCCACTCCCGCATTACACTGCCGAGCGGTGGCATGTATACGTCCGTGCCTGCGAGGACGAGGCCAGTGATTCCTTGAACGACGAGGAGCAGCACCAGCGCAGATAGAAAGATGCGTGCCAGCGGATTGTGGCCAAGATAGAACGGTGCGCGGCCTCGAATGAAGCCCTTGCAGAATTGCGAGAGCCGCCGTGCAAAATCAGGACCTCCCGGCAGCAGCGCACGCCAACGTGAAAACGGGCCGCCGAAGAACGCCCAGACCAGGCGCCATGCAAGATTCAACGCGAACACGTATCCGACGTATACGTGCGTCGTCTTCAACAGGATCATCCCGGGATCGTCAGGAATGCCGAGGGCGTCCGCAGCGAAAATCACGATACCGATGGATGCGAGAGTGAGGACGGCAAGGAAGTTGATCCAGTGGAAGACCCGCTGCGTTCTGTCCCAGACGCTATACTCGGTCAATGCCATCGGCCTACTCCGTGCGTCCTTCGCGCCGCGAGCGCATGCCCCGGGGTCTGATGCTATCCGCCCGCATGTATGCGTGACCAGAGCCAGGCGGCAAGTAGAAGCCGAAATGCTCATGCGGGGTTTTGGCAGCTCGCGGCAGCTCTTAGATCGAAACCTGCACTCATGAGGCGGGCAATGAGAATCGTTTCTCGCGGCCGCATTTCGACCGGCGACGAGCTCGAGCCGCTGCTCTCGCGGCCCTTGGTGTGAGCTCGTTTACGGCAGCACTCGCGCGTTTGGATCAAACGAAGCTAATTGCGATCGACAACGCGATCAGCACGATGATGATCCATTCGAGGAGCTCGAGTCGACGACTCGCCGCCTGGTCGGACATCTTCTGGTAGATGCTCTCGAGGGTCTGAAGCTTGCGCATGATGCTCGCGTCCCATTCCTCGATGTGAAAGCGGCGGTTGGCGAGGCGATGAATGCGGGCAAGATATTGGTCCCCGAGCAACTTCAATGTGTTGTTGACACCCTCGAACACGAGCGCGTTGTCCACCTGGAGCTCCGCGACGCGCTCGAGCTCCGCTGAGCTGTAGCCGAACAGGCGCATGCCTGGCCGTCGGCGGGTCAACTGGTCGTATGCCTCGTCCATCGCTCGATCGAGCTGCCGGTCGAGAAAGCGCATCTCGAGCAGCTCGACGTTTGCGAACTCGAGGACGGCGACGACGTCGTCCCCCTCGGGATCGACGACGAGCGCCGCGTTCCAGTCCACGATCGTCATGTCGTCCGGCCCATACGCGGCGCGGGCATCGAGCGCCTCGCGCACTTCCTCCTCGGAGAGCGGCTGGAGCTCCGCACGCAGAATCTGCGCCAGCTCGCGGCCGTAGGCCTCGTGCAGGCTTTCGAGCTCGACGGGTTCGTCGAAGCGACGAATGTGGAAGATCACGTAATCCTCCACGAGCGGCGCCAGCTGTGGCTGGACGGCGGCGCTCCCGATCACGTTCAGGATCCACTCGACCTGACGACGCGAGTCTTCGAGCAGGACTTCGTTGTCGTAGAGCGCGTCGCTGAGGCGGAGCAGCTCGTCGAGAGAGCACTCGAGCGGCAGAGTGTAGATGGCGGCCGCGGCGCCGAAGTCGTACAGCATGATCTCGAGCGTCGGGCGCGTCGAGAAATTGCCGATGCTGATCGACGTGCCCTCACGGCTTACGCGGAGCGGCGACGGCTCGTATTCGAAGTACGTGGGTGTTCGACGCTTCCGCCGCAGGCTCGGACGCCTCCGAGTCTCCGCGATGCGCCGGTCGGCCTCCTCGAGATCGATGCCGCGGGCGACGTCGTAGGCGAACGTGACGTAGCACTCGCCCTGGGCGATACGAGGGGGTCGATCTTGGCCATGGCGCTGCACGTCTGAGAGTATACGCAACTGCTCCTCGACTATTGGCGACCGCATGAAGAACGGGCTCGGACGCGTGACGGTGGCCAGTTCCTCCGGAGGTGTTTGCACGGTTTTCGGCGGTACCGGCTTCCTCGGTCGGTCGATCGTCAGGTCGATGCAGGACGCCGGCTGCACCGTGCGCGTTGCCGCGCGCCGACCGCAAGCGCAAGTCGCCGGCGCGCCAGGAATCGGCATCGAGCGAGCTCGGGCCGACATCCGTGAAGAGCAAAGCGTACGCATGGCAGTGTGCGACGCTCGAGTCGTCGTGAATGCCGTGTCGCTGTATGCCGAGAAGCCCGGCGTGACGTTCGAGGAGATCCACGTCGAAGGTGCGGCACGAGTCGCACGCGCGGCGCGTGAGGCCGGAGTCGAATCGCTCATGCACATCTCGGGGCTGGGTGCCGATGTGGGCTCGCCGTCCAAGTATGTGCGCGCACGCGGTCGCGGCGAGATCGCCGTACGGGAGCAGTTCGAAGCGGCGGTCGTGTTACGGCCCAGCGTCCTTTTCGGTCGCGGCGACGACTTCCTGGCGTCGCTTTCTCGCTTGACGCGGCTGCCGATCGTGCCGCTGTTCGGCGACGGCGGAGTCCGGCTTCAGCCGACGTACGTCGAGGACGTGGCGGCTGCTGCAGTGGCCGCAGCGCTCCCGCGCTGTGCAGGTCGGACCTACGAGCTCGGCGGTGCCGACACGTTGACCTACCGGGAGATCGTTTGCCTTGTGATGGCCCGGCTGGGGCGCCGGCGGCCGGTAGTGCCCCTGCCCTTCCCCGTTTGGCTGACCTTGGCGCGCATCTGCGCCGCGCTGCCGACACCGCCGCTGACGCGGGACCAGGTGATCCTCATGCAGCGCGACAACGTCGTGAGCGGCGCGGAGCCAGGCTTTGCGGAGCTCGGCGTCGTGCCACGCGGCTTCTCGTCGCTCCTTCCGCAACTGCTCGGATAACGGCCGCAACGATGATGACGGCCGTTTCGGCACGCGCGGTGCCGGCCGCAATTTCCCGTACGGCCGTCATCGAGTCGTCGGCGGGGTGATCGACTTTCCTCTGCCGCGTTACGGTTGTCGGGCGTCGCTCTCGATCGTCCTGGCGATCAGCTCCGCCATCTCGTTCGAGGCGGCACCGCCCTTCGCGCGCAGCCCCTCGACGACGCCTTGTCGATCGGTGCGAGATCTATTCTGACTGATCTTCCATTTGCCTTGCAGCGCCTCGATCGGGATCTCGATCCCGACGATCTGCTGCAGCAGACTGCCGATGTAGTCGGCGGGCGCATCGGTCACGCGCCACGGGAGCATTTGTGTCGCCTCGTGGATTGCGGTGAGCTGCTCGACGTGACGCATCAGCCATAGCTCGTCGTCGATGGCGATCGGAATGCCGCGTGCATGCACGGTCACATAGTTCCACGTCGGCACGACCTTGCCGTGAACCTGCTTGCTCGGATACCACGAAGGGCTGATGTACGACTCGGCGCCCTGGAAAACGACGACCGACGAGACGGCCCTCGAGAAGCCCTTCCATACAGGGTTCGCCCTCGCGACGTGGCCGACGAGCGTGCCATGCGGGCCGCGATCTGCGTCGAGCACGAACGGTATGTGATTCACGGTGATCTCGCCGTCGACGAGCGTGACCCATGCGCCGAGGGGATGCGCCCGTATCAATGCGTGCAAAACCTCCTGTTTCGACTCTTCGTAAGCGGCTGGAACGTACACTTCGTTTTCTCCGACCCAGACTACAGAACCTTTTCGACCGCGCTCGGTACCCATCGACCTCGGAGAAAGAGCGCTCGAGGAGTGCGCGTTCTCGCGGATTCACTGCCGTTCAGGCTCGACGGCGCGGATCGTGAGGATAGCCGCAGAGGCAAGGGGGCTCCATGGAAGACGTCTGCGCGAGGACCGTCGCTCGCACGATGGCTCGGTCGCCCGTAGCATGGGAGCTCGCTTACGGCAGTGAAGCGCCCGCTCCGTCATGACCGCGTTTGGTGTCTTTCAGTTCCCGGTGGAGGTGAGCCGTGATGAACAGAGCTATTCTCGTCTTCATCCTCGCTGCGCGCCCGGTATTCGCACTCGACCTCGCGGACTACCGACTGGTCGATCTGACTCATCCGTACAACGATGAGACGCTGTACTGGCCGACCGCGCCTTCCAGGTTCGAGCTGACCGAGCTCGCGCACGGCGAGACGGAAGGCGGTTTCTTCTACTCCGCGTACTCGCTGTGCACGCCGGAGCACGGCGGCACGCATCTCGACGCCCCGATGCATTTCTCGGAGTCGGGCCTGCCGAACGATCGGCTTCCCCTCGAGCAGCTGCTCGCGCCTGCCGTCGTCATCGACGTTGCGGCCAAAGCGGATGGCGATCCCGACTACAGGCTCACCGTCGAAGACGTCCGTCAGTTCGAGGCCGAGCACGGCGAGATCGCGCGCGGCACCATCGTCCTCCTCCGAACGGGTTGGAGCAGTCGCTGGCCGGACGCGGAGGCTTACCTTGGCGACGATACCCCTGGCGACGCCACGATGCTCTCGTTCCCGAGCTTCGGTGAGGACGCGGCACGGCTCCTGGCCGAAGAGCGGCGCGTTGCGATTCTCGGCGTCGACACCGCCTCGATCGACTACGGGCCTTCGCAAGACTTTGCAGTGCACCGGATCGCGGCCGCGAACAACGTTGCGGGACTCGAGAACCTGACGAATCTCGATCAGCTGCCGCCGACCGGCGCGACGGTCATCGCGTTGCCGATGAAGATCGAGGGAAGCTCCGGCGGGCCCGTGCGGGTCGTGGCACTGGTGCCGCGCGACGACGCCGACCGGAGGTGATGTCATCGGCCGGCGGATCGGCTCGGTCCGACTCGCCCCGGCGAGCGCCTTGCCCTGCACGTCGTCGCGGACCTCAACGCGCAGCCGCTCGCGTTCGTGCTCCACGCCGGGGAGTTCGGTGTTCCGACCTGCACGAGCGACGGGTACCGCGAGTGGCGCGGCGCGCTCGAGCGCATTCGGCATCCGGTCGTCTTCACACCTGGCGATGGGGACTGGAAGGACTGCTCGTCTTCGAGCGAGGTCGACGTCGACACGAGGCTCTACACCCTTCGCAACGTACGCTCTGCCGCGATCCCGGCCGCGGTTCGTGCCGGAATGATGCAGTTCGGGACGTTGCTGTCCATCACCGTGAGCCTTCTCCTCGTCGCGGGATGCCTCACGGCAGGCATGCTGCTGCTCGTGCGCACCGAAGATCGTCGCGACGAGCTCGCCGAATGCCTTGCGCTCGGCGCAACGCGGAGTCGGCTCGCAGCCGGAATTGCCGCAGAGGCGACGATCCTCTCGGTGCTCGGAGCGGTCCTCGCGATTCCCGTCAGCGCGCTGCTCTATCACGGTGTCCGCGGGTTCGGGCTTCCCGGAGGCATCGACATCGAGCTGCTCGAGCTGTCGTTCGATTTCGGCGCGTGGTTCGCGATCGCGGGAGCGGCGCTGGCCATCACCTGCACGATAGCGATGCTCGCGACCGTTCTGGGCCTTGCCGGTCACAGGAGTCTGCGCGTCCAATCGAGCGCGGTCGCGACGCCGGCGACGCATCGGGGTTTGCGCACGGCGCTCCTCGCCGGTCAGGTCGCGATCACCCTAGTGCTCGTGGCAGGCGCGGGTCTTTTTGCGCGCAGCCTGGCCACGGCGCTGAGCCTGAACGCAGAGCTCGAATCGAGCCATATCGTGACGGCCGACGTGTCGCTTCGGTCTCTCGGATACACGTCGGAGCGCGCGATTCGGTTCTTCGACGAGCTGCGGGACCGGCTGCAGACGAACGGCACGATAGCGTCCGTCTCGATCGCACAGCCGGAAGGCGGCACCTTCGCTGAGAGGACGATCGACGGTGTACCCCGCCAGATGCCGTCCTTCTTAAGAGAAACGGCGATCGATGAAGCCTACTTCTCGACGTTCGGACTCCCCATCGTGGAGGGACGCGGCCTCACCCGCGCGGACACAGCGGGCGCGCCGCTCGTGGTCGTCGTATCCGAGTCGTTCGGTCGGCTGATCGCGGGCGACGGGAGTCCGCTCGGCCATCGTATCACCGAGGGAGGAGGTGTCGTCGGAGCGGAGCGCCCCGTCGCAGAGGTCGTCGGCGTCGTCGCGGACGTGATCACGGACGTGAACACGACTGAGCCGCTCGCGATGTACTACCCGCTCGCACAGCGAACCCGTCAGCCCTTTGCCACGCTCGTCGTCCGTGCTGCCGGCGATCCGCGCGCGACGATGCGCGAGGTCACGGCCGTGTTGTCGGAAATGGACCCGCGGGTGACGCCGGCTCAGATGTCGACGCTCTACGAGCAGATCGGCCGACAAATGAGTCCGCAGCGGTTCGGCATGTACGTGCTCGGGATGCTCGGCGGCATCGCGCTGGTGCTGGCCGTGCTCGCGACGTACGTCGTCGCCGCATCGATGGTCGTCGGAAGGCGCCGGGAGATGAGCATTCGCGCGGCATTGGGGGCGAGAGGCACGCAGCTCGGCGCCATCGTGCTGCGCGACACGGTGCGCCTGGTCGGCATCGGCCTGGCGGCCGGGATCGCGCTCGCGTTACTCGGCGCGAAGACGATTCGCGGGCTCCTTTATCAGGTCGAGCCGCTCGAGCCGGCGGTGCTCGCTTCCACCGCGAGTCTCATTCTCGCGTGCGCGCTGCTCGTGAGCCTGAAGCCTGCCGTCGAAGCGGCGAGGCTCGATTTGACGCGGTCGCTTCGCGACGAGTAGCCGCCGCATTCGTGCGTGAACGCCCGCTCGACCCGGGTCGGCGCACGACGTTGAGCCTCCGACGGTCTCTCGCGGACGACTCGAGACCTCTACGCAAAGAGCGGTTGCAGAGCCGCCGCCAGCGCAAGCACGAGCATCGAGCAGGAAACGATCCTGAGCGGCATCTCGAGGATATTCAGGTTGTATCGATCAAGACCGCGATCTCGCCCGCGAACGGGCCGGCGCCCGCGACCAGCAACAGGATGACGACCGGCCGCAACGGCTTGTTGCCGAGGAATCGGATGAAACGCTCGATCATCGTGGCCGGCGCCGTGCCGCGCGGCGGCCGCCGGATCTCGAACCTAGCCATCGTCGAGCCTTTCGTCAGGTTCCAGCTGCGACGGAATGGGCGAGCCGCGATGCGCACCGGCGAGCTCGCGATAGAGCTGCGCCGTTTCCGCGATCGTCCGCCCGATCGTGAAGCGGCTCGCGATGCGCTGCCGCGCGGCGGCGCCGAGCGCGCGCGCGGCCTCGCGATCCGAGTAGAGCCGAAGCAGCGCATTGGCCAGCGCCTCGGCGTCGCCGGGCGGAACGACGAGTCCGCTGACGCCGTCCTCGACGAGCTCGGGGCTGCCTCCGACCGCGGTGACGATCGGAGCGACGCCGTATGCCATCGCCTCGATGACGGTCTTCGGGAGTCCCTCACGGCGCAGCGACGGCAGGACGGCCACGTCGGCGGCCGCGACGACCGCGGCCGCGTCCCGCCGATACCCGAGAAGATGGATGCGCTCTGCACGTCGATGCGCGCGGAGACGCTTCTGCAGAGCGTCGTTCTTCATGTTCCCGACGAGGAGCAAGTGCGCATCCACGTCGTCGGGCAGGCGCTCGAACGCGTCGAGGAGCACCTCGATGCCCTTGCGCGGCCTCCAGTTCGCGACGCAGCACGCGACGAACGCGTGCGAAGAAATCCCGAGCGTCGGGCGCGCGACCGGAGGCTGGTCGTACCACGCGAGGTCGTGCCCCTTGTAAATCGTCACGGCCTTCTCGGGCGGTACGCGCAGGCCCAGCAGCCTCAGGCCAAGAAAGTACTCGCGCACGGCTTCCGCGACGCAGACGATGCGGTCGACTCGCGGGTTCAGGCAGCGCATCCACGAGAACGGGTTCGCGAAGCTTTCGTTGCCGACGATCCCCCTGTAGACGACGACGCGGATCGGCACGCCGCGTGCGGCGAGGAGGCCATTCACCGCGGCCTTGTTGTTGAACAGATGCAGGATGTCGTATCGGTCCGACGTCAGCTCGCGCCGGATCGCGCGAATGGCCGCGGTATCGAGCTTGCCGCGGAACTCGAGCGGCACGACCGATACGCCGGCCTCCTTCATCCGCTCGTAATGCGCGGCGCGCGGCGAGCTCATGACCCGCAAGCGAAAGCCGAGCCGATGAAGGCCGATGATCGTCTCGGCTTCGGGGCGGTCGCTGAACGAGGTGACGAGCAGCGCGCCTACTGCCTCGGTGCCCACTGCGTTCGAGATCACCGAGGGCCGGGACGAAGGACCGCCCTCGTCGAAGCGGGCTCGGCGGCCTGCTCCGCCGCGAACGCCTTGTCCGCGTAGCGTTTCATGTGCCGGAAGAACGTGCCCGTCGCGTTGCCGAAGGCGATGACGACGCCGCGCCATCCTTCGAGAAAGCCGGCTTTGAGCACGTAGCTGCGGAAGAACGCCCAGAAGCTGCGCAGCAGAATGACCGCCGGCGAGTACGTCCTCGCGCCGTCGGTGCGGCGAAGCTCGCTGTAACGGCTGATCTTCTGCAGGATCTGGTCGAGCTCCGTCACGGCCTCGTGCCACAGGAAGCCCGGCAGGCGGACGGTCCTGCAGCCGCGCGGCACGTCGACCTCCTCGTGGACGACCGAGTCGTTGAACCGACAGCGCTTGCGGTTGTAGAGCCGAACCAGCCAGTCGTTCCCCCAGCCCCCATGCGTGACGAGCTTCCCCATGAACAGGTTGCGGCGCTCGACGGCATAAGTGACGTCCGCATCGTCGAGGTCGACGGCAGCGACGGCATCGACGAGCTCGCGATCGACATACTCGTCGGCGTCGATCGAGAAGATCCAGTCATTGGAAGCGTGCTCGGCCGCACGGTTCTTCGTCGGGCCGAAGCCGACGAACTCCCCGTTCACGACGCGGGTATTCGGGAACGTCTCGGCGATCTGAGCGGTGCCGTCGGTCGAGCCGTTCGCGTAGACGACGACCTCCGGGAACGCGGCGAGGCTCTCGAGCGTTCGCGCGATCGTCCGGCTCGCGTTGCCCGCTATGATGACCGCCGAAATCTGCTTCATAGTCATCCTGGGGAGTGGTGGCCGAGCATCTTACCCTACGGCTGCCCGGGCGCAACACGACGACCGTCGCTCAGCCGCGCCGAGCCTCGAGGTTCGCGCGATCCCATCCGCCCCGCTCCGCCGCCGCCGCGTAAGTGCTCTCGAAGAACTCGAGGAGCATACGGTCGGGATCGGCGGCTTCCCGAACCCGCTCGTAGGGCAACAGGAACTCGCGCATCTCGGCGCTGTAATACGCCTGCCCGGGCCGGATCGGAAACTCCGCGAACCCGCTCGGCTCGGGATAGGCGTAGGCATAGAAGGCGGCCTCCTTCACTGTACCGCCGCCCGGCCAGAAGCCGCAGCTCGCGCATTCGTGCGAGTACGCTTCACGCACGATCCAGTCCGGGACGTTCGGCACGCCCGGATGCTGCGGCGCGCGTCGACCCGAGAAGCGAGTCAGCGCGAGATCGAAGGCGCCCCAGAAGAAGTGCACCGGGCTGCACTTGCCCGTGAAGCCGGAACGGGCGCGCTTCAGCACGCGATCGGTCTGCACGAGCACCGTGAAGAGCCGCGTCGCGTGCTCCTTGTCGTACGTCGCGTGCAGCGTGTCCTGCTCGAAGGGGATCGGCTGCTCGACCTCGGCGGGGCGCGTCCAGATGCGCACGTCGATGCCGAGTGCGGCGAGTGCCGCGAGCACGTCGCGGTAGAAGTCGGCAACGGCCCGGGATTCGAGCGGGAGCTCCCGGCGCTCGCCCGTGCTGGTCGCGAGGATCAGCCGGTGACCGAGGAGGTCGAAGTCGATCTCGAAGGTTCGCTGCCCGTCCGGGATCGGCCCGGTGGTCAGTCCGCGGGCCGTGACGTAAAGCGTGACCTGCCACCAGTGGTTGACCATCGGCGCGCGCGCGAGCCGAACCTTGCCGACGATCTGCGTCCACATGTGCAGCGTCGCGTAGGTGTCCGCCCATTCGTCGAGCGGCAGCGGCGGCCACATCGCGGTTTGCGCAGTGCGCCCGTCGTATTCGTCGACCATGTGACCGCCCTCCTCGCCCGAGCTCGCCTCGCTGGTCGCGGCGATACGGATAACGGCTGCTTCCCTTGGTCTGGTCGAATCGCGATCGGGAGACGCCGCTCGAGTGACGCCGCGGGAGACGAATTCGAGGCAAGACGTGTGCCACCTCCGCCCGTCGGGCGCGTCTGCCGGCCGAGCGGTTCGCGGTGGACGGCCGATGTGATAGCCTTCGCGCCATGAAAAAGCTGCTCGTTTCCGGGCTCGTCGTCCTCGCGACGTCTGCCCACGCTCAGGTGCTTCCGTTCAACGACGCGGGCGTGACGATGGGACACCATCATCTGATGGTCCCCGACGTCGAGGCTCAGCGCAGGATCTGGGTCGACGTGCTCGGCGGCGAGCCGTCCGGCAACCCGCCTCTCCTGTTCGTCAAGTTTCCGGGCGTGTTCATGATCCTTTCGAACGGCAACGGGACCGAGGGGACGCACGGGTCGGCGCTCGATCACATCGCCTTCAATGTCAGGGATCTCGCGGGCCTTCGGCAGAAGCTCGCAGCGGAGGGCGTCCCGATCTCGAACGAAAGCGAATCCCGCTTCGACGCGATGCTGCCGGGCGGCATCGACGTGCACTTTTTCGCCGATTCTTCGCTCGAGACGCCGATCGCACACCGCGCCGTGGCCTTCGTGTCGACGGATCCCGACGCGCAACGCGAATGGTGGGAAAACGTTCTCGGCGCGAAGACGGTTCAGGAAGGCGAGCTGACGGTCAGCACGATTCCAGGCGCGCGCCTGTTCTTCACGCAGGCCGACTCGCCGCCCGCGCCGACCCGCGGCCGCACGCTGGACCACACCGGGATCGGCGTGCGGGACGTCAAGGCATTCTGCGAGCGCATCGCGGCCCAGGACGTTGCTTGCGAGATGCTGTTCGGCGGCGCCGCGGCCTTGATCACCGACCCGGCGGGCGTCACGATAGAGATCAATGCCGGCCTGGAATCCCGATGATCACGCGATGCGCCGGCGCCCGTAATGCGCACGCTGCGGGCTCCCGGCGCAACATAATGCGATGAAGCGTTGGCTCTCGTGCATCCTGATCTTCTCGATCGCGTCGGCCGGTATCGACGCCGCGACGGATGCCGAGAGCCTCGGCCCCTGCGACGAGCAAGTCGCTCACGAGGCGCACAGCGACCACGGCGCCGCCTTGGAAGCGACGAGCGACCCCACGGACCCGGCCGCGCCGAACGGCGACAATAGCGTGCATTTCTGCCATTGCGGGCTGCACGCGCCGGCACTCCTGTCGTCGGCCGAGCCGGGCCTCGTTCCGGCCTCCGAGCCGTCACCCTCCGTGCCGACGTCTCTGTGCGGCACGCACCGCTCGCCTCCTCCGGTCCGCCCGCCGAAATCCGTCTGAACCCGGGCGCTTCGCCGCGCCGCAGCCGCCCCCGCATCTCGGGGCCTTCCGTCGTTGCAGTGGGTTCAGCGATGCAGAAACGTCTCCTATGGATGGCCGTCGCCGCGCTCCTGGTGGGCGCAGCGCTTCATGCCCAGGAGCCGCCGGAGCGCGGGACGCCCGCCGTTCGACTGGACGGCGTCGCCGATCCGCCGCTCGGCCGCCTCGTCGAAGCCGCGCTGCGCGAGCATCCGCAGGTGCTCGCCGCCGAAGCCGCGCTCGAGCGCGAGCGCGCGCTCGCACGCGCCGCAGCGCGGCCCGTGTTCAATCCGGAGCTCGAGCTCGACGTCGAGCGCGCGGATACCGATGACGCCTCCCTGCGGATCACGCAGACGCTCGACGTGGCCGGCGTGCGCGCCGCGCGGTCTCGCGTCGCCGACGGCGAGGTTCGCGCGGCCACACGGCGGCTCGCATCGAGCCGCCGCGATCTCGCGGTCGAGGTGCTGTCGACGCTCGGCGAGTACTGGACCGCGAGCGAGCTCGCGACGCTCGCAGAGCGTCGGTTCGAGCTGCTGCAGAGAGTCGCCGACGTCGCGGAGCAGCGCGCCCGGGTCGGCGACGCGACGCAGGCCGACGTGAACCTCGCCTCCCTCGCTCGCGTGCAGGCGAGGATGGACGGCGCCGGCGCCGCCGCGGATCTCGCGGCCGCCGAGATGATCTTGCGCGCGCTCGTTGCGGAGCCGCCCGGAGGATGGCCGAGGCTGCCGACGGAGTTGCCGCCGATCGCCGTCGATCGCGCCGCGCTCGAGCGTCTCGTCGCCGCGGTGCCCGAGGTCGAGCTGCAGCAGCACGCGGTCGAGGTGGCCGAGGCCGACGTCGGGCTGCGTGAACGGGAGCGGCGGCCCGCGCCGAGCGTGAGCCTCGTCGGCGGCGAAGAGGACGACGAGCCGCTGATCGGGGTCGGTTTCTCGATGCCTCTGAACGTCCGCAACCGTTTCGCGGCCGAGGTCGACGCGGCCCGCGCCGAGCGCGTGCGTGCGGAACGGGAAGCCGACGACACGACGCGCCGCGCGCTCGCGGCGGCGGAGGCGGCGACGGCTCGATACACGCGGGTCCGCGACGCGTGGCTCGCGTGGCTCGAGACCGGCGTGCCGAACCTGACGCAGCAGACGGAGCTGCTCGAGCGATTGTGGCGGACCGGCGAGCTGAGCCTGACCGAGTACCTCGTGCAGGTCAATCAGACGCTCGACACGCAGCAGAGCGCGCTCGAGCTGCGGCGCGAGCTGTGGGACGCATGGTTCGCGTGGCTCGCCGCGACCGGCCAGACCGGCGCCTGGCTCGGCCTCCCGATCGAAACGGCGGCAGCGCCGAACGACGGCACGACGAGGAGAACGCAACGATGAACGACCGTCTCGGCAGGCTCGCCGCGGTCGCCGTCATCACGGTGACGATGCTCGCGTCCCACGGATGCGGGCGGGAGGACGAGGGCGCGGCGGCGGGGCACGCAGCCGAAGACGCCGCGACCGAGCACGACGACGCGCGCCCGTACGGGGAGCTGCACTTCACCGCGGCCGAGCGCGAGGCGCAGGGTATCCGCACGGTCACCGTCGGCCCCCGGCAGATGGCGGCGACCGTGTCCGCTCCGGGAGAAGTCCGCAGCAACGCGTATCGGTCGAGCCAGATCACTCCGCGGATCCCGGCGCAGGTCGTCGCGCGGCACGCGCAGCTCGGAGACACCGTCGAAAGCGGACAGCTGCTCGTGACGCTGTCGAGCGTGCAGATGGCCGACGCGCAGGGTGCGTTGATCGAGGCGGACCGCGAGTGGCAGCGCGTCCGGGAGCTCGGTCCGGGCGTCGTGTCCGAGCAGCGCTACATCGCGGCGCAGGTGGCCCGGCAGAGAAGCTATGCGACCGTGCGCGCGTACGGCATGACGGCGGATCAGGTCGAGCGGCTGCTCGAGGCCGGCGATGCGACGCTCGCGACCGGAGAGTTCGAGCTCGTGAGCCCGCAGGCCGGCACGGTGATCTACGACGGCTTCGTCGTCGGCGAGGTCGTCGAGCCGGGGCATGTGCTCTTCGAGATCAGCGACGAATCCGTGCTGTGGGTCGAGGCGCAGCTCTCCCCCGAGGATGCGGCGCGGATCCGCACCGGCAGCCGGGCGACGATCGCGTTGACCAACGGACGCCGGGTCGAGGGCGAAGTGATCCAGCGCCATCACCGGCTCGACGAGACGACGCGCACGCAGAGCGTGCGCATCGAGGTCGACAACGGCGGCGACCTTCTGCACGCCGGCGACTACGTCGAGGTCGCGCTCCCGACGTCGGTCTCCGACGCACGCGTGGCCGTGCCCGCGGAAGCCGTGCTGCTGCTCGACGGCGCGCCGACGGTCTTCGTCGTCGACGGCGACGAGGTGCACGCACGGCCGGTCGAGACCGGTGCAACGGCGTCCGGCTGGACCGAGATCGAGGCCGGCCTCGCCCCCGGCGACGAGGTCGTCACGCAAGGCGCATTCCTGATCAAGGCGCTGATGCTCCGGTCGCAGATCGGAGAAGGCCACGCGCACTGAGAGGGTCGGCGCCGATGCTGCACAAGCTCGTCGAAGCGTCGCTTCGCTACAAGGTCCTCGTCCTGATCGCGTATGCGGTCGTCGCGTTCGTCGGCATCCGCGCGGTCGGCAGCGTGCCGATCGACGCGTTTCCGGACGTGACGCCCGTCCAGGTCAACATCTACACGGAGTCGCCGGGTCTTGCGCCCGAGGACGTCGAGCAGTTGCTGACCTTCCCGATCGAGTCCGGCATGGCCGGCCTGCCGGACGTCGAAGAGATCCGCTCGGTGTCACTCTTCGGGCTCTCTTACGTATCCGTCTATTTCGAGGACGACGTCGACGTCTACTTCGCGCGGCGCCTCGTCGCCGAGCGGCTGCAGGAAGTGGCCGAGCGCATTCCCGAAGGGTACGGGACGCCGCGAATGGGGCCGAACTCGTCCGGGCTCGGGCAGGTGTTCTGGTACACGCTGAAGCAGACCGACGAGGCACACGGAACGCTGTCCGCGATGGATCTCAGGACGATCCAGGACTGGACCGTGCGGCCGATCCTCCGCACCGCTTCCGGCGTCGACGACGTGCTGTCGTGGGGCGGGCAGGAGCGGCAGTACCAGGTCGTCATCGATCCGCTCCGCCTGATCAAGTACGGGCTCTCGTACGGCGAGGTCATCGAAGCGATCGACGCGAACAACCGCCAGGTCGGCGGTCAGCACGTGACGCTCGGGCCCGAGCAGTACCTCGTCCGCGGCCTCGGTCTCGTCGGCGACGAGCATGACATCGGGCGGATCGTGCTGAAGGTGGCGGACGGCACGCCGGTCTACCTGCGCGACGTCGCACGGATCGAGCAGGGGCCGGCGCCGCGCTTCGGTGCCGTCACGCGCGACGGCCAGGAGGTCGTGCTCGGCATGGCGCTGTCGCGCATCGGCACCAACGCGGCCGACGTCGTCGACGCGGTCAAGGACAAGGTCGAGACCGTCCGCGCCGCGCTGCCGGCGGGCGTCGAGCTCGAGCCCGTGTACGAGCGGACCGAGCTCGTCGAGGCGGCCGTCGGAACGGCGGCGCGCGCGCTGATCGAGGGCTCGCTGCTCGTTGCGATCGTGCTGTTTCTCTTCCTCGGCGAGGTGCGCGCCGCGCTCGTCGTGATCTCCGCCCTCCCCCTCGCGATGCTGATCGCGTTCGTGTTCATGCAGGAGGCCGGCATTTCGGCGAACCTGATGTCGCTCGCGGGGCTCGCCGTCGGCATCGGCATCATGGTCGACGGCGCGGTCGTCATGGTCGAGAACGCGTTCCGGATCATGAACGAGCAGCGCGCGGCGGGCCGGCCGGTCGAGCGCAGCGCGGCCGTGCTCGCCGCGGCGATGGAGGTCGCGAGCCCGATCGCGTTCGCGATCCTGATCATCATCGTCGTCTTCCTGCCGCTCTTCAGCCTCGAGGGCCTCGAGGGGAAGCTCTTCAAGCCGATGGCCTTCAACATCAGCTTCGCGATGACGGGCTCTCTGATCCTGACGATGACGCTGATCCCGGTGCTCGCCGCCATCATTCTGAAGCCGAGGGACGAGCGCGAGACTCTGCTCGTGCGCGCGTTCAAGCGCGGCTACGTGCCGGTCCTCACGTGGTGCCTCGCGCACCGGAAGCCGGTCGTTGCGGGTGCCGCGGCCCTGCTGGCCGGGAGCCTCGCCCTCGTCCCGTTCTTGGGCAAAGAGTTCATGCCGCAGCTTCAGGAGGGCGCGATCATGTGGCGCGTGACGTCGATCCCTTCGACGTCGCTCGAGGAGTCGATCGAGCTCTCGAAGCGCATCGAGAGCGCGCTCGGCGAGTTCCCCGAGGTGACGACGACGATTGCGATGATCGGCCGCGCCGAGCTCGGCGAGACGGCGGACGTCAACTACATGGAGATCTACACGGGGCTCGTGCCGGGCAGCGAGCGCGAGCGCTCGGTCGCGGAGCTCGCGGAGGCGATGCGCGAGACGCTCGAGCGGACCGTTCCGACCGCCGTCGTCGCGTACACGCAGCCGATCCAGATGCGCGTCGAGGAGCTCATTTCCGGCGTCCGCGCGACGCTCGCCGTGAAGCTTTACGGCGAGGATCTCGGCGAGCTCGACCGGTTGAGCGCCGAGATCCTGCGCGTCGTCGGGCAGGTGCCGGGCGTCGCCGATCTGTCGCTCGAGGCGAACCTCGGCAAGCCGCAGGTCCAGATTACCGTCGATCGCGAGCAGCTCGCGCGCTACGGGTTGAACGCCGACGACGTGCTGACCGTCGTGCGCACGGGGATCGGCAACGAGCCGATCTCGACGCTCATCGACGGCGTGCGGCGCTTCGACATCACGGCCCGGATCGACGACGCGTCGACGCGGTCGGTCGAGGCGATACGCAACATCCCGCTCGTGACCGCGACCGGGGCGATCGTGCCGCTGTCGCGCGTCGCGGACGTGTCGACCACCGAAGGCTACTCTTTCATCCGCCGGGAGCAGCTGCAGCGCTATGCGGTCGTGCAGATGGACGTGCGCGGCCGCGACGTCGACGGCTTCGTTCAGGAAGCGAACGCGCTGATCGAGGAACGGATCGACCTGCCGCCCGGCTACTGGATCGAGTGGGGAGGCGCGTTCGAGAATCAGCAGCGCGCGCTCGCGCGGCTCTCGCTGATCGTGCCGGCGACGGTGCTCCTGATCTTCGTGCTGCTCTACACGGCGTTCGACTCGCTGAAGTACGCGGCGCTGATCATCGCAAACATCCCGTTCGCGACGATCGGCGGCGTCGTCGCGCTCTGGATCACGGGACAGCACCTCTCGGTCCCCTCCGCGATCGGCTTCATCGCGGTGTTCGGCGTCGCGATGCTGAACGGCATCGTGCTCGTGTCGTTCATCAACGAGCTCCGGCGGAACGGCGCGGCCGTGCGCGACGCGGTGCGCAACGCGGCCGAGCTGCGGCTGCGCCCCGTGCTGATGACGGCGAGCGTCGCAATCCTCGGGCTCGCACCGATGCTCCTGTCGTCCGGCATCGGCGCCGAGACGCAGCGCCCGCTCGCGACGGTCGTCGTCGGCGGGCTGCTGACGTCGACGCTGCTGACCCTGCTGCTCCTGCCCGTCATGTACGACTGGGTGGAGCAAAGCCGGCGGCCGGAAACGCGCTAGGAGGGCCTGCCCGCCTCCGCGGAGCGCAGGGCGCGCCGGAGACCGAACGCGGCGACGAACGCGACCGCGGCGGCCGGCACGAGCGCGAGCGGAGACGACGACCAGCCGCCCGTCACGTCCGAGATCGCGGCCACGACGGGCGGGCCGGTCAATTGTCCGATGTGCGACGCCTGCACGACGACGCCCATGACGACGGCGCCCGAAGCCGCGCGGCTCGCGATCGCAGGAATCGTCGCGAACACGGCCGCCGGCAGGAGCCCGCCGAACGCCGAGAACGCGACCGCGAGCCCATAGCGCGCGTCCGCCGGCATCGCCGGCGAGTAGATGCCGAGCTCGCACGCGACCATGACGACCAGCGCGAATGCCATCAGCCTGGGCGGCGCGACCCTGCGCGCGACGAGCCAGCTCGCGGCGATGTTCCCGCCGGCGTTCGCGATCACGGCGATCGCGGTCTGCGTGCCGGCCGCCTGCGGCGGGACGCCCTGCTGCTCGAGGATCGTCGGAAGGAATCCGAGCACCGACAGGAACTGAAACGTGTAGCACATGAAGATCAGCGCGAGCAGCCACACCTCGCGCTGCCGCATCGTGCGGAGCACGGCATCGAGCGCCACCCCGGCGCCGCGATCGCCGCTCCCGGGCTGCCGCGCGGCGAGGAGCCCGATGCCGACCAGGAGCAGCAGCACCGCGTTCCAGTTCCAGAACGCGCGCCAGCCGAACGCGATCAGCACCGACGGCGCGAGGGTCAATGCGATCGCCATGCCGGTCGGCATGTACGTGCCCCACATGCCCGTCACGAAGCGCCGATCGCCGGCGCTCGCGCTCGCGACGAGCAGGCTCGGGATTGCGACGACGGCCGCGACGAACGCGGTCCCCTCGAGCGCCCGGCTGAACAGAAGCAGCCCGGCACCGTCGGCGCGCGCGCCGAGCGCGCTCGAGGCGGCCATGCCGAGCAGCGCGACGACCGTGACCGCGCGGGCGCCGAATCGGTTCGCGATCGAGCCCGCGACGCAGCCGAGCACGGCGCCGATCGCGCTGAACAGCGACAGCACCCACGCCGCGGCGACGATGCCGAGGTGCAGGTCCTCGCTGAGGTCGAGGATCGCCGGAGGAACCTTGCCGACCTGCATCGCCGCGACGACGCCGGCGGTGAGCAGCAGCGCAATGTAACCCCAGCGGGTACGCTGATCGATCAATGCAGCAAAAGGAGTATCCGCTCGAGGCGGAGGGAGCGGCATTCTACACGAGATCGGCGGCGGCGCAGCCCGCCGCCGCGCTTTACGCGGGCTTCCGGAAGTGCAGGATGCCCCAGGCGAGACGTCCCTTGCGTCCGGCCTCGACCCAGTGGCCGAGCCCCTCGATCATCCGCGCGATGTATTGATCGGAGACGATCGCGCGCAGCTCGCCGCGGCGCGCTTCGAGCTCCTCGCGAACGCGGCCGTAGTGACGCACGAGGTGGTCCGTCAGGTCGTCGAAGCCGATCTCCTGCCAGCCGAGCCGGCGTGCCTCGCGGCGGTAGAACGCCGGCGAGCCGAGCGAATCGAGATGGATGCGCGCGAGCACGGGCTCGAGGACGCCCGGCGGGCAGTCGTCCGCCTGCATCGGGTCCGTGAAGATCAGCTCGCCGCCGGGCTTCAGCACACGGTCGATCTCGGCGAGCACGCGCGCGCGGTCTCCGGAGTGCAGCAGCGAGTCCTGGGACCACGCATAGTCGAACTGTCCCGCGTCGAACGGGATTTCCTCGAAGCTCGCGTCATGGACGCTGATGAGCCCGTCGAGGCCGGCGGCGTGGGTCAGCTCGCGGTTCCGCGCATTCTGCGTCTCGCTCAGGTTCACGCACGCGACGCGCGCCCCGGTGTGCCGGGCGAGCCATCGCGCGGCGCCGCCGTACCCGGCGCCCGCGTCGATCACGCGGCTCTCCGGCGCGATGCCCCTGAGACGCGCGGCCATCGTCGCGACGGTGCGCTCGGAGGCCACGGCGATCGGCTCGTGCTCGGTCCGGTAGAGGCCGATATGGATGTCCTCGCCGCCCCAGACGTGGAAGTAGAAGTTGTCCGCGTCGTCGCTATTGTAGTAATCGCGGGCGGTCTGCACGGTTGCCGAGTAGCGGGCCGTCACGCCGTCTCCTCCTCGGAGCTCACGTACTTCTTCTCCGCGACGTGAATGAAGAAGTCGGGCTCCTTGTCACGGTAGGTCTGCTGGAAATCGCCGTACGTCGTGACCCTCTGGAACCCCACCTCCTTCATCAGCCGCTGCACGTACGCCTTGCGCAGCGGGAACATGTTCAGGTGGAATACCGAGCCGTCCGAGAAGCTGTAGCGGAACCTTGCGAGGGTCTCGTCGACGTGCTCGGGCGTCGCCGACACGTTCTCGCCGCAGTAGTAGTAGCGGTGCGACGGCTCGACCTGCTTGTCGAGAATCGCGTCGTAGTTGCGCTGGTCGAGGATCAGAATGCCGTCGTGGCGCAACGTCGCGTAGTACTCGGCGAGCGCTTTGCGGCGGTCGTTCTCGTTGTGCAGGTGGGTGAAGGAATTGCCGAGGCAGATCACGGCGTCGTAGAGATCATGGACGTTTCGATTCAACCAGCGCCAGTCGGCTTGAATCGTGCGCAGGATGTAGCCGCGCCGATGCGCGTTCTCGAACGCCTTCGCGAGCATCGTCGCGCTACCGTCGACGCTCGTGACCTCGAACCCGGCCTTGAGGAGCTGCACGGAGTGATAGCCGGTGCCCGTCGCGACGTCGAGCACCTTCTTCGCGCCGTGCGCGCGCAGCTGCTCGATGAAGAACTCCCCTTCGGCCCGCGCCCTCGCCTCCCAGTCGATCAGCTCGTCCCACTTCTCGACGAATGACTTCGCATACTCCTCCCTGTAATGGTCGGATTCGCGGATGCTCAACGGATCGTTGCCAAACCCTTGTACGTCTGCTCTTGCTGCGTTCATCGGCTCCCTTATTGTTAACTGACGCAATGGATGATCGCCCATGAGACGATTGCGCGCACGAGAGGGCACGCGGGGCGTTGAGTGCCTAGATACTAACGCGCTGAGATCGAATGTCTACCACTGTCCGGAAATTTCTCGCGCTCGTTTATAAACTGAGGAAATGAACCCGCTTCTGCGCTTCGATCGCGTGTCTCTCGCGTTCGCGGATCGCCGCATCCTGATCGATGCGGATTTTTCGCTGGACGAAGGCGAACGCGTCTGTCTGATCGGCCGCAACGGTGCCGGTAAATCGACGACGTTGAAGCTGATCGCCGGCGAGCTCTCGCCCGACGACGGAAAGATCGAGATGCCGGGGCATTTGCGTCTCGCGTCGCTCAGCCAGAAGCTCGCCGATGCGTCCGCGTGCACGGTGCGCGATTTCGTGCGCGAAGGCCTGGCCGAGCAGATCGAGCGCATCGCGGCGTACGAGCGGCGGAGCGCCGAAGCGCAGACGCCGGCAGTGCTGCGCGAGATGGAAGCGCTCGAGCGCGAGATCGTGGCGTCCGGCGGGTGGTCGGTCGACGCGCGGGTCGATGCGATGCTGACGGAGCTCATGCTTCCGGCCGATGCGCGCCTCGACGAGCTGTCCGGCGGCTGGCGGCGCCGGGCGGCCCTCGCCCGGGCGCTCGTCGCCGCGCCCGACCTGCTGCTGCTCGACGAGCCGACGAACCACCTCGACATCAGCACGATCGAGTGGCTCGAAGAGCAGATCACACGCTTCGCCGGAGCCGTGCTGTTCGTCACGCACGACCGGGCCTTCGTCGAGCGCGTCGCGACTCGCATCGTCGATCTCGACCGCGGGAAGCTCCGCAGCTGGCCCGGCGGCTATCGGGACTATCTCGAGCAGAAGGCGCGCGCCGAGGCCGAGGAGGATCGCCGGAATGCGCTCTTCGACAAGAAGCTTGCCGAGGAGGAAGCCTGGATTCGGCAAGGGATCAAGGCGCGCGAGCATCGCAACGAGGGGCGCGTCCGGGCTCTTGAGGCGATGCGCGAGGAGCGCGCGAAGCGCATCAAGCGCGAGCGCCGCGCGCGCATCCTGATCAGCGAGTCGGACGAGCTCTCGGGACGCAAGGTCATCGAGGCGCGCCACGTCACGCACTCGTTTCGCGGCAAGAAGCTGCTCGACGACTTCTCGCTCCGCGTGATGCGCGGCGATCGCATCGGCATCGTCGGCAACAACGGTGTCGGCAAGACGACGCTGCTGCGGATCCTGATCGGCGAGCTTCTACCCGACGAAGGCAGCGTGAAGCTCGGCACGAACCTCGAGATCGCGTACTTCGACCAGCTGCGCCGCGACATCGACGAGACGAAGACCGTCGTGGACATCATCGGCGAGGGTCGCGACTACATCACGATCGACGGCCGGAAGAAGCACGTCGTTGGCTATCTTACGGATTTCCTGTTCACGCCGAAGCAGGCGATGACGCGCGTCGCCGCGCTGTCGGGCGGCGAGCGCAATCGCGTGATCCTCGCGAAGCTCTTCACGCGCCCGTCGAATCTGCTCGTGCTCGACGAGCCGACGAACGATCTCGACGTCGAGACGCTCGAGGCGCTCGAGGAGCGTCTTGCGTCGTACGAAGGCACGCTGCTCGTCGTGAGCCACGACCGGCACTTTCTCGACGCGGTCGTGACGAGCACGCTCGTCTTCGAGGCGGACGGCGTCGTGCGGCGTCATGCCGGCGGCTACAGCGACTGGGCCGCAAAGGCGCGCGGCCTCGCGACAGGCGAGAACGACGCGCCCGCGCCGGCGCGCTCGGCACGGGCCGCGGAGGCCGAGCGGAAGAAGCAGGCCTCGCCGCCGCAGAAGCTCTCGTACAAGCTGCAGCGCGAGCTCGACGCGCTGCCCGACGAGATCGAGCGCCTCGAGCGCGAGGCGGCCGAGCTCGAGCGCCGCGTGACGGAGCCCGACTTCTACCGCAGGCCGCGCGACGAGATCGAGGCGGGGCTTCGCGCGCTCGACGAGGTCCGGGCGCGGCTGGACGCGGCCGTCGAGCGCTGAGCCGAGCTCGAGCAGGAGGCGCAGCGCCTCGCGAGCGCGCGCGAGCCGTGAACTGCCTGCTCTGCCCTCCTCGGCTGCGGGGTCGTCAGTCCTTCTCGTCGTCGCGCAGGAAGTCGAGGTTCGGTCCGCCCGGAAGTGTCGTCTCGCGCAGCGCGGACGCCCGCTTCACGACGTTCTCTCCGAAGCGCTCGGCGAGCCTGTCGAGCGTGATCTCGAGATCGCGCATCCGTTTGCGGGGCACGAGCAGATCGGGCTGGGCGTCCGGTTCGGCCGGCTCGAGGTCGAACGCCGCGAGCCCGACGAGCCGGACCGGCACGAGCGGTCCGAACGCGTCGAGCAGCGCGAGCGCGGCGCGGTAGAGATCGTCGGCCACGTCGGTCGGCTCGCCGAGCGCGCGCTGCCTCGTGAGCAGCGCGAAGTCGTGGCGCTTGAGCTTCACGCGGACGCCTTGCGCGCGGAGCCCGGCCTTCCGCAGCCGCCGCGCGACCTTGTCGGCCTCTCGCCGCAGATGAAACGCGATCGTCTCGCGCGAGCGCGTGTCCTCGTCGAGCGTGATCTCGGAGCCGATGCTCTTCGCGGCGCGTGACGGCGTGACGTCGCGCGGATCCTCGGCGCGCGCGAGCGCGTGCAGCCGCCGGCCGAGGGTGCCGAATGTCGCGACGAGGACGTCCGGATCGGCCGCCGCGACGTCGCCGATCGTCGCGAGGCCGAGCGCCTCGAGCCGCGCGGCGGTCTTCGGGCCGGCGCCCCACAGCCGCGAGACCGGCTGCGGCGCGAGCCACGCGCGCGCGTCGCCCGGCGGCACGATCGTGAGCCCGTCCGGCTTCGCGTGGCCGCTCGCGACCTTCGCGACGAACTTCGTGCCCGAGATGCCGACGGACACCGTGAGTCCCGACGTCGCCTCGCGCACCGCGTCCTTCAATCGGCGGCCGAAGCGCTCGGGTGTGCCGAGGAGCCGCTCGCTGCCGGTCATGTCGAGGAACGCCTCGTCGAGGCTCAACGCCTCGACGGCCGGCGAGAACTCGCGGAAGACGTTCATCACGATCCGCGACATCGCCTGATAGCGCTCGAAGCGCGGCGGCACGACGACGGCGACCGGGCAGCGGCGCCGCGCCTCGACCATCGGCATCGCGCTGCCGACGCCGTACGGGCGCGCTTCGTAGCTCGCGGTCAGCACGACGCCGCGCGGGCTCCTCGGTCCGACGAGGATCGGCCTGCCGCGCAGCGACGGGTCGTCGAGCTGCTCGACGGCCGCGTAGAACGCGTCCATGTCCGCGTGGACGATCGTGCGCGGGCAGCGCGCGGGGGGCGTGCTCATCGTGCGCGAGACCGGCGCGGGCCGGGCCGGCCGGTCCTCGCGCCCCGTATCGCCGCCGGAAACATGTCGTCGATCTCGTCGATCGAGCGCGGCCAGTCCTGCTTCAGGAGCCGCGACAGCGCGCGATCGGCGAGCAGCCTGCCTTCCGTCTGGCAGCGCGGGCAGTAGTTCGTCTCGTTCGCCGCGTAGCGGATCCGCTGCACAGCCGTGCCGCAGACCGGACACGGCCGGCCGTAGCGGCCGTGCACGCTCATCTCGGGGCGAAACGCGGTCACCTTCGTCGGGAACGTGCCGGCGTACTGCCGACGCAGCCGCTCCGTCCACTCCGCGAGCGTCTCGCGCGCAGCGACGAGCAGGCGCGCGATCTCGTCGTCCGAGAGCCGCGTCGTGAGCTTCACGGGCGAGAGCCGTGCGCGGTGCAGGATCTCGTCCGAGTACGCGTTGCCGATGCCGCTCAGGATCCGCGGGTCGGTCAGCGCGCGCTTCAGCGTGTGATTCTCGCGCGTCAGCGCGCGCTTGAACGTGTCGAGATCGGCGGCGTCGAGCTCGAGTCCGCCGCGGTCGAACGCGGCGAGTTCGTCGGCGCCGCGCACGACGTGGAGGGATGCGCGCTTCTTCGTGCCGGCCTCGGTCACCGAGAGCTCGCCCGACTCGAAGCGGATGCGTGCGGCCGTCTGCCGCGAGCTCGACGCCGTCGGCGCGTCGCGCCACTGCAGACGGCCCGCGATCATCAGGTGCAGGACGAGCCTGAGCTCCTGCTCGAGCTCGATCACGATCCGCTTGCCGAGACGCGAGACGCCGTCGACGCGCAGCCCGACGACCGCGTCGATCGGCGGCTCGGCCGTGCGCAGCAGGAACGGGCTCGTCAGCCTGACGTCGGTGATGCGGCGGCCGACGATGCGCTCGCGAAGCGCGTCGACGTAGACCGTGATGTCCGGCAGCTCCGGCATCCGCTCATTGCACGACCTTGTCGATCACGAGCTCGACGCTCGTGCCGTCGCTCGGCCGGTACATCCTCTCGCCGTAGAGGTCGCCGGCCGTCTCGAGCGGCTGGCCGCTCGCCGACAGCCGCGCGACGAGGTTGAGCTCCGGGAAATCGGCGAGCGACCGGCCGGGCAGCATCGCGTTGCGATCGCTCAGCACGAACTCGCCCGGCACGGCCGACGCCGGGGCGCGCAGGACGGCGATCGGCGGCCCGCCGCCCGGCGCCCGCGCGAAGATGAAGAGCGCCGCATCGGCGCCGAGATCGTCGGCCGAGATGTTGTCGCCGAGCCGAACGGCCACCTCGATCTCGGGGCCGTCGGCTGCGGCGGCACCCGAGCCGTCGCCGCCCTCGCCCGCCGGAAGCTGCGCGAGCTGCGCGCGGATGATCTGCGCGAGGTCCTCGGGCACGATCCCGAGCCCGAGCAGCCGCGTGAGCCGCTCGCGGGCTGCCGCGTTGTCGCCGACGCCGAGCGCACGCTGTCCGCCATACCAGAGCGCTTTCGGATTGCTCGGCTCTTCGGCGAGCACCTCCTCGATCAGGTCGCCGACGGGACCCGCGAGCGTCGTCTGATCCTCGAGCACGTAGGCTTCCGCGAGCGACAGCTTGAGCTCGTTGTCGGGCTCGTCCGTGCGGCGCCACGCCTCCTCGAACGCGCGCCGGGCCCGTGCGTAGTCGCCGAGCGAGACATAGCTGCGGCCGAGGAGGCGCCAGCCCGCGACGTCGTCGGGATTCTCGGCCATGTGCTCGGCGAGCTGCGCGACGAGCGCCGCTTCCTGTGACCGCCGCGCGAGAAGCTCTGGTTGCCACGTGCGCACGGCCGCATACAGGCCGAACGCGAGCGGCACGACGAGAAACGCGGCGGCGAGCGCCGTGAACGACCATCTGCCGGTCGCGCGACGCTCGCGCCACAGCGGCACGAGCAGGAATGCGAGCGCGAGAGCGGTCAGCGCCGCCGCGCCGATCCAGAAGCTCGTCACGTGATCGAATCCTCGTCGAGCGGACGCTGCGCCCTATCCCTCAATATCCGCACGAATGCGAACCCGCCGATCGCGAGCAGCGCGATCGGCCCGCCCCACAGCACGAACGTGGACGGCTTGAGCGGCGGACGGTAGACGACGAACTCTCCGTAGCGCGACACGAGGAAGTCGATGATCTCGTCGTCGCTGTACCCTTCCGCCATCTTCTGATACACCTCGCGGCGCAGGTCCGCCGCGATCGGCGCATCGGAGTCCGCGATGCTCGTGTTCAGGCACTTCGGACAGCGGATCTCGCGGAGCAGCGTCCGGTAACGCTCGTTCATCGCCGGATCGTCGAAGCCGTACTCGGCCTCGATCGCGAGCGCGGCCGGCGCCGCGAGCAAGAGCATGAGCCATGCCGCGATCAGCTTCATCATCGCTCACTCTCCTTCGACGAGCGGGCACGGCAGGCTGCCGCACTCCTCGGCGATCTTCGGCAGGAAATCCCGCTGCCAGATCTCGGGCGTCAATGCCGAAGTATGCTTGTGGAGCACCCTGCCGTCACGCCCGATCAGAAAGGTCTCCGGTGCGCCGTAGACGCCCCAGTCGACGGCCACGTCCCCTTGCGGATCGTAGGCCGTCGCGACGTACGGATCGCCGAGCGTTTCGAGCCACTCGAGCGCCGCCGCTCGGTCGTCGTTCCAGTTCAGCCCGTAAATCGGCACGACGCCGCTTTTCGCGAGCTGCACGAGAAACGGATGCTCCTGACGGCACGGCGGGCACCAGGTCGCCCACACGTTCAGCAGCGCCACCTGGCCCTCGTAATCCTTGCTGCCGACCTGCCGGCTCGGGTCCTCGAGATCGGGCAGGCTGAACTCGGGCGCCGGCTTTCCGACGAGCGGCGACGGGATGTATCCCGGATTGAGATAAAGGCCTCGATACAGGAAGACACCGAGGACCGCGACGACGATCACCGGAATCACGTAGCGCCACATCTTCAGCGCCCCTCCGCCGGCTGTGCGCGGACCGCGCCCGGAGCGAGATCCGGCACACGCTCGACGCGCTCAGCCGGTTGCAGCCGATACCGTTTGTCGGTGACGGCGACGAGGCCGCCGATCGCCATCACGAGCGCGCCGAGCCACAGGAAGCTGATCAGCGGCTTCACGCGGACGCGCACGCTCCACGCGCCGTCGCCGAGCGATTGGCCGAGCGCAATGAACACGTCGCGATGCAGCGCCGAATCGATCGCCGCCTCCGTCATCGGGTTCTGCTGCACACGATAGACGCGCTGCTGCGGTCTCAACACGGTCACGAGCTCGCCGTTGCGCCGCACCTCGAATTCCCCTTCGTCGGCGTCGAAGTTAGGACCCTCGACGCGGCGGACGCCGCGGAACGTGAACTCGTAGCCCCCCGCCTCCCACACGTCGCCGGGACGCACGCCGCGATCGAGCTCGACGTCGAACGCCGACGTCACGGTCGCGCCGAGAATGAAGAGCCCGACGCCGAGATGCGCCATGCACATGCCCCACGTCGCACGCGTCAGCGGCGCGCTCGTCCCGCCGCGCCGGAACGCCCGCGTGACCGGATCGACGAGCGACGTCGCGACGACCCAGAGCCCGACGACGATGCCGATCGTCGACAGCACGGTCGCGGTGCCGAAGAAGATCCACGGCGCGACGAGGCCGACGACGACCGCGAACACCGCCGGCCACTTGAGCTTGTTCCGCAGCAGCGTCGGCGGCGTCTTGCGCCACGCCGCGTGCATGCCGACGCCGAGGAGCGCGGAGAGCGGCAGCATCGTCAGCAGGAAGGCGATGTTGAACCACGGCGGCCCGACGGAGATCTGACCGAAGCCGAGGGCATCGGCGAACAGCGGATACAGCGTGCCGAGCAGGATCGCGCCCGCAGCGGCCGACAGCAGGATGTTGTTCGCGAGGAGCAGCGCATCGCGCGACAGCAGCGTGAAGCCGCCGTCCGCGGTCAGATCCTTCGCGCGCATCGCATAAAGCACGAGCGCCCCGCCGCTGATCAGGAGCAGCAAGCCGAGAATGAAGAGCCCGCGCGCCGGATCCGACGCGAACGCGTGCACCGAAATCAGGATCCCGGATCGCGTCAGGAACGTGCCGAGGAAGCTCAGCGAGAACGCGATGATCGCGAGCAGGATCGTCCAGCTCTTGAAGAGCCCGCGCTTCTCCGTCACGGCGAGCGAGTGCATCAGCGCGGTCGCCGTGAGCCACGGCATGAACGACGAGTTCTCGACCGGATCCCAGAACCACCAGCCGCCCCAGCCGAGCTCGTAGTACGCCCACCAGCTGCCGAGCGCGATGCCGAGCGTCAGGAAGATCCACGGACCGGACACCCACGGCCGGCTCCAGCGCGCCCAGTCCCGATCGAGCCGGCCGGTCAGGAGCGCCGTCACCGCGAACGCGAACGGCACCGCCATGCCGACGTAGCCGATGTAGAGCATCGGCGGATGCAGCACCATCGCCGGGTCCTGCAGCAGCGGGTTCAGGTCGTTGCCGTCGAGCGGCACGGATGGGAGCCGGTCGAACGGATTCGACGTCAGCAGCGTGAAGAGCAGCACGCCGGCGCTGACCAGGCCGAGCACGCCGATCACGCGGCTCGAGAACTCGAGCGGCTGATCGCGCCCCGCGACGGAGACGCCGAGCGTCCACGCGGCGAGCACCGTCGTCCAGAACAGCAGCGATCCCTCGTGGCCGCCCCACACCGCCGCGAACTTGTAGAAGGTCGGCAGCGCCGTGTTCGAGTGCAGCGCGACGAAGCGGACGCTGAAATCGTTCGTGAGGAACGCGTACGCGAGCGCGCTGAACGCGATCGCGCAGAACACGAACTGCCCGGCGGCCGCCGAGCGCGCGAGCGCCATCCAGTGACGGTTGCCGACCCTCGCGCCCGCGAGGGGCAGCGCGGCCTGCGCGAGCGCGAGACAGCACGCGAGGATCAGCGAGAAGTGACCGAGCTCCGGAATCATCGGCCGCTAGCCGTGCGCCCCTTCTCGAGCGCCTCGGCAACCTCCGGCGGCATGTAGTTCTCGTCGTGCTTCGCGAGGACCTCCTCGGCCGCGAAATGCCCGTTGGGGTCGAGACGCCCGCGCGCGACGACGCCCTGGCCTTCCTTGAACAGATCGGGCAGGACGCCCGTGTAGCTCACCGGAATCGAGTTCGCGTAGTCCGTGACGACGAAGCGGACCGTGAGGCTCCCGGGCTCGCGCTGGACGCTGCCCTCCTGCACCATGCCGCCGAGCCGGAACGTCCGGTCGGTCGGCACCTCGCCGGTCACGACCTCGGTCGGGCTGAAGAAATAGAGCAGGTTCTGCTCGAACGCGCGGAGCGCGAGCGCCGCGGAGACGACGACGCCTCCGAGCACGGCCGCGATCAGCACCATTCGCCTCTGTCTCGCCGTCATTACACCTGCCTCACGGTCGGTTGCCGCCGCGCCCGCGGCTCGTCTGCGGTCCTCGCGATGCGCTCGAGGGCGCGGACCCGCGCGCGGCGGGCCGCCCAGATGTTCAGCAGAATCACGACGAGTGTAATGCCGTAGGCGGACCACACATAGGGCGCGTGCCCGCCCATCGCGAGGAATTCGCTCATCTCGCCGCCCCCGCCGCGAATTGCCGGAGCCAGCGCGCGTCGTGTTCCCGTTCGACAATCTGGCCTTGTAGACGGTTCAACACGAGCCAGCCGAAGCACAGCGTGAAACCGAAGATCATCACGAGCAGCGGCAGCAGCATGTCGAGCGTGATCGACGGATCGTCGAGCTTCGTCAGGGTCGGGCCCTGGTGCAGCGTGCTCCACCACTCGACCGAGTAATGAATGATCGGCACGTTCACGACGCCGACGACCGCGAGGATCGCGCTGACGCGGTCCGCTTTGTCCCGGTCCTCGAACGACGCGCGCAGCGCGAGGTAGCCGAGATAGAGAAAGAGCAAGAGCAGCTCGAACATCAGCCGCGCGTCGCCCCACTCCCAGTACGTGCCCCACGTCGGGCGGCCCCAGATGCCGCCGGTGACGAGCGCGAGGAACGTGAAGGACGCGCCGATCGGCGCGATGCTGACCGCGGCCGCGTGGGCGAGCTTGATCCGCCAAACGAAGCCGATCGCGGCCGCCACCGCCATCAGCGTGTAGCCGAGCATGCTGAGATACGCGCTCGGCACGTGGATGTAGATGATCCGGACGACCTCGCCCTGCAGATAGTCGGGCGGCGCGAGCGCGAGCCCCCAGAACGCGCCGACGGCGATCGTGACGATCGCGCCCCAGCCGAGCCACGGCCGGAGGCGCTCTGCGAGGCGGTACACGTGCGGCGGCGAGCCGAGGCGGTGGAACCAGACGGGTAATAGAGCCATGGTCAATCCGAGACGCCGTCGACGCGCGCGAGTTCCGTACGAAGCGTTGCGGCTAACCGCAACGTCATCGCGACGCTCCGAGACCGAACGACGGCGTCGTCCGGGCCGCGAGCATGCCGCCGAGCAGAAGCGGTGCGATATAGAGCGTCGGGAGGCCGCCGACGTAGAGCAGCGTGCAGAACCAGGTCGACGTCCCCGACGAAACGTCGGCGCACAGGGCGATCACGGCCGTCGACGCCCAGAACATCGCGAGCGGCATCACGGGATTCATGCCGCCGACCGCGGAGCCGCGGCCGAGCACGAGGCCGGTCACGAAATTCGACAGCATCAGCAGGCCGCCGAGATAGAGCAGCGTGCCGAGCGGCAGCTCGGCGACGCTTCGTGCGTCGATGACGAGCGGCTGAAGCCCGAGCAGCGCGCCGACGACGCGGGTCGCGACGTAGACCGCGAACCAGACCGCGAGGCCGAGCCCGAGCCGCGCGAGCGTGCGCGCGCGGGCCGCGCCGAACGCGTGGAAGAACATCGCGGCGCTGACGCCGACGAGCGCGCCCGCGAGCCACAGGCCGCCGCGCGTGCGGGCCTCCTCGACGAGATCGCCGGCCATCGTCTCCGCGCGGTCGGGCGGCGACGATAGCGATAAGATCCCTTGAGCGATCAGGGCCTTATGCATGCTTTTTCCGCAGGATGTGAAGACCCTCGAGCAGGCTCTGGAAGCTCCGCTGCGCACGTTCCACCGCGTCGACGCCCTGGGCGCTGACCGAGTAATAGCGCTTCGCGCGCCCGCCTCGCTCGGGCGTCGGCTCGCCGAGCCGCGATACGACGAAACCCTTCTGTTCCAGCCGGTCGAGCGTCGTGTAGAGCGCGCCGGGCGCCGTGCTGCGTCCGGTCCGCTTCTGGATCTCTTCGCGAATCGTCACGCCGTAAGCGTCGTCGCCGAGGCGCATGATCGCGAGCAGAACGATCTGCTCGAACTCGCCGAGGTTCGCGGTGCGGCTCATATGGCCTACATTGTAGGCGAAACGCTGCTTCGGCGACAAGCCGCGCTACTCGACGCCGACGCGCAGCGCCGCGGCAACCGCGATCGGCCCGACCGAGATCGCGAACACGGCGAGCGCGGCGAGCAGGTAGAGCGGACCCGCGGTCGGCTCGCCGTACGCCGCAAGATCCGTCGCGCGCGCGCCGAAGATCAGGAGCGGACTCGCGAGCGGCAGGACCAGGAGACCGATGATCGGGCCGCCGTGCCTGATGCCGAGCGTCAACGCGGCGCCAACCGCGGACAGCACGCTCAATGCGGGCGTCGCGAGCAGCAGCGCCGCGACGAGCGTCGGCAGCGCGCCGTCCGGCAGCCGGAACGCGACCGCGACGAGCGGCGCGAGCGCGATCAGCGGCAGGCTGCTGACGATCCAGTGCGCGGCGATTTTCGCGAGCACGAGGACCCCGTGCGGCACCGGCGACAGCATCAGCTGCTCGAGGCTGCCGTCGTCCGCATCGTGGCGGAACAGCCCGTCGAGGCCGAGGAGCTGCGCGAGGAGCGCCGACACCCACAGCACGCCGATGCCGATCGTCCGCAGCGACGCTTCGTCGGGCTCGAGCGCGAGCGGGAACAGCGACGCAACGATCACGAAGAAGAAGAGCGGATTCAGCACCTCGCTCGGCCTTCGGAAAGCGAGCTTCAGGTCGCGGACGACGATCGCGGCGAATGCGCTCATGCCTGCCGCCTGCCGCCGCCGTCAGAGCTCGATCACGAGCGTGCCCGGGCGGGTCAGCTCGTCCGGCTGGTGCGTCGCGACGACGGCGCATCCGCCGTCGTCGGCGTGGCGGCGGATCCAGTCGAGCACGAGATCGCGGCCGGCCGCATCGAGGTGCGTCGTCGGCTCGTCGAGGATCCAGAGACGTGCGCCGACGAGCTTGAGGCATCCGAGTCCGAGCCGGCGCCGCTGTCCGGCCGAGAGATGCCGGCCGTGCACGTCGAGCCGCGCATCGAGGCGGAGCTCGGTCGCGACGTCGTCCGTGCGCGCGGCCGCGTTCCATACTCGGCGACAGAACTCGAGGTTCTCGCGGACCGTGAGCTCGCGCTTCAGGCCGTCCGCGTGGCCCCGGTAAGCGATCTCGCCGCGCCGCTCGGCCGGAAGCGCCCGGACCTCCTCGCCTCGCCACCGCACCGTGCCGGCCGTCGGCAGCGCAAGGCCGGCGAGGATGCGCAGCAGCGTCGTCTTGCCGGCGCCGTTCGGGCCGACGACGAGCGCGATCTGGCCTTGCCGAACCGTGAAGTCGAGACCCTCGAACAGGCAGTGCTCACCGCGCCAGATCGCGAGGCCGTGCGCGTCGAGCCCCGCGTCGGCGGCGCTGCCGCGCGGCTCGGCCGTCATCAGTGTGCCGCCTGGGACCACTCGATGTCCTTATGAGACAGAGTCTTAAAAGACGAAGTTAATGTCATATGTTATTTCGAGAATACGCTCGAACGGCACGGCTTCGAGCGGAACGGACTCGAAGCAAGTCCGACGAGCGCAGCGAAACGGAAACCCGGTGCGCCGTCCGGGGCGCGCGGGCGAATGATACGGGATTCGGAGATCTCGAAACGAGGCGGCGAACCGTCGCCTCGTCACAGCGGCAGCGCCGGGCTCAGAAGCTCCACTGAACGCCGACGCCGTAGCTCCGGCCGACGGCCTGCCGCAGCACCGTCGCGGTGTGCCCGCCGCTGCCGACCTGCTCGAAGACCCGCTCCTCGTCGAGGAGGTTGTCGAGCTCGACCTCGAGCTCGAGCCTGTCGCGCGGGAAGTACTTGTAGACGATGCCGAGCGAATCGAACGGCTGCTCGAACGCGTCTTGATTACCGCCGGTGCCCGCGTAGAAGATGCGCTCGCCGAACGCGTTGTAGTTCAGGTACGCGCTGTGCCGCCCGTTCGCCGAGTCATAGCCGAGCGTCGCGTTCGCGATCCACTGCGAATGCCCGGTGAGCCGGCGGGTCCGGTTGGTGAGGTCGGTCGCGAGGCTCGAGCCGAACGTGAGCTCGGAATCGCTGAGCGTGAGGTTGCCCGCGAAGAACATGCCGTGGGGCAGCCGCTTCAGGCCCTCGAGCTCGACGCCGTAGACCTCGCCCGATTCGGCGTTCGCGAAGCCGAGCACGACGTCGTCGTCCGTCCCGGCGGAGCGGATCTGCTCGATCGGCGAGTCGATGTCCTTGTAGAAGAGCGAGATCGTGAAGTCGTCGCCGCGCTCGTAGTAGAGCTCCGAGCGGATCTCGAAGTTCGCGATCGGGGAGGACTCGAGCAGCGGATTGCCCTGCACGCGCATCTCGAGCTCCGGGTCGATGTAGACGACGCCCGCGACCTCGCGCAGGTCGGGCCGCACGACTGTCTCGCCGTAGCTGATCCGAATCCGATGCTCGACCGAGCCGAGCAGGCCGTTGCCGTCGAACGTCAGCGCGAGCGACGAGAACACATCGTCCTCGTCGATCGCGAGACGCCGCTCGGGATTGCCGGCGTCGTTCTGCAGATTCCGGACCCACGTGCCGCCGTAGTCGAGCAGATCGACCGGCAGGACCGCCTGCCTGTAGCGTTCCGCGCGAGCGCCAACCATCAGCCGCCAGCGATCGAATTCCATGTCGACCACGCCGTACGCGGCATCGATCGTTTGTGCCGCGATGTAGCTCTCGGTGCCGAACTGCGAGCCGAGCGACAGGTTGAACCCGTGCTCGACGCGAAGGTTCTCGGGATCCAAGACGTCGGCCGGCGTGCCCTGGAGGTGCTCGGCGCTCACGCCGACCGAGTTCAGGTTCACGTAGTACTGCCGGTAATCCCTCGCCTTCTCGCTGCCCCACCAGCCCGCCGACGCCGTGAGCTCCATCCGCGGCAGCGAGATCGGCAGCCGCACGTTGCCGCCCCAGCTCGTCTGCTCGTCGTCGAGCTCGAGAAACGAGAACTGGCCGGCCGAGGTCGATGCGAAGAGCTGCGTCGAAGCAGGCACACCCGAGGCGTCGAGAAGCGCCGTCGCCTGGAAGCGCGCCTGATTCGGGATGTCCGTCGTCGCCTCGCTCTCGGAATAGAGCCAGTCGAACGAGAGATCTTCGAGCAGTGTGCCCGAGAGGACGTTCGAGACGAGCGGCGTGTCGAGGAACGTGTGCTCGCCCGAGAGCTGCGTCAGCACGAGCTCGCGCTCCTCGAGGCGGGTCGAGTATTGGACGCGCTGATCCGGGAACCGAATGTTGGCGTCGAAGCCGCGGCTGATCGATGCGATTTCCTCGTCCGTTCGGAGGACGTAGTGATCGAGCCGCAGCGAGTGGTCGAGCGCGTAATCGAGGCCGAGGTTGATCGATCCGGCGGTGCGCTCCTCGTAGCTCGTCCGCTCGGTGTCGACGAAGTCGACGGCGGGGTTGCCGATGCCCTCGCGGTATTGGTCCTGGTTGCGATACTTGTCGCCGTAGCTCGCGTTGAGCAGCACGCCGAAGCGCCAAGTCTCGCCGAGGTCCCATGTGTTGCCGAGGGCGAGCTTCGCGTCGATGTCCGGGTCGAGGGACTGCCGGTGCGGGGTCGCGCGCGTGTCGAGGCTGTCGAGGAGGCCCTGATGGATCGCCCGCGCGTCGCCGATCGTGGCCGTAGAAGGCGAGGCGATGCGCAGCGTGCGGAAGATGTTCGCGATGCTGACGTCGCCCTCGTACGCGTCGATCGCATCCGCAATCGGCCGAGGCAGCTCCGAACCCGTCGCATCGAACACGAGCCCTTCTCCGTCGCTGATTTCGTTGAAGCCCATGCCGATCTCGAACGTTGCGACGACGTCGTTCGGGATGCTCGTCGTGCGGATATCGATCATCCCGCCGCCAAACGCGGCGGGCACGTCAGGGGACGGCGATTTCTGGATCTTCACGGATTCGACGATCGACGTCGGAAAGAGGTCGAGCGGGATCACGCTCCTCGTGAGCTCCGGCGACGGGACCGCGGCGCCGTTGACGAGCACCGTCGAATAACGCTCGCCGAGCCCCCTGACGTAGACGAACTTGCCGTCGATCAGCGTGAGGCCCGGCAGGCGGCGGAGCGCCGTACCGATGTCGGGATCGCCGGCCCGCGCGATCACGTCGGCGCCGAGAAAGTCCGCCGAGACCGGCAGGCGCAGCCTCTCCTCGGTCAGCGATTCCGCCGCGCTCTGCAGGCGGCCGACCGCAAACACCTCCTCCATCGGCGGCGGCAGTTGCGGCCCAGGCAAGCGGCCGACGTCGTCCTGGCCGTAGGCGGACGCGCCGGCGAGGACGGCCGCGACGGAATACGGTAGCGCACGAAGGCGTTGCGACATGCTTTGGGTGGTTCTCATGGCTCGGGGCTCTGCGGGGGTGTTTGCTGAGGCGCGGGCCGGGCCGACAGCGCTCGACCCGCTCGATGGAGACGACGAACGCACGAGGGCGGCTCAGGGCACGAGCGGCTCGGTCAGCCCGACAGTCCAGCCTTCGAGCCAGTCGTCGGTGACGGAGGCTCCGCCGAGGAACGCAGGCGTCTCGAAGAACGCCGACACGGTCGAGGCGTCGAAGAGCTGACCCGTGCCTCCCGGCGACGCCGTGCCGCTCTGATCGAAGATCTGCGCGCCCGTCGAGTCGGTCAGCAGGTCGAGCGTCCGGTAGGCGCGCGTGCCGACGCCGCCGTCGAGCAGCATCGCGGGAAGGTTTGCGGCGACGACGACGTTGTTCGAGTTGTCGTTCGCCGGCACGCCGGCCGAGCCGCCGCCGGCAAGCCAGGCCGCGAGATCGAAGCCCGGATTGGCCGCGTCGGCAGCGAGCTTCAGCGGCTCCGAGCACGCGATGACGTTGCTCTTCGCGATGCTGAGACCCGCCTCCGCCGAGTCGACGGTCTCGGGGCCCTCGGTGTCCTCGAGCTCGAAGCATTCGTGGCTCGCCATCGCGAGGTCGTTCGACGTGACGATCGAGTTGTAGAGCTCGAAACGCGCGCCCTCGCGGAACAGGAGCCCCTCCGCGTCGCCTTTCGAGCTCGGGTTCGTCCCGGCGTTCATCGCGACGTTCGACGTCACGCACGTGAGGTTCGAGATCCGCAGCAGCGTCGGCGGCGTGCCGCCGTCCGCGCGGCCGGTGCCGGTGTTGTCTCCCTCGATGCAGCGGTTGCTGCCGGACGTCTGGACGACCACCGCGTACTGGATGTCGCCGCTGTAGCCTTCGGAGTAGTCGATCGAGTCGTCGCCGACGTTGACGGCGACGATGTGATCGAGGTTGACGGCCCCGCCGAACATCTCGAAGCCGTCGTCCTGCGTCGTGTAGACCTGAACGTGACTGATCGTCGTGCCGCTGCCGACCGCGTTCAGCGTGAGCGCGTTCAGCTCGTCGCCGTCGACGACCTCGTAGCCCGCGTGCTTGATCACGACGTATCTCAGGACGCCGGAGCTTTCGGCGTTGTTGTTGCCGCCGTACGTCGCCGGCCGGCCTTCGGCCGTGACGTGACAGTTGTGCACGTTGTTGGCGGTCGGCGCGAAGTCTCCTCCCGGGTAATTCGGGTCCGCCGGCCCCGTCACCTGAGGGGCGACGCCGCCGCGGGCCCCGGTCGGGCTGCCGTCGTCGCACTTGTTCGTCAGTCCGTTGCCGTTGATCTGGATGCCGCCCCAGAGGCCTCGGTCGTTCTCCGTCGCAAGGCCGAGCAGCGCGTCCTCGTCCGCGGTGAACGTGATCGGCGCGTCCGCCGTCCCTTCCGCGAAGATCTGCGAGCCGCGTGCGATGCGCACGTACGAGTCGGGGGCGGAGAACACGAGCGTGTTGCCGGCCTCGATCATGAGCCGCGTGCCCTCGCCCTCCTGGGGAATGCGTCGACCGGCGGCGGCGTCGATCGCGTTCACGTCCTCGCCGACGTAGAGGCTGCCCTCGAAGACGTGGAACCCGCCGAAGCTCTGGAACGTGATCGCGCTCACGCGGATCGGACGCGTCGCGCTGACGAACGTCGAGTCGTAGTAGCAATTGCCGTCGGCGTCGAGCTCACCCTGGAACGTTTGGCCGGCCTCTTCGTAATGCGCGCAAGGGTTCTCCGGGGCGGCGCTGCCCCCGCCGCCCGTCGAGTGATCGATCGTCGTCGGCTGCAGGTTGATGTCTCCGCTCTCGCAACCGACGGCCAGCACCGCGGCGCCGCCGAGGGCCGCCAACTGCCTCATGCTCACCATTCACGCTTCTCCATGTGACCAGGGAGGAATCCGACGCCCGGCAGGCGTCTCGCCGATCTACCCGGGGGCAAGCGGCGACGGGGAGCACGATAGGCGCGGAAGATTGAGGCAATTTGACGCCGCGGTTACGGCTTCATGACGGGCGGCCGCAACAATGCTCGAGCGAGTCGCATGGGTAGCCGCGCCCTGCCGGACCGGTGACGATCACGTGCGCTCGACAAGACGAAATGTGATAAGCTTCACATTGGCGGATGAAGAACCACCCGATAATCCGCCGGCGGATCTCAACAAGAATCATCAATAACCACTCACCGCGACCACTCGGTCGCGGGTCGAGATGAGAACCATGACGGCGAAAGTCATACGCATTCCCGAGTTTCGCGAACGCGAGGCCGACCCGTCCGCTGAGCCTGCAAAAGCGGACAAGACGGCCGCCGGCTGGGATCCCTACGAAGTCTGGCGCACGCGCGTGCTGCTGCCGCGTCTCGACGAGCCGCGCAGCGACGATGCGCCGAACGGGCGACCGGGCAAACGGTCGATCTTCGACAGGCTCCGACGTCTGAAGGCGGATTGACGCGGCCGGGTCGGTCGGCCGTGCCTGCGCCGGCTCGAAGGCCGACCCTCGCACGGCCTGTACCCAGCCGGGATACGCCTAGGCGGAGATACCTGAAACAGCGGAAGCTACGCGTCGCGACGGCGCATGTAGCCTCCGTTCAGCAGAAGCGGCTCTCCCCGCCGCCTCTATAACTTGTTGGTTCAGAGCAACATCTCGAGCGAGAACGGGGCTCGTGAAGGGCTCGTCGGTTGGCCGTTGTGGATCCGCCAGTCGACGGTGCAGCTCGCGGCCGCGAGGGGGGCAAGTGCTGTCCATCGAATGTGAGGGCATGCGCCAATGATCCGATATGTCGACGTCGAGGCGTTGAACTTGCGATCTCGGCCTGAGGTCGCGCCCAATACTCGCCTGGCTATCCTTTACCTGTGCCAAAGGGTCGAGGTCCTGGGTCAGGCGGACGTAGCCGGCTGGGTGCGCGTCTCGGTGGAAACCGAGAGCGGTCGGCTAGAGGGATTCGTGAGCGAAAAGTACCTGAGAGAGCCGGTCTCGCCCGCCCGAGAAGCGCTCGTATCGGAGGCGATTCAGCAGTGGCTTCGTTTCGAGAAAGGTCTGGGCCGGGAGTTCGATGAGCCCTTCGCCGGATACGTCGGGGAAATGTGGCGGGCCATCGGGCTGGACCTCGATGGGCACGATCGTGACGTTCCATGGTCCGCAGCTGCAATCTCGTTCATGGTCCGGCGCGCGGCCGAGGAGTTCCCGCAGTACGGCAACTTCAGATTCTCGGCGTCGCATTCCCGCTATATCCATGACTCGATCATCAAGCGGCAGAGGAACGATACCAGCTCTCCCTTCTGGGGTTTTCGCCTGCACGAACGTCGACCGGAGCTCGGTGACATCGTCTGCAAATGGCGCGAAACAGAGCGGGATTTCGACGATGCCGCCGCCAGCGGCAATTTCAAGAGTCATGCCGACATCATCGTATCCATAACTCCGGACAAAGTGCTCGCCATCGGCGGAAACGTTCGCCATTCGGTGAGCATCACGCGGTACGACAAGACACCGTCGGGCTTTCTCGCCGATACGCAGAACGTGTTCGTGCACCTGGTGAACAACGTGGAATGACGCGCTCCCGTTTCCACTACGTTCCACTGCGGCGCGTTGCAATCGTTACGACGTGCCTCGCGGTCGGCTGCACGTCGGAAACGTCGACTTCTCTGGGGCAGGAAACGGAGCGGTCGGACAGCGCGTGCTCGGCCGAGGCCGAGCAGCTTCTCGAACCCGTCATGGTGTTCGACGCGCCGGCAGAGGACGCCCGGCCGGTGACCGAGCTCGCCGCCGGCCGGTTCGTTTACCGCTGTGAGCGCACGGATGCGTGGACGCGGATCATCTACCCTGCCGAGGGCGAGGCCGTCGATTGCTCCTACCGGCCTCCCGACCGCCGATGCGAAACGGGCTGGGTGCGGGGTACGCTCGAGACCGCTTTCTTCGGTCGGGCTTCGACGTCCAGCGAACCGGGGCTAAGCGTCTAACGACTGGCAGGGTGGTGCCCGAAGCGAGATTCGAACTCGAACGGCTGAGGCGGGCAACGATCCTCTCCTACCGGCAAGGACGCGCCGGAAACCCGAACGCAGGTCCGGCGAGAGGAACTGTTTACTTCGCCGGATCGCCGCATTTACGGGGGACATCGAATGCAACGTCCGTCCTTCGTCCCATTATGAAATGAGGCACGGGACGTGCTCCACGCTATCGGAAGTGCAGCCTTTTCCCTGGTCGTGTTCCTCCGGGCACGACGGGGAGCCTCGAGATGGGGCATGTGTGCGTTACTCGGCTCCGCATTACATCTGTCGTTCTTCGGGCTCGACGCATCGACCGAGGAACTGAGCCAGGCAGCGGTCGAAGCGTTCTTCGACGAAGCATGGAACGACACCCTCCAGGCCGGCGGCGTCGTCCCAGGCGCCGTCGTCGTCGTCGTTCACGACGGGGAAACGCTGCTCAACAAGGGTTACGGTGTTGCGGACATCGAAACCGGTGAGCCCGTCGATCCTGAAGAAACGCGGTTCCGAATCGGGTCGGTCTCGAAGCTGTTCACGGCGCTCGCCGCGCTCGCGCTCGTCGATGCGGGCAAGCTCGAGCTCGATCGCGACGTCAACGAGTACCTCGAGACGATTCGGGTGCCCGAGAAGTACGAGCGTCCGGTCACCGTGCGTGCCCTGCTGTCGCACCGCGCGGGCTCGAGGCAGGCGTTTCCGGTTACATGACGCACGATCCCGGCGCGGTGCGCGTAGACCCACGAACCCTGGAGCGCCACCTGATTCGCGTTCGGCCGCTGGATACGCAGTACGGCTACGACAACATGGGGCTCGGCCTTCTCGGCTATCTCCTCGGGGAGGTCGACGGATCGTCATTCGCTCGCGTGCTCGAGAAGACGGTCGCGGCGCCGCTCGGCCTGGACGACACGACGGTGGGCATCCCGGATCGGCAACTCGAACGTCTCGCCGCTTGTCATACCTGGGGCCCTCGACACGAATCGCCTCCATCCGCTTGCAACCGGAATGGGGTTCATCGTCTATCAGAAGCGGCATGCCGGAGCGTTGGCCGTCGGGCACGACGGCATGCAGGACGGCTTCACGAGC
>DASVCR010000094.1:0-17253 GCA_036381515.1 Gammaproteobacteria bacterium | reverse complement strand
AACGAACGCACTCGTCGAGATCACTCGCAACGGCCAGCTTATGCAGGTCTACGTGCCGAGGGGGCAGCCGGTGGGCGTGGCCGAGGTGCCGCCGATCGAAGTGAGAATCAGGGAGCTCGAGGCGGAGAGACCGCGGGCGATCGAACGGATCTCGTCATTGCGCTAAGCGCTCCCGGCCCGACTCGTGCCGCTCGCCCGTCACCGCTCGACGACCTCGCCGTGCGCCCGTCGTCTTTCGTCCGCGACGCGCTCGTCACTCGTAGCGCAGCGAGTCGAGCAAGGGCATTCGCCCGGCCTTGTGCGCCGGCAGCCAGCACGCGAGCAGCGCGGCGATCAGCGTGACCGCGGCGACGGTCGCGAGGATCGCGGGGTCGCCGGGCGCGACCGCGTAGAGCAGGCTCGACAGCAGGCCGCCCGACAGCCACGCCACGGCGATGCCGGCGGCGAGGCCGACGAGCACGGGGCGCAGGCCCTGCCGCAGCACGAGCGAACGGACCGCGTTCGCCGGCGCACCGAGCGCGAGGCGGACGGCCAGCTCCTGCTCGCGGCTCGCGACGCCGTACGACAAGACGGCATACGTGCCGAGCGCCGCGATCAGCAGCGACGCGGCGCCGAACGCGACGACGAGCACGAGCTGGAAGCGCCGCTCGGCGAGCGTGGACGCTTCGATCTCGGACATCGTCCGCAGCTGTCCGATCGCGAGGCCCGGGTCGAGTGAGCGGACCGCTTCGCGAAGGAGACCCGCGGCCGCGGCAGGGTCGCCCGCGGTGCGCACGGAGACCGAGGCGATCGGGAAGACGATGCCGGGCGTCGCGGCCAGCGGCGCGTACACGATCGGCGCAGGCTCCACGGCGAGATCCTCCGACGGCACGTCCGGCACGATGCCGACGACCTCGTACGTCGGCTCATCCGGGTCGCCCATGTGAAAGCGCCGGCCGAGGGGCCGAGGCTCCCCCCAAACCTGCATTGCGGTGCGCTCGGAGATCACCGCGACGTAATCGCGGTACTCGCGCGGCGCGAGCGAGCGCCCGGCCAGGATCGGGATGCCCATCGCCTCGAGATACCCCGGCGACACGAAGCGGTACTCGATCCGCGGGCGTTCTTCCGCCGGCGGATTCGCGCCGAGCGGCAGCGCCGTCGAGCCCCAGTTCGTGCCGGACAGCGGCAACGCGCTCGTGACGCCTGCCGCGACGACGCGCGGCTCCGCGTCGAGCCGCTCGAGCAGAGACTGGTAGAAGCGGAGGCGTGCGTCGTCGTCGGGATACCGCGCGAACGGCAGCCCGATCTCGGCCGTGAGGACGTTCTCCGCGTTGAATCCGCGCTCGACGCCGCCGAGGCGCACGAAGCTCGTCAGCAGAAGTCCCGCGACGATCAGGAGCGCCGTGCTGAGCGCGACTTCGATCGAGACGAGCGCCTGTCGCGCTCCGGCCCGTTCTGAGGACTCCGTGAAGGACCGGCCGGAGGTCTTGAGCGCGCGCTGCGGATCGACGCGCGTCATCTGCAGCGCGGGCAGCAGCCCGAACGCGAAGGTCGAGCCGACGGCGAGCGCGACGACGGCCGCGAGCACGGAGCCGTCGAGCTCGACGGACGCGGCGCGCGGCAAACCCGCTCCGGCCAGCGACGTGAAGAGACGGACACCGACGAACGCGATCACGACGCCCGCGGCGGCGCCGGCCCCGGCGAGAAGACCGCTTTCGATCAGCGAGCCGCGGAAGATCGCGGTGCGCGATGCGCCGAGCGCGCCGCGGATGCCGGCCTCACGCGTGCGCTCGGTCGCGCGCGCGAGCATCAGGTTCGCGATATTCACGCACGCGACGAGCAGCGCGGCGGCGACACCGGCGAGGAGCATCAGCAGGCCGTCCCGGCTTTCGCCGGTCACCCATTCGTGCAGCGGAATCAGCACGGCTTCGAGGCTCACGGCGCGCCACTCCGTGTCGCGGAAGTGCTCGTCGGCGATCGCCGCCTGCACCGCATTCAGCCGCTCGAGCGCCTCGTCGGCGGACATCCCCTCCTCCAGGCGCGCGAGCGCGCTGTAGCTGTAGTTGTTCGTCCAGCCCCACCAGTCCTGCGGAGCGGCGTCCCAGGCCCGGTAGACGTCGACGCGCGAATCTTCGCGTCCCCAGTGATGCTCGAAGCCCTTCGGCAGCACGCCGACGATCACGGACGGGACGCCGTCGAGCTCGATGGATCGGCCGATGACGTCGGGGGCCGCGCCAAAGCGCCGCCGCCACAGCCCGTCGCTGATGACGATCGGCGCCGACTCGCCCGCGTCCTCGTCGCCCGGCACGAGGGTTCGGCCGAGCTGTGCGGAGACGCCGAGCACCGGGAACGCGTTCGGGGTCACGCGTACGGTTGGAACGCGCTCGGGCTCGCCGCCCGCGGAAAGGTTCAACTGCTGGACGTACTCGGCGAGCGCGATCCCGGTGAAGCAGTCGCACGCGCGCCGCCACTCGTGAAAGTGCAGCCCGTTCACGGAGCGCGTGTCGCTGCTGCGCTCGGGCGTGAGCTCCCGCACGACGAACAGGCGCTCGGGCTCGGGATAGGGAAGAGGCTCGAGCAGAATGCCGTCGACGATCGAGAAGACCGCCGCGTTCGCGCCGATGCCGAGCGACAGCAGCGCGAGGACGCCGACCGTGAACCCGACGTCGCGTCGGAGCGCGCGAAGCGCCTGCCGCGCGTCCCGCGCGAGGTGATCGAGCAGCGTGATCCCCCATGCGTCACGACACTCGTCCTTGCGCCGCTCGATGCGGCCGAGGGCGCGCAACGCCGCCCGGCGCGCCTCGTCCGCCGGCATGCCGGACGCGATGTTTTCCTCGATCTGCCGCTCGACGTGGTAGCGCAGCTCGTCGTCGAGCTCCTGCTCGACCGCGCCGCGTCGCAGGAGCGTACGCAGGCGCATTCGAACGATATAAGGCCACTGCTCGAAGGACATCGCTGCTAGGTCGCCTTCAACGCGACGACGTGCGAGATCGCCGCGGACAGACGGAGCCAGTCCTCCGTCTCCTTCCTCAACGCCTTCTTGCCGAGCTTCGTCAGCGAATAGAACTTCGCGCGGCGGTTGTTCTCGGTCTGCCGCCATTCGGCTTTGATCCAGCCGCCCTGCTCGAGCTTGTGCAGCGCGGGATAGAGCGAGCCGTCGCTGACCTGGAGCACGTCGCCCGAGAGCTGCTTCAGGCGTCGGCTGATCGTCCAGCCGTTCATCGGCTCGAGGTCGAGCATCTTCAGCACGAGCAAGTCGAGCGTGCCCTGGACGAGATCGGTCGGCCGGCTCAAGGCTGCCTCCTGTCCTGGTTCATCTTGGTTACCGAGGGTAGTTTACTTCCTCTCGGTAAGCAAGAGGAGCGCAACCGCCATTCCGAGGGTGGCGCGGCTACGAGGAGAGCAGCGCCCGTTAGAGACGCGCTTCAGCCGCGCTCCCATTTCATGAGCAGGAGATCGAGGCCGTCCGGCTCGTGAATGCCCAACATCGTCAGGATCGCGTGCGCCTGGCCGCGATGATGCGTCTGGTGGTTGAACACGTGCGCAAGGATCTCTCGGCGGCGCTGCTCGCGCGGGGTCCCGTTCAGTTTGTGGTAGACCCAATTCTCTTCCAGCTGTGCGTCGGAAAGGCTGTCGACGTAGTCGATGATCCGACGATCCTCCCGTTCCCTCGCGGCCGACAATGCGGCGAAGTCGTCGAAAAGAATCGCATCGAGGCTCGTCGGAAGCTCGCCGACGCCGGTCAGCCGCCGCATCCAGATCATGTCGGCGCACAGGATGTGATTGAGCGTGCCATGCAAGCTGTTGAAGTACGCACCGACGTCACGCCGATACTGCTCGTCCGGCAGTCGGCTCGCTATGCCATACAGGCGCCGATTTGCCCATGCGTTGTACTCGGCCATCATCTGGAAGTGCGACTTCATGGGCATGCGTCCTCTTCTTCTGCTTGCCGGATTAAAGCTGCGAGGGTACCAGCACTATCGAGAGATCGACACACGAGCTCCGGTCCATGGACGGCATGGTGCGCTGGGCGACATACGGATTTTTCGGATGTCGAGGTGCATGGAGCGTGCCTGTCGGGTCCTACCGAGCTCCGCGGCGGCAGGCAGCTCCTTCACGTCAGGTGGCGGTGCCGAGGCTTCCCGCGCCCGTGGCACGTCGCGTGTCGCGGCGCTCGAGCAGCAGGGCGCCGAGACCGAGCGCGATCGCGATGAGTGCCACGAGACCGCCGATCCACGGCAGCGACATCGCGAGCGCGAGCACGATCGCACCGATGATGATCCGCAGGAACGGCGAGGCGTCACGCCGGCCGAGAAGGTCGAGGAGCCAGGCTCCGAGGCGATACGCGACGAGTACGGCCGCGAGGAGCAGCGCCGCGACGTAGAGCGCGGTCAACAGCACGCCGAGCGGAATGCCGATCACCGTCACGAGCAGCATCGCCGCGACGATCGGGGCCACGATGAGCGCGAGCACGCCGACGCCGATCGACGCGCCGGGTCGCGCGGCGAGCTTCGCGCCGACCTGCTCCGCCCATGCCGGCATCAGCGCGACGGTCACGAGACCGAGCGCGAGCAGCCCGACCGTGTAGAAGAGCCAGCCTGCCGCCCATCCGAGGCCGCCGTTCCCGCGATCCGGCATGCGATGATCGACGCTGCCGCGCACGTCCGCTTGCGGTGAGACCTCCGGCGGCTCCGGCGATTCGACGACGAGGTTCCCTTCGATCACCGCGCCCGGAAGGACGCTGACGCGTGCCGCCGCGACGTCGACGTTCCCGCCGACGTTGCCCGCGATGCGTACTTCCTGTCCGCCGGCCCGCAGGAAGTCGCGAACATCGCCGTCGATGCTCACGGTGTTGCCGGTGAGATACGCGCTTCCGATCTCGACACCCGGATGGACGCGCACGTTGCGGCCGGCGGCGATGGCGCGATCGTCGACCAACGCCATCACGTCGACCGTCTCTCCGGCGGCGATCAGATCGTTCCCGACGCGCTCGCGGACGCTCACGTGGCGGGCCGCCGCGATCACATAGCCTGCGATCGGGGCGGCGACGACCACGTCGGATCCCGCCGCGATCACGTCGCCGTCGACCTCTGCGCGGATCTCGACTCTCTCCCCGAACGTCAGCAGATCGTTCGGTGTCGGGTCGGCGTGCACGACCTCACGGCCGCCCTCGCCGGGTGATCCGGGCATGCAGCCCGCGAGCAGAAGCGCGGCCGCGGCGAGCAGAACGAGCGGAGAGGCGAGCAGAGCAAACGGAGATCGATTCGCATGACGCATAGCGCTGCCCGCCTGTCGTGCCGTGAGCGGTTCCATCGGCGTGCAAGCGATGTGCCACGGCTGGCGAACCGACGTGGGCGCTATCGCGTCGCAATCGATGCGAGTGTTCCCTTGCTCCTCGGGATCGGCCGCCGCTCTTCGTGGTCCTCACACCGAGAACAGGCACCGACGGCCTTGAACGCGTCGGCCGGCACGTGTTTCCATTGGTCCATGCGATCGTCGTTCTTGTGCATCACGGTGCAGAGCCTCGCCGTCGGCGCCTGTTTGAGCGGCTGCGCATCCGGCGACGAGGGCGCGAATGCCGATCCGGTGCCGAACCCTCCCGCGGCGGCAGACGCGGAGGCGCGCGTCCCGGACGATTGGGCCACGTTCGAGGACTCGGCCTCCGGCGTCTCCTTCCGCTATCCGCACGATCTCGGCACGACGTATATCCAGGCGCTCGACTGGCCCCCACGGCCGCTCGTCGAGGCGGGGCCGTTCGAGTGCACCGAGGCCGGCGAGGAAACCGCGCGAGCCGGACGCACGGAGCTTGCAACGATCGGCGGCCGATCGTACTGCGTCACGCGCGTGACGGAAGGAGCGGCCGGAAGCATTTATACGATGTACGCGTACGCGCTGCCGGCCGGCGACGACGTCGTGATCCTCACGTTCAGCACGCGCGCGCCGCAATGCGTCAACTACGACGAGCCGCAGAGGGGCGAATGCGAGCGGGAGCGGGAGGCGTTCTCGATGGATCCGATCGTCGACGCGATCGCGAAGACCCTGCGCGTAGCCGAATCCTCGCTCGCTCGAGACTAAGCGCCCCAACGGCTCGGATCGATCCCGACCGGCCGATGCAGTAGCGTAGAGGGTGTACCATCCGCGTGAATCCCGGGGAGTCGAGCAGTGTACGAACATGGAATGATTCCGCCGGTCCTCGCGCTGATCGCGTGGACCTTCGTGATGTGGGTCTGGCTGTACGCGACCCGTATTCCGGCGATGCGCCGGGCGAAGATCGATCTCGGTGAGATTCGGAGAACCGGCGCGAAGCTCGATCTGCCGCCGAAAGTCACGCGGGTGGCGGACAACTACAACCACCTGCACGAGCAGCCGACGATCTTCTACGCCCTGGCGCTCGCCGCGCAGCTGGTCGGCGCCGCCGATGACGTCAACATCGGGCTTGCGTGGGGATACGTGCTCGTCCGCGTCGTCCATTCGTTGGTGCAGGCGACGGTCAATGTGATTCCGGTGCGGTTCGGAATCTTTGCGGTCGGCAGCGCGGTGCTGTTGATACTGCTCGTTCGCACGGTTATCGCGCTTTGAGCCTGGCTTCGCGCCCTCGGCTGTACTTGCCTGACTAATATATTGTCGAGTCAAAGAGTATATGGCGCGGCCCGACTGCGCTGATCGGCGGCGTAGAATCGAAGGAGACCGGTATGCAACGGTTCACCGGCGGTTGTCTTTGCGGCGATGTTCGGATCGTGGCGTCGGGTCGCCCGTACCGCGTCGGCGTTTGCCACTGTCTCGACTGCCGCAAGCACCATGGAGCCCTCTTTCACGCCTCGGCGATATTCCCCGAGGATGCGGTGACGATTCACGGCGAGCCGCGCGACTACCGCGGGCGGTTCTTCTGTCCCCGGTGCGGATCGTCGGTGTTTTCGCGCACCGGGGACGAGGTCGAAGTGAACCTTGGATCGCTGGATGCTCTGGATCAGCTGGTGCCGACGTATGAGAGCTGGATCATCCGTCGCGAGTCGTGGCTTCCGCCGTTTCCGGTCGCGAGGCGATACGAGCGCGATCGTGATGCGGGGAGTCGCTTCGAGGAGTGAGTCTTGGAGTCTTGCTCTCATCGCCTCTAGCGCGTCGCAGAACGGCAGCCGTTTCGGCCGCGCCTCGCGTCAGAAACGCCGTGAGCGCGGTCTTCAGCGGTGCCGCCCGATCGCTCAGCCGGAGAATAGCCTCTCTGGCAAAGCGCATCGGCGGCGCGTCGCGCGTGTAAAGCTCGGCGATTCCGTTCGTAGCCAGGTAAAGAGGCAACGTGGCCAGCCGGTGCCTACGCTCGTACGCGTCGAGCACGTCGGCCGCGCCGATGTCCTGGCCGCGGGCGGCGGCCGCGGCGACGATCCTCGCGAGCGTCGTCGCACCGAGCAGCCCGAAGTTGAACCCGTGCGCGGTCACCGGATGCATACCGACGGCGGCGTCGCCGATCAGCGCATACCGCGCCGCCGTGAAGCGGCTCGGATAGACGGTGACGACGGGGTAGCTGAAACGCTCGCTGATGCGCCGCATGCGCCCCCTCGGTGCGAGCCGCCGCTCGACGTCGCGGTCGAACTCCCGGACGTCGAGCGCGAGCATGCGCCGCATCTCGTCGGTCGACAGCGTCAGGACGACCGAGTACCGGCCGCCGTTCAGCGGCAGCAGCGCGATCGTCTGCCCGTAGTCGAACCACTCGTACGCGACGCCGTGATGCGGCCGATCGCACTCGACGCGGAACAGCGTCATCGTGCGGCCGAAATCGCGGATCCTTGCGGAGATGCCCATGGCGGTCCGCGTCTCGGAGAAGCGGCTGTCGGCCGCGACGACCAGCGACGCGCGGACGCGCGTGCCGCCGCCGAGCTCGACCTCGACATCGCGAGAGTCCGGCCGGACCGCCGTGACGCGCTCGCCGCAGAGGAGCTCGATGCCGTGCGCCTGCTCGATGCGCTCGTACAGCGCTCGTCGGATCACGTGATTCGAGACGAGCCGTGCGAGCGCGTGCGTGTCGGCGACCGGGTGACGCAGGTCCAGGCCCTGGGACGACGCGCCGTTCAGCACGCGCGCGACGCGTAACGGCGAGACCTCGTCGGACGGGATTCTCGACCACACGCCGAGCCGGCGCAGGCGGTCGACCGACGCGTCGGTCAGCGCAATCTCGCGCCCGTCGAACGCCGGATGCGCGATCCGGTCGAGCGGCTGACGTTCGACGATCGCGACCGAGACGCCGGCGCGCTCGAGCGACAGCGCGAAGCACAGGCCGGCCGGACCGGCCCCGATGACGACGGCGTCGAAACGCCGCGACGTATGCGGTCTGAAAGAGGGCATCAGCGGCTCGCATCCGTGCGCACGACGGCGCATCAGGATGCCGCCCGCCTTCGGGGCAAGCTACTGGGGAATCCCGAGAGCCGAACGGCTTGCCGCCGTCTCCTACTCGTGTCGCAACACCTTCATCGGATCGACGCGCGAAGCGCGCCGGGCGGGAACGAGAGTCGCGCCGAGCATCACGGCCGCGAGCACCGCGGCGGCCGCCGCGAATGCAAGCGGGTCGCTCCCTTCGACGCCGAACAGCAGGGTGCTTGCCGCACGGCCGAGAATCGACGCGGCAATCGCGCCGAGCACGACACCGATCACCGCCATCCCTGCCATTTGCCGCAGCACCATGCGTCGGATGCGCGCTACCGGCGCGCCGAGCGCAAAGCGCAGACCGATCTCCCGCGCCCGCTGCGCGACGGAGTAGGCGAGCACACCGTAGAGACCGAGCGCGGCGAGAGCGGTCGCGAGCGCGGCGAACGCCATCGAGACGCCTGCGACGAAGCGCTCGGTCGCGATGCTCTCGCGGAGCTGTCGCTCGACGGTGCGAAGATTCGCAATGGGCCTCGTCGGATCGACGCGAGCGATTGTTTCGCGCACGGCAGCGACGAGCTCCTCGAGCGGCCGCGTGCTGCGAATATAGAACGTGGCAGGACCGACCCAGATCGTCATGTCGGGCGGCGGCATCAGGATCTGCGGCTCGATGTCGCTGGTCACGTCTCCGAACCTTACGTCGGATACGACGCCCGCGACCTCGAGCGTATAGAACCCGAAGGTGATGCTGCGCCCGACGATGGAGTCCGCCGTGAGACCGAAGCGCTCGGCGAGTCGCTGATTGACGATCACCACGGGCCGCTGAATGTCGGTGTCGTCGAGCTCACGGCCCGCGAGCAGCCGGACGCCGAATGTTCGCAGGAAGTCCGGCGTGACATAGTTGTAGAACACGGGTAACACTCCCGCTTGCGCCCCCTCGACTGTCGCCTCGATCGCCGAGCCCCATCCCTCGGGCGAAAGCAGAGGCGCCATCGAGGCGCCGACGGAGGATACGCCGGGAATTGCGGCGAGCTCTTCCTCGAGGCGAATGCGGAACGTCGAGTCGGTAGTCAACTCGGTGGGCGGCGGCAGGACGGAGACCATTACGACCGAATCGATGTCGGCGCCGAGATCGAGGCGCGCGATGTTCGCGAGGCTTTGTGTGAAAACGAACATCAGCGACAGAAGGGCCATCGACAGCGCGATCTGCACGGCCGCGAGCGCGGCACGGAAGCGTGCGACACCTTTGGTGGCCGTGTACCGCGTGCCGGCCTGCAACGCTCTGCCGGGTTCGCGTCCCGTGAGGCCGCGGACGGGAACGAGCGCGACGATGAGCGCCGACACGAGCGCGATGCCGATCGCCGCCAAAGCCGCGACTGCGCTCAAGCCTGGAACGTTCTGCGGCATTCCGGGCACTCGGCTTGCGGCGCGGAGCGTCACGATCGCGACCGGCAGGCTCAGAAGCACCGCCGGGAGCGCGAGCACGAGCGACTCGACGAGGAGGAGCGACGCGAGGCGTGCGCGCGTCGCTCCGATCGACGCGCGTACGGCCATCTCGCGGCCTCGCGTCCCCGCCCGAAGCAGCGCGAGCCCCGCGACGTTGGCGCAGCAGAGGAGCAGCACGACGCCGGCGACGGCCGTCATGAGCTCGAGGTTGTCGCGTGCCGAATCCAATATCTGGCTGCTCGTCTGACCGCGCGCGCCGGGCTCGAGCACGAGCGATCTCGTGCGAAACGCATCGCGCTCCTGCTCGCCGATGTTTGCCGTCAGAAGCGGTGTCTCGACCTCGCTCAGGATCGCTCGGTACAGCGGATTGAGCGCTGCGGCGGCCTGCTCCAGGGAGACGCCCGGCTTCAAACGCCCGAAGACATGGACCCAGTACTCGTTGCGGCGTTGATGGTTCGGGAGAACCGACACGAAAGGGCGAGGCTCGTCGCTCGAGAACGAGATCGTGATGGGCACGAAGACGCTGGGCCGCGCCCCGACCGCCGTGCCGTTGAATCCCCGAGGCGCTACGCCGACGATCGTCAGCGGGACGCCGTTGACGACGAGCGTGCGTCCGAGGACCTCCGGATCGCCCTCGAACTCGCTCTGCCAGTACGCGTGGCTCAGCACGACGGACTCCGCGAGGCCGTCGACGCGATCGTCCTCGGGACCGAGCAGCCGGCCGAGGGCGGGCTGCAAACCGAGCAGCGGGAAATAGCTCCCCGAGACGAAGACGCCGGTCGCGAGCCGCGGCTGCTCGCCGGTAGACAGCGTGGCTTCGAAGAAGCGGTGGCCCGCCAGCCCGACGAACGGCGCCTGCTCGCGCTCGAGATCGCGAAACATCGGATAGCTGAAGACCGTCTCCGGCCCACCGCTGACCGACGGCCGCGTCGCCGCGAGCGGAAAGGACGTCATCCCGACGTTCTTCGGACCCGGGTCGCTCAGGTTCACGAGCCCGTCCGGGTCGGTCACCGGCAGCGGCCGCAGCAGGATCTGCTCGGTCAGCGAGACGATGGCGACAGTGACGCCGATGCCGAGCGCGAGCGTCAGGACGACGATCCCTGCGTATCCGATGTGGCTAAGAATCGCTCGAGCCGCGTAGCGAATGTCGGCCAGTACGTTCGAGATCATTGCAGGCGCTGCCTTTCCGGGACGCGTGAGGCGCGGTCCCGCTGGGCGTCGATCGCAAGTTGCGTGCCAAGCGATTTCGGCGCGGCAAGCAGGCCAAGTCGTTGCGTGTTCTGCGTTTCCAGGGACGACGGCGGGAAGGCGCGTTCCCATGCGCGAGACCGGGTGTCCGGTATCGGGACGGGCCGAGCTCGAAAGGAAGCACACGCGAGACGGGCAGTACGTTCGCCATCGTCGCATAGGTGGCAGCTCGTATCGCACCTGCCGAAGCGGCGGGTTAGCGTGATCTCAATCCCGCGTTCACCTCACGATGAGCGACGCTCGTGCGCCGGCTCGCCTAAGGCTCGGTCCCGCTCTGCAACTTTTCGTGATGTCAGTCCCTACCTCTCTCACCGAACCACACGAGATGGAAGCGCGCCTCCGACTGCTGGAGGCGGTGATGGCCAGCGTCAACGACGTGGTCATCATCACGGAGCCGGAGCCGCTCGATGAGCCCGGCCCCCGGATCCAGTACGTAAACCCCGCGTTTACGCGCACGACAGGCTACCTGCCGGAGGAGGCGATCGGCCGGAGCCCTCGCATGCTGCAGGGCCAAGAGACGGACCGCGATGCGACGGCCAGGATCCGCGCGGGGCTCGAGAGGCGCGAGCCCGTCCGCGAGGAGCTCCTCAACTATCGGAAGGACGGGAGCCCCTTCTGGGTGGAAATCAGCATCGTGCCCATCGTGAACGGCCGGGGCCGCCTCACGCACTGGGCCAGCGTGCAACGAGAGACGACGCAGCGGAGAGAGGCTCAGGACGCCGCGATCGACCTCGCCCGCGAAGAGGCGGCGCGTGCCGAGGCCGAGCGTTGTCACGAGGCGCGGGAGGCGGTGATCCGGGCCTCGCCTCTGGCCGTGACCGCCCTCGACCCTGCGGGGAGGGTAGAGATGTGGAACCCGGCGGCGGAGCGCATCTTCGGCTGGACCGAGGCGGAGGCGGTCGGTCGTCAAATGCCCGTCGTCCCCGAGGAGATGGAGGACGAGCACCGTCGCATACGCGAGGCGGCGATGCGAGGCGAGACGATCACAGGCTTGGCAACGTATCGACGAAGGAAGGATGGATCGCGGGTGGACGTGGAGCTTTCGACTGCTGCTCTCCGTGACGAGCAGGGGCAGGTGCGGGGCACGATGGTCCTGCACGAGGACATCACCGAGCGCAAGCGCGCCGAGCAGCAGGAGCGGCGGCTGACTGCCATCCTGGAGGGTACGCCCGATCTCGTCGCCACCGCCGATCCCGAGGGACGCGTCCTGTACCTCAACGGCGCCGGGCGGAGAATGCTCGGAATCGGGCCGGACGAGGACCCCGCCCAGCTCGATGTCGCGACCGTTTACCCGGAATGGGCTCTCGGTCGCATCCTCCGTGACGCGATCCCGACCGCGATTCGCGAACGGAGCTGGAGCGGCGAGACCGCGTTCCTGCATCGAGACGGGAGCGAGATCGCGGTTTCTCAGGTCATTCTGTCGCACGACGGTCCGAACGGGGAGGTCTCGTTCCTCTCGACGATTGCCCGCGACATCCGCGAGCGGAGGCGAAGGGAGGAAGAGCTTCAGTTCCTCGCCGAGGCGAGCCAGGCATTCGGCTCCACGCTCGAGCACGAGACCACGCTGCAGGGGCTGGCGCGGCTCGCGGCGTCGCGCCTCGCGGACCTCTGCATCGTGGACGTCCGCGACGACTCGGGGTTGCGGCGAGTCGCACAGGCCCACCGCGATTCGGCGGAGGGAACCCTCCAGTCGCTCGAGCACTACGCGCCCGATGCGCGCCGGCCCGTGGGGATGGAGGCCGCGATTCGAACCGGCCAGTCGGAGCTCGTTCCCGACGTCTCGGCGGCCTGGCTCCGTGCCGCCGCTTCCAACGAGGAGCACTTCCAGGCGCTTCGCCGGTTCGGGCCGCGTTCCGCGATGATCGTGCCGCTCGTGGCCCGCGGGCGAACCTTCGGGGCCGTCGGTCTCTTCTCGGTGGTCAGGGGACGCTACGGCCCCGACGACCTCGCCCTCGCGCAGGAGCTGGTCCGTCGGGCGGCGCTCGCCGTAGACAACGCGCGCCTCTATGAGAAATCGCAGCAGGCCACCCGTGTCCGGGACGAAGTGCTCCGCGTGGTGGCGCACGATCTCCGCAATCCGTTGAACGCGATCTCGGTGAGCACGGGCTTCCTCGAGGAGACGGTCCCCGTGGTGCAAAGCGTCGAGCGCGAGCAGCTCGCGATCATCCAAAGGTCCGTGGAGCGGGCGAACCGTCTGATTCAGGACCTGTTGGACGTGGCCCGGATGGAGGCCCGCCAGCTGACGGTCGAGAAGCGCCGCGAGGAAACGGCGTCGCTCCTTCGCGAGACCGTCGAGCTCCATCGCGCGCTCGCAGCCGACAAAAGGATTCAACTCAGGACGCAGATCCCGGGCACGCTGCCGGCGATCGAGGTCGACCGGGACCGGATCCTCCAGATCTTCTCCAACCTGATCGGCAACGCCCTCAAGTTCACGCCGACCGGGGGCACGATCACCGTTCGGGCCGAGCCGGCGGAGGGGGAGGTGCGGTTCTCGATCTCGGACACCGGTCCCGGCATCCCCGAGGCGCAGCTGCCGCATCTCTTCGATCCGTTCTGGCAGGCGAGCCAAGGTGCGCGCGAGGGAGCGGGCCTCGGGCTCGCCATCTCCCGTGGCCTCGCGGAGGCACACGGGGGGAGGATCTGGGTCGAGAGCGACGTCGGCGAGGGCACGACCTTCCATGTCGTCCTGCCGGCACCTGGCGTCGGCGAGCGCTAGGCGAAGCTCCTTGACTTCAGTTCGCCGTCATCGATTCACGATCGTCTCGCGTAGGTGAAAGTTCGTATCGAACCCCTAAAAGCGCCGCGCTAGCTTGGTTATTGCATGGGACGGGATTTCGAGCCGTGCTTCATGCACGGCTCTTCTCGGCGGACACACCGATCCAAGGACACACCGACCAAAAGGAGGTAGCCATGGCACGAGGAGACATCATCCCCTGGCGTCGGAGCGGCGGTCTGATCCCGTGGAGACGCGACGAGGGACCTTTCGGCAGCCTGCGTCGTGAGATCGAGATGCTGCATCGAGACATCGATCGCGTGTTCGAGGAGCTTTGGAGCGGCCGATGGCCCTCGATGACGTTCGAGCCGATGAGCCGCAGCGAGATCGTCCCGCAGCTCGACATGACCGAGGACGATGAGGCCTTCCACCTCAACGTCGAGCTGCCGGGCATGGACGAGAAGGATGTCGAGGTCACGCTGCGGAATCATACGTTGACGATCAAAGGCGAGAAAAAGGAGGAGAAGGAAACCAAGGACAAGGACGTGCACAGGCGCGAGCGCGCGTACGGATACTTCCGGCGCAGCGTAGAGCTGCCCGCCGACGTCGACCCGGACAAGATCGCCGCGACGTACCGTAAAGGCGTGCTGACGATCGACCTGCCGAAGACGAAGCAGGCACAGGATCAGGCGAAGCGCATCGAGGTCAAGGCCGCCTGATCCGGGTCGACGAAGCTCGAGGGCTTCGAGCGCGCGAGCCCCGTCGCCGGTGAGCGGCGTCCGCTTCCGATGAGCGACGCTCGATACGAGCACTTTCCGCACGGAGCGGACGTCGGCGTGCGCGGCTTCGGGGCCTCGCCCGCCGAAGCCTTCGAGCAGGCGGCCCTTGCCTTGACGGCCGCGATCACGGACCCGAAAGACATCGCGGCGGAGGACTCTGCCGAGATCCGTTGCGAAGCTCCGGATCTGGAGCTGCTGCTCGTCGACTTCCTGAATGCCGTCGTGTACGAGATGTCTACCCGCGGCATGCTCTTTGGCGAATACCACGTGCAGATCGACGGCGATCGGCTCTATGCCGTAGCGCACGGCGAGCGCGTGGACGTCGCAAGGCATTCGCCGGGCGTCGAGGTGAAGGGCGCAACGTTCACGTGCCTGCGGGTCGCGGAGTCGCCCGAAGGCACGTGGCTCGCTCAATGCGTCGTCGACGTCTGAGGGGGATCCGACGTGGACTTGAATCGGCTCGAGCGCGTGTCCGAGCACTGCTGGCGCATCGCGCCGTTCGGCGAGATGCGCGTGCCGGGCATCATCTACGCCGACGAGGCGCTCGTCCGCGAGATGGACGATAAGGTCCACGAGCAGGTGTGCAACGTCGCGACGTTGCCGGGCATCGTCCGGGCGTCCTACGCGCTGCCGGATGCGCACTGGGGTTACGGCTTTCCGATCGGCGGAGTCGCCGCATTCGATCCGGAAGAAGGCGGCGTCGTCTCGGCCGGCGGCGTCGGCTTCGATATTTCGTGCGGCGTCCGGACACTGCACACCGGGCTCACGCTGGACGATGTCGAGCCGAAGAAAAAGGCGCTCGCGGATCAGCTCTTCCGCGATATCCCCGCCGGCGTCGGCAGCACCGGGCGGATTCGGCTCGACGACGCGGAGATGGACGCGATGCTCAAAGGCGGCGCGCAGTGGGCCGTCGAGCAGGGCTACGGCGAGCCGGAGGACCTCGAGCGCATCGAGGAACGCGGCCGAATGGCGGGCGCGGCTCCGGAGTACGTGTCGGAGCGCGCGCGCGCGCGTCAGCGCGACCAGATGGGCACGCTCGGCTCCGGCAATCACTACCTCGAGATCCAGCACGTCGCCGAGATCTTCGACGACGACATCGCGGCCGCCTTCGGGCTTACCGAGGGAGCGATCCTCGCGACGATCCATTGCGGCTCCCGCGGTCTCGGCCACCAGATCGGCACCGAGTACCTGCGTGAGATGGCGGCCGCCGCCGCGGCCCATGGGATTCGCTTACCCGACCGCGAGCTCGCCTGCGCGCCGATCCGCTCGTCGATCGGCGAAGCCTATCTCGGTGCGATGGCCGCGGCGACGAACTGCGCGCTCGCGAACCGGCAGATCGTGTCGCACCTGACGCGGCAGGCGTTTGCGCGCGTGCTGCCGTCGGCGAGGCTCACGATGCTGTACGACGTCTCGCACAACACGTGCAAGCCCGAGCGTCATACGGTCAACGGCGAGGAAAAGCTCGTGTTCGTGCACCGCAAGGGCGCGACCCGCGCGCTCGGTCCCGGGCACAAGGATCTGCCGCCGGCGCTCGCCGACGTCGGCCAGCCGGTGCTCGTCGGCGGGTCGATGGGGACGGGCTCGTTCGTGCTCTGCGGGACCGCGGAGGCGGAGCACTTGTCGTTCAGCTCGTCGTGCCACGGCGCGGGTAGAGCGCTGAGCCGGCATCAGGCGAAGCGGTCGTGGAGCGGTCGGCAGGTCGTCGACAGTCTCGCCGCGCGCGGGATCATCGTGAAGAGCCCTTCGATGCAGGGCGTCGCCGAGGAGGCGCCGGGGGCCTACAAGGACATCCACGCAGTCGTCGACGCCGCGGATCGCGCGGGGCTGTCGCGGAAGGTCGCGCGACTCGAGCCGATCGTGTGCATCAAAGGGTAGGCGGACTGCCGACGCGCGGGAGCGCGCCTCGGACGCGCCGTGTGCGGGCGCGTCGCGCTTCCGCGGAGGCGTTTACGGAATGATTCTCGTTTAAGAAACGCCTCCGCGGAGGTGTCGTCACGACGAGCCGTTTGTGGCTGTCGTTGCCGACGCGCGTCGAGGGCGGACGCGCTGCGGTGTGATGGCTGCCGCTAGCGGCGCGTCTCGCCGCGCCCCCAGCGCCACTTCAGCGGACGCTCTCCCTTCGCGATGACGATCACAGTCAGTGCGAACGTGACGATCGCGACCCACGCCCCGACGGGAAAGACGCCCGGCCGAGCACGAAGGAATGCGATGCCGCCGACGAGCAACACGAAGTAGACCGCGACGACGAGCCAACCCTGCCATGTAACCGGGTAGCTCCACCCGAAGCCGTACCGCTTCGCGGCGAACCAGTGGCGATCGTCCTTGTCGTTCATGCCGCTACTCCGGACGGATGAAGTAGCCGGAGGCCTTCCAGACGTCGGCGTCGAACCTCATCGTCAGCGTTTCGACTGCGCTGCCTTGGGCAAGGCCGACGCGATACTGAATCACCACATAATCCCCGGGGGGTGCGTTCGGCAGCGACGTCGTGTGCTTCGCTGCGATCAGCTCCCGGCCCTGCGGGACGCCGAGTTGCGTGTGGAGGTTCTCGATCGAGGCGATCCACTGGTCGCGCGTGATCCCGGCTTTGAACAACGTTGCGGCATTATCCCAGCTCGCAGCGTAGGAGCCCACGTCGAGATGCGCGAGCCATTGCTCGCCGGCCGCAATGGCCGCTTCCTCGTATTCGGCCGCCCGCGGCGAGTCGCCGCACGCGGTGAGCGCGAAGGTCGCCAC
>DASVCR010000093.1:0-30953 GCA_036381515.1 Gammaproteobacteria bacterium | reverse complement strand
GCGTTCGGTGCGCAGCTCGGCGGACGCGAGATCGCGACGATCGGCGACGACGCATTCATGCCGCCGACCGACACCCGAACGGCGGGCGTCTTCGTGCTCGAGCACCGGGACTTCGCCGCATGGCAGCTGTCGCTCGGCGCGCGCATCGAGCGCGTCCGGCACGACGCGGCGGGCGTCGGGCGCGGCTACGCCGCATCGGCCGCGAGCTTCTCGGCAGCGCTGATCCGGCGCGTCCCCGGCGGCGTATTGGTCAGCGTGAACGCGGCGCGATCCGAGCGCGTGCCGGCCGCGGAGGAGCTCTACTCGAACGGGCCGCATGCCGCGTCGCGCACGTTCGAGATCGGGAGCCCCCTGCTCGGCGTCGAGACGTCGAATCACGTCGATCTCGGCATCCGCCGGACCGAAGGCAGGCTCACGTGGGCGCTGACCGCGTTCCGGACGGACTACGACGGTTTCATCCACCTCGCGCCGACCGGCACGGACGACGCCGAGACCCGTCTGCCGATCTACGTCCATCGGCAGCGGGACGCGCGCCTCGTAGGCCTCGAGGCGGAGCTCGTCGCGCGCGTCGCGGACGTCGCGGCCGGCGAGCTCGACGTTCGGCTCTTCGGCGACGCCGTCCGCGCGCGGCTCGCGAACGGCGAGCGGCTGCCGCGCATTCCGCCGCGCCGCATGGGCTTAAGGCTCCAGTATCACGACGTGCGGCTCGTCGCGGGCCTCGAGGCGGTCCGCTACGACGACCAGACGAGAACGGCGTCGTTCGAGACGCCGACGGACGGCTACACGCTGCTCGGCTTCGACGTCGCGTGGACGCTCGCGGCCGGCGCCGATCGAAGCGTCGATCTGCGCGTCGACGGGACGAACCTGCTCGACGAGGAGGCCCGCCGGCACACGTCGATCGCGAAGGATTTCGCGCCGCTGCCCGGCCGAAGCGTTGCGGTCGGCGTTCGCGTATCGTTCCGTCGCGCCCCGATCGCGGCGCCAGTCCGCTAGAATGGCGCCCTCTCGCCCGCGGCCGCCGCACCCACACGGAAGGATTTCGATCAGAAGAGGATAGTTATGTCGGATATGCCGGCTCTGGCAGCCGTTGACCCCGAGATCCATGCGCTCATCCTGGCGGAGACCCGCCGGCAGGACGAGTTCATCCGGCTGATTCCGTCGGAAAACTACGCGTCGCAGGCCGTGATGGAGGCGACGGGCTCGGTTCTCACGAACAAATACTCGGAAGGGTATCCGGGGCGCCGCTACTACGAGGGCCAGGACTACATCGACCAGATCGAGACGATCGCGGTCGAGCGCGCGAAAGCGCTGTTCGGGGTCCGCCACGCGAACGTCCAGCCGTACTCGGGGTCGCCGGCCAACCAGGCCGTCTATCTCGCGCTCGTGAAGCCGGGCGAGACGGTGATGGGGCTCGGCTTGCCGTTCGGCGGGCATCTGACGCACGGCTGGAACGTCAATTTCTCGGGCATTCACTACAACGCGGTGCAGTACGACGTGGACCCGTCGACGCACGTCGTCGACCTCGACCGCGTCGAGTCGCTCGCGCGCGAGGCGCGTCCGAAGATCATCGTCTGCGGCGGCACCGCGTATCCGCGCACGTGGGACTTCGAGGGGTTCGCGACGGTGGCGAAGGCCGTCGGCGCGATCCTCGTCGCGGACATCGCGCACATCGCCGGCCTCGTCGCGGCGGGCGTCCACCCGAGCCCGTTCCCGCACGCGCCGATCGCGACGTCGACGACGCACAAGACGCTGCGCGGGCCGCGCGGCGGCATGGTGCTGTCGGACGGGACGCATGCGAAGGAGATCGATCGCGCGGTGTTCCCGGGCCTGCAGGGCGGCCCGCACAACCACACGACCGCCGCGATCGCGGTCGCGCTGAAGGAGGCGGCCTCGGAGGACTTCAGGCGTTATGCCCGCCAGGTCGTCGCGAACGCGAAGGCGCTCGCGGCGGCGCTCGCCGAGCGGGGCTTTCGCCTGATCTCGGGCGGCACCGACAACCACCTGATCCTGATCGACGTGACGGCGCGCGGCATCAACGGCAAGCCGGCCGCGCAGGCGCTGCACAAGGCGGGGATCGAGTGCAACTACAACACGATTCCGTTCGATCCGCGCAAGCCGTTCGATCCGAGCGGCGTGCGCATCGGCACGCCTTCGATCACGTCGCGGGGCATGACCGAGCGCGAGATGCCGCAGATCGCGGCGTGGATCGATCGCGCGATCGCGCATGCCGGCGACGACGCGACGCTCGCCGCGATCCGTGCCGAGGTCGCGGAGTTCTGCAGGGCATTCCCGGCGCCGGGCATCCGGGTGCCGGAATGATCGTCGAAAGAGGGCGCGCGTGACTCGAGGCCGGGGCACACGGCCCCGGCCGCGGCCCGGCTATTGAGTGAGCTGGAGGTCGACCTCGACCTCGACGTCCTGACCGACGAAGCTCGTGTCGTTCCAGCCTTCGCCGACGTTGTAGTCGAAGCGGTTGACCGTCATCTTGCCGAGGAAGTGCGCCGTCGAGCCGCTCGGCTCCCAGGTGAAGGCGAGCTTCGCGGGATTCGTCTTGCCCTTCAGCGTGAGCTGGCCGTTCGCGACGAAGCCGTCCGCGGTCTTCTCGATGCTCTCGGACTCGAAGCGCGCCTCGGGATACTTCGCCGAGTCGAACCAGTCGGGATCCTGCAGCGTTGCGTCGCGATCGAAGTCGCGGGTGCTGACCGACTTCACCTGCACGACGCCGACGATGCTGCCGGCCTCGGGGTTCTTTGGATCGAAATCGATCGTCGCGTCGAACTCTTCGAAGCGGCCGTCGTAGCGGGAGCCCTGCTGAATGAAAGTGAACTTGACGGCGCTCGAATCCTCGGCGGGCTTCCATTCACCGGCCGAAGCGCCGAACGCAGTCAGGCCCGCGCAGACGCCGGCGAGCAAGCCGAAATGTCGAATCGTGTTCATTCACCCCGTCCTTGATTGCCGTGGTCGACTGCTGACCATTGTATCGGGCGATCCAGTATCCGCAACGATCGCTGCGCCGCTTGTTTCAGCCTGCGTTCAGGTCCGCTGAGGCCCGACGCCGTCGAAGCGGGCTCGTCGAGGCCGGCGCTCGGAGCTCGGCGGGGACGAGTTTTTCGGGCGGGGGGACGAGCTTCGAGACGTGCCCGGAACGTCCGTTACGGCTCCGCGAGCGGGCTTTCGGGCAGGGGCTCGTGGAAATGGGAGGAGCGGCCGCCCGCACGGATCGGGGGCGGCCGCCCGGGGTCCGCGCGCGCCTAGTCGCGAGACATGAAGAGCTGCAGCACGTACCAGAACATCAGCGCGATCGAGCCGAAGAGCTCGAGCGCGGCCGCGACGTGGCGGTCCTCCGGGTAGTGATGGAGGACGTTCGACGTGTCGTAGAGCACCGCGGCGCCGGCGAAGCCGATCATCGCGACCGAGAACCACGTGCCCATGTGAAAGCCGAACAGGACGCTCGAGGCGATCGCGACGAGCGCGAGGATGCCGCCCCACACGAGAATCCCGCGCAGGAACGAGAAGTCCTTGCGCGTGATGAACGCGACGGCGGTCAGGCCGGCGACGCCGAGCAGCGTGACGCCGACCGCGCTCTCGATGATCGCGGGCTCGAGCGTCGTCGCAAGGTACAGGAGCGGCACGAAGATGATCGCTTCCGCGATCACGAAGCCCGCGAGCGCGAGGTATTGCAACGGCTTCGATTCGACGCGGTGCGCGGTATGGCTCGCGAGCCAGCCGACGATCATGAATGCGCCGAGGACCAGCAGCCAGTTGACGCCGAGCAGCGCCTGCGCGATCCGCTCCGCGTAGCCGTTGTCGAAGAGATACGTCTGGATCGCGCCGAACGCGAGGATCGCGCCGGCGAGATGACCGTAGGTGCGCCAGATGAACGCCGAGCGGCTCTCGACGCCGAGCGCGGCGACGGGCGTGACGGAGGCAGGCAAAGCGCGTGCTTGCATCATCGGACTCCCAATGAGGATACTCGCCCGGATTCTAGTGCCGCGCCGACGGAAGCGATAGCGCGGCTTGTCCGTGCCCGCGTGCTGGGCGCCCGTAACGCCGGCGCCGTTGGTGGTTCCTTACAGCGTGTAGCCGCGCTCCTCGTGCATCGTGAGGTCGAGGCCCAGCGTCTCCTGCTCGGGCGTCACGCGCAGCGTCAGCACGACATCGATCAGCTTCAGGATCACGAACGTCGCGATCGCGCACCACGCGGCGGTCGCGACCGCGCCGATCGCCTGCGTGACGAGCTGAGACCCGACGCCGACGCCCTCCGAGAGGCCGAGGCCGTCGAGCGCCGTCGCCGAGAAGATCGCGGTCAGCAGGAGGCCGATGAAGCCGCCCACGCCGTGCACCGGGAACACGTCGAGCGAATCGTCGATCTCCAGCTTCCGCTTGATGAACTGCGTCGCGAAGAAGCACGCGATGCCGGCGACGGTGCCGATCGCGAGCCCACCGAGCGGGCCGACGAACCCGGATGCGGGCGTGATCGTGCCGAGCCCCGCGACCATTCCCGTCACGATGCCGAGCACGCTCGGCTTGCGGAACTTGATCCATTCCATCGTCATCCAGCCGAGCGAGCCCGCCGCCGCGGCGATGTGCGTCACGAGCATCGCCATGCCCGCGGCCCCGTTCGCGGCGACGGCGCTTCCCGCATTGAAGCCGAACCAGCCGACCCAGAGCATCGCGGCGCCCGACACGGTCATCGTCAGGTTGTGCGGCGGCATCGGCGTCGCCGGAAAGCCGTGGCGCTTGCCGAGCACGAGCGCCGCGACGAGCGCCGCGACGCCGGCATTGACGTGCACGACGGCGCCGCCGGCGAAGTCGCGGAAGCCGAGCGCCTGGAGCCAGCCGCCGCCCCAGACCCAGTGCGCGACCGGCAAATAGACGATGACGAGCCACAGCACCGAGAACCACAGCATCGACGAGAAGCGCATGCGCTCGGCGAAGCCGCCGACGACCAGCGCAGGCGTGATCACGGCGAACGTGAGCTGGAACATCGCGAACACCGTCTCGGGGATCGTGCCGCTGACGGAGTCGAGCTCGACGCCGGCCATCCACGCCTTCGAGAACCCGCCGACGAGGCCGAAGAGGTCGCCGCCGAACACGAGGCTGTAGCCGAACGCGAGCCACACGATCGATACGACGCAGCAGATCGAGAAGCACTGCATCAGCACGGAGAGGACGTTCCGGCTTCTGACGAGCCCTCCGTAGAACAGCGCGAGACCGGGCAGCGTCATGAACAGCACGAGCGCCGTGGACGTGAGCATCCACGCGGTGTCCCCGGTTTCGAGCTCTGCGCCGAAGCACAACATCGGCCACGCGCCGCCGATCAGCGCGCAGAACGTGACGATCTTCTTCACGACTACCCCCAGGATTGGATTGGTCTCGCTGAGACGGACTATCTTCGAGTCTCATGTCGACGCGAGGATCGTGCATCGTCGCGAGCTCGAAACGTCTTTCGGCGCGAATCATACTTGCACTCGACTACAATTGGCGACGCCTTCGAAGCGGTCTTCGCTATGCTTTCACGCGATGCCCTAAAGTGGGGCGCGTTTCTGCGCCATTCGTGATCAGCGAGGCGAATTCGTGCGTCAGGATGGTGCAAATTCGCACCGCGTCGCTCGTCATCGACGTTGCCGGACGAAAGAGAAGAAAGAGGAACAATTGAGAGTCCAGCGGTTCCCCGACGCGCGCTCGTTTCTCGCCCGCGCTGGCGAGTGGCTGCTCGCGTCGGAAGCAAAGCACAATTCGATCCTCGGTGATGCGTATCTGCTGCTCGCCGACGAGCATCCTTTTCACGATCCGATCTATCTTTCTACCGTCGAGTCGAACGGGCGGATCGTCGCGTGCGCGGTGCGCCCGCCGCCGGACGGGCTGACGCTGACCGGCGCGCCGAGCGGCGCAGTCGAGATGCTCGTCGCGGACGTCGCAACGACGTTCGATGTGCTGCCGCTCGTCAACGGTCCCGAGCGCGAGGCGACCGAGTTCGCGCGGCTGTGGTCGTCCGCGCACGGCTGCGACTTCTCGGTGTCGTTCCTCTGGCGCTGGTATCTGCTCGACCGCGCGCCGGTGAGCTCGAGCCGGCCGCCGGGGCGGCTGCGGCTTGCGAATGTCGACGACCGCGACCGGGTCGCCGAGTGGGCCGACGCTTACGCGCGGGCCGTCCGCACGATCGTCGACGTGCGCGCGTTCTTCGAGCGCCGGATCAGGACGCGTTCGCTTTACCTGTGGGACGACGGCGGACCACGCTCGCTCGTCGCGGTGTCCGGGCTCACGCCGTCGGCCGCGCGTATCTCCGCCGTCTATACGCCGCCCGAATCGCGCGGTCAGGGTTATGCGGGGGCGGCCGTCGCGGCGGTCTCCGGCAAGGTCCTCGAAGCGGGGCGGCGCATGTGCGTGCTGTTTGCGGATCGTACGGACCCGGGCCCGAACGCGATCTATAAACGCATCGGCTACCGGCCGATCCAGGACGCGATCGGCATCACGTTCGGCCCGCGCCGCTGAGCCCCGCCGGCGTCCCTCGCGCCGTCCCGGACGCGCCTGTCCCGACAACCCGCGGCGCATTGCTATCATGGCGCTTTGCTGCGGCCGGTATCGGCCCAGCAGCTCGACGAAAAAGAAACGCAAGTCCTTCGAAAGAAGGGCCTGCCGCCGCGAATCGGGACGTGCACGTCGCAGCCTCGGTGGCGGATCCGACCCAGGGAGAGAGCCGATGACGAGTGGGTTGAAGAAGCGAATCGGTGCCGGCGAGTTCGTGCTGACGGCCGAGATCGTGCCGCCGTTGTCCGCCGCGCCCGACCGGCTGCTCGCCGAGGCCGCGCTGCTCAGGGGGCGCGTCGACGCGATCAACGTCACGGACGCGGCGTCCGGCCGCACGTCGATGAGCAGCTTCGCGTCGGCCGCGATCCTCGCGGCGCACGGGTACGAGCCGATCCTGCAGGTCACGTGCCGCGATCGGAACCGCATAGCGCTCGTCGGCGACCTGCTCGGTGCGAACGCGCAGGGCGTGCGCAACGTGCTGATCCTGCACGGGGACGATCCCCGCGGAGGCGACCAGCCGGACGCGAAGGCAGTGTTCGATCTCGACTCCCGCGCGCTGATGGCGCTCGTCCGGGACATGCGCGAGTCGGGCGAGCTGCCGTCCGGCCGAAAGATCGATCCGCCCCCCGAATTCTTCATCGGCGGCGCCGACGTGCCGCGGGATCCCGGCCCGGACTGGAGCCCGAAGAGCCTGGCGGGCAAGGTGGACGCCGGCGCCGGCTTCGTGCAGACGCAGTTCTGCTTCGATCTCGACGTCGCGAGGCGTTACATCGAGCGGCTGCGCAGCGAGGGGCTGACGGACCGCGTCGGCGTGATCATCGGCGTCGGGCCGATACGATCGGCGAAGTCGGCCCGCTGGATGAACGAGAATCTGTTCGGCGTCCACGTTCCGGCCGCGGTCATCGAGCGGCTCGAGAACGCGTCCGCGCCCGCGGAGGAGGGCCAGGCGATCTGCGCCGAGCTGATCGAGGGGCTCAGGCAGATCCCGGGGGTCGCGGGCGCGCACATCATGGCGCCGGGCGCCGGGACCGCCGCGATCGCGGCCGTGCTCGACCGCCTGTCGGCTTGAGACGGAGGACGCGACGGGAGGCACGGCGCCTGGTCACGTGAGCCGGGCGCCGATCACATCGACAATCATTTAAGGAATCTTCCGGCGCATCGGACGCGCGTGCAGGAGGTGGCGAATGGGCGGGACACGCAGCACGGCCGTTACGAGCGACGCAATCGGTGCCGTCAGGTACGACAGGCCGCAGACGGGCGCGGAATTCCTCGAATCGCTGCGCGATGGCCGCGAGGTCTACATCTACGGCGAGCGGGTCGACGACGTCACGACGCATCCGGCTTTTCGCAATACGGCCCGGATGACGGCCCGTCTCTTCGACGCGCTGCACGACCCCGCGCGCAGCGCAAAGCTCCTGCTGCCGACCGACACGGACGGCAACGGGATGACCCACGCGTTCTTCAGGGCACCGAAGAGCGTCGAGGAATCGATCGCCGGCCGCGACGCGATCGCGGAATGGCAGCGGATCACGTACGGCTTCATGGGGCGCTCGCCGGACTACAAGGCGGCGTTCCTCGCGACGCTCGGCGCGAACGCCGAGTTCTATGCACCCTTCGAGGAGAACGCGAAGCGCTGGTACACGTTCTCGCAGGAGCGGGTGCCGTTCGTGAACCACGCGATCATCCATCCGCCGGTCGACCGCGACAAGCCGCCGGATCAGGTCGCCGACATCTGCGTGCACGTCGAGCGCGAGACCGACGCGGGAATCATCGTGTCCGGCGCGAAGGTCGTCGCGACCGGCTCGGTGCTGACGAACTACACGTTCATTGCGCACCACGGCCTGATCCCGCTGCAGGACAAACGCTTCGCGCTCGTCTTCATCGTGCCGACGAATGCGCCCGGCGTGAAGTTCATCTGCCGCAAGTCGTACGAGCTCGCCGCGGCCGCGGTCGCGAGCCCGTTCGACCAGCCGCTGTCGTCGCGTCTCGACGAGAACGACGCCGTGTTCATTCTCGACAACGTGTTCGTGCCTTGGGAGAACCTGTTCGTCTACGGCGACGTCGAGAAGGCCAACAACTTCTTTCCGCAGACCGGCTTCCTGCCGCGCTTCGTCGTGCACGGCTGCACGCGCCTCGCCGTGAAGCTCGACTTCATTGCGGGGCTCCTGCTCAAAGCCGTCGAGGCCGCCGGGACGAAGGATTATCGCGGCGTGCAGGCGAACGTCGGCGAGGTCCTCGCCTGGCGCAACATGTTCTGGGCGCTGACCGACGCGATGGTCCGCAACCCGCAGCCGTGGAAGGGCGACTACCTGCTCCCGAGCATGGATCCCGGCAACGCGTATCAGATCCTCGCGACGATCGCGTACACGAAGGTCAAGTACATCATCGAGCAGACCGTCGCGTCCGGGCTGATTTACCTGAACTCGCACGCCCGCGATTTCGCAAACCCGGAGATCAGGCCGTACATCGACCGCTACATGCGCGGTTCGAACGGCTACTCGGCCGAGCAGCGCGCGAAGCTGATGAAGCTCCTGTGGGATTCGATCGGCACCGAGTTCGGCGCCCGCCACGAGCTCTACGAGATCAACTACGGCGGCAGCACGGAGGAGATTCGCCGTTACTGCCTCTTCAGCGCCCTCGCGAACGGCAACGCGGAGCGGTTCAAGGGTTTCGCGGAAGCGTGCATGGCCGAGTACGACCTCGACGGCTGGACGGTACCCGACCTGATCGACCCGGACGATCTGTCCGTGCACGGCCGCTAGCGAGCGAGCGGCATGCCGAACGGTCGCGACCAGCGGATGACGACCGCCGATCTCGAGCTGCGGGCGCTCGAGAAGATGACCGCCGCGCTGTGCCGGCACATCGAGCTCTTGTGGCGCGATGCGGCGCAAGGCCGCTCGCTGGGCCGCGAGGCCGAGCTGCACTGGCAGGCGTTCGAGGAGCGCCGCAAGGAGGCGATGCGGCTCGCGAAGGCGTCGGGCGGCGAGCCGCTCGCTTCGCGCATCGCGCGGCTCGAGCGCCTCGTCGAGGCGCTCGAGGTCTCACGCGAGTACTTCAAGGCGCTCGCCGCGGGCGCGCAGTAACGGACCGCGTGCGTCGCCCGTTTCTGAATTGCCGGCCGGCCGGCGCTGTACTACGCTTCGAGACAATGCCCGCGCTTTCCTGGGCTCGAGACGCGGGCGCATAACGACACGGTTCGGGGAGGGAACGTGATGTTGAAGGGAGTTCGGCCGCGGACGTCTCCGCGCGTCGAGGCGGCCGCTGCTGCCTCGAGGAAGGTCTTTACGCTCGGTGCACTGGCCGCGGCGCTCGCGCTCGGAGCCGCCGGCGCGGTCTCGGCACAGGACGTTTCGCCGCCCCGGCTGCTCGACCGGGTCGAGGCGGAGGCGCCGAAGAACGCGTTCGGCATACCCATCGAGGGGTGGGTCAGGGTCCGTTACTCCGTGCTCGCGAACGGCGCTACGGCCGACGTTCGAGTCGTCGACGTGATGCCGCCGAAGATGAGCACGAGGGCCGTCGTGAGCGCGGTGGAGAAGTGGCGGTTCGCGCCGGCGACGGCCGGCGGGGAGCCGATCGACTGGCACAACAACGAGTCGCTCGTCGTGTTCGACCAGGCGGACATCCCGCTCGAGCCCTCGCAATTCTTCGCTCGGTCATACGTCCAGGTCGTGAATCTCGTGAGCCAGCAGGACTACGAGAAGGCGAAGAGGCAGACCGAGACGATGCTCGAGTCGCAGGCGACGCGCCTCAACGAGATCGGGCTGCTGCAGGCGCAGGCGGCGATGCTGCACGTCGCGACGTCGAATCTGCACGACGCGTACGACGCGATCCTGCGCGCGACGGACCCCGAGGTCGTCACGCTGCAGGACCCGGAGCTCGCGAACGCGTTGCGCTACCGCTTCGGCATCGAGCTCGAGCTCGGCCGCTTCGAGAGCGCGCTCGAGACGTACTCGCGCCTCGCGGCCATCGAGGATCTGCCGGACGACGACGCCGTGAAGACGCAGGCGGAAGCGCTGCGCCAGGCGTTGCGCCCGGATGCGGCGATCGCCATCAAGGGACGGGTCGCACGCGAGCCGTGGTCCTATGCGCCGACCCGCCGGACGTTCGGCTTCTCGAACGTCGACGGATCCATCCGCGGGCTCGAGCTCGAGTGCAATCGGCGCAAGCAGGCGCTCGAGTTCTCGCTGGACGTCGAGTGGTCAATCCCCGAAAGCTGGGGAGCATGCACCCTCACGGTCGATGCGCGCCGCGACACGACGTTTACGCTCGTCGAGTTCCCGACGGCAACCGCCGCAAGCGAGTAATCGCCGCACGGAAAATGGTGTCTGACACACCGCTGGGAAATCGGGGTCAGAGCCCTTTTCCTCTGAAAGCGGAATCGTAAACCGGGGCCCGGAAATTGGGGTCATGGAAATTGGGGTCGGAGCCCTTTTTAGTAAATGATGAGCTTTTCCCAGTTAGTAAATGAGCTCTTCCCTCCCCAGTCTTCCTGGAGATTGCAGGAAAAGAGTCTTCCTGGAAATGGCAGGAAAAAAGCTGAAGAAAAAGAGCTGAAGAAAGAAGGGCTCAAGAAAGGGCTCCAAGAGATGGCTCCAAGAGAGGGCCCCAAGAGAGGGCTCCAACAGAGGGCTCCAATGAAAGGGCTCCAAGAAAGGGCTCCGACCCCGAATTTCCCTCTCCAGAATCGCGGAAAAGAGCTTTGACCCAATTCCCCCTGAGAAAGGGCTCTGACCCCAATTCCCTGCGAAAGGGGCTACCCCAACAATTCCTCTGAGAAAAAGGGCTCTGACCCCGATTTCCTCTGTCGCTACTCTTCCGGGATCACGCTGCCCAGCTCGACCGTCGGCGGGTGGTAGCCGCGTGCCGCGAGCCAGTCGCGGAGCGCGGGGCCGGTGCCTCGCGGCCACGGCCGCAGGTTCGCGAGCGGCACCGCCTTGTAGTCCACGAGCTCGTCCGCGGCGAGGCGGATCGCGCCGGGCGCGAGCCGGACGTGATACGCGAAGATGATCTGGTTCAGCCGCGCGAACGGGTAGGCGCCGACGTAGCCTGCGATCTCGCCGGGCAGCCCGAGCTCTTCCTCGACCTCGCGCAGCACCGCGTGCTCGGGCGTCTCGTCCGGCTCGAGGAAGCCGGCGACGAGCGCGTACCACGTCTCGGGAAAGCCATGGTTGCGGACGAGGATCACGCGTCCGTCCCGCTCGACGATCGCGGCGACGACGGGGATCGGGTTGTTCCAGTGCACGAAGCCGCAGCCGGGCTCCGGGCAGACGAGCCTGGTCCGTCCGCCGCGCTCGGCCTCGATCAGCAGCGCGCGGCACCTCGGGCAGTACGTGAACCCGGCGTTGCTCATCCGCCGGCCGGGCGCTCGAGCAGGAACGAGAAGTAGCGTGCGTCGCCGTCGGCGAGCCGCCGATAGGCACGGTAGCCGACGACGCCGCTCCAATCGAGATACGCGGTCCTCGACGCCTCGTCGGCGATCGCGCCGACGACCGCCGCACGGCGCGCGCTGTCGAGCTCGAGCGCGCGCACGACGTTCGCCGTGATGTCGCGCCGCTCGAGGACGCGAAAGCCCGCGGCGACGAGGTCGGGCACGACGTCGTCGTCGCGCCAGCCGCCGTCCGCATAGCAGAAGCGCCCGCCCGGAACGAGCACGCGGCGGACCTCGGCGAAGAACGCACGGCGATCGTCGTAGAGGTGCGAGGCCTCGACGTTGATCACGACGTCGTACGACGCGTCGGGCTCGTCGAGCGACTCCGCGTCGCCGACGCGGAACTCGACGTTCGCCGCGGCGTGCCGCTCGCGCGCGAGCCTGACGTTGCCCTCGCTCAGGTCGATGCCGACATAGCACGACGGGCCGAACGTGCGCGCGAGAAACGCCGCGCCGCCGCCGCGGCCGCAGCTCACCTCGAGGACCCTCGCGCCCTGGAGCTCCGCGCCGCGGACGACGTGCTCGTAGAGCCGAAGGCAGAAGAACTCGGGCGCGTCGGCCGGTACGACGGTCTCGTCCGAATCCGACGCGAACCCGTAGTTCAGCACGGTCAGCTTGGGGAGCCGGCTTGCCGCATCGTCGTACTGCGCGCGGCTCACGCTGCGTTTGCTCGAGGACGTGCTCATGCCCGTTTCGCAATCGGTTGCTCTTCTGCCGCTGCCGCGGCACTGCCGGGAGCTTCCCGCGCGATGCGGCGCAGCGTCATCGCGATGCCGTAGCGCGGATGCATCGTCGTGCCTGCGGCCATCTCGATGCGCTGGCCCGGGACGAGCGCAAGCTCGAAGCGCCGCGCGATCTGCGCGACGACGAGCTTGAGCTCGGTCATCGCCAGCGTCGCCCCTATGCAATTCCGATGCCCGGCGGCAAACGGGATGAACGCGAAGCGCGGGCGCGCCGCGCAGCGCTCGGGCAGGAACCGGTCGGGGTCGAAGCGGTGCGCATCGGGCCACAGCCGCTCGAGCCGGTGGAGCGCGTAGAGCGAGACGTAGATCGTCGCGCCCTGCGGGATCGAGTAGCCGCCGAGCGAATCGGCCTCGAGCGCGACCCGGGAAATCGAATGGATCGGCGAGTAGAGCCGCAGCGCTTCCGATACGACCTGCTCGATGTACGCGAGGGCGTCGACGTCCTCGCCCGTCGGCTGCCGATCGCCGATCACGCGCAGCGACTCGGCCGTGACCCGCGCCCGCACGTCCGGATGCCGGTCGAGCAGGTAGAAGATCCACGCGAGCGACGTCGACGACGTCTCGTGCCCGGCGAAGAACAGCGTCAGGAGCTGCGAGCGCAGGGACTTGTCGTCGAACTCGTCGCCTTGATCGCGGCTCGACTTCGCGAGCATCTCGAGAACGCCGCAGCCCTCGAAGTCCCGCTTCCTCTGCGTCGCGAGATACTCGTAGACGCATGCATCGATCTCGCGCACGGCGCTCTCGAGCGCCCGGCTCCAGCCGACCGAGCGGCCGAAAATCGCGCGGAGCGCGCTCTTCGGCGGCAGCGGCCACGCGTTCTTGATGTCGACGGCCGCGGCGCAGAAGCGGTCCGCAATCTCGGCGAAGCCTTCGCCCATCAGGTAGCGGCCGGCGATGCGCTGCGACAGGTCGAGAAAGTCGCGCTCCGTATCGACCGCGGCGCCGGCGGCCGCGTGGCGCTCCCAGCCGTCGAGGAACGCTTCGACGTGTGCCGCCATCCACGGCACCTGCGCGCCGATGTAGTCCGGCTTGAACGCCGGCTGCGCAATCAGCCGCTGGCGCTTCCACGCCTCGCCCTCGCTGAGCAGGAGGCCGTCGCCGAGGAGCTCGACCGCGGCCCGATAGCGCGTGTTCTTGCGGTACTTCTTCCGGTTCGTCACGAGGAGCTCGTACACGAGATCCGGATCCGACACGAGGTAGACGTATCGGCCGCGGATCGGCACCTTCGCGATCGGGCCATAGCGCGTCGCGATGCGCAGCCAAAACTCCATCGGGTTGCGCAGCAGCCCGTCGAGGCAGCCGAGATAGGGAAGGCCGATCGGCCCCTTGGGCTCGTGCCGCGCGCGCGCAGAGCGCTGCGCCGCGGAGCCCGTCTCCGTGTCAGAAACCGTCTGTGCCACAGTCACTCCCCCCAAAGACTGTGTGGCGCGAACAGGTCGGGAGAACCCCGACCCGATGCGGCTGTCGCGGCCGACGAGCCGAGCCGAAGTATGCGGCACTTCGGAGGTCGAGGCAAAGAATATCGCGGACGCGGTCGTCGGCCCGCTCCGCGGCGGTGATAGACTGGGCACGCGTCGCGCTCGCATCGAGCGCGCCTCGCGTTCGTAGTCAGGGAGCCTGGAAGAACGATGATCATCGATTGCCACGGACATTACACGACCGCGCCCAAGGAGCTCGGCGAGTATCGAGAGAAGCAGAAGGCCGAGCTCGCGAAGAACCCGAACCATCAGGCGGTCAAGGGCACGCTGAACATCAGCGACGATCAGCTCAGGGAAAGCGTCGAGGGGGCGCAGCTGAAGCTGCAGCGGGAGCGGGGCACGGACGTCACGCTATTCTCGCCGCGTGCGAGCTGGATGGGGCACCACATCGGCAACGAGTCGACGAGCCGCGCGTGGACGGAGCATTGCAACGACCTGATCTACCGGCTGACGAAGCTCTATCCGAAGAAATTCGTCGGCGTCGCGCAGCTGCCGCAGTCGCCCGGCGCGCCGATCGAGGGCTCCGTACGGGAGCTCGAGCGCTGTGTCCTCGAGCTCGGCTTCGTCGGCTGCAACCTGAACCCGGACCCGACCGGCGGCTACTTCACCGGCCCGCCGCTCGGCGATCGCTACTGGTACCCGCTCTACGAGAAGATGTGCGAGCTCGACGTGCCCGCGATGATCCACGTGAGCGGCGCATGCAACACGCCGTACTGGCAGACCACGGGCTCGTACTACCTGAGCGCGGATACGGTCGCGTTCATGCAGCTGATGACGTCCGACATTTTCAAGGATTTTCCCGACCTCAAGCTGATCATTCCGCACGGCGGCGGGGCGGTGCCGTACCACTGGGGACGTTTCCGCGGCCTCGCCGACATGCTGAAGCGGCCGCCGCTCGAGGAGTCCGTGCTGAACAACGTGTTCTTCGACACGTGCGTCTACCATCAGCCGGGCATCGACCTGCTGCTCAAGGTCATCCCGATCGACAACATCCTGTTTGCTTCCGAGATGGTGGGCGCGGTGCGCGGCATCGATCCGCAGACCGGCCACTACTTCGACGACACGAAGCGCTACATCGACGGCAACGACACGTTGACCGAAGAGCAGCGTCACAGGATCTTCGAGCAGAACGCGCGGCGCGTCTTCAAGCGTCTGTCGGCCGTGCTCGCGGATTGAGCGCGGAGAGGGGCGTGGATTCAATGGCGGCCGATGCTCGCGTCGACCTCGCGGCGTATGCGGCGCGGGTCGGCGCGTCCGGCGCGCTCGAGCCGAGCCTCGAGACGCTCCGCGTGCTCCATCGGCTTCATCCGGCCGCGATCCCGTTCGAGAATCTGACGACGCTGCTCGGCGAGAGCCCGCCGCTCGACGTGCCGTCGCTCGAGCGCAAGCTCGTGCTGTCCGGACGCGGCGGGTACTGCTTCGAGCACAATCGGCTTTTCGCCGCCGTGCTCGAGACGCTCGGCTTCGCCGTGACGGGGCTCGCCGCACGCGTGCTCTGGGAGCGCGAGCCCGGCGCCGTGATCCCGCGCACGCACATGCTGCTCGCCGTCGACGTCGGCGGCGAGCCGTATATCGCGGACGTCGGCTTCGGCGGCCTCACGCTGACGGCGCCGCTTCGGCTCGTGCCCGACGTCGAGCAGCCGACGCCGCACGAGACGTTCCGGCTGCGGCGGAGCGACGGCGGGTTCGTCCTGGAGACGCGCCTGCGCGACGAGTGGCGGGCGCTCTACTGGTTCGACGAGACGAGCCACCTGCCGATCGACTTCGAGGTGCTGAACCACTTCGTCGCGACGTATCCCCGCTCGCCGTTCCGCTCGATGCTCTACTGCGCGCGCGCGTTGCCGGACCGGCGCCTTGCGCTGCGCAACGGGCGCTTCACGGTCCGCCGCCTCGGCGCCGCCGCGGAGTCGCGCGAGCTCTCGAGCGTGCCCGCGCTGCGTCGCGTGCTCGGCGACGACTTCGGCATCGCTCTGCCCGACGAGCCCGTCGTCGACGACGTCCTCGCGCAGGTACTCGACGGCTGACCGCAGTCGGAGCGCCTGCGCCGCGCCGCACGGCGCCGTTCCCCGAGCGCTCAGCGCGCCGTGCGGACCGAACCCCGGATCGGCCGCGGCACGCGGCCCGATACGGGGATTCCGATTTGATTTGTCCCAGACCGCGCACTAAATTGTCGCGACCCTCGCGCCGGCACGAGTGCCTCGTGAAGCAGCGGCCGGCGGCGGAGCTCGTGGGGGAGAAGCGATATGGATTTCATTTATTTCCTGGGGCGGTTCCACGTCGTCGTCCTGCACATCCCGATCGGGATCATCGTCGCGCTGGTCGGCCTCGAGTGGGCCGCCCGTAACCCGAAGTACCGGCAGCTCGAGGCGGCATCCCCGTACCTCTGGGGTGCGGCGGCCGTGTCCGCGCTCGTCACGGTCATGTTCGGCTACATGCACTTTGCGGAGGGCGGCTTCGACGGCCCGTCCGGCACTCAGCATCGGCTGTTCGGCACGCTGCTCGCGCTGCTGACGACGGCGGTCGCGTTCGTGCGCGTCAGCAAGTTCGCGCCGAGCTACGCGCCGTTGTTCTTTCCGGCCTCCGTCGTGCTGCTGCTGATTTCGACGATCACCGGGCACTACGGCGGCAATCTCACGCACGGCGCGTCGTTCCTCGTCGAGTACGCGCCGCAGCCGCTGCGCTCGCTCGCCGGGCTTGCGCCGCGCCGGCCGCCGGTGACGGATCTCGCGATGGCGGATCCGTTCCTCGATGTCGTCGGTCCGATGCTGAGTCAGCGCTGCTCGAGCTGCCACAACAGCGACAAGCGGCAGGCCGAGCTCGACCTGACGAGCTACGAGGGCGTGATGAAGGGCGGCGAGACGGGCGGCACGATCGTCGCAGGGCGCCCGAAGGACAGCGAGCTGTACTACCGGATAACGCTGCCGCCGAATGACGACTCGTTCATGCCGGCGGAGGGCAAGACGCCGTTGACCGAAGAGCAGGTGCGCATCATCGAGTGGTGGATCGCAGCGGGAGCACCGCAAGGCAAGACGCTGTCGCAGTTGCAGGTTCCGCCCGACGTCGAGAAGCTGATCCGCGCCGAGCTCGGCCTCGAGAGCTGACCGAACCGGCGCCTGCGCGGCGCCGCGCGGCGGCCGAGCCGGCCGCGAAAGAAGGTGTGACGTGGCCGTAAACTTAAGCGAATTCGCGCGCTCGCTCACCGTCGAGACGGCGTTCACCGTGCTCGGCATCGCCAAGGCGCTGAAAGCCCGAGGCAAGGACGTCGTCGAGCTCGAGATCGGCGACAGCCCGTTCGACAGCACCGCGGGCGCGCGCGCCGGTGGCATCCAGGCGATCGAGGACAATCAGTCGCATTACTGCCCGTCGCCTGGGATTCCCGAGTTTCGCAAGGCGGCCGCGGAGTTCGTCCGGCGCGAGTTCGACGTGCCCGCCGAGCCCGAGAACATCGTCGCGGGGCCCGGCGCGAAGGTCTTCGAGCAGTTCTTCTGCGAGGCGTTCCTCGATCCGGGCGACGGCGTGCTCGTCTTCAGCCCGTACTTTCCGACGTACGTGCCGAACATCCTGCGCCGCGGCGCGCGGCCGGTGTTCGCGCCGCTCCGCCAGTCGAACGAGTTCCGTCCCGGCATCGCCGACATCGACCGGTTCCTCGCGGAGGATCCTTCGCCGAAGGCGATCTTCCTGAACTCGCCGCACAACCCGACCGGCGGCGTCGCGACCGAGCAGGACCTCGAACGGATCGCGGACCTCGTCCGCGGCCGCAACGTCGCGGTCTTCAGCGACGAGCCGTACTGCCACATGGTATGGCGCGGCGAGCACAAATCGCTGCTCGCCCAGCCCGGGATGCTCGAGCAGTGCGTCGGCGCGTACACGTTCAGCAAGTCGTACAGCATGAGCGGCTGGCGGCTCGGCTTCGCCGTCGCGTCGGCCGCGGTCGCGGACTCGATCGGCAAGATGATCAACACGACGCTGTCGTGCACGCCGCCGATCGTGCAGCTCGCGGGCACCGCGGCGCTGAAGCAGGACACGGCGGAACGCGACCGCACGATGCGCGAGTTCCGCGACAAGGTCGTGCTTCTGACGGAAGGCCTGAACCGCATCGACGGCTTCCGCGTGCTCGAGCCGACGGCGACGTTCTATGTCTTCCCGAACGTCGCCGCCGTCTGCAATCGCCTCGGCGTGACGAGCCACGGCCTCGCGCTCTTCATGCTCGAAGCGGCGGACGACGACTTCGGCATCGCGTGTCTCGGCGGCGAATGCTTCGGCGAGGCCGGCGGCGGGTTTCTGCGCTTCTCGTGCGCCGAGCCGAACGAGCGGTTGCGGCAGGCCCTCGACTTCATCCCGGTCGCGCTGTCGCGCACCGAGCGCCTCGCCGCGTGGCTCGAGCAGAAGCCGCAGTATCGGCTGCGCGAGCCGTACCGCGTCTGACTCGATACGGCGTCGGGACGGCTGCAGCGTCGTCGCGCTCGCCGCCCGGCTGCTAGCGGCTCGTGCGCGTCCGGCCTGTGCTCGAGCGCGCCGTCGTGACGTGCGCGCTTCTCGTCGCCGCGGACCTGCCGCTCGATCGTACCGACGCCGACGCACCGCGGCTCGTTCCCGCGGACGCACCGCGGCTCGTTCCAGTGGACGCGCCGCTGCGCGTCGGACCCGCGCTGCCGCGCGTCGCGCCGGACGAGCTCCGCGGCGTCGCGCTTCGGCTCGTGCTCACTGCGCCGATCGTCGAACTCGTCGTGCTGCTGCTCGAGCGCACCGCGTTGCGGCTCGGGCTCGCGGTGCTGCGACTTGGGCTCACGCCGCTGCGTGTCGGGCTCGTAACGTTACGGCTCGGGCTCGTGGTGCTGCGACTCGGGCTCACCGCGCCGCGGCTCGGGCTCGACGCGGCGCGGTCCGCGCTCGCCGTGCCGCGCGCGTCCGCCGGCTCGGCCGATCTCGCGATGCCGCCGATCGTCCGGTTCGACGCCGCCGCCGAGCCGGACGCCGGGCGCCGCTCGCCGGCGTCGCGCAGCGCGCGCACGATGCCTTCGCGCGTGGTCACGCGTCCGCCCGCGCTGGCGCCGTCGCGCGCGCTCGTCGCGGTGCGTCGGCTCGGGCTCGCGAGCCGCGATTCGCTCGCGGCCGAGCGCGTCGCGCCGGCCGCCGCCGCGCCGCGCTCGGATGTCGACCGGACCGACGCGCGCGAACCTTCGGCGCCGGCCGCGGCTCGCCGCTCGGTCGACGCGGTGGCGCCGATCGTGCGCCCGCCGCTCGCGGTCGCGCGCCGCTCTGCGGTCACCGTGCGTCGGCCCTCGTCGCCTCGCGCGACGTAGCGGTGCGAGCCGTAGTCGGGGCGTACCGGGCCTTCGCGCGTGACGGTCACGCGGCCCGGGCGACCGCCGATACGATGATGCCGCGGCTGCCAGACGTATACGTCGCGGTCGACGTTCACGACGTTGATGCTGATCGACCGGCGCACGTAGAACGGATCGTGATAGTGATGCAGGTGGTACGGGTGGCCGACGTGCGACGGATGGTGCACGTTCAGGTGATGCGTATGCCAGCCGATCACGAAAGCCGTCGTGACGCCCCAGAAGTATCCGGACCAGAACGAGTAGCCGGCCGGATACGGGTAGTAGTAGACGGGGCACGGCCGAGGGTAGTACCGGATCGGCGCGTGATGGTGATGCACGATCACCTCGCGCGGCTCGTAGTACGGCACGTAGATGACCTCGGGATCCGCCGGCACGATCCTGACCGCGCCGTCGTTTTCACTGACGACGACGTGCTCGTCGCTCACGAGGTTGCCGGCCTCGCGGGCCTGCGCTCGAAAGCGCTGAATCGCGTCGAACACCTCGGCCTGCTGATTCAGGAACGCCTCGCCGAGATCCCACGTCCAGTCGAGGTCCTCGTCCATCAGCCGCAGCACGTCCGGATAGTTCAGCAGCGCGACGATCGAGTCGTCCCAGTCGCCGTCCGGCGCGAGGCCGGGGTCGTCCTCGAGCTCGTCGAGGAAACGGGCGGCCTCGACGACGTCGACCGGGTACGTCGCCGCGGGCAGCACGATCGCGACGAGGTCGTCCGGGTAAAGCGCGATCGGCGCGACGAGCTCCTCGAGCTCGTCGGCCGTGAAGAGCCGGGTGTCGTCCGCGTCCTGCGCGCCGGCGGCGCCGGCGAGCGCGAGCGCGGCGGCGGCAAGCAGCCGCGAGGCCGCCGTCCGGATCGGATCGAGGATGCGTGTGCGTGCTCGGTGCATGGCTCGCTCCCGCGGTCGGCCGGAGCCCGGCAGGCGCTCCGGCCGCAGTGATGACGAGCGTACCTTAGCGCGGGGAAGCTGAACCTGCGCTTAATCGCCGCCGCGAAGGCGGCGCCGCGTGCACTAGTCGCCGAGAAGCGAGCGGCGACTCTTCTGCTCGTCGGGCGCGAGCCAGATGTCGGCCGGCGTCTCGACGGGCCGGCCGACGTGGAATCCCTGCGCGTAGTCGATGCCGTACTTGCCGAGCAGCTTCAGCGCCGCGCGGCTCTGCACGTACTCGGCGATCGTCTGCATGTTCGCCGCCTTCGCGACCTCGCCGATCAGCCGCACCATCGTCTGGTCGACCGCGTCCCGCTCGATGCTCTTGATGAAGGAGCCGTCGATCTTCAGGAAGTCGACGGGGAGGCGCTTCAGGTGCGCGAACGAGCTGTAACCCGTGCCGAAGTCGTCGATCGCGAACCTGCAGCCGAGCTCCCTGAGCGCCGCCATCTGCTTCGCGGTGTGGAGCGCGAAGCGGATGGCCTCCTGCTCGGTGAGCTCGAAGATCACGGCGTCGCCCGGCAGGTCGTTCTCGCGGAGCTTCGCGCGCACGTGCGCGACGAAGTCGCTCTCGTCGAACGTCGTCGCCGACAGGTTGATCGAGAAGCAGAGGTCGGGATGCACCGTGCGGACCTCGGCCAACGTCCGGAGCGCACGCTGCACGACCCAGCGGTCGATGTCCGGCAGGAGGCCGAAGCGCATCGCGGCCGGCAGGAAGACCTGCGGAGAGATGACCGTGCCGTCCTCTCGCTTGAGGCGCAGCAGCACTTCGTAGTGCCGGGCCGTGCCCCGCCGGATGTGCACGACGGGCTGGTAATGCAGCGCGAAGAGGTCGTTGTCGAGCGCTTCGCGGATGCTCTTGACCCAGTCGATGTCGCGAGTCATCTGCCGGCTTTCCTTCAGGCTCGCGCGGAAGAACTCGAGACGGTTGCGTCCCTTCGACTTCGCGACGTGGCACGCGAGATCGGCCTTCGACAGGAGCTCGTGCGGGTCGGTGCGCTCGCCGGAGATCTCCGCCGCGCCGATGCTGCACTGCAGCGAGAAGGCCTTGCCGTCGTGCAGGTGGGTCAGCGAGCGCATCTGCCCGAGGATCTTCGCCGCGACCTGGCGCGCTTCCGCGCGCGTGACGTCCTTGAGCAGCACCGCGAACTCGTCGCCGCCGAAGCGGGCGACGACGTCCGTGCTCCGCACGGCGCTCGCGATGCAGCGCGCCGCGAGCTTCAAGAGCTCGTCGCCGGCCGGATGCCCGCACGTGTCGTTCACGTACTTGAACTGGTCGAGGTCGACGAACAGCACGGCGCTGCGCTGGTCGCGCCCGGCGAGCCGCGCGATCTCGCTCTCGAGCTCGATCACGAATCGATGCCGGTTGTAGAGCCCAGTCAACGAATCGTGCATCGCGAGATGCACGAGCCTGCGGTCACGCTCCTTGAGCGCGACCATCGTGTCCTCGAGCGTCGAGACGATGTTCTGGATCTCGCTGTAGCGGGACGCGGGCAGCACGACGTCCATCTCGCCCTTCGCGAGCTGCGCGAGCGGCGGCTGCAGCGCCGCGAGCGGCGACAGCGCGCGCTTGATCGTGAAGCGGCCGATGAACCACGACGCGCCGAGCACGGCGAGGAGGGCGAGGCTCGCGAGCCCCAGCTTCGGCAGGAAGCGCTGGTGATACCACGAGAAGTCGAGGTCGAGGCTCACGAAGCCGAGCAGCTCGATCTCGGTTTCGACCGGCGCGTCGCCGAGATCGAGCAGGGCGTCGCCGACGATCCTTTCGTTCCAGATCGGCCCGGCGAGGCGGAACGCGAGCGGCGCGCGGGGCTGCTGCAGCAGCACGAACGGCGAGTCGGTGCCGACGGCCTGCTGGAGCCGGCGCAGCAACGCCGGCTCGAGCGGCGCGACGCGCTCGGCGCCGTCGTCCGCCCCGGCGTCGCCCGCCTCGTGACCTTCGTCCGTCGGCCGCAGGCGGAACATCGGATCGCCGTCGCGCGAGTACCACACGACGCTGCGGATCTCCGGGAACTTGCCGACGAAGCGCTCGACGTCGAGCAGCGCGCGGTTCGTATCGGACAGGTAGAACGGCGCGCCGAGCTCGTTCAGCTCGCTTGCCCATTGCGCCGCCCAGTGGCTCAGGTTGTCCTCGACGACGGTCCGCGAGGTCCAGTAGAGGCCGGTCAGCGCGAGGAGCCCCAGAGCCGTGACGATCGCGAGCTGCAGCGTGAGGATGTGCGTGATCAGGCTCGACCGTCCGCCGTGCCGGGGCAGCCGAAGTCTGCCGAGGAGCTCTCGCAGCCGAATCACGGGAGCCCGGCCCTCTCGATCCAGACGCCACGGCGCACGCGCAGGCCGAGACGCTCGGCGACGGTCGTGTTCACGCGGGCTTCGAGCTCGGACAGAGGCGTGATCGGCGGAAGCTCGTCGCCGGAGCCCGCGGCGACGGCCTCCGCGACGCTCGCGAGCGTGCGCGCGAGGTCGAGGTCCGTCGGCGTGACGCTGAGCAGCGCGCCCCATTCGAGGAGGGTCGGCGTGAACACGAGCGTCTCGAGACGGCGGGCCGCGGCGTGATCGAGCATCTCGCGGATCGCGCGCGGGCTGAGCACCGTGCTGTCCGGCAGCAGCCAGAGGCCGTCCACGTCCGCTGCCTCGCGCTTGAAGAGGTAGACGGCCTCCTGGTCGGACGACGCGAAGAACAGGTCGAGGCCGACGCCCTGCGCCGCGGCGGCCCGTCGGGCCTCCGCCGCGAGCACGGTCTCGTCGCGGCCGAGCACGAGCGCGATCGTGCGCAGGCCCGGGTAGACGCGCCGCCAGGCTCGCAGCTGCAGCTCGAGCGGCGGCAGCGACGCGACGCCCCAGACGTTCGGTGCGGCGGCGAGGCCGACGTCCGGCACCTGGCAGAACACGACCGGCGCGCCGGGCTGCCGGTCGAGCGCCGCGCGGGTCGCGGCGGTGCCGACCGCGATCACGAGCGCCGGCGGCTCCGTCGCGAGCGGCGCGTCCGGCGGGAGCCCGTCGAGCGCGATCGTGCTCGCCCCGAAGCCGCGCGCCGCGAGCTCTGCTTCGAGGTGCGGAAGCACCGGCGCGAACGCGGACGACTCGGGCGGCAGCAGCACGAGGACGCGTTTCGGCGCGGCGGGCGGGGCGGCGCTCGCTTCGGCCGGCGCGGGACGGGCCGGCGCCGCCTCGGCGGGCGGTTCCGCGGGCGTCCGCGCGAGCGGGGCGGGCGGGGTCTCGGGCGCGGCGGGCGGCGGCTCGGGCGCCGGCTCGACGGGAGCGACCCGGCAGCTTGCCGCGAGGCTCGCAGCGAGCAGTGCGATGCACGTCGATGCGATCGACCCGATCCGCGCCAATCGATTACGCCTCCCGCGGGGCTCCACGGAGCACGTTAGCGTACTGGCGGCGGCCGGCGGCCGCGATGTCGAAGGTCACAGTGGGCCGGCGGGGCGGCGGACGCCGCGGACGGGCGTCGATGTCGGCGTTTTGCGTCGTGCGGAGCGCGTGAGGACCGTCGACCTTGCCTCTGCCGGCAGAACGGAAGTTACGCTTCGTCGGACCGTTTCATTTCGCCCGGTTCTGCCACTACTATTGGCAGGGCGCATGGGTTACCGCGGTGCACCGCACCCGTGCGGGGGGATATCAACGTGATCGAGGTGATGGTGTGGTATTGCAATTGACCAAAGGGCGCCTCTGCGGCGCGATGCCGAAGGCCACGGGTGCGGTGATGGCGGCTCTCGCGCTCGCCATGGGAGGAAGCGTTTCGGCCGTCGCTCAGGAAGGGCACCCGATCAAGGGCTCATGGCTCGGAACCTGGGAGTCGAACGACGTGCACGGCGAGTTCGTCCTGCTCGTCATGAACTGGGACGGCGAAAAGATCACCGGCATCATCAATCCCGGCACCGATAACATCGAGATCACGCGAGCGACGCTAAACCCGGACGGCTGGATGGTGCATATCGAGGCGGCCGACGAGGATGCGAAGGGCGGTCCGGTGCACTATCAGATCGATGGCCACATCGAGAACCTCGAGCTTCCGGACCGATCGATCGTCGGCACGTGGAAGAGCGAACGCGGCAGCGGCGCATTCGAAGTCAGCCGTCAGTAGGCCGGCGCACGAGACCGGCACCATGAGAAAGACGCATAAGAGTTTCGGAAACGGTATGACCTCGAACAACATGAAGCAGCCTCTGCGGCTCGCCGCAGCGGTCGCGCTCGCGGTATCGGGTGCCGCGCACGCTCACCATCCGATCTCGGGCAAGTTCGATTCGAACCAGGCGATCGAGCTCGAGGGCGTCGTCACGGCCGTCGACTGGCGCAATCCGCACGCGCACGTGTTCCTGAACGTGACCGGCGACGACGGCGAGGTCGTCAACTGGGCCATCGAGCTCGAGAGTCCCGTCGTGCTCGAGCGCAGCGGGTGGGAGCGCGAATCCGTGCGGCCCGGCGACCGCGTCTCGGTCAACGGCATCCGCGCACGCAACGGCACGCGCCAGGTTTGGGCCGACGCGCTCGTCTTCGCCGACACCGGGCGGGAGGTGCTCGTCGCGCACGATCTGCCGCCGAAGGCGCCGCGCACGGCACGGCCGACCCCGCGCTGGCCGGACGGCACGCCGATGCTCGGCGCCCCGGGCACGGAGGGCGGGTACTGGGCCTATCCGACGCGGACCGCGCTCGTCGAGGACGGCGTCCGCGTCGAGATGAACGCCGACGGCCTGCTCGCGAACCTCGAGGATGCCGCGAAGGTCGCGCCGATGCAGCCGTGGGCGCTCGGGCTCTACATGCACCGTCAGCGCCGCTTCCTGCAGGACGACCCGATGTATCTGAACTGCAAGCCGCCCGGAGGCGTACGGCACTTGCAGTCGTCGCTCGGTGTGCAGTTCGTCGAGGACCGCGAGCGGCAGCGTATCTTCGTGCTGATGGGCGGCGGCAATCACAATTACCGCATCATTTACCTGGACGGCCGCGAGCAGAAGGGGCAGGTTGGCGGCGACGACGACAACCCGCTCTACTACGGCCGGTCCGTCGGGCACTGGGAAGGCGATACGCTCGTCGTCGATACCGCCGGCTTCAACGAGGATTTCTGGTTCACGAATGGCGGGCTGCCGCATACGGACCAGCTGCGGCTGATCGAGCGCTTCTCGAGGCCGGACCTCGATACGTTGTTGTACGAGGTGGAAGTCCAGGACCCCGGTGCGTATACCAGGAACTGGAAGAGCAGCTGGGAGCTGCGCTGGGTCGGCGGGGAGGAGCTGCCGTCGTACTTCTGCCAGGACAACAGGTCCTGATCGGGGGAGCTCGGCTCATCGAGTCGTTGACATTAATTGGCAGTGTGCGCGCACGAGTTGAGTGAAGATGCGCATATCGCTCACGCGATGAACGGAGAGAGAGTCATGACCGTACGTAGATTGGCCGGCGTCGTTCTCGGAGCCGCCATGGTCTTCGCGAGCACGTCTCAAGCTCACCATTCGTTTTCCGCGGAGTTCGACGCGGAGAAGCCGATCACGTTGACCGGCATCGTGACGAAGGTCGAGTGGACCAACCCGCACGTCTGGTTCTACATCAACGTGAAGGATCCGGAGACGGGGGAGGTCGCGAACTGGGGCGCCGAGATGGGGCCGCCGCATGGCCTGCAGCGCCGCGGCTGGCGACGTGACACGCTGAAGATCGGCGAGGAGGTCACGGTCGAGGGTTACCTCGCACGCAACGGCAGCAATCGCGTGAACGCTCGCCAGGTCACGCTGACGGCGACGGGAACGCGGCCCGGCGAGACGCTCGACGCGGGCTCGAGCCGCGGCAACGAGTAAAGCCGACCTTTGGCTTCGACGCTGCGCCGGCGACGTGCCGGCGCAGCGTCCGGTTTTCATCGAGCCGGACACCGTGCACGACCGATCGGCGGGCCGGCGGATCAGGAGTAGGTCAGGAATGAGACGAGTTCTTCTCGCCGTGAGTTTGGCCGTGGTCGGGTTCGCCGTGGCCGATTCGTCGCTCGCGCAACGGCGTCCCTTCAATCCGAGCGGCCCCCCGCCGGGACCTGCGCCGCGGGCGGAGGACGGCCGGATACTGCTCGGCGGAGCGACGCCGGCCGAAAAGGGCGTGTGGACGCCGCTCTTCGGCATCACCGATCCGATCGCGCCGGCCGATCAGGTGCCGTTCAAGCCGTGGGCGAAGGCGCTTTTTGACGAGCGCCAGGTGCACGAGCTCGAGCCGCACGCGCGCTGCAAGGCGTCCGGCACGGCACGGCAGTTCCTGACGCCTTACGGCGTCGAGTTCGTCGATCTGCCCGAGCAGAAACGGCTCTACATCTTCGATATCGGCGGTCCGCACACCTTCCGCATCGTCTACATGGATGGGCGGGCGCACCCGGACGACCTCACGCCGAGCTATTACGGTCACTCGATCGGCTGGTGGGAGGGCGACACGCTCGTCGTCGACAGCACCGGCTTCAACGAAGGGTTCTGGCTCGATCGCCGCGGCCTGCCGCACACGGAGCAGATGCACACGGTGGAGCGCTTCACGCGCATCAACGAGCGGGTCATGGACTACTCGATCACCGTCTACGACCCGGGTGCTTATACGGCGCCATGGACCGGCAGCTTCCAGCTCGCGTGGAGCGAGGGCACGGAGCTTTTCGAGTACGTCTGCCAGCAGGCGAATTACGCGGACGAGCTGATGGTTGGCGGCGAGCGGTCCGAAGTGAACCGGACGAGCCCGATCGTTCCGTGACGAAACGGCCCCGGCGCCGCGTCCGCGGCGCCGCCGGCCGGACATGTCTGTCGCCGGGCGCCTCGCGCGCGAAGGAGATGCGGTGAATCCCATCCTCGAGCCGAGCCGGCAAACACCTCTGTTCGGCGAATACGAGGTCGTCGTGCTCGGCGGCGGACCCGCCGGCATCGCTGCAGCGATCGCTGCGGGCCGAAGCGGCCGCTCGACGATCCTGATCGAACGCTACGGCTTTCTCGGCGGCGCCGGGACGGCCGCCGGCTTGAGCACGTTCTGCGGCCTGCATGCGGTCGTCTACGGGCGCCACGAGCAGGTCGTGCACGGCATTGCTGCGGACATCCTCGCGCGTCTCGCCGCGATGGACGGGCTGAACGCGCCGCATCTGACGATCCGCGACCAGATTCAGGCGCAGGCCTACGACATCTCCGCCTTCAAGATCGCCGCCGACGAGCTGATGGCGGAGGCGAACGTCGACGTGCTGTTCCACGCGTTCGGCGTCGGTGCCGTGATGGCGGACGAGACGCGCATCGACGCGCTGCTCGTCGAGACGAAGTCCGGCCGTTTCGCGATCCGCGGCAGGATCTTCGTCGATGCGTCCGGCGACGGCGACCTCGGCGCATGGGCCGGTGCGCCTTACGAGGTCGGCGACGGCGCGGGCAACATGCTGTACCCGTCGACGATGTTCAGGATCAACGGCGTCGATCCCGCGCGCGCCGACCGCGCGTGGGAGCTGATCCCGACGTTGATGGACGAGGCCGAGAAGGCCGGCCGGCGCTTCCCGCGCAAGAAGCCGATCGTCCGCCCGCAGCGCAATCCGATCGAGTGGCGCGCGAACCTCACGCAGATCAAGAACCCGGACGGCTCGCCTGTCAGCGGCATCGACGCGCGGCAGCTGAGCTACGGCGAGGTCGAAGGGCGGCGCCAGTGCTGGGACGTGTTCCAGTTCATCAAGAGCGTGACGCCGGGCTTCGATAACGCGTACATCGTCGAGATCGCGCCGCAGATCGGCATTCGCGAGACGCGCCGCTTCATCGGCGAATACGTGCTGACCGAGGACGATATCCTCGGCTGTCGCGACTTCGACGATTCGATCGGCGTGAACGGCTGGCCGGTCGAGGCGCACGTCAAGGGCGACGTGAAGTTCGTGTTCGCGCCGAAGGAATCGCGCGGCTACAACCAGATCCCGTATCGGATCATCCTGCCGCAGCGCATAGAGAACCTGTTCATCGCCGGACGCTGCGCGTCGATGTCGCACGAAGGGCAGTCGTCGGCGCGCGTGTCGGGGCCGTGCTTCGTGATGGGCCAGGCCGCGGGCACCGCCGCCGACCTCGCGCTGCGCGACGGCGTGGCGCCGCGGCAGGTCGACGTTGCGGAGCTGCAGCGCAGGCTCGAGCGCGACGGCGTGTTCCTCGGGCGCGACGCGCCCGCGCCGCGTCGCGAGGAGGGCACGTCGGCATGAAACGAAAGCTCCGCAGCAACCTCGAGCCCGGCACCGCGATGTGGGCCGGGCGCAGGGCGCAGTGGCGCGCGCTCGGCCTGACCGACGAGGACATGGAGAAGCCGAAGATCGCGGTCGTCAACACGTCGTCGGAGCTGTCGAGCTGCTTCAGCCATCTCGACGGCGTCGCGGCCGAGGTGAAGGCCGCGATCCGCGGCGCTGGCGGGCTGCCGTTCGAGGTGCGCACCGCCGCGCCGAGCGATTTCATCACGAGCGCCGGAAGGCGCGGCGCGTACATCCTGCCCACGCGGGATCTGATCGCGGCGGACATCGAGGTGCAGGTCGAGGGCGCGCTGCTCGACGGCATGGTCTGCCTCGCGTCGTGCGACAAGACGACGCCGGGGCAGCTGATGGCGGCGGGACGCCTCAATATCCCGACGATCGTCGTGATCTGCGGCTACCAGCGAAGCGGCGAATACAAGGGGCAGCATGTCGACATCGAGGACGTGTTCCTGAAGTCGGGCTATGTCGCCGCGGGCGCGATCACGCTCGACGAGCTGCGCGGCATGGCGGACGTCGCCGTGCAGAGCCCGGGCGTCTGCGCCGGCATGGGCACGGCGAACTCGATGCACGGCGTCTGCGAGGCGCTCGGCATGTCGCTGCCGGGCAGCGCGCCGGTCGCCGCGAACAGCGACAAGATGCGCACGTTCGCGCGCGGCGCCGGCGAGCGCATCGTCGAGATGGTGTGGCAGGACCTGAAGCCGCGGGACATCCTGACGCCCGGCTCGATCCGCAACGCGGTCGCGCTCGTGCTCGCGCTGTCGGGCTCGATCAACTGCGTGAAGCACCTGCAGGCGATCGCGGCCGAGGCCGAGCTCGACGTCGACGTCTATCAGCTCTTCGCGGATCTTGCCGACCGCGTGCCGCTGCTCGCGGCGATTCGTCCGAACGGAGACGGGCTGATCGAGGATCTCGAGGCGGCCGGCGGCGCGCAGGCGGTGCTGAAGCGGCTCGAGCGGTTTCTCGACGTCAGCGTGCGAACCGTCTCGGGCCGCACGCTCGGCGAGGTGCTCGCCAGCGTCACGGTCGCCGACGAGCGCGTGATTCGCACGGTCGACCGGCCGCTGTCGACGCGGCCGTCGATCGTGATCGTCAGAGGGAGCCTCTTGCCGGGCGGCGGGATCGTGCGGCTCGGCGGCGAGGGCGAGCGGATGCTGCGGTTTCGCGGCCCCGCGAACATTTTTCATTCCCGCGAGGAGGCGCTCGCGGGGATCCAGGCAGGGCGGGTCAGGCCGGGCGACGTCGTCGTGCTGCGCGGGCTCGGCGTCGTCGGCGGTCCCGGCATGGCGATGACGTCGTCCGTCGTGTTCGCGCTCGACGGCGCGGGCCTGATCAATCAGGTCGCGATGATCACCGAAGGGCAGCTGTCGGGCCTCGTCAACGACGGGCTCGTCGTCGGCGAGGCGTCGCCCGAGGCGGCGGCCGGCGGGCCGCTCGCGCTCGTCGAGAACGGCGACATGATCTCGATCGACGTCGAGCGCAAGGCCGTCGATCTCGAGGTGCCCGAGACCGTGCTCGACGAGCGGCGCAAGACGACGCGCACGTTCGGTGCGGTGGGCCAGGCGGGCTGGCTCGGCGTCTATCAGAAGACCGTCGGGCCCGTGCACAAAGGCGCCGTGCTCGGCCGCTAGGCCTTCGAGGCCGTGCCCTGCGCGTCAGGCAGGGTACGACTACGCACCTTCCGGGATGTACACGCGTCTTCGCCTGTCATACAACCGTTGAGGAGGTCCGGCGGAGGCCGGACGAGACTTGCGCCGATCCGGACAGCTGGGGGTTCGAGCCGGACGCGGCGCCATGCTTGGCCGAGCCCAAGGAGTGGTAAAGGAATGCGGGACACGATGACCATCCAGACCCTATCGGCAGGCAGACGGTGGCTTCAGGCGGCCGTTGCGGCGGCGGCGCTCGGCGTGGCGGCGCCTGCTTTCGCGTCCGACGTCGCGGACGCGGTGATGCGCGGCGACGCGGCGGCGCTCGAGCGGCTGCTCGAGCAGGGGGCGGACGTGAACGAGCCGCAGGCGGACGGTGCGACGGCGCTGCACTGGGCGGCGTATCGCGACGACGTCGACGCGGTTCGCCGGCTGCTTGCGGCGGGCGCGGACGTCGAGGCGGCGAATCGTGCCGGGACGACGCCGCTGTTGCTTGCGAGCGTGGCCGGGGACGCGGAGATGATCCGGCTGATGCTCGAGGCAGGTGCGGATCCGAACCGGCCGTTCGCGAACGGCGAGACGGCGCTGATGATGGCGGCGCGGACGGGCAACGCGGACGCGATCCGGGTGCTGGTGGAGCACGGAGCGGACGTCGATGC
>DASVCR010000092.1:0-16717 GCA_036381515.1 Gammaproteobacteria bacterium | reverse complement strand
GATGTATGTCGAGGGCGTGGAGCTCTATCGGATGGGTCAGAACCTGACGCTTGCGCGGTATCCGATCCACTGGCATCTGGTGGGCGACGCGGACGGGCAGTACATCAGGAACTCCGCGATCCACGACACCTACAACCGCTGTGTGACGGTGCACGGCACGAACAACCTGCTGATCGAGAACAACGTGACCTACAACACCGTCGGTCACTGTTTCTTCCTCGAGGACGGCATCGAGCACGGCAATCAGTTCGTCCGAAACCTCGGGATTCAGACCAAGTGCCATACGAGCAAGCCGTGTGATCCGACGAACCTTGCCCCCTTCGGAACGACGGACGACGGCAGGAACTTCAAAACGGCCGGCCAGGACGCCGACGATGTCCTGATTCCGTCCGACAACACGGTGTCGACTTTCTGGATCACCAATCCGGACAATATCTATCGCGACAACGTGGCCGCGGGGTCCGATTCGACGGGTTTCTGGTTCGCCTTGCCGCAGCATCCGACGGGCGCGTTCGAAGGCACGGCACTCAGCCAGGCGACCTGGCCACGTCGTATCCAGGTTCGGGAGTTCAAGGGCAACGTCGCCCATTCGAACTTCGACGGTTTCATGCTGGACCGCGGCCCGAGGCCCGATGGTCATTTCAGCACCGGCGGGCATATCTCCGTTGCCGATCCCGCCGACGAGAACAGCCCCCAAGTGGAGTCGGTCTTCGAGGATTTCACCAGCTACAAGAACCGCAATGGCGGCATCTGGGCCCGCGGTGAGATGCACGTGTTCAAGGGCCTGAAGCTCGCCGACAACGCAATCGGCTATACGCACGCGTCCGGCAACTTCGGTCAGTCCGCCTTTACGTCGCGGGTGGTCGACTCGCTGTTCGTGGGCGAAACCGAGAACGTGGGCAACCCCAGGACGCAGGCGGAAAAAGCTTACGGCCGCAGCTTGCCGTTCCCCGAGCTACCGGATTTCCCGATCCGGGGCTACGAGTTCTACGACTACTATCACGAGCTCGACGATGTCACGTTCGTGAACTACGAGGACAACGCCACCCGCAAGACGGGAGCGATCTCTTACCTGCTGTTCACGAGCTTCGGAATGAGCTCCAACAACACCGTGCAGGGCGCGAAATTCACCAACGCCAAGCCGGTGTATTTCCCGCCGGTGGAGCACAAGTGGAGCAACGACGACTACGGCAATGGGAGCTACCGGACCTCGGTATTCCACGACGCGGACGGCTCGGTCACGGGTATCGCCGACTCCTACATTCTGATCCACGATGGCGTCAACGACAGCGTTGCAGTCGACGATGAGGCCTGTGAGATCAAGCCCTCGTGGAACGCTGCCGTGTGCACGGGCGATGTCGGGCGCCTCAGCGTCGGCGGCGGCGGTCCCGTCGGTTTCAGCTTCGGCGGTGGCGGTCCGGGCGGCGCCGGCGCGGCCGCGGGTCCTGGTGGTCCTGCGGGTCCCGGTGCGGCCGCCGGTCGCGGGGGGCCCGGCGCACCGGGTGGCGCTGCCGCAGCCGGTGGTCGCGGTGGACCGGGCGGCCCTGCCGCCTCCGGCGCAGCGCCTGGTCGCCGTGGCGGCGGCGCTTTCGGCGGTCCCGGCGGTGGGGCAGCCGCTCAACCGCCAGTGGTTCTGAGCCGCAACGGCAAGGAGTTCACGGTAAACGGCAGCACCAACATACGGGCCGGTACGGAGATCAAGGTGACGACCGAAAGGCCGACCGTGAACCTCTCCGTGACGGAGCTGGACGCCGGCTCGTGGGTGATCTTCGAGCTGCCGGGTTTCACGACCGCCGCCTCGGGCACGGCCGTGGACAGCCTCGATGCGCTGCGCGCAGTCAGCGACACCGCGTACTACAAGGGCGACGGTTCGCTTTGGGTCAAGCTCGTCTCCAGCGGCGACGTCCCTGGCGCCCAGGGACGCCGCCCGGGCGGCGGAGCCAGCCTCCAGGTCAGCCGTTAAGCTACGTCCCGTTGTCAGTGCAAGGGGCCCCGGCGGGAAACCGCCGGGGCTTTCCTCGGCATCGGTGACCGCGGGCGTACCGCGGTCGCCGAGTGACGCGCGTGCGCTTCCGCGGAGGCGTTTCTTGAACGATTCTCGTTTACAGAACCGCTTCCGCGGAGCCCTGCCGCGGTTCGCCAAGTGGCCGCAGAGCGGCATTAGGCACCGCTCAATTGAGTACGCAGGCGGGCCGACGAGGGTGGATCCGCTACTCGAACTCGTACAGAGCGAACGTCGTGCCGGCGGTCGCCCGTACGGTCAGGTCACACGGCGCCCAAGCCTCCGGCAGCGTCCATTCGACATCGGGCTCGTAGCGCAAACGTTGCTTGCGGCGCCCTTCGCACTGCACCTCGACGCGGCGAATCTCGCCGTAGACGTGGGCGATCGTGAAAGTCTGGAGGGCGAGGGCATAGGTCCACGGATCGCGACCGATCCGCACACTCGTCCTGATCGCTGCGTCGTAGGGCAGCTCCGTCTCGCCGGCCTTCTCCTGGACGGAAACCGTGGCGAAGAAGGCCGGAGGCAGCTCGCCGCCGCTGTCCGCTTCCATCAGCCTCACGAGCCGGACGAGCGATCTCCGGAGCTCCTCGTCCTCGGCGGTGAGCCGCCGCATCTCCTCATCGAGTAGTCGGTACTTCAGGAGGCCCTCGGCGAGAAACACTTCGGTCGGAACCGCAGAGCTGCCTTGCAGCGCGCGGACGGTTTCCTCTCCCGCTCTCGCCTGCACGTTACGCCAGAAGTTCGGCTCGCACACCCGACGCGAGATGTTGGAGCCAATCGGCGTGACGCGGCGGCAGTGGATGTCGAATTCGTCGTTGCTGTTGATCTCGTTGAACCGTGCGTACACTGCCTCCTCGGCCAGCTGGATCTGCGCGCGCAGCATGCCTCGGCTGCGACCCCGAACGACGACTTCCTCATCGACCTCGATGGAGCCGCCGGCATCGTCGTCGGCGTCCCCGTCCGACTGTCCGAATGCTGCGGCGCATGTGAGCACGCTCCAAAGCAGAGCGGCCGCCACCACGGGTCTCTTTGCTGCCTCGCCCACTCACTGGCTCCTTCCAATGCTCCTACGAATGCCACTCCGCACCGGGCGACGGCGCGGCGCCGAGGAACTTCGCTTCAGCGCTCCCGCTCGTCCATGACGCTGCCGTCCGGCAGCGTGATCGAGATGTACTGACCGCCCTTCTCGTCGTTGCGCAGCGGATAGACGAGCACCGAGACGCGATCGCCCGGCTTGACCGTCGTCGAGCGCCAGCCTCGTCGCGCCAGATGGCTTGCGGGATCCATCTCGATGGTCCAGCGCTCGGCCGCGTCTTCGCTGCCTTGCACGTCGAGATGCATCCACGAATGCGGATTGCCCCAACGAAACTCCGCGACGACGCCGGTGAGGGTCACCTGCCGCGAGCGGTCGAAAACCGCGGGCGAGTGATGGGCGATTGCCGCCGACGACAGTGCGATCGACACCGCGGCGAGCGGTGCTCGGAAACGATGCAGCATGAATTTCCTCCGCTCTTGTCGGCGCTCGAGGCAAGGTTCGTCCGGCGCCACGCTCATCACAGCGAGTCTCATTGAACGAGCGATTGCGAAGAGGTCGCCGGAAGGTTCTCGTTGAGATCCGGCAAGCAGCCTACCTCTGCGATGTCGACGTCGTGATGGCGCTTGAAGCGCTTCGTCGTCTTCCATTCGCCGACCCAGCTCTTCGGGTCGGTCATCGTGAACTCGATCTCGAGCGTCTCGTCGTCGAGCATGCGAATCCGCTCGATAATCCTGAGCTCCTCGCTCGCGGGAATGCTCGCGCCGCCCTGGTCCATCCAGTGGTGATGACCGGGGAAGTAGCGGGTGTCGACGACCAGCGTGTCGTCCTCCCAGTGGCCGATCGATTCGCCGTTCCACGACGGAACGACGACGTCCGGGTCGCTGTGCGGGCGGCCGTCGAGGAAGATCACGCGCAGGCTGTTCATGAAGTGGCTGATCATATAGATCGCCGTCGGCAACTGAATCATGTCGATCGGCCAGACCCGGGTCATGATCAGCGGCATGCCGGCGGGCCAGCATTGGCCGATGTCGTCGCGATAGATCTTGCCTTCGGCCCGCGCCTGCTGACCCGCGTCGTAGTGACGCTGCGCCTCGGGCGTCAGCTCGAACTCCTCGGGAACGAAGCGCCACGAATCGGGCCCGGTGGACTCATGCTGCCACGTGCCGGTCAGGTCGAACGGCGGAGCGGGGCGCGGTTTTGCGAGATTCTCGGGCGCGAGCACGCCGAAGCGGGGACCCTGTTCCTCTTCGGCGGCGGGCTGAGCGTCGAGCGGTGACACGACCGAACAGAACGCGAAGAGACCGGCCGCAACGGCCATCGTGCTCGACGCTCGCATGACTCCCCCTTCTTGGCGCCGTTTTGCACGTAAGCTGGCACAGGCGGAGGCACGGAGCAAGTTGGGAATGAAATAGCATCCGTCCAGGCGTGGCTTGCTTGCGCTGGACGACGCTCGACCTCGTCCCGGCCCGAGAGTCGAGTGACTCGAGCGGGCTCGGCGCCGGAGCGCGCGGCGGATGGCGTCTCAGGAGGAGTCGCCCTTGCGCAGCTCGGCGACGGAGTATTCGATGAGCTGTCGCAACACGTCGCGATCGACGTCGTCGAGCTTGTTGACGTACAGGCAGCCCTTGCCGACTTTGTGCTTGCCGAGCTTCGCCATGAGCTTTGCGTTATCTATCCCGGGGCCGAGATACAGCACGAGACCGCCGGAGCGCGGCGAGAACCCCGTCAGGCAGATCTCGCCCGACTGGCCGTTCGCGTACAGGTAGCGGCGCAAGCCGAACCCGATGATCGACGAGCCCCACATTCTGGGCGGCGCGCCCGTGATGTCCTGCATCAGGGCGGCGAGCTCCCGGCTGTCGTTGCGCTTGACCTCGCTCTTTACGCTCTCGATGAATGCGAGCGGATCGTTCTGGTTCTCTATCGTTTTGATTCTTCGCTTCTTGTCTGCCATTGCTCGACTCCGCAACGTCCCCGGATGATGAACCTGTGGATCGCCGTCGTTCAAGAGCGTCGGGTTCCGGGCGCGAGCGACGCCGTCGCGTGTACCGCCCGTCACTCGGAGGATCTCGACGAGTCACTCGCGCGGCGGTGCGGGGCCGCCGGAGTCCTTCGTAGAATGATGCTCGAGACGCTGCGGCCAACTTAGACTAGCCCGCATTCGCCGAGCTTGGGGGGATTCATGCCGAAGCCGTTTACGCTGCAATCGCGCCGCGCACTACTGCGCTTTCTTGCCTCGAGCCCGCTGGCTTACGGTCTCGCGCTCGGCTCGCGCGGAGGCACCGCGCTCGCCCAGTCCGAGAGTCTGATCGAGGACGCCGCACACGCCGTCAACGTGTTCGACTTCGAGGCGTACGTGAAGCGGCACATGCCGATCGGCCACTATACGTACATGGCCTACGGCTCGGACGATTCCTCGATGCTCGACGTGAACCGCGAGGGCTTTCGGAAGATTCGGCTTCGTCCGCGACGGCTCGTCGGCGTCTCGACCGTCGACACGTCGGTCGAGCTCTTCGGCGAGCGCTACGCCGTGCCGATCTTCCTCGCGCCGTGCGGCGCGCAGCAGGCGTTCCATCCGGAAGGCGAGGTCGCCGTGGCGCGGGCGGCGCGCGCGAAGAACACGCTGCAGATTCTGTCGACCGTGACGAACCGCTCGGTCGAGGACGTCGCGAGCGCACGGAGCGCGCCAATCTGGTTTCAGCTCTATCCGACCTCCGACTGGAACGTGACCCGCGCGATGATCCGCCGGGCCGAGGATGCGGGCTGCACGGCGCTCGCGCTGACCGTCGACATCCCCGCGCGCAACATGGAGGAAAGCGCTCGGCTGCGGCGCGACACGAACCGCGAATGCGTCGGCTGCCATACCGGCGATGCGTGGAGCACGAAGGCCATGTTCGCCGGCGTCGACATGTCGAGCCTGCGAATGAGCATTGCCGGTCTCACGTGGGACTACGTCGACCGGCTGAAGGACGCGACCTCGATGAAGGTGCTCGTCAAGGGTATCGTCACGGCCGACGATGCATTGATCGCGGTCGAGCGCGGCGTCGACGGGATCATCGTATCGAATCACGGCGGACGGGCCGACGTGAGCGGCGTTTCGAGCATCGAATCGCTTCTGGAAGTCGTGCCGGCCGTGCAGGGTCGTGTGCCGATTCTCGTCGACAGCGGCTTTCGCCGCGGCACCGATATCTTCAAGGCGCTCGCAATCGGCGCGGACGCGATCTGCATCGGCCGGCCGTATCTGTGGGGCCTCGGCGCGTTCGGTCAATCGGGCGTCGAACGCGTGCTCGACATCCTGACCCGCGAGCTCGAGATCGTGATGATCCAGATGGGCGTCGCGAGCCTCGCGGAGATTAGCCCGAGCTCGATTGCCGTCTCCGGCTGAGCGCAAGCGCCGCTCCTTTGGCAGTCGTCGTTCGCGGCGTTATCCCACGCAACCGGAAGAGGACTGATGGATCGTCGTTCGCTGCGCTTGCGAGCCGCGATGCGGACATGCTCGCGGTCCACGCCGCTTCCGAAGCCGCGGGCACCGTGCCGACCTCCGTTCCACGTCTCGCGGACGGCACGCCCGACTTGTCCGGCGTCTATCTCGGCGGTCGGGACGTCACGCTCGTGGCGCGCTGGGAAGGAGACACGCTCGTCGTCACCGCTGGCGCAGGCTACATGGTCGGCGTGCGAGCGGCGCGTCGATTACCGCCGATCGGCGGCAGGCCCGTTGTTGCCGATCAGCGCGAGCCACCCGTCCTCGTCGAGGATCTGAATGCCGAGCGCCTGCGCTTGTTTCAGCTTCGACCCGGCTCCCGGCCCCGCGACGACGATATCCGTCTTCGTCGAAACCGAGCCCGCGACCTTCGCGCCGAGCGACTCCGCGCGCGCTTTCGCCTCGTTGCGCGTCATCTTCTCGAGTGTGCCGGTGAACACGACGGTCTTGCCCGACACCGGCGAATCGCCTTTCACCCGCTCGAGCGGCACGGTTTTTACGGCCTGCATGAGCCTCGCCACGACTTCGCGGTTGTGCGGCTCGCCGAAGAACTCGACGATCTCTTTCGCGACCGTTTTGCCGATCCCGCCGATCGCGTCGAGATCCTCGAGCGCGTGGTCGCTCTCCATCGACGCGACGAGCTCCTCCAGGGTGCCGAAGTTGCGAGCGAGCAGGCGCGCGATCGTTTCGCCGACATGCCGAATGCCGAGCGCGTAGATGAATCGGTCGAGCGCGATCTCGCGGCGCGCCTCGATCGCGGCCATCAAGTTCTTGAGCAGCTTGCCTTCGTCCTTGGCTTTGCCCTTCTTCTTCGCGGCGGCCGCGTCCTTGCCGGCGGCCGCGGCTCGCAGCCGGCTGAGCTCCTGCCGGCGTTTCTTGAGCACCCGGTCGACCTCGTGCGCGCGCTCGGGCAAACGAAAGATGTCCGACGGATCCTTGAGCAGCCCCTCCTCGTGCAGCGTTTCGATGTAGGTCGCGCCGAGGCCCTCGATGTCGAACGCGTGCCGCGACACGAAGTGCTTCAAGCGCTCGACGACCTGGGCGCGGCAAATCAATCCGCCGGTGCAGCGGCGCGCCACCTCGGCTTTGCCGGTTTTCTCGTCGACGGCGCGCACCGCGTGGCTGCCGCAGACGGGGCAGCGGTCCGGAAACACGTACGGCACCGCATCCGGGGGGCGCCGTTCCGTGATCACGCGCACGATCTGCGGGATCACGTCCCCGGCCCGCTGCACGACGACCGTGTCGCCGATCCGCACGTCCTTGCGTGCGATCTCCTCCTCGTTGTGCAGCGTCGCATTCGAGACGACCACGCCGCCGACCGTGACGGGCTTGAGCTTGGCGACGGGCGTCAGCACGCCGGTGCGGCCGACTTGGATATCGATGTCCAAGAGCACCGTCTCGGCCTGCTGAGGCGGAAACTTGTGCGCGACCGCCCAGCGCGGCGCGCGCGAGACGAAGCCGAGCCGCTCCTGCCAGTCCAGCCGATCGACTTTGTAGACGACGCCGTCGATGTCGTAGCCGAGATCCACACGCTGCCGCTCGATTTTCCGATAGAACGCAAGGAGCTCGTCGGTGCTCGCGCAAAGCTGCCACAGAGGGTTCGTCGGGAAGCCCCAGCTCTTCAGAGCCGCGTACACCTCGCTCTGGCGCTCGCCCGGCAGCGCTGACACCTCACCCCACCCGTACGCGAAGAAGCGCAGCGGGCGCGAGGCCGTCACGGCCGGATCGAGCTGCCGCAGCGAGCCCGCGGCCGCGTTGCGGGGGTTCGCGAACTGCGGCCGGCCCGCGGCCAGCTGCCGCTCGTTCAGCGCGGCGAAGTCCGCGTGGCTCATGTAGACCTCACCGCGTACCTCGAACACGTCGGGCATGCCGCGCACGCGCTTCGGGATGTCGTCGAGCGTCATGAGGTTCTTCGTGACGTCCTCGCCTACGAAGCCGTCGCCGCGCGTCGCGCCGAGCACGAATCGCCCGTGCTCGTAGCGCAAGGACGCGGAGAGGCCGTCGATCTTCGGCTCCGCGGTCATCGCAATCGGCTCCTCCGGCGGCAGACCGAGGAAGCGCCGAATGCGGTCGACGAAGCTCCTGATGTCGTCCTCCTCGAGCGCGTTCTCGAGAGAGAGCATCGGCACGCCGTGGCGCACCTTCGCGAACTTCTCGGCGGGCGCCGCGCCGACGCGCTTCGAGGGGCTGTCCGGCCGGACGAGCGTCGGGAAGCGCTCTTCGATCGCGGCGTTGCGCCGACGGAGCGCGTCGTACTCGGCATCGGACATGATCGGAGCGTCGTCCTGGTAATACGCGCGATCGGCTTCGGCGATCTCGGCCGCGAGCCGCTCGAGCTCGGCGGCGGCTTCGCTCTCCGTAAGCTTCTCGACGTCCTTGGACGAAAGGTTGCTGGTCGCTTTGCGGCTCATCGGGCGTCACTCCCGGCACGCACGACGGCGATTACCGAGCCTGCGATGCAATGCTTCATAGATAGCGAGGAAAGATAACAAAGAAAGCAGATGCGGATGCATGCGCGACGCGAGCACGAGACACGGGTATCGTCAGGGTCGCTGCGGCTCCAGCATGTCGGTCGGTCTCGAAGGAACGGTCATCGCAATTGTAAGGCTCGAACGGGTGTGACGATACGAACATGCTGTCGCGGCCGTCGATAGACGCCTGTCCAGTAGACGCGGTCTTCGGCTTCGAACTGTCCGGCACGCCGTTCGGGAGGCGCTTCACCTCGATGGGGTGGGGTCAGGTCGAGCTCGGCCGCCACCAGTCGCCCGTAGCGATCCATGTTGTTGCCGTTGGCGAACAGAATGGAGCCCATGTAGCACTCGCGACGTCGGAGATCGCGCCTACCTGACGGACGATGAGTACCTGCTGAACGTGTTCGACCTCACAATGTTCGGGCAGTCGTTCCGGCAGGCTCAGCCGGCACGACCGCGCGAGTGGTTCCTATCGTTCACGCGTGCTACCTTCTCCGCCGAATCCCTCGACTCCACGGCGCCGTTTCGCGCTTGCTTCGATGATGTCGTCTTCGCTCGCCGGTCAGCTCCTGTTGTTGAGCGCCGGGGTGGTCCTCTTTCGCCGTGCTATCGGTCCAAGGGTCGCGTCGACGGCCGCGGGCTCGGCGGTGATGGCTATCGGCATCTTCGGACTGGCGTCGCTCCAGCGGATGCCGGCGGCGCCCGTGCTCTCGCAGCCCCTTACGCTCGGTCTGCTGCTTCTTTGGGCCTTCATTGCCGCCTCGTACGTCGCCTCCTACCGTAACGGTACGTTCGGCGAGCACCTCGCTTCTCCGGTCGGCCGATTCGCCGTCGGGACCTCGGTGGCCGCGACCGCCGTGCTCGCTCGCATGATTCTGCTCGGCATCCCGGACTGGCGCTCGCTTGCCGCGCTGCTCGGGCTGCTCTCGGCCGCGCTCTGGATCGGCTTTCTCGTGCTCGCCGTGCGGAGCATTCCGACCGTCGTCGCCCGGTCGTCCGCCAAGCTCGTCCCCGGCGTGATCTTCTTGTCGACCGTCAGCACGCAGGCGCTGTCGCTCGCGATCATGGATCTGTTCCCCGCGCAGCGTTACGCGCAACGCGTCGCCGTTGGCCTGATCGCCCTCGGCGCCGCCTGCTACGTCGTCTGCGCCGCTCTGGTCGCGCGAAGCCACCTCCGCACGACCGGCTGGAGCCTGAAGGACGACTGGGACAACACGAACTGCATGCTGCACGGCGCGATGTCGATCACCGGGCTCGCGCTGGTCGTCTCCGGCGCGGCGCCTCCCCAGGCGGCGCTGGCCCTGTGGGTCTACGTGCTCGCCGTCTTCGTCGCGGTCGAGGCGATCGAGCTCGCGCGTCTCCTGTCACGCATACGCGCGTACGGCTTCCGCCGCGGCGCCATGACGTATCGTGTCACGCAGTGGTCGCGGAACTTCACGTTCGGAATGTTTTATGCCTTCACACTGGCGCTGACCATGCACGGCGGCGTCGCGGAGGCCGAGACGCTCGCGGCCGTTCAGCGGGCCGTCGTAGCGTATGGACCCTACGTCGTGCTGGCGCTGCTGGTCGTCGAGATCGTCGTCTATCTCGACGGCCGCGTGCGCGGCAGGGAGACGGGCTTGCCCGCGGCCAGGACATGATGCTCCTTACGCGTCCGACCGCGACGTAATCGTCGGTTATTGGGTTGCACGCAAAGCCGATCACCTGCGCGTGGTGCACGGCGGGCTCGTTGGCGTCATCGGGCTTCTGATCTACGCCGCGCTCACCTGGACGACGGAGCTCCCAACCATCTATACGATCGCGAACTATCTCAAGATCGCGGGCGGACTCATCGGAGGTTGGGTCGCCGACCGGCGAAGCCGCACGATCACGATCGGGGCGGGCCAAGCCGAGCCGACCTGAGCTCGAGAGCGCCCTCGGCCATCCGACACCGAGCGGATCGTCGTGTGATCCATGCCGATATCGGCTGATCCGTGCCGATATCGGCGCGACTCATTCCGCAGCGGCCTTCAATGCCTCGAGCTGGCGTGCCCGTTCCGGAGTCGGCCACTCGGCGTTCATGATCTCGAGCGTTTCGATCGCGCCGGCGCGATCCTCCTGCTCGAGCTGAAGCGCGAGGCGTAGCGAGTACTGACCCTCGTCCGGCTCCGCCGACCGATTGATAGCCTCGTTCACCGACTCGAGCGCATCGGCATATCGGCCAAGCCGATATTGGATCGTGCCGCGAAGCATGAGGGCCGCCGACGTCGGCGCCTCAGCCCGCGAGAACCACTCGTCGAGCATCTCGAGAGCGCGCTCGTGCTGCTCGTTGTGCGTATAGAGCTGGGCGAGGGCCAACCGGGTATTCTGATGCAGGGCCTCCGGCTGGCCGGGAAGGCTCCACACGTTCTCGTAACTCACGATCGCTCGAGGGTAGTCCTCGGAGGCGGTAGCCAGATAGGCGCGGAAGTACCAGAGCTGCCCCCTCTCGTAGTCGTTGAGCTCCAGTCGCGAGATTTTTTCAACGGCTTCGCGGCCACAGTCCAGGTCGTTCTTCTCGAGGCAGGACTGCGCCTCGTGGAACAGTACGTACACGCTCTCGCGCATGGCAGGTCGCGGCGTGCTCGCCCCGGGCTCCGCGCGTTGCTGTGCCCTCGGCGCGTCGACCGCCACTGCAAGGCCGAGGACCGCGAGCGCGAGCATTGCGCAGAGACCGACTCGTGAGGGGCTGACCGACCGGCGTTCTTCCAACATGGTTCTGATCCTCCGTTCGAGATCCGATACGGGCTCGAGCAACGCCACTGCCCCGAGGGGCGTGCTCGCGCCGCCGAGCCGGACCGACAATAAAGCCTCCGAGTAGGATTCGGCGTCGGCGCCGTCCCGGAGAACTCTCGCGTCGCAATCCATCTCTATCGCCGCGCGCAAATGACGAAGCTGCCACCACAGCGCAAGGTTCCACGGCATCGCTGCGATGAGCGTCAGAGCGCCGATCAACAGCAGTTGGTCGCGCGCCCGCACGTGCTCCCGCTCGTGCGCGAGCACGAGCGAGCGGAGCGCCCGGTCTCCCTCCGCGAGCCAGCGCGGCAGGATAATCCTCGGCTCGAGGACGCCGAACACCGCCGGACCGATTCGGTCGGCGAGTAAGACGCGCTCGCCTTCGATCATCCGGGTCTCGAAGCGCCGTATGGACCGTCCGAGACCGAGCGCCGCAAGACTCAAGGCGAGCAGCGCGAGAGCCGAGCTTGCCGCCCACGCAACGAGCAAGAGGTCGTCGACGGTCTTCGATGCGAGCGCACGCAGCCACGGCGTCCTGTTGGATCGATCGACGCTCGATCCCTCCTCATTCAAGGGGATCTCGTCGGGCACGAAATCGATCTGGAAGGGCAGCGCAAAGAGACGGGGTTCGTGACCGACCGCGGGCGCAAGCCACGCGTATGCGGGCATCGCGAGCGACGCCCCGAGCGCGAACACCCATATCCAGCGCTTTGCCCAACCGAGCTCGGTGCACACGCGCTCTGTCACCCACGCGAAGAGCCCGAGCAGAGCCGCGACGCAAAACGCGTAGGACATCATCGCCAGTATCATCGCTTCCTCCCCTTGCGCTTGGTCTCGAGCAGCTGCCTGATGCGCTCGACCTCGGTCGCCGTCAGCTTCTCGTCCGAAACGAGACGCGTCAGCAGAAGCTCGGTCGATCCGCGAAAAAGCTTTTGCTTCAGCGCGCGCAGGGCGCTGCGCTGTGCGGTATCCCGATCGACGGCCGCCCAGTAGCGGTGTGCGCGGCCTTCCTCGTCATGTCTGACGTAGCCCTTCGCTTCGAGGTTGCGCAGGATCGTCAGCACCGTCGTATAGGCGAGATCGTCCTCGAGGTGGTCGCGCACCTCGGCCACCGTGGACGGGCCGCGCTCCCACAACACGTCCATCAAGCTCGCTTCGCGATCCGTCAGCGAAACATCCATTACTCGCTCCTACTACTATTTGCATAGTAGTAGAGCGCGCAGAGGCGCGGATGTCAACTATGGGGATAGTAGACAGGTGGAGCGCGCCGACGCTTTAGCCGAGCGGGGGGCGGACCTGGACTCCGCGCGGGCGCGCCCCGCGTCAGAGCCGGCCGATCAGCTGAAGCGTCACCGCCTCGACGTCCGTGACGGTTACGATCGGCAGGCGCGACTCGGTCTTGCTCCACGCGACCTGCACGCTGATGCGCCGCCGGAAGAACCACGTTGCGCCGACATCGTAGCGCTCGTCGAGGGCATCGTCGCCGTCCCAGCGGGCGTAGCCGACGTGAACGCCGAGCGCCGGCGTCGGAAAGAGCTCGCCGGCGAGCGCATAGCGCTCCGACCGGTAGGACGTGGTGGCGGGAACTGCGATCGCGCTCGGCGGCGGGATCACGCCGCTCGGCGGCAGTGGGAAAAGGGGCGGCGGCGGCTCCACCGTCGTCTCGACGACTTCGAGCGTGCCCTCGTGCTCGCTCGTCGTCACGCCGCCCGACAGCGAGTACGTGAATCGGCCGAAGCGGCCGACGTGCAGCCCGGAGAGCTCGACCGTATCGAGCTCCGTGTCGTTCGTGATCGTGAGCCGGGCGATCGGCCCGAGTCCGCGGCGAACGCTTCGCCGCACGTGCCTGGGAATGCTACTTCAAGCGCGAGCCTGGCACTTTCTTCAGCTTCTTTGCGAGCCACGCCCTCTCGCCGTCGAGCGCGATGAATAGTATTTCTGACGTGCTCGGCGTCTCGCTTGCGAGCCGGTCGATCAGCCGCTGATTCGCATCGCTCCGCTCGAATCGAAACATGCGCGATCTGCGAACGACGCCGAGCACGTGCATCGGCTCACTGCCGGTCGGCATGTCCTTACGCGCGAGATAAGCGGCTTTGACTTCGCTGTCCCGGGCAAGCATCGCTCGCAGCGCGTCGAGGTCTTCCGGTGTCAGCGCTGGCGGGAGGAGCTCGTCCTTCGGACGGATCGTCTGCCGCTCGGCGCGTTGCTGCTCCTCGAGCGCGCGCTGTCGTGCGAAGCGTTCGATGTACGGTTCCGCCTCCACCTCGCGGCCGTTCGCGAGCAAATAGTCGACGATCACCTCGCAGCCGGGCAGCACCGCGGCCGGATCGGCCGCCATCACGTCCTCGAGGAGCCGTATTCCTTCTTCTCGGCCTTGCCGGAGCAGCAGCCGTCCGTACGCATAGCGCGCGCGGTGGTCCGCCGGATTGCGCTCGAACAGGGCGACGACCAGCGGCATCGCCTGCTCGACGCCCGCGAGCTCCTCGGTGAGCCGGGCGTGCTCGAACAGCTCGTCGTCGGTCAGCTCTGCCGCGCTGCGCCGCGCGTACGCGTCGAGCTTTGCGCGCGCGTTTCGAACGTGCTCGTGGCGGCTCCGCCACCAATCGGCGACGGCGGCCTGCCACTCCCGGTCGTACCGCTCGACGAGCGCACCGAGCGCCGCGCCGAACAAAACTTCCGCGGCGCTCGCTTCGGGCGACGCAGGCACGGCGGCGGCGACGCCGAGCGCGGCGATGCGGTCGCGAAGACACGGATGCGTGTCGGCCGTGCTCGTCCGGCGGCCGAGCGCCTGCTCGAGTTGCTCCGCTGCGTCCGGCAGAAAGCCGCGCAGCTCCGGCGCGAGGAGAGCCGCGAACGGCGCGACCGTCGGTGTCGGATCGCGGTCCGCCGCCGCGTAGACGGCCGGCCAGTACCGCTCGCCGAGCTCGCGCGCCTTCAGATCCAATCGCACGAGCGCGCGGCCGATCGCGTCAGGCCCGACGGCTTCCGCGGCGAGCCGGTCCGCTTCGTATTCCTGCCGGCGCGCCTGCACGAACGAGTAGGCCGCGAACTTCGGCGCGAACCAGCCGAAGAACGGCACGAACATGAAGCTGCCCCAATGCCGCTGCTGCTGCAGCGACTCGTTCAGGCGCGCCCAGCCCGCGCGGACGCGATAGATCCATGCCCCGAAGCGGCCGTGCGCGCCGGACAAGTGGCCGAACTCGTGCGCGAGGACGGCCTTGAGCTCGTCGATCGACAAGAGCTGCATCAGCGGCAGACCGAGGATCAGGTAATTCTTCTGCCAGCCGAAGAGTCCAAGGCGCGGCACCTGCACGATCGCGGCGTTCACGTCGTTCGTGAGGAGCACGACGTGCGCCCGCGGTGCACGCGCGGCGCGGCGCACCTCTTCGATCGCCGCGAACAGGCGCGGGTGGTCGCGGCGCTCGAGCCGGGTGCCCCGCGGCGGCTCGATCTTGACCCAGAGCGACTTCAGCACGACCCAGATCAACACGACGAGCGGAATCACGGCCTTCTTGACCAGCAGGACGAGGCCTTTGCTGACGAAGAGCGCCGCGATCAGTGCGCCGCTCGCGAGGATCAGCGCGAGCAGCACCGCGGCGACGTAGAGATACCCGAGCGATGCGAACGCGGCGAGCTTCAGCTTGTACGCTGCGGGCCGCCGCGCGGCCTCCTCTTCGAGGCGCGCGACGAGGTCGTCGAATTCGGCTTGCGTGATGGCCATGCGGCACCCCCGGGCCGCGAGTTGCGTCGCGGCGCATTGTCGCGAATCCGGGGTGCGCCTGCTGCCGCCCACTTCACAGGGTCGCGCGCTGATTCTTCGTGCCTGTCTGGCTAAGGGCGTCGAGCAAGATCGCCGTGCCGTGCCTGAGCCTGATCGTGCCTCGTTCAAGTGCGAAGGGCGCCGTTGGCGACGCTGCGTCGGTGTGTCCGCTCACGTCGAACGTGACGGGGCTTCCTCGAATGGCATTTGGGACCTCAACGCGTCTAGTATCGACCCTTCAACCAGGAGGGCGACGCCATGAAGATCGTGACGAGCTTGTCATTCGAGGGACAGTGCCGGGAGGCGTTCGAGTTCTATGCCAGAGTGCTCGGCGGCAAAATCAGGTCGGCCGTGCCGTATGGCGAAGGTCCGCCGGACATGCCCGTCGCGCCCGAATACAGGAACTGGCTCATGCATTGCTGGCTCGACGTCGGAGATCAGGCGCTCATGGGGGCCGATATGGGCAAGGATTGGGCGCCGAACATCGACAAGCCGAAGAACGGCTTCGACGTGACGTTGCACTTCGACGACGCGGACAAGGCGAAGGCCGTGTTCGACGCGCTCTCGGAGGGCGGTAAGGTCATCATGCCTTTCAGCGCAACGTTCTGGTCGCCGGGCTATGGAAGCCTCATCGACAAGTTCGGCGTGCCGTGGATGGTGAACACCGCGGGATCGCCGCCCGCCGCTTCGACCTAGCGGTTGCGCTGCGGAAGCGGCCGAGGGGTGCGTCGACGGTGAGCCGGCGGGAGCGCCGGCTTGGGTGTACGGAACGAGCGAAATCTAAGAGCCGTTTCGCTTGTCCACGACGAGCCGGCCGCCTTGTACCACGGCGACGACGGCACGCAGGTCACGCACGTCGTTCCACGGCTGCCCGGCCGCGAGGATGAGATCCGCGAGCTGCCTTCCTCGATCGTGCCGAGCTCGTCGCCCCGTAGCAGCGCCTTCGCTCCGTTACGCGTCGCGGCGAGGAGCACGTCGGCCGCGGGCATTCCGGCATCCGCGAGGCGGGCGAGCTCCTCGTGGTAGTCTCCCACGTCCGTGCCGACGCCGATCGCGACGCCCGCGGCTAGCAGGGCCGGAATGTTCTTCTCCGCGCCGGGCTCCTGGCCGAGCGTCGGTACGTAGACGATCTCCTTCTCGCGGAGCGCCTCGAGCGTCGCCTCGTCGATCGCGTTTCCATTACGCACCCCGTGCTCGATCGTCGTGACGCCCGCCG
>DASVCR010000091.1:0-33803 GCA_036381515.1 Gammaproteobacteria bacterium | reverse complement strand
CCGGCACCGCCGGCGCGCGCCGCTTGCTGCGCTCTCCGATTACGCCGACCTGCTCGCTACAGATGCGGGCCCTGCTACGCGTTCGAGCCGCAGGTCGACGGCTGGGAGACGAAGGCGGAGTACGTCGATCTCGTGCGCGTTCCGGTCGTGTTCAACCGGCAGGACGCGCTGCACGCGCGCGCCGGAGAGGCGCTGCGGAGCCCGTCCGGCGACGACCTGGCGCCGCCGACGTTGGCGGCGCTGCTGGACCGGATCCGCGCCGGCTGCCCGCGCGACGGCCGCTTCTAAGCCCTCCTCCCGAAGACGACCCGCGGTTCCCCACTTGACTCGCGATGCCGGCATGATCTGATACCGGCTCGGACACGAAAAGAAAGGGGGAACGCCATGCGCAAACCGACTGCGATCCTGACCGGCGGCATCGCCGCGCTGCTGCTCGCGGCCGCGGCGCCGGCCGTCGCCGACGACGCGAGCTATGCCGAGGACCGCGCGAAGATCGAAGACCTGCAGGCGCGCTATCTGTTCGCGCTCGACTTCCGCGACCCCGAGGCGTACGCGGCGACGTTCGCGCCGGACGGCATCCTCGACTACGGCGCCGGCGAGATCAAAGGCCGCGAGGCGATCGCCGAGATGATCGCGAACATGCGGAGTAACGAGGAGCAACGACGTGCGCAGGACGCGTCGGGGCTTCGCCCGGCCGCGGGACGGCACAACATCACGAACATCGTCCTCGACATCGACGGCGACAGGGCGACCGGCACGGCCTACTGGTTCCACATGGGCAACGACAACCCCGAGCGCCGCGCGCAGCTCAACTCGTTTGGCCACTACGAGGACGAGCTCGTGAAGATCGACGGCGAGTGGTACTTCAGCAAGCGGAAGATCTACAACGAGCAAGTCGCCGAATGGGCCGCGGGTCCGCAGAACCCGGTCGTGCAGCCGGGCCCCGGCCCGCGCCTGCGGACGACCCGCGCGAACTGACGCGGCTGCGACGGCGTGCCGGGCACGCCGTCGCGCCCTTCGAGGGATCGTCGGCCGCCGGCGTGTCTCTCACGCGAGCTCGGGGCCGCGACGCCCCGGCGCGTCACTGCGGCTTACGGAAGACGAGCAGGAACCGGTCCGTTTCGCCGCGGATCTGCGGATCCCGCATGTTGAGCGTACGGTCGTCGGCGGGATTCGCGAGCAGGTCGCTGTCCGTTTCGAGCTCGAAGCCCGCGGCGGTCACCTCGTCGATCACCGTCTGCTTGTCGATGCGATGCAGCGTCATTGCCTCGCGCCAGCCGGAGCCCTCCTCGGCGTGGTGATCGATGACGACGTACGTCCCGCCGGGCGCGAGCGCGTCGTAGATCCGGCGGTTCATGTCCGCGGTGTCGACCGTCTCCTCGGGATCCTCGCGCATCAGGTCGTGGTAGAAGAGCACGATCGTCGCAACGTCGACGTCCGTGGGCAGCGTCATCTCGTTGTAGTGCACTTGCGTGTACGTCGCGTTGTCGTGCGCGGCGTCGAACGCACGGGCCGCCTCGCCGCCGAACCGGTCGGTCCACGGCATGTCCACCATGTACACGTGCCCCGACGGGCCGACGGCGTCGGCGAGGATCGTCGTGTAGTAGTGGCCGAACGACGCGAACTCGACGACGCGGTCCCCCTCGTCGAGGCCGATCAGCGTCAACACCTCGGCGGGCTTGCGATTGACGTCGCGCGCTCGTTGCTCGGCGCTCCGCGCGTCGGACTCGACGGCACGGCGGACGTTCGCCGGAGTATCGGCCGAAACGACGTATTCGTCCTGCGCGACGACGACTCGCGCGAGCGCGAGCCCGAGAGTCGCCGCGGCACAGAGCCGGATCGTCGATCGCATCGTCATTCCTCCCACACCCCGAGCGCGGCCGTCAGGTCCGCCTGCGTCTGCGGGACCTGCGCCGCGTGCCCGGCGAGAAAACGCTCGAAGTCGAAACCCTTCAGTTGCCGACGCCGCCCGCGAGGTCGTACGTCTCGGTGCCGAGGCAATCGAGCGGCATGATCTGGTCGAACGGCGCGCGCTGCAGCGTCTGCGTCGGCACGACCCACGGCTCGGTCAGCACCTTCTCGTCGTAGACGGTCGCGTCGATCACGAGCGTGTCCGCGTCGGCGAGGCGGTAGCGTTCGACGACCCGGAGCGCGTCCGAGTGAAACGAGACGCGGCCCTCGGCCCAGATCCACGTGTCGTCGGTGAAGTTCTTCGTTTCGACGACGAACGTGTCGCCCTCCCAGTGACCGACGGCATCCCCGCGCCGCGACGGCGGGACGTGCTCGCGGTGCGGCCGCCCGTCCGTCGGGACGAGCTGGTAGCCGTGAAACGTCTCGGTCAGCAGCACGACGAAATCGGGCGTCGCCACGATCTGTCCGACCGCGCCGACGTCCCAGAACCTCACGTTCAACGTGCCGAACGCGGTCGGGACACAGCGCAACGTCGGGTCGTCCGCATCGGTCAGGGTCGCCGCGTGCTCCTTCGCCCACGGCTGATAGAGGTCCGTGAACGTGGTCGGACGCGGCCCGTTCCCGCGCGCGCCGCCCCCTCGGAAGCCCGGGCCGCCGACGTCGCTGCCGCCCCACCAGACGCCCGAGAGATCCGGCTTGCCGTTGGCCATGCGCGGGATCTCGCTTGCCTGCGGGTCAGTGCCCGCTGCGCGGGCGGCCGCGCCGCGCTCCTGCGCCGCGCCGAACGACGGCGCGAGCACCATGCCGCAGGACAGGACCGCGAGCGAGCAGACCTTCGGCAGCACGCCCCCGCGCGTGATTCTCTTCATGATCGACTCCCCTCGACGAACGCTGCGGTCAGCGCGCGCCCGCCCCTTGCTGCGGGCCGAACATGCCGTACTTCGTGCCGTCGGCCGTGATCAGCTCGCGCAGCATGCCCGAGTTCTTCGACTCGTCCCGGGCACGAAAACCGTTGATCGTGACGACGTCGCCCTGCTTGATGACCTCGGGCGAATAGCCGTTGCGGAGCATGCCGCTCGGCGTGCCCGCCTCGAACGACCAGCGCACGACGTTGCCGTTCTCGTCCTCGACGTCGATGAAGAACCAGGAATGCGGATTGGCTAGACGCACCTGCGCGATCTTGCCGGTGACCGAGATCGCGTCGTTCATGTCGTAGAACGCGGCGAACGAATGATGGCTCCATGCCGGCGTGCCGACGCCGAGCGCCAGTACACCCGAGGCGAGCGCCGCTGCACCGATGCGCTTCATGACGGACCCCCTTGAGATAGCGAACTTTTCGGATTCTCTCGAAGCGCCGGGGCCATTTCAATCGCAGTACGGCCGCGCCGCGGCCGGCGGCACGGCCGCCGCCCGCGCTCGGCACCTTTCCGGAGCCGAAACAAGGGCTCGGAACGGGCAGCGGCCGGTGAGCCGGGTTCCCTTCGCCGGAGTCGCCGCGGGATCAGTCCGTGTCGCCGCCCTGCTCGTCCGCAGATTCGCCACGGTCGCTCCCGCCGTTCTCGGCGCCGCTGTCGCGGTCCGCGTCGTCGGGCTCGTCCTCGGGCAGCTCGGCCACCTCGACGTCGATCGGCCGATTCTCACGCTGCTCCGCGTCGTACTCGTCGAGGAGAACCCGGAGCTGGTCGTCGTCGAGGCGGCGGACCGACAGCACCGGGCAGCGGTCGGCGAACGCGCCGCTGTCGACGATCACCGCGTCGCCGGCGAAGCCGCACATTCGATCCGTGCGCGACCGCAGCGCGATGACGTGCTCGCCCCGGAGGCCGAAGCACGCCTGGCCGAGCTCGACGTGGTACGGGTCGCGGCCCGCCGCATAGACGATCAGGTTCTGATCGTCGAGATAGCGGAAGTCCCGCGCGAGGGACACCGTGAAGCAGTCGCCGCCGGCGGACGTCGTCCGGCTCGCGACGTCGCTCAGCGCGTCGCGCTGACCGGCACAACCCGTCGCAACGATCGGCAGCGCGGCCAATACGGCCAATATCGGGCATCGCATAACGAGCTCCTGCAACCCGTGCGCCGCCGCGGCGTCACACGGTCGCGTATCCAGCCCCGATCTTCCGAGGGACGCCCCGCACGAGCCATGCGGGATGCCACCGATCAATTGGGGTCACGATTAATTGGGGTCAGAGCCCATTTTCCACGATTCGAACCCTTGGGGTCACAGCCCATTTTCGACGACGCGGCTAAAGGCTGCGAAGCCGCGGGGGGAGTGGCGCAGACCGTCCGAGCGTCCGTCGGGGTCAGAGCCGATTTTCGACGGTGCGGCTGATAGCCGCCGAAGCCGTGGGCGTGAGCAGCACGAGCCGTCGGAGCGGCGTTGGGGTCACGCCCATTTTCGACGATCCGACTGAAGGCCGCCGAAGCCGCGGGGGCGAGTGGCGCGAGCCGTTGAACACATGGCCACGCGTTGCGGTGACCCGGGAATGGGCACGGCCGAAAATGGGCTCTGACCCCAATTGCTGCCCCCAATTGCAGACCGCCGCCTACGGACGTCCGCAACGGCGCATTCCGCATGATCCGGGCTACACTCTAGCCGCTCGGAGCGCCGGCCGCGGAGCCCGTCGGGCGGACGACGTACGGCGAACGGCGGCGGATCCGACGGCAAACGACAGACCAAGCGGGGATTCCATGCGAACCGATCACCACGCAAAACCAACGAAACTCCTGATCGCGGCGGCCGCCGCGGCCGCGGCGCTCGGCGCGGGCACCGCGTCGGCGCAGGACTACACGACCTGGCGCTCCTACGCCGGAGGCCCGCATTCGTCGCAGTACACGGCGCTCGATCAGATCAACAAGTCGAACGTGCATCGGCTCGAGGTGGTCTGGCGATTCCCGGTCGGCGACCGCAACGTGCTGTTCAACCCGATCGTCGTCGACGGCGTGATGTACGTGCTGCGCGGCGGGAACGAGATTGTCGCGCTCGACGCGGCGACCGGAGAGGAGCGCTGGGCGCATCCGCACGACGGGCCGGTCAGTCCCCGCGGCATCAACTACTGGCAGAGCGAGGACGGCTCCGATCGCCGGCTCGTGTACCTGACCGCGGGCTTCCTGACCGCGCTCGACGCCACGACGGGCGAGACGATCGAGAGCTTCGGCGATGGCGGCCGCGTCGATCTGCGCGACGCGCTCGCGGCGGAAGGACGCGACATCAGCAACGTCCGTCCGCTGTCGACGAGCAATCCGGGCCGGATCTTCGAGGACCTGATGATCGTCGCCCTGCCCGCGCAAGGCGCGGGCTATCAGTCGACGCCCGGCGACGTGCATGCGTACGACGTCGTGACGGGCGAGCTTCGCTGGGTCTTCCACAGCATCCCGCACCCGGGCGAGTTCGGTTACGACACGTGGCCGGAAGGCGCGTACCGCACAGCCGGCGGCGTGCACAACTGGAGCGAGATGACCGTCGACGAGAAGAACGGCATCGTCTTCGTCCCGTTCGGCAGCCCGCGCTACGACTTTTTCGGCGGCAATCGTCCCGGCGACAACCTGTTCGGCAATTCCCTCGTCGCGCTGAACGCCCGCACCGGCGAGCGGCTCTGGCATCGGCAGCTCGTGCATCACGACCTGTGGGACTACGACCTGCCGCAGTCGCCGAAGCTATTGACGATCGAGCGCGACGGACGGCGAATCGACGTCGTCGCGCAGGCGACGAAGCACGGCTTCCTGTTCGTGTTCGAGCGGACCACCGGCGAGCCGATCTGGCCGATCGAGGAGCGCGAAGTGCCGAAGTCGGACGTGCCCGGCGAGCACGCGTCGCCGACACAGCCGTTCCCGACGGCACCTCCGCCGTTCGCCGTGCAGTCCTTCACGGCCGACGACATCAACCCGTTTCTGCCGGAGTCCGAGCAGGAGACCCTGCGCGAGCGGCTCCGCTACTCGAGGAACGAGGGGCTCTTCACGCCGCCGAGCTTCGAGGGCTCGATCGGCATGCCAGGCCATAACGGCGGCGCGAACTGGGGCGGCTCGGCCGTCGATCCAATCAACGGCGAGCTCTACATCGTCTCGAAGAACCTGCCGGTCATGCTGAGGGTCGAGGTGACCGAGGACGAGCCGTCCGCGCGCACGGTCGTCGGCGGCGTCGTGACGCCGGAGCAGGCGGCGGCCGCGCGTGCCGAGGCGGAGGCCGCGGCCGAGAAGGGCGACGTCCGCTACGCGTCTCCGTACGACTTCATGTTCAGCCCGTCGACGGGCCTGACGGCGATCGGTCCGCCGTGGGCGCACCTCACGGCCTACGACCTGAACACCGGCGAGATCAAGTGGCGGGTCCCGCACGGCACCGTGCCGGCCCTGGGCGAGAACACCGGCGCGCACATGCCGCGCGGCGGTCCGCTCGTCACGGCCGGCGGGCTCGTCTTCGTCGCGACGGCCTCCGACCGCAAATTCCGGGCGTACGATCGCGATACCGGCGAGGTCCTGTGGTCGTACGACCTGCCGAGCGGCTCGGAGGGGATTCCGGCCTCGTACGAGATCGACGGGCGCCAGTACATCGCGCTGCCTGCCGCCGCGGGTGCGGGCCTGTTCCCGCCGCGGCTCGAAGGCGCCGAGCAGCGCCCGGACGAGCGCGCGTATCTCGTGTTCGCGCTGCCGGAGGAGTAGCGGCTCGCGGCCCTCTTCGACGCGAGGGCCGCGCCTTTTCGGTTTGCTGAACGAGAAGGCCGTGCAACCGGGCTACGGTTGCACGGCCTCGTCGTCAAAGCCGGTCGAAGTCGACCGAGCTCGCGTCGTCAGTGCGCGCTGTGCTGCAGCCGCTGCACGGCTTCGAGCGCCTTCTGCACGTTCTCGATCGGCGAGACGCCGCCGATGGTCTCGGCGATCTTGCCGTCGGGCGTGACGATGAAGGTCGTGCGCTCGGCGAAGCCGTGGTCGATCTCCACGCCGCGCGTGTCCTTCGCGCCGGGGCGAGCGTCGGCGACTCTGAGCTCGTAGGAGCGCGCGATCTCACCCGACTCGTCCGACGCGACGGCCAGCCGGCCCGCGCAGTAGTCCGGGTCTGCGGAGAAGTCGTTCAGCCGCTCGATGCTGTCGAGCGACACGCCGACGACCGTCGCGCCGGCCGCATTGAACGCATCCATGTTCACGGCGAACTCGTGGGCCTGCATGTTGCAGCCCTGCGTGTACGCCGAAGGATAGAAGTAGACGACGACGGTGCCCTGCTCGAGCGCCTCGGCGAGCGAGTAGTCGAATGCCTCGCCGTTCAGTGAGGCTTTCGCTTCGAACAACGGCGCCGTATCCCCGGGCTCGAGCGCGGCGAGCGCGGGCATGGCAACGGCGGTGGAGCACAAAAAGCCGAGTAGGCGAGTCTTCATGATGCTTGGCCCTTCTTCTTGCGGTGAATCCCGGAGGCGTAGCTGCCCGCAATCATCGTGACGTGAGAAAGGGCCGGTTGCAAGCGGGCGGGGCCGCCGCCCCCCCTACTTTCCGCCTCGGCGGCGCTCGACCCGCCGCAGCAGCGCGTCCAGGGTATCGAGGCTCGCCGGCTTCACGACGTAATGATCGCACCCGGCCTCGCTGGCCGCGACTCGATCGCTGTGCCGCGTCCATCCCGTCAGGGCGATGATCAAAAGTTGGGCGCCGAACGGCCGTGCACGAAGGCGTCGGCACACTTCGTAGCCCGACATGTCCGGGAGATCGAGGTCGAGAATGACCGCGCCCGGTCGATCCGAGTCGGCGAGCTCGAGGCCCTCGACGCCGCCGCCCGCGATGCGCGTCTCGTATCCAGCCGACTCGAGGAGCGCCGCGAGCGTGCGGGCGGCGTCCTCCGAGTCGTCGATGATCAGCACACGGCTCGGGCTCATCCAGTCCCTCGTCACATTCCGTAGATAGAAGTAGACCTCGGCATGCAGAAGTCGTTCCAGTTGGAAGCCCACTCGAGTTTCGTACTCATGTCGCCGTTCGGCATCACGGGCTATCCCTGAACGAAGGATGGGTATTGTTCCTAAAAACAGACTTTCGCGTATGCAAGAATATGGCTGCTATGCTTTGCCCGCTTCGTGACCCGGTGCGGAGGCTCGATTGGCACACCGATGTAGAGTCCTCCTGGTAGAGGACGACTGCGCAACGCGCGAGCAGCTCTCGGAGGTCTTGCGGCTCTGGGGATACACCGTCGATACGGCAGCCGACGGCGAGGAAGCGCTGAACCTCGTCCAGCGCAATCCCCCGCCCCACGTCCTCCTCGTCGACCTGCTGATGCCCCGGCTATCCGGCTGGGAGCTGATCGCGGAGATCAAGAAGAACGAGCGGCTATCGCGCATCCCGCTCGTCGTCGTCTCCGGATGCAGCCAGGACGAGCGGCTCCTGCCGCCCGCGGACGCGCATCTCGGTAAGCCGCTGGATCTCGGCCGGCTTCACGAACTGCTCGGTCGGCTCTGCTAGCGCGGACTTGCGGCGTCGGGCCCGGATTTGTATTATGCGTGGCCCTGACCGGTGCGGGGTGGAGCAGTCAGGCAGCTCGTCGGGCTCATAACCCGAAGGTCGCAGGTTCGAATCCTGCCCCCGCTACCAACTCCTACCGCTAGCCCCATCGGCCCCGGCATCCTCGACCCCGGCAGTCGTTGGGAAGGCCTCACCGGAGCGGTGTCACTTCCGGGCCTTTCGCCTCGAGCCGGTGTTTCCTACGATTCGCAGAAATCAGAAACGCGGTCTTCGGCGGCCTGCCCGACTGTGAAAGCGTCGAAGCCCCCGCCAGGCCGAGCCTGCGCGGCTCGTCAGCCGAGCACGGCCGCGCAGAGGTTCAGCAGCATCCCCGGGAACACCCCGAGCGCCAGCAGCGCCACGCCGTTCACGCTGATCGCGAACCGCGTGTCCGCCGCGGCGGCGAGCGCGGTCTCGTCGACCGGCTCCGCGAAGTACATGTACCAGACGATGCGCAGGTAGTAGAACGCGCCGATCACGGCGAAGACGACGCCGAGCGCCGCGAGCCACACGAAACCCGCGTCCATCACGCTGTCGAGCACGTAAAGCTTTGCGAAGAAGCCGACCAGCGGAGGAACGCCCGTCATGCTGAACATGATCAGCAGCATCACGAACGCGAACCACGGGCTCCGCTGGTTCAGCCCCTTGAAGTCGTCGAGCTTCTCGGCCTCGAAGCCGCGGCGGCTGAGCAGGATGATCATGCCGAAGGCCGCGGTCGCCATCAGCACGTAGACGATCGTGTAGTACATCGCGCTCGCGATGCCTTTGTCGTCGCCGGCGATGAAGCCCATCAGGATGAAGCCGACGTGCGCGATCGTCGAATACCCGAGCATTCGCTTGAAGTTCGTCTGCACGATCGCGAGCAGGTTGCCGATCACGAGGGACAGCACGCACAGCACGATCAGCATGCCCTGCCAATCGACGTGCATCGTCCCCATGCCCTCGACCAGCACGCGCCACATCAGCGCGAACGACGCGATCTTCGGCGCGGAGCCGACGTAGAGCGCGATCGGCGTCGGCGCGCCCTCGTAGACGTCCGGGATCCACATGTGGAACGGCACGGCGCCGAACTTGAACGCGACGCCGACCACGATGAACGCGAGCGCGAGAATCGCCGGGACCGTGAGGCCGTCCGGCGCGCCGAGCGCCTCTGCGAGCGGCGCGAGCTCGATCGTGCCCGTGATGCCGTAGAGCAGCGAGATGCCGTAGAGCAGCATGCCCGAAGCGATCGAGCCGAGCACGAAGTACTTCATCGCGGACTCGGCCGAGCGCGCGGAATCGCGATTGAACGCGATGAGCGCGTAGAGCGACAACGCCTGGAGCTCGAGGCCCAGATAGATCACGAGCAGGTTGTTGCCCGAGACCATGATCATCAGACCGAGGAGCCCGAAGAGCCCGAGCACGAAGAACTCGCCCTTGAAGAGCCCGTTCTGCTCGAGGAAGTCCCGCGAGTAGAGGAAAACCAGCGCGACGACCAGATACGCGAAGAGCTTCAGCGCGTTGCCGGCGGGGTCCGCGACATAGCTGCCGTTGAACGTCGTCTCGGCCGACTCTACGCCATAGACCGCCGACACGATGGCGGCGCCGATCAGCGCGAGCATCGACAGGTAATACGTCACCTGCCGCTGCTCGTGGCGGAGGAACACGTCGACGATCAGCACGACGCAGATCGCGGCCGTCAGGAAGATCTCGGGGGCGGCAAGCGCGTAGTCGATCATTGCGAGTCCCGGCTAGAAAAAGGGGTCACAGCTTCGATTGCATGACCTGCTCGAGCAGGTTTGCGAGCGTCGCGTCCATCGCGTCGACCAGCGGCGCGGGCCACACGCCGAGCAGCAGCACGGAGACCGCGAGCACGCCGAGGATGAAAAGCTCGCGCCGGTCGAGATCCGGCATCGCGGCCACGTGCTCGTTGCCCACCTCGCCGTACACGACGCGACGCACCAGCCAGAGCGTATACGCCGCGCCGAGCACGAGGATCGTCGCCGCGAAGAATGCGAGCCAGAAGCTCGCCTGGTAGCTGCCGAGGATCACGAAAAACTCGCCGACGAAGCCCGACGTCCCGGGGAGCCCCGAGTTCGCCATCGCGAACAGCACCATGAACGCCGCGAACTTCGGCATCACGTTCGCGACGCCGCCGTAAGCGCTGATCTCGCGGGTGTGCATCCGGTCGTACAGCACGCCGACGCAGAGGAAGAGCGCGCCCGAGATGAGCCCGTGCGAGATCATCTGCACCATTCCGCCCTGCAGCGCGAGCTGCGCGCCCTGCCCGTCCCCGCTGTTCGTCACGACCTCGAAGATCACGAAGAAGCCGAGCGTCACGAAGCCCATGTGCGCGATCGACGAATACGCGATCAGCTTCATCATGTCCTGCTGCACGAGCGCGACCACGGCGATGTAAACGATCGCGATCAGCGAGAGCCCGATCATTAGCCAGTCGAGGGCCTGGCTCGCATCGGGCGCGATCGGCAGCGAGAAGCGCACGAAGCCGTAACCGCCCATCTTCAGCAGGATCGCCGCGAGGATCACGGACCCGCCCGTCGGCGCCTCGACGTGCGCGTCCGGCAGCCACGTGTGCACCGGCCACATCGGCACCTTGACCGCGAACGCGATCAGGAACGCGAAGAAGATCAGCGTCTGCTCCGTCATCGTCAGCGGCAGCGCATGCAGGTCCGGGATCGAGTAGCTGCCGCCCTTCAGGTACATGTAGATCAGCGCGACGAGCATGAACACCGACCCGAGGAAGGTGTACAGGAAGAACTTCATCGTCGCGTAAATACGCCGCGCCCCGCCCCACACGCCGATGATGATGAACATCGGCACGAGCATCGCTTCCCAGAAGATGTAGAACAGCAGCCCGTCGACGGCCGCGAAGACGCCGATCATCAGGCCTTCGAGCAGCAGGAACGACGCGAAGTACTGCGCCGGGCGGAGCTTGATGACCTCCCATCCGGCGATCACGACAAGCGGCGTCAGGAAGGTCGTCAGCAGGATCAGCGGCATCGAGATCCCGTCGACGCCGAGGTGATAGTACGCGTTGAAGCGCTCGATCCACGGCACGCGCTCGACGAACTGCATGCTCGCCGTCGTCGTGTCGAAGCCCGTATAGATTGGAATGCTCAGGACGAACGTCAGCACGGATGCGCCGAGCGCCACCTGCTTCCCGAGGAGCGCGCGGTCCGAGCCGAGCGCGAGCACGGCCGCGCCCGCGAAAATCGGCAGCCAGATCAGGATGCTGAGAATCGGCCAGTCCATTGCGTCAACCCCGCAGCGCGAACCAGCCGATCAGCGCGGCCAGCGCGATGACCATCGCGAACGCATAGTGATAGAGATACCCCGACTGCAGCCCCCGCGCGACGCTCGACACGACGCCCACCGCCCGCGCGCTGCCGTTCACGATCAGCCCGTCGATCAGGAGCTGGTCGCCGAACCTCCATAGCGTTTGCCCAGCGCCTCTCGCGCCGCGCGCGATGATGTTTTCGTTGACCCAGTCGAAGTAGTACTTGTTGACGAGCACCTTGTGCAGCACCGCCATCCGGTCGAGCAGCCTGCCCGGCAGCTCGGGCCGCTTCAGGTACAGGAACCACGCGACGAGCGCCCCGGCCGCCGCGAGGTACACGGTGACCGAATGCGTCAGCGCGTGCAGGACGAACGCGGCCGAGCCGTGGAACTCCTCGCCGACGGCCTCGAGCACGTCGTGCTCCGGCCGCACGACTATCGCTCCGTCGAAGAATCCGCCGAAGAGCATCGGGCCGATCGTCAGCCCGCCGATGATCACCGAGGGAATCGCGAGCGCGATCAGCGGGCCCGTGACGACGGCCGGGGTTTCGTGCAGATGCTCCTTAGTATGGTGATCCATCCGCTCCTTGCCGTGGAACACGACGAAGAGCAGCCGGAAGCTGTAGAGCGACGTCACGAAGACGCCGAGCAGCACGCACCAGTACGCGTAGCCCGAGCCCGGCAGGCTCGACGCGTGCACGGCCTCGATCAGCGCGTCCTTCGAGAAAAAGCCCGAGAAGCCCGGGAAGCCGATCAGCGCGAGCGTGCCGATCACGCTCGTCCAGTACGTGATCGGCATGTACTTTCTGAGCCCGCCCATCTTGCGGATGTCCTGCTCGTGATGCATCGCGATGATCACGGAGCCCGCGGCGAGGAAGAGCAGCGCCTTGAAGAACGCGTGCGTCATCAGGTGGAAGATGCCCGCAGCGTAGGCCGACGCGCCGAGCGCGACGGTCATGTAGCCGAGCTGGGACAGCGTCGAGTACGCGATGACGCGCTTGATGTCCTGCTGCACGAGGCCGAGGAGCCCCGTGAAGAAGGCCGTCGTCGCGCCGATCACGATCACGACGGCGAGCGCGGTCTCCGAGAGCTCGTAGAGGGGCGACATCCGCGCGACCATGAAGATGCCCGCGGTGACCATCGTCGCCGCATGGATCAGCGCGGAGATCGGCGTCGGGCCCTCCATCGAGTCCGGCAGCCAGACGTGCAGCGGCACCTGCGCGGATTTGCCCATCGCGCCGACGAAGAGGCAGATGCACGCGACCGTCAGCACCGACCACTCGGCCGCGCCGAGGATGCTGATCGTCTCGCCCTGGAGCCGTTCCGCCTGCCCGAACACGTCCGCATAGTCGAGCGAGCCCGCGACATAGAGCACCGCGGCGATGCCGAGCAAGAAGCCGAAGTCGCCTACCCTGTTCACGAGGAACGCCTTCAGGTTCGCGAAGACCGCGGACGGGCGCTTGAACCAGAACCCGATCAGCAGATACGAGACGAGCCCGACGGCCTCCCAGCCGAAGAACAGCTGCATAAAGTTGTTCGACATCACGAGCATGAGCATCGAGAACGTGAACAACGAGATGTAGCTGAAGAAGCGCTGGTAGCCGGGATCGTCGTGCATGTACCCGATCGTGTAGACGTGCACGGCGAGCGACACGCCCGTGACGACGACCATCATCAGCGCGGTCAGGTTGTCGATCAGGAAGCCGACTGCGATGGTCAGGTTGCCGACCGTCGCCCACTCGTAGACGTTGCCGTTGTACGGCTCCGCCCCGCCGAACACGAGCCCCCAGAGCACGTACAGCGACAGCGTGAACGAGATCGCGACGCCGACGATCGTGACCGTGTGCGCGCCGGCCCGCCCGATCTTGCCGCCGGCGAGCCCGGCGATCGCGGAGGCCAGGAGCGGCGCAAGGACGATAGTGAGATAGATCGACTCCACCGCTTATCCCTTCAACGAATCGAGCGCATCGACGTTGATGCTGCGCTTGCTGCGGAACAGCACGACCAGGATTGCGAGGCCGATCGCGGCTTCCGCGGCGGCCACGGTCAGGATGAAGAACACGAAGATCTGCCCGAGCGCGTCGTTCAGCATCCGTGAGAACGCGATGAAGTTGAAGTTCACCGAGAGCAGCATCAGCTCGATGCACATCAAGAGCAGGATCACGTTCTTGCGGTTGATGAAGATCCCGGCAACCGCGAGGCTGAACAGGATCGCCGCGAGAACGAGGTAGTGGGCAATCGTGATCATCCCGCTTGCTCCTTCACGGGCTCGACCTTCACGACGTGCAGGCGGTCCTGGGCACGGACCGCCACCTGGGCCGGGACGTCCTGCACCTTCAGGCCCTCGCGCTTGCGCATCGTCAGCGTGATCGCGGCGATGATCGCGAGGAGCAGCAGCATCGCCGCGATCTCGAACGCGTAGACGTGCTCCGTGTAGAGCACGGCGCCGAGCTCCTTCGTGTTGCTGTAAGTCGCCGGGTTCGGCTCCGGTGTCACGAACGCGCGTCCGTCGCTGCGGAACCAGATCACGTACGCGATCTCGATCACGACCACGAGCGCGACGCCGATGCCGAGCGGCAGATAACGCGTGAAGCCGCTGCGAAGTTCCTCGAGGTTGATGTCGAGCATCATCACGACGAACAGGAACAGCACCATGACGGCGCCGACGTAGACCAGCACCAGCGCGATCGCGAGGAACTCGGCCTCGATCAGCAGCCACAGCACCGCGCTCTGGAGGAACGCGAACACCAGGAACAGCGCCGCATACACCGGGTTGCGGCTCGTGATCACGCCGAGTGCGGCGATCACGAGGATCGCGGCAAACGCGTAGAACAGGACCGTCGTAGCCAAGGTTCTATGCTTCTCTCGGGTTATGAGCCTATCGATACGGCGCGTCCGCCGCCTTGTCCGCGGCGATCATCGCCTCGTACTTGTCGCCGACCGCAAGGAGCTTGTCCTTCGTCATGATGTTCTCGCCGCGCCGCTCCATGTGGAACTCGTGGATGCGGGTCTCTACGATCGCATCGACCGGGCACGCCTCTTCGCAGAATCCGCAGTAGATGCACTTGAAGAGGTCGATGTCGTAGCGGGTCGTGCGCCGCGTGCCGTCCGGACCGATGCCCGACTCGATCGTGATCGCGGCCGCGGGGCACACCGCCTCGCACAGCTTGCAGGCGATGCAGCGCTCCTGGCCGTTCGGGTAGCGGCGAAGCGCGTGGAGCCCGCGGAAGCGCGGGGACTTCGGCGTCTTCTCCTCCGGGTAGAGCACCGTCGCCTTGCGCGTGAACAGGTGCTTGAACGTGAGACGGAGCCCGTCTAGCAGCTCCGTCATCAGGAATGTCTTTACCGGATACATCTCGCCTCCTTGGCGGCCGCGCGAAAAATGGTGTCAGACACCTTTTTTGCCGCGGGGCTGCCCATACGCAGAGGGCGCGAATCGAAAAAGGTGTCCGACACCATTTTTCCCCGACGGAAAAAGGGCTCTGACCCCATTTTCGTTACACCGACCACGGGCCCACCTCGAGCGCCGCCATCACGCCCTCGACGGCGATCCAGACGATCGTGACCGGAATGAACACCTTCCAGCCGAGCCGCATGATCTGGTCGTAGCGGTAGCGCGGGAACGTTGCGCGGATCCACAGGAAGATGAAGCTGAATACCGCCATCTTGAGCCCAAGCCAGACGACGCTCGGCTCGGCGAGCCACGTGTCGTCGAGCCCCGGGATCCCGCCGAACGGCGACAGCCACCCGCCGAGGAAGAAGATCGACGTCAGCGCCGCGATCAGGATCATGTTCGCGTACTCGGCGAGGAAGAAGAGCGCGAACCCCATGCCGGAATACTCGACGTGGAAGCCCGCGACGATCTCCGACTCGCCCTCGGCGACGTCGAACGGGTGCCGGTTCGTCTCGGCGACGCCGGCGACGAAGTAGACGACGAAGAGCGGGAACAGCGGCAGCCAGAACCAGCTGAAGATGCTCGTCCCCTGCTGCGCGAGCACGATCTGGCCGAGGTTCAGGCTTCCGCCGGCCATCAGCACGCCGACGAGCGCGAAGCCCATCGCGATCTCGTACGCGACGATCTGCGCCGCCGAGCGCATCGCGCCGAGAAACGCGTACTTCGAGTTCGACGCCCAGCCCGCGAGGATCACGCCGTATACGCCGAGCGAGGTCAGCGCGAGGATGTACAAGAGACCCGCGTCGATGTTCGCGATGACGAACTCGTCGTCCAACGGCACGACGGCCCACGTCGCGAACGCCGGCACGAGCGAGACGATCGGCGCGATGACGAACAGAAAGCGGTTCGAGTTCGTCGGAATGACCACTTCCTTGAACATCATCTTGAACAGGTCCGCGAACGGCTGCAGCAGCCCGCGATAGCCGACGCGGTTCGGCCCGAGGCGATGCTGCATGAAGCCGATGACCTTGCGCTCGGCGTAGGTGTAGTACGCGACGCCGAGGATCAGCGGGACGATCACCGCGACGACCTTCAGCAGGATCACGATGATGTCCCGAACGACCTCGGGCAGCAGGAGCCAGTACGGCTCGAACATCAGCAACAGGCTGCTCATCCCGCGCTCTGCAATCTCACTTCGGTGACCTCATGCTCGGCGGCCGTGCCGCGCGCGAAGATCGTGCGCTGCAGCGGCTCCGAGCGCCGCACGACGGCGTCGACGGAATAGATCGGCACGTCGAGCTCCTCGAGCGGCACCTGTGCGGTCTCGACGCCGGCCTCGATCTGCCCGGAATAGCGGTTGTCCGGCCGCACGTCGCCGATGGCCCCGCGCGCCGCATCGAGGACCTCCGCGGCGGACCGGTAGTCGACGTCGTCGATGCCGAGCAGGTTCGCGAGCACGCGCAGCACCCGCCAGCCCGGCCGCGCCTCGCCGACCGGATCGGCGGCGGCCTCGAAGCTCTGCCAGCGCCCTTCCGCGTTCACGAACGTGCCGGCCGTCTCCGCGAACGTGCCGATCGGCAAAAGCACGGTCGAGCACTCGAGGAGCTCCGGCGTCACGTACGGCGAGAACGTGATGACCGAGTCGGCCGACTTGAGCGCCTGCCGTGCCCGTTCGCCGTTCGCGACGTCCTCGCCGGGCTCGATGCCGAAGAGCACGTACGCGCGCCGCGGCGCGCTGATCATGCCCTGCACGTCGAGCCCCGGGTGATCGCGCAGCTCGGCGCCGTTCGCGCCGCGATGCGGCAGCACGCCGACGATCGAGCCGCCCGCGCCGTTCGCCCCTTCCGCGATGTAGCCGATCTCCGCGCCCGTCAGCGCGGCGAGCGCCGCCGAAAGCGAGCGCAGATCCGAGAACTGCGGATGCCGCTGCGCGATGTGTCCCAGCAGAATCAGCGCGCGCTCCTTGCCGAGAAGGCGCTTCGCCGCGGCCCGATGCTCGTCGCCGACCGTGATCTCGCCCGCGATGCCGGCGACTGCCGCGGGCGCAGGCTTGCCAGCCTCCTCCGCGGCCGCGAGCACGATCGCGCCGAGCGCGTGCACCATACGTTCGACCGGCGCCGCGACGTATGCATGCTCGAAGTAATACGTGTAGTCGACCGGGTTCACGAACGTCACGGACGCGGAGTCGAGCGCCGCGTTGCGCACGCGGTGCGCGATCAGCGGCACCTCCATGCGCAGGTTCGAGCCGACGACCAGGATCGAATCGCGCCGCTCGAGCCCCTCGATCGAGCAGCCGAGCCACGGGAACACCGGATCGGCGTTCTGATCACGGAAGTCACGCCGGCGGAGCCTGTGATCGATGTTGCGGGAGCCGAGCCGGTCCGCAATGCGCCGGAGCAGATACATCTCCTCGACGGTCGCGTTCGGCGACACGAGCACGCCGAGCGACTCGCCCTCGCCCGCGAGCGTCTCGACGAGCTCGCCGGCCGCGGCCTCGAGCGCCTGCTGCCACGTGACCTGGGTCCACTCCTGGTCGACCTTGATCATCGGCTGCGCGAGGCGGTCCTCCGTGTAGAGGCCGTGGCAGCTGAACCGATCGCGATCCGAGATCCAAGTCTCGTTGATCGAATCGTTGTGCCGCGGCACGACGCGCTTCACGCGGCCGCGCAGCACGTGCGCATAGATGTTCGAGCCGACACAGTCGTGGGCCGCGACGAGCGGCTTCGAGGTCATCTCCCACGGCCGCGCGCTGTAGCGGTACGGCTTGTTGTTCAGCGCGCCGACCGGGCAGAGGTCGATTACGTTGCCGGAGAGCTCGTGGCGCAGCCCGCGCTCGACGTACGTGCTGATCACGACGCGCTCGGTGCGGCCGATCGTGCCGAGCTCCTGGATGCCCTGGATCTCCGCGCCGAAGCGCACACAGCGCGTGCAGTGGATGCAGCGCGTCATGTCGGTCGAGACGAGCGGCCCGAGGTTCTGGTCCTTCACGACCCGCTTCCGCTCGACGTAGCGCGACACGTCGCGGCCGAAGCCCATCGCGAGGTCCTGCAGCTCGCACTCGCCGCCCTGGTCGCAGATCGGGCAGTCGAGCGGGTGGTTGATCAGCAGGAACTCCATCGTCGCCTTCTGCGCCGAGATCGCACGCTTCGAGCGCGTGTAGACCTTCATGCCGTCGGCGACCGGCGTCGCGCACGCGGGAAGCGGCTTCGGCGCCTTCTCGACGTCGACGAGGCACATCCGGCAGTTCGCCGCGACGCTGAGCTTCCGGTGGTAACAGAAGCGCGGGATGTAGATCCCGGCGCGGTCCGTCACCTCGATCAGCATCTCGCCTTTGCGTGCCTCGAGCGGCACGCCGTTCACTTCGACTGTGATCTTGTCGTCGCTCATGTTTTGCTCGTGGCAGCCCTTACGCCGCGACGCCCAGGTTCTCGACGATGCTGCGCCCGCCGTGATCGACCATGTATTCGAACTCGTGGCGGAAGTGCTTCAGGAAGCTCTGCACCGGCCACGCCGCGGCGTCGCCGAGCGCGCAGATCGTATGGCCCTCGATCTTGTTTGCGACGCTGACGAGCGTGTCGAGGTCGGCGCGCGTGCCCTTGCCGTCGATGATCCGCGTCAGCATGCGATAGAGCCACCCGGTGCCCTCGCGGCACGGCGTGCACTGACCGCAGGATTCGGCCATGTAGAAGCGCGAAATCCTGCGCAGCAGCCGCACCATGCACGTCGTCTCGTCGATCACGATCGTCGCGCCGGTGCCGAGGCCGCTGCCGGCCGCACGGATCGTGTCGAAATCCATCGTGAGCTTCATCATCGTCTCGGCCGGCACGACCGGGACCGACGAGCCCCCGGGGATCACCGCCTTGAGCTTCCGGCCTCCGCGCACGCCGCCCGCGATCTCGAGGAGCTCCGGGAACGGGATGCCGAGCGGCAGCTCGTAGTTGCCCGGCTTCTCGACGTGACCCGAGACCGAGAAGATCGCGGTGCCGCCCGAGCCTTTCACGCCCAGGTCGGCGAACCACTGCGCGCCCTTGCGGATGATCGTCGGAATGGATGCGAGGCTCTGCGTGTTGTTGATCGTCGTCGGACGGCCGTAGAGACCGTGCTGCGCCGGGAACGGCGGCTTGAAGCGCGGCCGGCCCTGCTTGCCTTCGAGCGACTCGAGCAGCGCCGTCTCCTCGCCGCAGATGTACGCGCCCGCGCCGATGAACGCGTAGAGGTCGAAGTCGATGCCCGACCCCTTGATGTTCTTGCCGAGCCAGCCGGCCTCGTACGCCTCCTTGATCGCGTGCTCGAAGCGCGGGAACGGCTCCGCCATGAACTCGCCGCGGATGTAGTTGTAGCCGACAGTCGCGCCGATCGCGTAGCCCGCGATCGCCATGCCCTCGACGAGCGCGTGCGGGTTGTAGCGCAGGATGTCGCGGTCATGGCACGTGCCGGGCTCGCTCTCGTCCGAGTTGCAGACGAGATACTTCTGCCCGGGTGCGTTCGCCGGCATGAACGAAAGCTTGAGACCGGTCGGGAAGCCCGCACCGCCGCGCCCCCGCAGGCCCGACGCCTTGATCTCCTCGATGATCTTCGCGCGGTCGAGCTCGCCGTTCAGCACCCGCTGCCACGCCTCGTAGCCGCCGACCTTGTAGTAGTTCTCGAGCGACCACGGTTCCTTGTCGAACTTGAGCGTCGCAAAGCAGACGAGGTTCTGTTCCCTCACGGCCTACTCCCTGCCTTCCGGGAAATTAGGGTCAGAGCCCTTTTTCCGGAGAAAATCGGGGTCAGAGCCCTTTTTCTTGAGAAGGCGCTCATGTGATTGGTTGCATCGAGAGAAAAAGGGCTCTGACGCCGATTTCCAGCCACCGCCTCACTCCAGCGAATCGAGGATGTCATCGACCTTCTCCGGCGTGAGGTGCTCGTGATAGACGTGATCCACCATCATCATCGGCGCGCCGACGCAAGCCGCCAGGCATTCCTCCTCGCACTTGAGGTAGATCCGCCCGTCCGGCGTGCTCTCGCCGGTCTTGATGCCAAGCTTCTTCTCGACGTGCTCGACAATCTCCTCGGCGCCGCGCAGCATGCACGAGATGTTCGTGCAGATCGAGACGTGGTGCCGGCCGACGGGCTTCGTCTCGAACATCGAGTAGAACGACGCGACCTCGTAGACCTGGATCGGCGGCAGGTTCAGGTACTCGGCGACGGCATCCATCAGCGGCTGGGTGAGGTAGCCGTTGTTGTCGTGCTGCACCGCGTGCAGCGCAGCGATCACGGCCGAGCGCTGCCGCCCCTCCGGGAACTTGGCGACCCATCGGTCGATCTCGTGCCTGACGTGCTCGGACAGCACTGCCTTGCCCGGCTCGGCCTGCGCAATGTTCCCTTCGCTCATCGGTCGATCTCTCCGAACACGATGTCCTGCGTCCCTATCACGGCGACGACATCGGCGAGCATGTGCCCCTGCACCATCTCGTTCATCGCGGCCAGGTGCGGGAAGCCCGGCGCGCGCACCTTCACGCGGTACGGCTTGTTCGCACCGTCCGAGATCAGATAAACCCCGAACTCGCCCTTCGGCGCCTCGACGGCGGCATACACCTCGCCCTCCGGCACGGTGTAGCCCTCCGTGAACAGCTTGAAGTGATGAATCAACGACTCCATGTCGTCCTTCATCTCGATGCGGCGCGGCGGCACGATCTTGTGATCGTCGATCATCACCGGCCCCGGATTCTTCTTCAGCCACTCGACGCACTGCTTGATGATGCGGGTCGACTGGCGCAGCTCCTCGACGCGGACGAGATAGCGGTCGTAACAGTCGCCGTTCGTGCCGACCGGGATGTCGAAATCGAGGCGGTCGTAGACCTCGTACGGCTGCTGCTTGCGCAGATCCCACACGACGCCCGAGCCCCGCAGCATCGGTCCCGAGAAGCCGAGCTGCATCGCGCGCTCCGGCGACACGACGCCGATGTTGACGGTGCGCTGCTTCCAGATGCGGTTATCGGTCAGGAGCGTCTCGTACTCGTCGATGCGCGCCGGGAAGCGGTTCGCGAAGTCCTCGATGAAGTCGAGCAGCGAGCCGCTCCGCGCCTCGTTCATCTCCTTGAGCTCCTTCGCGGAGCGATACGGCGACGGCTCGTACTGCGGCATCTTGTCTGGCAGGTCGCGATAGACGCCGCCCGGGCGGTAATACGTCGCGTGCATCCGCGTGCCCGAGACCGCCTCGTAGCAGTCCATCAGGTCCTCACGCTCGCGGAAGCAGTACAGGAACATCGTCATCGCGCCGATGTCGAGGCCATGCGCGCCGAGCCACATCAGATGGTTCAGGATCCGCGTGATCTCGTCGAACATCACGCGGATGTACTGCGCGCGGATCGGCGGGGTGATGCCGAGCAGCTTCTCGATCGCGAGCACGTAACCGTGCTCGTTGCACATCATCGACACGTAGTCGAGCCGATCCATGTAGCCGATCGACGCGTTGTACGGCTTCGTCTCGGCGAGCTTCTCGGTCGCGCGGTGCAGGAGACCCACGTGCGGGTCCGCCTTGTGGATGACCTCGCCCTCCATCTCGAGCACGAGGCGCAGCACCCCGTGAGCGGCCGGATGCTGCGGGCCGAAGTTGACCGTGAAGCTTTGAATCTCAGGCATTGCTCGAATCCTTGAGATCGGGCTCGTAGCGGTGATCGTCGCGAATCACCTTCGGAACAAGCGTGCGCGGCTCGATGCTGACCGGCTCGTACACGACGCGACCCTTCTCCGGGTCGTAGCGCATCTCGACCTGGCCGACCATCGGGAAGTCCTTCCGGAACGGATGGCCGATGAAGCCGTAGTCGGTGAGGATGCGGCGGAGGTCCGGATGGCCGCGGAACAGGATGCCGTAAAGATCGAAGGCCTCGCGCTCGTACCAGTCCGCGGAATTCCAGATCCCCGTGACCGAGTCGAGCAGCGGCTGGGCGTCGTCCGGGCAGAACGCGCGCAGGCGGAGCCGCCAGTTGTGCGTGATCGACATCAGCTGATAGGCGACCGCGAAGCGGCGCTTCGGCCGATAGAGCGTCGAATCGTTGTCGTCGCGCTCGAGCGGGACGTTGTCGTAGCCGCGGAAGACGCCGCGGCTGAAGCCCGTCCCGGTGGCGCTTTCCGTCTGCCATTCGTCGCGGCCGTAGACGAGGTAGTCGACGCCCGCGAGGTCCATCAGCATCTCGAAGCGGAAGGCCTCGTCGTCCCGCAGCGTGCGGCACACGTCGAGCAGCGCGGCGGCATCGACCTCGTACGCGAGCTGACCCGCGTTCAGCGCGGCAGGCAGGCGCTCGACCCGGCCGGCGAAGCGCGCGTCGATCGCATCGGCGAGCGCGGCGAGTCTTGGCGAAAGCTGTTCAGTGCGCATGTCGTCTCGTCACAGTGTTCCGTTCGCGCGGCCGAGCCGGCCGAGCGCATCCGGCGCCCCGCCACCGTCGATGTCGTCAACGGGCGATGGTGTGGGTGCGCCGAATTTTCTTTTGCAGCTGGATGATGCCGAACAGCAGCGCTTCTGCCGTCGGCGGACAGCCGGGCACGTAAACGTCGACGGGCACGATCCGGTCGCAGCCCCGTACGACCGAATACGAGTAGTGGTAATAGCCGCCGCCGTTCGCGCAGGAGCCCATCGAGATGACCCAGCGAGGCTCCGGCATCTGGTCGTAAACCTTACGCAGCGCCGGCGCCATTTTGTTGACCAGCGTACCGGCGACGATCATCACGTCCGACTGACGCGGGCTCGGCCGGAAGATGACGCCGAAGCGGTCGAGGTCGTAACGAGATGCGCCGGCGTGCATCATCTCGACGGCGCAGCACGCGAGGCCGAACGTCATCGGCCACAACGAGCCCGTGCGCGCCCAATTCACGAGAGCATCGATCTTCGTGACGACGAAGCCGCGCTGCATGACCTCGGGCACGTCGAACGGCAAGTCCCTTTCGAGTGCCGTCCGGGCCGCGTCGGCGCTCAATCCCATTCCAGCGCTCCCTTTTTCCATTCGTAGATGAAGCCGACGACGAGCAGCGCGAGAAACACGCCCATCGCGGCGATGCCGAACACGCCGACCGCGTCGAGCGAGACGGCCCACGGGAAGAGAAACGCGATCTCGAGATCGAAGATGATGAAGAGGATCGCGACGAGGTAGTAGCGCACGTCGAAGCGGCTGCGAGTGTCCTCGAAGGCTTCGAAACCGCACTCGTACGCGGACAGCTTCTCGGCATCCTTGCGGCCGCGGCCGAACAGGAATCCGGCGGAGAGCAGCACCGCGCCGAGCACGCCGGCCACGCCCAAGAAAACCAGGACCGGCAGGTAGTTTGCAAGCATACCTTATGTATTACGCGTGTCGTCGCTGCCGCGGACGGCAACAAAAAAATCGGCCGGTGGAGATCGGCCGCTGCGGATCGATCGGCGCCGGCCGATCGGCCGGCGCGAATTGTATCAACTCGCCGTTGGCGAGTCTCGTAATGGGTGGTGCGGATGGTCGGACTCGAACCGACACGGCTTGCGCCACTGCCCCCTCAAGACAGCGTGTCTACCAATTCCACCACATCCGCGAGATATTACTCGTCGCCTTCCTCGGCGGCGGGAGGCGCCGCCGACCCGCTCTCGGGCGCCTCCGCGGCCGGCGCATCGGACGCCGGCGCTTCCGCGGCGGGCTTATCGGCAACGTCCGGCACTTCCGGCACGTCCTCCGCGCCCGATGCGGGCGTATTGTCCGGGAGCGCGGGCGGAGAATCCAGATCCCTCTGCGATGCCGGCGCCGGCGCGCTCTGGGTCTGGCCCTGGCGCGGCAGCGTGCGCTCGAGCACGCTCTCCGGAGCCGTCTGCTCGTTCGCGAAGAACGCGAGCGCGAGGCTCGTGACGAAGAAGGTCGTCGCGAGCGCCGCGGTCATCCTCGACAGAAAGCTCGCCGAGCCCCGCGCGCCGAAGACGGTGCCGGAGGCCCCCGCTCCGAACCCGGTGCCTGCTTCCGCGCCCTTGCCGCGCTGCAACAGGACGAGCCCCACGATCATCAGGCACGTGAGCACGTGGAGAAGCAGAATGATCGATTGCAGCATTGGCTCGTTCCGCCCGCCCCCTCAGTTCGAGGAGGCAGCGCCGAAGATGGTCAAAAACTCGGATGCATCCAGTGACGCGCCGCCGACGAGGCCGCCGTCGATGTCTTCCCTGGCGAACAGATCGGCCGCGTTCGCGCCTTTGACGCTGCCGCCGTACAGGATGATCAGGCCGGCCGCAATTGTAGCATCTCGAGCCGCGATCATCTGCCGGATCCGCGCGTGCACCTGCTGCGCCTGCTCGGGCGTCGCCGTCTTGCCGGTGCCGATCGCCCAGACCGGCTCGTAGGCGACGACGGCGTTCGAGAACGCGCCGACGCCCGCGACGTCGAGCACCGCGGACATTTGACGCTCCACGACGGCATCGGTTCGCCCCGCCTCGCGCTCCTCGAGCGTTTCGCCGACGCAGAGGATCGGGACGAGCCCCGCGGCCTGCGCGGCCTGAAACTTCGCGGCGACGACGTCGTCGGTGTCGCCGAAAAGCGTGCGCCGCTCGGAGTGTCCGACGATCGCGTACGTGCAGCCGACGTCCTTAAGCATCGCACCGGACACTTCGCCCGTGAACGCACCGTTGCCGACGCGAACGGAGACGTCCTGTGCGCCGAGCAGAATGCCTGAGCCCGCGAGACGGTCCGCGACGCTCTTCAGGTACGGATACGGCGGGCACAGCAGCATCCTCGCCGAGCTGTCCGCACCGACGCCTGCCCTCAATGCGTCGACGAGCGCCGTGCTCATGGCCAGCGAGCCGTGCATTTTCCAGTTTCCGGCGACGAGCTTGGTCCGCACAGAATTCACTCCGATCTCAGGCTAGGCGGGGCCGAGAGCTTAAGTGCCGACCGCCGGAGAATCAACGGGCGTGGACCGAAAAATCGTTTCGGAAATTGGGGTCAGCGGAAATTGGGGTCAGAGCCCTTTTTCGGCCGCCAGCGTCGCAATCCGAGGGCTGCCCTCCGAAGAAGGGCTCTGACCCCAATTTCCGGACCCCAATTTCCGGCCCCCAATTTCCGCTCAGGCCCGCGGGCGGCCCATCGCCGCGCGGACCGTGTCCGCGATTCGCGCGGCGTGCGCCTGAACGACCGCCGCATCCTCGCCCTCGACCATCACACGAACGACCGGCTCCGTTCCGGACGCGCGCAGCACGACGCGCCCGCGCGCACCGAGCGCCTCCCGCACGGCCTCGACCGCGTCGCGAATCTCGGGCGTCCCGTCGAGATCGACCGGCCGCTCGACTCGGACGTTCAGCAGCGTCTGCGGCAGCTGCGGCATGCCGCGCGTCAGCTCGCTGAGGCTCTTGCCCGTGCGGCGCATGACCGCGAGGACCTGCAGCGCGGTGATCAGCCCATCGCCGGTCGTCGTCTTGTCGAGGCACACGATATGGCCCGACGTCTCGCCGCCGAGAATGCCGCCGTGCTCCTTCAGCATCGCGAGCACGTGCCGGTCGCCGACCTTCGCCCTGAGGAACTCGACGCCGAGCTCGCCGAGCGCGAGCTCGAGGCCGAGGTTGCTCATGACCGTGCCGATCACCGGCCCGCACAGCGTGCCGCTCTCGAGCCGGTCGCGCGCGAGGATGTAGACGAGCTGATCGCCGTCGACGAGCTGGCCCCGCTCGTCGACCATCACGACGCGGTCGCCGTCGCCGTCGAGCGCGAGGCCGACGTGCGCGCGAACGCCGCTGACGGTGAGCTTCAGGAGGTCCGGCCGCGTCGAGCCGCAGCCTTCGTTGATGTTGCGTCCGTTCGGCGAGCAGCCGACGGGCACGACGTCGGCGCCGAGATCGGCGATCACGCGAGGCGCGACCTTGTACGCCGCGCCATGCGACGCATCGACGACGATCTTGAGCCCGTCGAGCGTCATCCCCTCCGGGATCGTGCTGCGCACGAAGCTCATGTAATCGCTGCGCGCGGACGCGGCCTTCAACGCACGGCCGAGTCCCTTCGATTCGCGCGTCGTCGGCGTCTGATCGAGCCCCTTCTCGATCGCCTCCTCGAGCTCGTCGGAAAGCTTCTCGCCGTCGCTGCCGAAGAACTTGATGCCGTTGTCGTAGTACGGGTTGTGCGACGCGCTGATCACGATGCCGAAGTCCGTGCCGAGCTTGCGCGTCAGATACGCGATCGCCGGCGTCGGCAGCGGACCGGTCAGCAGCACGTCGACGCCGGCCGCGACGAAACCTGCCTCGAGCGCCGACTCGAACATGTAGCCGGAGACGCGCGTGTCCTTGCCGATCAGCACGGTGCCGCCCTGCGGGGCGAGCACCTGCGCCGCCGAGCTTGCCAGCCGCAATGCGAAGTCCACGGTCATCGGGACGGCGCCGACGCGCCCCCGTATGCCGTCGGTGCCGAAATAGCGCCTGGTCATGGATTCCTCCCTTGGCTCGCGCTCCGGGTCTCGAGCGACATCGTCGAGAATCGCACCGCGCCCCTTACGCGGCGAGCCGCTCGGTCGCCGGATTGCGCCTGCCCCTCGGATCCCAAATCCGCAATGACGCGCTGAGCTCTGAAACCGCGGCCGACGGACGCTCCCTGCCGCCCGTCGGCCTAGTCCTCAGTGCTGGCCGGCCGGACCCGCTTGTCCATGAGGCCCGCCGAACGCGGGCGCAGGCGAGCTCTCGGGCTCGGCGATCCGCGTCCCGGGCTCCGAGGGCTCGTCCCAGTCCTCGGGCGGACGCGGCGTGCGGCCTTCCATGATGTCCCTGATCTGGTGCTCGTCGATCGTCTCGTACTTCATCAGGGCCTGGGCCATCATGTGCAGCTTCGGTTCGTTCTCCTGCAGGAGGGCCTTCGCCTCGTTGTAGGCCGTATCGATCAGCTTGCGCACCTCTTCGTCGATCGCGTGCGCCGTGACGTCCGACACCTGCTTGTGGCGCGTCACGCTGCGGCCTAGGAAGATCTCGCCGTCGTCCTCGGTGTAGGTCAACGGCCCGAGCCGATCCGAGAGGCCCCACTTCGTGACCATGTTCCGCGCGATCTCCGTCGCGCGCTCGATGTCGTTCGACGCGCCGGTCGTGACGTAATCGCGTCCGAAGATCAGCTCCTCGGCGATGCGGCCGCCGAAGAGGCTCTTCATCTGGCTCATCAGCCGCTGCTTCGAGTAGCTGTAGCGGTCCTCCTCCGGCAGGAACATCGTGACGCCGAGCGCCCGTCCCCGCGGAATGATCGTGACCTTGTAGACCGGGTCGTGATCCGGCACGAGGAGACCCACGATCGCATGGCCGGACTCGTGATAAGCGGTGAGCTTCTTCTCCTCCTCGCTCATGACCATGGAGCGCCTCTCGGTGCCCATCATGATCTTGTCCTTGGCCTTGTCGAACTCCTCCATGCGGACGGTGCGACGGTTCGCCCGCGCCGCGAGGAGCGCCGCCTCGTTCACGAGGTTCGCGAGGTCCGCACCCGAGAAGCCCGGCGTGCCGCGCGCGATCACGGCCGGCTTCACGTTCGGATCGACCGGGACCTTGCGCATGTGGACCTTCAGGATCTGCTCGCGGCCGCGCACGTCGGGCAGCGGCACGACGACCTGGCGATCGAACCGGCCGGGACGCAGCAGCGCGGGATCGAGTACGTCCGGACGGTTCGTCGCGGCGATCACGATCACGCCCTCGTTGCCCTCGAAGCCGTCCATCTCGACGAGGAGCTGGTTCAGCGTCTGCTCGCGCTCGTCGTGGCCGCCGCCGAGCCCGGCGCCGCGGTGCCGGCCGACCGCATCGATCTCGTCGATGAAGATGATGCACGGCGCATGCTTCTTGGCCTGCTCGAACATGTCGCGGACGCGCGAGGCGCCGACGCCGACGAACATCTCGACGAAATCCGAGCCCGAGATCGTGAAGAACGGCACCTTCGCCTCGCCGGCGATCGCGCGGGCGAGCAGCGTCTTACCGGTGCCGGGAGGCCCGACCATCAGCACGCCCTTCGGGATCTTGCCGCCCAGGCGCTGGAACTTGGCCGGATCCTTCAGAAAGTCGACGATCTCGACGACCTCCTCCTTCGCCTCCTCGACGCCGGCGACGTCGGCGAACGTGACGTGGACCTGGTCCTCGCCGAGCAGCCGCGCGCGGCTCTTGCCGAACGACATCGCGCCCCGGCCGCCGCCCGCGCCCTGCATCTGGCGCATGAAATAGACCCAGACGCCGATCAGGAGCAGGATCGGGAACGACGAAATGAAGAGTTGCAGCAGAAACGACTGCTGCTCCGGCGGGCTCCCGCTGAAAACGACGCCGTGCTCGTGCAGCATGCCGATCAGCGCCGTGTTGTCCGTCTCGGGGCTATAAGTCAGGAACGTCCCCTCGTTGCCGGTACGCTTCCCGCGGATCGCCTCGCCCTCGAACGTGACTTCCTGCACGGAGCCGTTCTCGACGTACGACAGGAACGTGGAATACGGGATCGTCTGCACGCGCGGGCTGCTCGGCGAAAAGCTCTGGAACACCGACAGCAGCACGACCGCGATGACTATCCACAGGATGACGTTCTTCGCCAGATCGTTCAAAGCGTTACCTCGCAAAGCGGGGAGCGGGTACGGATGCCCCCTCGTTAGACCGTACTACATCCCATAGTTTCTGGCCAGCATATAGATCTCGCGGCTTTCGGGCCGTGAGGCCTTCGGTTTGACGAGACGAATCGTCCCGAACTCGCCGCGTGAACGCTGCACGAACTCGGGGAAGCCCTCGCCCTGGAACAGCTTGACAAGAAACGTGCCGCCCCGCGCGAGAGTCTCGGTCGCGAACCACAGCGCGTCCTCGGCAAGCGCCATGCTCCGCGGCTGATCGACGGCTCGCATGCCGCTGATGTTGGGGGCCATGTCCGACATCACAAGATCCACCTTCTCCGTGCCGATCACCGTCTTCAGCGCGTCGAGGACCGCCGGATCGGTGAAATCCCCAAGCAGGAAGTCGACGCCCAGAACGGGATCCATCGGCAGCAGATCGACGGCCCAGACGTGCCCCTTCGGCCCGACGATGCGGGCCGCATACTGGCTCCACCCGCCCGGGCTCGCCCCGAGGTCGACGACGCGCATGCCGGGCCGAAGCACACGCTCTTTTTCCTGAATTTGCGAGAGCTTGAACACCGCTCGGGAGCGCCAGCCCTCCCGCGCCGCGCGCTCGACGTACGGGTCTCGCTCCTGACGCTGTTTCCACCGGCTACTGGACCCGCCGCGACGACTCATCTATCCTCGTCCGACGGCGCCGGCGAGGGCGGCGCGCAAAACAACAAACGGATGCATCTCACCGAAGAGCAATCCAACTACCTGCGCATCCTCGGTCATACCCTGACACCGGTCATCGACGTGGGGCCCGGCGGCGTCACGGACTCTCTGCGCAAAGAGCTCGATAAGGCGCTGGCCGATCACGAGCTCGTCAAGGTTCGCGTCCGATTCGGGGACAAGCAACGCCGAGCGCGCATTTTCGCGGAGCTCGCGCCGATGGCGGACGCCTGCCTCGTCAAGGAAGCCGGCTACGTCGCGTTGCTGTACCGACCCGCGAATCCGTCGTCGATTCGCCTGCCGCAGTCCTGATCGCCGGCGGCGTCGACCTCGGGCTCAGACGTACTCGACGCGCGAAATCTCGTAAGTGCGCCGGCCGCTCGGGGTCACGACCTCCGCGGTGTCGCCCTCTTCCTTGCCGATCAGCGCGCGCGCGATCGGCGAGCTGATCGACAGCAGCCCGTCTTTGATGTCGGACTCGTCCTCGCCGACGATCTGGTACTGCATCGACTCACCGCTCTCGACGTCGACGAGGTGCACCGTCGCGCCGAACACGACGCGGCCGTTCGCGTCGAGCTGCGTGACGTCGATGATCTGGGCATTCGCGAGCTTGGCCTCGATGTCGCGAATGCGCGCCTCGACCAAGCCCTGTTGCTCCTTGGCGGCGTGGTACTCCGCGTTCTCGCGCAGGTCGCCGTGCGCCCGCGCCTCCGCGATCGCGTTCACTATCCGGGGCCGCTCCTCGTTCTTCAACCGCCGCAGCTCCTCTCTGAGCTGCTCCGCCCCGCGCGCCGTCAGTGGCACCTTGCTCAAATCGCTGCCTCCTCGTGCAGGTCCTGCAATCGGTTGACGATGACGTTGTCGAGATGATCCAGAGCCTCGCACGTCGCCTTCGCAGCCGCAAGCGTCGTGTAGTACGTCACCTTGTAATGCACGGCTGCGCCGCGGATCGAATGCGACTCTCGAATCGCCTGTTTACCTTCGGTCGTGTTCACGATCAAGCTGATTTCCCGGTTCTTGATCATGTCGACGATATGCGGCCGGCCCTCGCGTACCTTGTTGACCCTGCTGCACGGCACGCCGCCGCGGGCCAGGGCCTCGGCCGTTCCACCGGTCGCAACGATCTCGAAGCCGCGCTTGACGAGCGCCTTGCCGAGCTCGACCGCCGCGGGCTTGTCCCGGTCGCGAACGCTCAAGAAAGCGAGCCCGGACCGCGGCAGGTCGACGCCCGACGCGATCTGCGCCTTCGCGTACGCCTCGCCGAACGTCCGCCCAGTCCCCATGACCTCGCCGGTCGACTTCATCTCGGGGCCGAGGATCGGGTCCGCATCCGCGAACTTGATGAACGGGAACACGGACTCCTTCACGGCGAAGTACGGCCGCCGACGCGGCGCGGTCACGCCCTGTCTCGCGAAGTCCATGCCCACCATCGCCTTCGCCGCGATCTTTGCAAGCGGCATGCCGGTCGCCTTCGACACGAACGGCACGGTCCGCGACGCGCGGGGGTTGACCTCGAGCACGTAGATCACGCCGTTCTGGATCGCGAACTGGGTATTCATCAGGCCCACGACCTCGAGGCTCGTCGCGAGACGCCTGACCTGCTCGCTGATCTCGCGCTGCACGTCTTCGCTCAGGCTGAACGGCGGCAGCGAGCAGCCCGAGTCGCCCGAGTGGACGCCGGCCTGCTCGACGTGCTCCATGATGCCGCCGATGATGACCTCCCGGCCGTCGGAGACCGCGTCGACGTCGACCTCGACGGCGACGTCGAGGAAGCGGTCGAGCAGCACGGGACTCTCGTTCGACACGCTCACGGCCTGCGTCATGTAGTCCTTGAGCTCGTCCTCGCTGTAGACGATCTCCATCGCGCGCCCGCCGAGCACGTAAGACGGCCTGACGACGAGCGGATAGCCGACCTCCTTCGCCAGCGCGATCGCCTCCTCCTCCGTGCGCGCCGTCCGGTTCGGCGGCTGCTTGAGCCCGAGGCGCGTCACGAGCTTCTGGAAGCGCTCGCGGTCCTCGGCGAGGTCGATCGAGTCGGGCGACGTGCCGATGATCGGCACCTTCGCCGCCTCGAGCGCACGCGCGAGCTTGAGCGGCGTCTGTCCGCCGTACTGCACGATCACGCCCTTCGGCTTTTCCTTGTCGACGATCTCGAGAACGTCCTCGAGCGTCAGCGGCTCGAAGTAGAGGCGATCCGACGTGTCGTAATCGGTCGAGACGGTCTCCGGATTGCAGTTGACCATGATCGTCTCGTAGCCGATCTCCTTCAGCGCGAAAGCGGCGTGCACGCAGCAGTAGTCGAACTCGATGCCCTGTCCGATGCGATTCGGGCCGCCGCCGAGGATGATGATCTTGTCGCGATCCGTCGGATCGGCCTCGCAGTAGTCCTCGTACGTCGAGTACATGTAGGCGGTCGTCGTCGCGAACTCGGCAGCGCAGCTGTCCACGCGCTTGTAGACCGGCCGGATGCCGTGCATGTGCCTCGACTTCCGCACGGCCTTCTCGTTCACGCCGAGGATCGCCGCGATCCGGCTGTCGCTGAAGCCCTTGCGCTTCAGTGCCCGCAGCGACTTCGGCTCGAGCGCCTCGAGCCCCTTCGCGGCCGCGTCCTTCTCCGTCGCGACGAGGTCCTCGATCTGCGCGAGGAACCACGGATCGATCTTCGTGAGCTGGTGGATCTCGTCGAACGGCATGCCGAGGCGGAATGCGTCCGCAACGTACCGGATCCGGTCCGCGCCGGGCATGCTGAGCTCGCGCTTGAGCACCGCCCAGTCCTCGTCCGTCTCGACGGACGTGAGTACCGGCGTCAGCCCATCGATGCCGGTCTCGAGCCCGCGCAGCGCCTTCTGCAGCGACTCCTGGAACGTGCGGCCGATCGCCATCACCTCGCCGACCGACTTCATCTGCGTCGTCAGCCGGTCGTTCGCCTGCGGGAACTTCTCGAACGTGAAGCGCGGGACCTTCGTCACGACGTAGTCGATCGTCGGCTCGAACGACGCGGGCGTCGCGTTGCCGGTGATCTCGTTGCGCAGCTCGTCGAGCGTGTAGCCGACGGCGAGCTTCGCCGCGACTTTCGCGATCGGGAAGCCGGTCGCCTTCGACGCGAGCGCCGACGAGCGCGACACGCGCGGATTCATCTCGATCACGATCATCCGCCCGTCCTCGGGGTTGATCGCGAATTGCACGTTCGAGCCGCCCGTGTCGACGCCGATCTTGCGCAGCACGGCGATCGACGCTTCGCGCATGCGCTGATACTCCTTGTCGGTCAGGGTCTGCGCGGGCGCGACGGTGATCGAGTCGCCCGTGTGGATGCCCATCGGGTCGAGGTTCTCGATCGAGCAGATGAAGATGCAGTTGTCGTTACGGTCGCGGACGACCTCCATCTCGAACTCTTTCCAGCCGAGGACTGACTCCTCGAGCAGGACCTCGGTCGTCGGCGACTGGTCGAGGCCGCGGCTGACGATCTCCTCGAACTCCTCGCGGTTGTACGCGATGCCGCCGCCGCTGCCGCCGAGCGTGAACGACGGGCGCACGATGATCGGGAAGCCGATCTCCTTCTGGACCTCCCACGCCTCCTCGAGCGTGTGCGCGATGCCGGCGCGCGCGACGTCGAGGCCGATCTCCTGCATCGCGTTGCGGAATTGCTCGCGGTCTTCGGCCATGTCGATCGCCTGCCGCGACGCGGCGATCAGCTCGACGCCGTATTTCTCGAGGATGCCGTGGCGGTCGAGGTCGAGCGCGCAATTGAGCGCGGTCTGTCCGCCCATCGTCGGCAGCAGCGCTGACGGGCGTTCCTTCTCGATGACGCTCGCAATGGCGCGCCAGTTGATCGGCTCGATGTAGATCGCGTCCGCGCTCGCCGGATCGGTCATGATCGTCGCCGGATTCGAGTTCACGAGGATGACGCGATAGCCCTCCTCCTTCAGCGCCTTGCACGCCTGCGTTCCCGAGTAATCGAACTCGCAGGCCTGGCCGATGATGATCGGGCCGGCTCCGATGATCAGGATGCTTTCGAGGTCGTCGCGGCGCGGCATACGGTTCTTTCCACAGTCCCTATGGTCGTCTCGTTTCAGTCGTTCGCAGCGGTTACGCTGTTTGTGGGTCGGCAGCCCGTGAGTCGGCAGCCCGCATTCATGGACGAATCCGGCGTCGGCGCGGACGGACCGTGCCGCGCAACGTGCGCTTTTCCAGGAACGCCGTGAATCCGTCCATGGAGGCTCCGCGCGCGCCATCCCTGGCGCGCACGGTCCTGGAAAAGCGCACGTTGCACGTCACGCTCCTTCCAGGCGGCATCGCGTCCATGAATGCGGTGACACGTCGCCGCGGCATTGAGGCTCAGTCCGCGACAGGTCGGCGGCAGCGACGAGCGCTTCAGTGGCAGCGCCTGGCGCTGGCGCTCGCGCACGCCATCGATAGCCGAGGCAAGTCCCGCTGCGGCACGACGCTTGGGATGTGGGCCCAACGGCTGCCGTCGGCGTGTCCGGGCATCATTCATGAACGGCACGCCGCCTCCGAGGAGGCATGC
>DASVCR010000090.1:0-22468 GCA_036381515.1 Gammaproteobacteria bacterium | reverse complement strand
CGGGTTCAAGGCGATCGCGCGGACACGTAACGCGCCGCTCGCGGCGATCGCGAGCCCGGAGCGGCGGATCTACGGCCTCCAGTTCCATCCCGAGGTCACGCACACCGAGCACGGCTTCGAGATCCTGACGCGCTTCGTCCGCGACGTCTGCGGGTGCCCGCCGACGTGGACGGCGCAGAACATCATCGCTGACCACATCGAGCGGATCCGCGCGCAGGTCGGCCGCGACCGCGTGCTGCTCGCGCTGTCGGGCGGCGTCGACTCGTCCGTCGTCGCGGCGCTGCTCCACGCGGCGATCGGCGATCAGCTCGTCTGCGTGTTCGTCGATCATGGTCTCCTGCGCCTCGGCGAGGGCGACCAGGTCATGGCCGTGTTCCGCGAGCATCTCGGCGTCAACGTGATCCGCGTCAACGCGGAGGAGAAGTTCCTCGCTGCGCTCGAGGGCGTAGAGGATCCGGAAGACAAGCGGAAGATCATCGGCCGGCTCTTCATCGAGGTTTTCGAGGCCGAGGCGAAGCGGCTCGAGGGTATCGAGTGGCTCGCGCAGGGGACGATCTACCCGGACGTGATCGAGTCGGCGGGCTCCGCGACCGGCAAGGCGGCGCTGATCAAGTCGCATCACAACGTCGGCGGGTTGCCGGAGCGGATGCACTTGAAGCTGATCGAGCCGCTGCGGGATCTCTTCAAGGACGAGGTACGCAAGATTGGTGTCGAGCTCGGTCTGCCGCCGAGCCTCGTGAATCGGCATCCGTTCCCGGGGCCGGGCCTCGGCGTGCGGATCCTTGGCGAGGTGAAGAAGGAATACGCGGATCTGCTGCGCCGCGCCGACGACATCTTCATCGGCGAGCTGCGCGAGCAAGGGCTTTACGACTCGGTCAGTCAGGCGTTCGCCGTGTTCCTGCCGGTGCGTTCGGTCGGCGTGATGGGGGATGGTCGGCGCTACGACTACGTCGTCGCGCTCCGCGCGGTCGAGACCGTCGACTTCATGACCGCGCGGTGGGCGCGGCTGCCCGCCGAGTTTCTCGATCACGTCGCGCGGCGGATCATCAACGAGGTCGACGGGATCTCGCGCGTCGTCTACGACATCTCCAGCAAGCCGCCGGCGACGATCGAGTGGGAGTGATCTCAGGCCTGGCGGCGATGTCGCTGGCCAGGAAACTTTGCCTCAAACCCGCAAGCGGCCATCCGCCCTCCGGGCAGGCGTCGGGGCCGAACTGCGGCACTCGATCGTCTCCTCGAAAGCGCGCTCGGAGATGTCGATCCTCATGGCCTTTCGGTTCCTTGGTTCAGTAGCGCCAGGTACCCGTCGTACACGAAGAGCCGGTCCCGGCGTTTGCCGGTGAGCTCCCGGGCGATCCCCATCTCGGTGAGGAGGCTCATCGCCGAGGACGCGGCCGGGAACGAAAGCCCCGTGGTGCGGCTGATCTCCGGCAGGGAAAGGATCGGCCGCGCCTTGAGGGCATCGTGGACCCGGATCGCCGAGCCGGCCCGGCGTCCCTGACTCTCGATCCGGCGTCTGTCGTCGCCGAACATGGCAGTGAGACGCTGCGCCGTCTCGACCGCCCCCTGTGCCGTCACGCGCACGCCCTCCAGGAAGAAAGCGAGCCAAGCCTCCCAGTCACCTTCCCGCCGGACGAGGTCGAGCAGCGCGTAGTACTCGTCGCGATGCTCCTTGAAGTAGAGGCTGAGGTAGAGCAGCGGGTCGCGCAGCACGCCGTCGTGGCAGAGCAGGAGCGTGATCAGGAGCCGGCCGACGCGGCCGTTGCCGTCGAGGAAGGGATGGATCGTCTCGAACTGCACGTGAGCCAGGCCGGCACGGACGAGGTGCGGCAAGCCGTCGCCCCGATCGTGGAGGAAGCGCTCGAGCGCTCCCATGGCGTCGTGTACGGCGGTGTGCGGTGGAGGCACGAACACGGCGTTACCCGGCCGGCTGCCGCCGATCCAGTTCCGGGAGCGCCGAAACTCGCCAGGGTCCTTGCCGCTCCCTCGCCCGCGGGACAGCAGGATCCCGTGGATCTCCCGGATGAGGCGATTCGAGAGGGGAAAGCCCTCACGAAGGCGCGTCAGCCCGTAGTCGAGCGCGGCAACGTAGTTGGAGACCTCGACCACGTCCTCGAACGGCACGCCCGACGCTTCGTTCAGCTCGAAAAGCAGAAGGTCGGAGAGCGAGGACCGCGTGCCTTCGATCTGCGAGGAGAGGACGGCTTCCTTGCGGACGTAGCTGTAAAGGAAGAGCGACTTGTCCGGCAGCAGGGTCGAGACGCCGTCGAGCCGACCGAGCGCGAGCACCGCGGCTTCGAGGGCCCTCTGCAGGTCGGCATCGAACGCGAGCGACGGCTCCGGCGGCAGCGGCTTCGGCACGAACGCGCGTACCGTCTCCCCGCCGGCCGCCGTCATCACGTAAGTGCCCGTCTCGCCGCGCTTCATTCGGAGGGAGCCCCTGTTCTCGAAATTTGAATAGCGGCGACCGATATTAAAACTTTTGGTTTCAAGTATGAATAGCCTGGCATTGGCTCCAGCGCTCCTCGACGACCAAGAGGCTGTAGCGATATAGATCTGGTAGTCACGGCTGACCCATCGTTTCGCCGGGCCGGGCGCTGCCCACGGCTCTGCAACTGACCGCTCCGTCGACGGGCCACTGGCGAGGAGTATTCCGTTGGGCAACGTTGCTAGGGTTGGAGTCGGAGTCCTTGTGAATAATGCCGGCCGCGTGCTCATGGTCCGGAGGACGAACGTCCACGGCGATGGAACCTGGTCTGCGCCAGGTGGGCATATCGATAAAGGCGAGTCGCTAGAGCAATGCGCACAGCGAGAGGTTTTCGAAGAGACCGGCGTGACGATCAAGAACATTCGATTCCTCGCGGTGACAAACGACATTTTCGAGGCAGAGGGCAAACACTATCGCGATCTGGATGTGTGCAGACTACGAAAGTGGTACTGCCTTCGTTGCGGCACCGCAGGAGCTGAGTGAGGTTGGTTGGTTCGATCAATCAGATCTCTCCCGACCTTTGTTTCTTCCGTTTCAGAATTTGATAAGCGGCAAGCACTATCCTGTGGATGCCATCCAAGGTGCGCTGAAATTCGGCTAGCGATGATTACGATCGGCCCGAAGTGGCCATCGGGATAGGAAGTTCGAGCTTGAAGTCGGTAGGGGAGGGCGCAAGCGCCGCTCCCGCCCTCTGCTCTACCCGGGCGGCTCCACGCCCCAGCCCGGACGGTCAGACAGCAACAGCACGCCGTCCTCTACGCGCTCACCCGTCGCGCGCCGCGTGCCTGCGCGGTCGAACGCGTACTCAAGGATGTGCACCAGCTCGGGATAGATGGCTGCGGCATGCAAGCTCGCCGCGGTCGAGATCGGTCCCGACGGATTGTGCGGTGACACCTCTGCCTGGCCGGCGGTGTTTCTGATCACCTCCAGCAGCGGGCCGAACCCGCCCACGTGCTTCACGTCCGGCATGATGACGTGCGCCCAGCCGTTCTTGGCGATCTCCGCAAAGCGCGTCGTGCCCCAGAAGAGCTCGCCGCCCGCGATCCTGAGCCGCGTCCTGCGCTTGAGCTCCGTGTACGCTGGCCCCAACGCGAACGGCTCCTCGATCCAGTCGAGCTGCAGGCGCTCGAGCTCCGGGATCAGGCGGTAGAAGTCCTCGGGGCGGAAGCGCTCGTGGAAATCCACGCGCATCGCGAGATCCGGGAATTGCTCCCGAAGCCGCGCGAGCGTGGCGAGGCCCGCGGCGGCCTTCTCGACGGCGCGGTCGGGTCCGTTCACCGCCTCGAAGGGCGCGCACTTGAAGGTCTTGAAGCCCTGCCGCGCGAGCTCGCTTACCACCGCCGAATACTCCTCCGGCGTGCGCGTTGGGAGCGCCCGGTTGATGGTCGTATAGAGCGGGATGCCGGAGATCGTCGTGCTTGTGCGGAAGAGCTGCCAGACGGGCACCTGCTCGCGCTTCGCGAGCAGATCGTAGAGCGCCTGGTTCAACCCGGAGAACGCGGTGGCCCGCACGAAGTCCGGGTCGAGCGCCGCGATCTCGCGCTCCTTCGTTGCGAGCGTCTCGAGGGAGAGCGTGCGGAGCCCGGCGTAGTGCTCGGCGAAGATCTCCGCGGCCGCGCGCTTGCAGGCTTCGTCGTCGTTGCTGTGGGACGCCTCGCCGAAGCCTGACAGCACGCCGTCGTTCACTTCGAGCACCAGCCAGTCGCCCTTGAGGCGCAGGCTCGCGTGCCAACCGTCCGGGTCGGGGATAGTGCGGAAGCGCAAGGTGAGCCGATCCTGAGCGCGGACGAACCGCGGCCAGCCGATCGAGGTTGCGGCTGCGAGCGCCGCGGCGGCGCTACCTTGCAGGAACGCGCGCCTCGAATGCCGCCGCTTGCCCTTATCCATCGCTGACTCCCTCTCGCCCGCCCTTACATCGCCGCTCGGCGGCCGCCGAACCAGGCATTTGAACGCGGAGAATGATAGCCCATCAGGCGCTCGAGCTTGTCACGTTGCGAGGCCTTCGCGGCGATGCCCGCATGCAGCGAAAAGCCTGAGCTCTCGGCAACCTCCCGGCGCGGCGCTTCGAGCTCTATCAGGGCCGCCCCGGCTCGTGAGCGGAATCCGGACTTCGATCTTGATACCGGAATCGGGCGTTCGCTAGGCGTCATCAGCGCAACTTCTTGCCAATTACCAACTCTCTCCTCGGGCAGACTTAATCCTGAGAACTGATGCCATCACGAAACGCTCGAGATTCATCGCGATGATGAGTTCGAACGCAATGAACTACGAGATAGAAGCGGGAGAAAGATCGGCTCTCTCGATGGAACTGCCATCCGCGATGACGGGGGAGGGGGGAGATCGGCCAGGTCGACGGCAAATCGTTTCGCGATGACCGCGGAAGAAAGGTGGCTGAATTTGACGGAAGGGACATCAGGGACGATGGGGGATCGAAAATTGCGACAATTGACGACGTCAAACGGAGCATCGACGGAATCGGAGGAGCATCCCTGGTTGCAATGTGGCTGTTCTTTGTCCGTTAACTACGCGACGCCAGATATGTACGTAACCGGAATTTACTGGGCTCTGGGTCCAGTCTGGTCATCGTCATCGGCCATGAGGGATGGCTCGGTGGTTTGTAGGGGTTCTGCCAAAGACGAAGGTTGACATCAATGCGGCGGTGCTGTCCCACGTAGTGGCGGGCAGTCTCGCCTAACGACTAGCTGCAGCGTTATGCGGCGTAGTTGGGGCAGTGACGAGTGCGGAGGAATGTCGACATCCCGATTCCACGGTTGCCGCGGCGGTTCACGGAGGCAGTGCGCCGCCACATCAGAATGTTTGCCGTCACGGTCGTGGGTGCTCCGTGTTGCCGAGCTTCTGCCGTGAAATGTCGCCGGCGAGCTCAGCGAGCGGACCACCGCCGGGGCCTAAATTGTCAATACGACCTCGGCCTGACGCTTACGATCGTCCCCGAGCACCGTGTCTAACTCGGCGAGCTTCTCAGTCAGGTCGCGCTCATCTTCCAACTCTACCTATCTCGCGTGCAGCGATGATCGGACGTAGAACCTCGGCGGGTGCAGGTGACATCTCTTGACTCGGATCCAGCGGATTCGCGAGAAGTCTTCGCCTTGTGGCGTGTTGAATCCAGTGACATGATTTCAGCTACATGCTGAACAAGATTGATCTCTCTCGAGTCGATCTCAACTTGCTCGGGCTGTTCGAGGTCGTGCTCGAGGAGCGCCACGTCGGTCGGGCGGCGGAGCGGCTTCATTTGTCGCCGTCGGCCGTGAGCCACGGCCTCGGGCGGCTCAGGCTCGTGAACGACCCGCTGTTCTCGCGCACGCCGAAGGGCGTCGTCCCGACGGTGTGAGCGCTCGAACTCGCGGCGGCGATCTCGGATCCGCTTGCGCCGACGTGAAGCATCATCTCGACGGTCGAGTTGTTCGATCCTGCGACGTCGACGTGATCGGGATGCGAAGAGGGCACCCGTTTGCCAAGGACCCGACGCTCGACCGGTTCTGCCGCATGCGGCACGTCGTGGTCTCGCTGACCGGCGAGGCGCACGGCTTCGTCGATGACGCGCTCGCGAGGCTCGGGCGCTCTCGCCGCGTTGCGCTCTCCGTGCCGAGCTTCATGCTCGCGCTATCCGTCGTTGCGGAGACCGACCTTCTGGCCGCGCTTCCGAAGGCGTTCGTCGACACGTACGCGCGCCGCTTCGACGGCGTCGGCGCGAAGCCGCCGCTGCCGCTCGATCGCTCGCCGATTCGCGCGATCGCGTCGAAAGCCGCTTTGATGGACGAGGGCGTCGCGTGGATCTTCGCTCGCGTTGGTGATGAGACGAGATTTCTGCAGGCTCAGCGCACGAGGCGCCGGCGCGGTGACGTGGTCAAGGCCGCGACGCCGATCGCACGAGTCGGAGAGGCGTGACGTGGAAGCCGAGTCCCCCGACGTCCGCTGGATGCGCCGCGCGCTCGAGCTCGCGCGCGAGGCCGCGCGCTGCGGCGAGGTGCCGGTCGGCGCGGTGCTCGTCGATGCCGACGGCACGTGGCTCGCCGAGGCCCACAACGCACCGATCCGCGAGCACGACCCGAGCGCGCACGCGGAGATGCTCGCGATCCGCGCGGCCGGCAAGCGCGTCGGCAATTACCGACTGCCGGGCACGACGCTCTACGTGACGCTCGAGCCCTGCGCGATGTGCGCCGGCGCGCTCGTGCATGCGCGGATCGCGCGGCTCGTGTACGCGGCGCCGGATCCGAAGGCCGGCGCGTGCGGCTCCGTGTTCGACATCGCGCGCAGCGACCGGCTGAACCATCGGATCGTCGTAGAGTCGGGCCTCTTCGAGGACGAGGCCGCGGAGCTGTTGCGGGCGTTCTTCGCCGAACGGCGCTGACGGCGTGTCGTGCGTCGCGTGGCGGCGACGTGCGGCAGAAGCGGCAGAGGGCGCCGCGCAGGATTCGCGGTCAGCCGCGCGGACGCGAAGGAGCGGGTTCGTGGTACTCGGTGACGATCTCGCGATCCGCGAGCCACCTCAAAAGCTCGTGATACCGCCGCACGTTGTCTACGTACTGCACCGCAACGTGCCCGCGCGCATAGCCCCGCTTCACCCGCGAGTACCACGCCTCGTCTGCCAGGAGCGGCAGCCGCTCCCGAACGTGATCCCAGCGGTCCGGGTCGCCGCCCTGAATCTCGGTAATGATCCGTGCGTCCTCGAGATGCCCGAAGCCCAGGTTGTACGCCGCGACCGCGAGCCACGTGCGATCCGGCTCCGGGATCCGCTCCGGGATCTTCGCGAGCACGTTCCGGAAGTAGAGCGCACCGCCGATCACGCTCTCGCGGGGGTCCGCGCGATCCTCGACGGCCATCATCGACGCAGTGTCCTGGGTCAGCATCATCAGGCCGCGCACGCCGGTCGGCGACACGGCGTCCGGGTTCCAGTGCGACTCCTGATAGCCGATCGCCGCGAGGAGGCGCCAGTCGACGCCGGTCAGCTGCTCGGCCTCCTCGAAGTACGCGCGGTAGGCCGGCAGCCGCGACTCGATGTGGCGCAGGAACGCGCGCGAGCCGACGTAATCGAAATCGCGGGCCGCGAAGTAGTAGCGGTCGAGGAGCCTGTCGAGCTCGCCGGTCGCCTCGAGCTCGGCGAAGTACGCGGCGACGGCCTCGCGCAGCGCGGGCGCCTCCTTCGGCAGCGCCCAAGCGATCGGGTACGTCTGGCCGATCGCGAACGCCGCGCGCGTTTCGGGATAGGAATGCCGCAGCAGGCCGAAGGTGTTCGACGGCACGATCGTGTAGTCGATGAGGCCTTCGTCGACCCGCCGGATCAGCTCCTCGACGGACGCGCGCGGGTCCTCTCGCCAGACGAGCCCCGGGTACTGCTCGCGCGCCTGCTCGAGGAGCTCCGCATGCGCCGAGCCCGCGCGCACCTCGATGCTCGCGCCGACGAGGTCCTCGAGGCTCTGCGGCCGCCTCGTGCCGCGCCGGTAGATGACCTGCTGCTCGACCTCGCCGTACGCGGGGCCGAAGACGACGAGCTCCCGGCGGGGCTCGGTGACCGTCAGCGACGCGGCGGCGATGTGCGCAGGGCCCCCCGGACGCACGCCGGGCAGGAGCTTGCCGAGCCGGTCCTCGACGACGATCTTGAGGTCGACGCCGAGCCGCGCCGCGAACCCGCGTGCGAGCTCGAATTCGAGGCCCCGCGGCTCGTCGGAGCCGTAATAAAAGGTGGCCGGGCCGTGGTGCGTCAGGACGCGCAGCTCGCCGAGCGCGAGGATCTGGTCCAGCACTCGGGGCGGGCTCGAGCAGCTTCCGAGGAGGGTGCCCAACAGGACGAAGAAGAGGGCTCGCACCGATCCTTTTCCATGATCTTCATGCGGGGCGGCCCAGTATAAAACGTGACCGACGTCACAAACACCCGGACGGCGGGAATTCGAGCGCCGACGAGCACTTGGGCTGGCGCTGGCGACGATTATGTAGTATTAGGCGCTCCTTTCGAGGGGCCGGGCCGCTCGCGACGACAGAAACGATGATTCGCCACCGAACGCAAGGACCGTTGCTGCTCCTCGCGCTGCTCGCCGCCCCGTTCGGCGCGCTCGCGCAGCCGGCTTTCGACGTTTGTCTCGATCGCCTGCGGAGCGCGGCGCTCGCGGGCGGCATCTCCGCCGCGACGGCGGACAGCGTCCTGCCGACTGTGCGTCAGCTGCCGAGGGTCGTCGAGGCGGACCGCGAGCAGCCCGAGTTCGTCGAGACGTTCGCGCGATACCTCGGCCGGCGGGTGACCGAGAGCCGCGTGTCGATGGGGCGCACGATGCTCGAGCGGCACAAGGCGCTGCTCGACCGCAAGGCGGCGGAGTACGGCGTGCCGCCGCAGATCATCGTCGCGCTGTGGGGGCTCGAGACGGACTACGGCCGCGTGATCGGCGACGTTCCCGTGTTCGATTCGCTCGCGACGCTCGCGTGCGACGGCCGCCGCGGCGACTACTTCACGACCGAGTTCGTCAACGCCCTGCGTATCGTCGAGCGCGGCATCGACGCGGGCACGATGATCGGCTCGTGGGCAGGCGCGATGGGCCATACGCAGTTCATGCCGTCGAACTACCTCGCGTACGCGGTCGACGGCGACGGGGACGGCGTCGTCGATCTGTGGGGCAGCGTCGACGACGCGTTCTCGTCCGCGGCGAATCTGCTCGAGACCTTCGGCTGGCGGCCCGGCTGGCGGTGGGGCCGCGAGGTCAGGCTCCCGGAAGGCTTCGACTACGCGCTCGCCGGCCGCGACCGTCCGCGGCCGCTCGCCGAATGGCGCGCACTCGGTATCACGACGACGTCGGGCGACCCGGTCCCGGCGCTCGACGCCGAAGCGGCCGTGCTCGTGCCGGCCGGGCATCGGGGCCCGGCCTTTCTTGTCTACGAGAACTTCGCGGTGATCATGCGCTGGAACGCGTCGGAATTCTTCGCGCTCACGGTCGGGCATCTGTCGGACCGCATCGCCGGCGGCGGCGCGCTCGCCGTGCCTCCGCCGGACGACCCGCGCCTGACGCGCGACCAGATCGCGGCCGTGCAGCGCAGGCTGAACGAGCTCGGCTTCGACAGCGGCGAGCCGGACGGCATCGTCGGCACTGCGACGCGCAGGGCTGTCCGCGATTGGCAACAGCGGAACGGCCTCATCGCCGACGGACACGTCGATGCCGAGTTGATACGTCGGATGGGTAATTCCAATCCGTAGAAACCGCCGGTGCCGTCGCAACTTTCGTCGTGCTCGCTGCTCAAAGACATCACGCTCGGTACGACCGGCGGCGTACCGGACGGTGCGGTTTTTGAGATCGCCGTCGGAACGCGTATGATTCGCAGCTTTCTTATGGTCGAGACTACATGGAGTTACCGTGACTAGGGAAAACGTATCGGTAGGAGGTTCCACTCAAGCGCGCCGTGCGAGCGCGAAGCAGCTGTTCGATTCGAACGGAGTGCGCAAGGCGGCGATCGCGCTGCTGACGGTCTTCCACAAGTCGGGTCGGCACGGAACGCTGGCGGAGGTGCTCGTGGCCATGGAGGTCATCGACGCGGCGATCGATGGCAAGCCGCACTCGATGAAGTCTCTGTCCCAGAAGCTCGGCATTCCTTATACGTCCGTGTCCCGCATCGTGTTCTCGCTGACCTCGGAGGCCGCTCCGGGCGGCATCCTGAAGCTCGTGCCGGACACGAAGGACCGTCGGCGCAAGCACATCGAGATCGACTTCGACATCTTCAAGCAGTCGTCTCCGCACCTGCGCGCGATGGAGAAGGCGATGGTGGACTACTACGGCAACTCGGTTTTCAAGCTGAAGAAGGCGAAGAAGAACTGAGCAAGCCTCGCGGGACGCCGCTCCGGCGTCCCGCCTTCATTTAAAGCGGACCGTCCTGCCGCTCACGAGCGGCGGGGCTAGGTGTGTCCGTCTCGAGATCCGGCGGGAGGCCCCATCCGAGCGGGGAGGGCGTCGCTTGCCGCCGTCTCGGGCACCGTCTATCTTCGTTCCGGTGAGATGGCGATCACCGGCAACATGGCTTTCGCTGTTCGCGGCACTGCTCTTCGGCATCGCGTACGTCGACAAGGAGCAGAATGCGTCGGGCGGCGACTGGCGCACCGCGAGCCGCGAGCCGATCGGGCTCGCGCCGCTGCCGTCGGACGCCCCGGAAGCCGTCGTTCAGGTGTATGCGGCTCGCGCCGTGCGATGGCGCGGGTATTTCGGCGTGCATACGTGGATCGCCGTGAAGCCGCCGAACGGCGACGCCTATACCGTCTATGAGGTCAATGGCTGGCGGCTGCGCCGTACTGGCACGTCCGTCGTCGTCAGCGACCGCGCGCCCGACTCGCGCTGGTTCGGTAACGCCCCCGAGCTGATCGCGGACCTGCGCGGCCCGGCGGCCGCCGCGGCGATCCCGAAGATCGAGCGGGCGGTGGCCGACTACCCGTATGCCGAGAGCTATCGAGTATGGCCCGGGCCGAACTCGAACACGTTCGTCGCGTACGTGCTGCGGGCCGTCCCGGAGCTCGAGGCCGACCTTCCTCCGACGGCTATAGGCAAGGACTATCTTGGCGCCGCGCTCTTTGCGCGAAGCCCGAGCGGCACCGGCGTGCAGGTGAGCCTCTTCGGAGTGCTCGGCGTCCTCGTCGGCGTCGAGGAGGGCCTCGAGATCAACTTGCTCGGCCTGACGTTCGGGCTCGACCCGCTCGATCTCGCCGTGAAGCTCCCGCTCGCAGGAAGCATCGGCTGGCCCCGCGATCCGCGGGTCGAGCCGCCGGAGGAGACCTCATGATCGACAGGAGTCGCACGATCCGGTGCGCCGTGCTCGCCGCGGGTCTGATCGCGGCGGGGGCGAGCGCGGCCGACGAAACCCGGCAATACACGTTCAGCTGGCCGTTCAGCGCCGACGACGAGATGCGCCCGCGAGGCGGCACGACGCGCGGGCCGGCCGTCGAGCTCGAGCGGGAAGCGAGCCCGCAGTGGAAGGCGGTCATGGAGCCCGGGCTCTCCTCGTTCGAGCGCGACCGGCGTGCGATCCTCGCGATGGCCGGCGAGTTCCGCACGACGTTCGATTTCATCGAGACGGTCGGTTTCACCGAGGGGTACGAGCCCGCGCGCCCGTACCAGTCGTGGGCGACCGAGTACGTCTTCGTGCTCGAGGACGACGGCGACTTCATCAGCCTGCAGCACGTGATCGTGATGCTCTACGTCGACGGCGACGGCAACGTGCAGGGACCGGTCGTGCAGAAGCATTGGCGCCAGGACTGGCAGTACGAGGACACGAGCCTCCACGTCTACGACGGCCTCGGACGCTGGCGGCGCGTCGAGCTCGACCCGGACGACGTCGAAGGCCGCTGGTCGCAGGCCGTGTATCAGGTCGACGATTCGCCGCGCTACGAGGCCCTCGGCACGTGGACCCACGCGGAGGGGTACTCGGCGTGGACGAGCGACGAGACGTGGCGCCCGCTGCCGCGGCGCGAGTCGAGTGTGCGTGACGATTACGACGTTCTCGTCGGCACGAACCGCCACACCTTGACGCCGACGGGCTGGGTGCAGGAGGAGGACAACCTCAAGGTCGACCTCGACGAGCAGGGCGAGCGCGTGGCCGTCCTCGCGCGGGAGGTCGGCGTGAACCGGTACGAGCGGATCGCGGGCTTCGATTTCTCGCCGGCCGAGGCGTACTGGGAACGGACGGCGCCGTTCTGGGCAGAGGTTCGCGCCGCGTGGCGGCAGATCTACGCGGAGCACGACGCCTTCGAGCTCGCGGAAGAGGTCGACGGCGTCGAGCTGTTCGTGCCGATGTTCGAGTACGCCGAAGCGCTCGCGGCCGGCGAGCCGTACGATGCCGAGGACGCGCGGCGCTTCGTGCAGGAGACGCTCGCGCGTTACGTCGAGCCGCTTTAGGCCCGCAGCGAGCGCCTAGCCGGCGCAGAATCACGCCCCGGCCGGTCCGGGCGGGGCGCACGCACATACCAACATCAACGACGACGTGAGGGGAACGACGATGAGAACGACGACGCTCGGGACGCTTGCGGCCGCGGTCGCGCTCGCGATGCTCGGCGCACCGGCTGCCGCGCAGGACTGCGACCGGGCCTGCCTCGAGGGTTTCGTGGACCGCTACCTCGACGCGGTGATCGACGACGACGTCGACGCTGTGCCGTTCGCCGCGAACGCCCGCTTCACCGAGAACGGGCAACGGCTCGAGCTCGGCGACGGGCTATGGAACACGATGAAGTCGAAGGGCAGCTATCGCTTCTTCGTGCCGGACGTCGAGGCGGGACAGGTCGCGTTCATCGGCACGATCAACGAGGACCATCGCGACCCCGCGCAGCAGACGCCCGCCGTCATCGCGCTTCGCCTCCGGATCGAGAACGGCGAGATCACCGAGGTCGAGCAGCAGGTCGTGCGGAACGAGGACGCGGCGCGGCGCATCGAGGCGCGCGGCGGCCCCGATCCGCTGTTCCTGGAGACCGTGCCCGAAGGCGAGCGGATGTCGCGCCGCGAGCTGATCGAGACCGCGAACATGTACTTCACTGGCATGCAGCAGAACGACGGTAAGGGCGAGTACCCGTTCGCCGACGACTGCAACCGCATCGAGAACGGCTCGCAGTCGACGAACGTGCCGCTGCAGCCCGGGCAGACGCGGCCGGATCCGAAGACCGCGACCAGCTACTCGGCGCATTGGAGCTGCCGCGAGCAGTTCGAGTCGGGCCTGATCCACTTCGTGAACCGGATCCGCGACCGCCGCTTCGTCGCCGTCGATCGCGAGCGGGGGAACGTGTTCAGCTTCGTGTTCTTCGATCACTCGGGCGGCGAGTACCGCACGTTCGAGACGCCGGACGGGCGCACCGTGACGGCGGGTCCCGTCCAGCCGTGGACGTGGTACATCGCGGAAGTGTTCAAGATCGAGAAGGGTCTCATCCGCCGCATCGAGGCGACGCTCGACCGCGTGCCGTACGGCATGCTGTCCGGCTGGAGCACGTACGAGGAAGGCATGTCGGACGCGATCCAGGACGAGACGACGTAGGCGACGCGGCGCCGGAAAGCTGCGCGAAGAGATGGGGTCGGTCATCCGGCCCCTTTTTTTTCATCCGTGTTTTCCGCAGGTTGACATGCGGATTAGACGAAGTCTAGCCTTAGCCTTGGTCTAGGAGTAGCCTAGGTCTAGTCTTAGACTTCGTCCAGAACCGCTCCGAGAATGAAAATGATCACGTTGCCCGAAGCTTCCCTGTTCCTGATGCTCGTGCTTGCGGGCGCCCCGGCCCTCGCGGTTGCGGAGGATGCCGCGGCCGCCGGCGCCGTGGCGTCCGGCGAGCCTGCGCTTGCTGTCTCGTCCGCGGGTGGCGAGCCCGCCGTCGCCGTCTCGGCCGCGAGCGGCGCGGACGCTGCGCTGCGAGGCGCGCCTGGCGCGGATGCGGCCGTCGATGCCGCGGCGATTCCGCCGATCGATACCCACGTGCTCCTCGATTACCTCGCGGGCCGCGCGCCTTTCATGCTGCTCGACGCGCGTTCGCCCGAGGAGTACGCGGTCGGGCACGTCCACAACGCGGTGAACGTTCCGCACGACGCGGTCGAGGATTACCTCGACGTGCTGCCCGAGGACCGCGCGGCACCGCTCGTCACGTACTGCAAGACCGGCAAGCGCGCGCTCGAGCTCGCGGCACGTCTCCGCGAGCTCGGCTACGAGAACGTCCGCGTGCTCGGCCCGAAGCAGATGTTCTGGTCGGACACGGCGCCGATGTTCAACTGCGGCGCTCCGGAGACGACCGACTCGTTCCTGCCCGCGTCTCGCTGAGGCGCGGCTTCTTCGACCACGACAGCAACGAGGGGAGGCGAACGAAGCATGCGACTGATGCTTCTGCTCTTATCTCTCGGAGCAGCGTCGCAGGCCGCGGCGGAGCCGCTCGGCCTGCCGCCCGTTCCGATTCCCGACGACAATCCGGTCACGCCGGCAAAGGTCGCGCTCGGGGAGCGGCTCTTCAACGACGTGCGCTTCAGCTCGACGGGCACCGTGAGCTGCGCGACCTGTCATGCCCCCGCGACCGCGTTCACGGACACGCGTCAGGTCTCCGTCGGCGTCAATGGTCTCACCGGCACGCGCAACGCGCCGACGATCGTGAACGCCGCGTACAACGCGACGCAGTTCTGGGACGGCCGCTCGCCGAGTCTCGAGGATCAGGCGCTCCATCCGATCGTGAACCCGGTCGAGATGGCGATGCCGAGCCATGACGCGGTGCTCGAGGTCATCCGCGCGGACCGCGAGTACACGCGGGCGTTCCGCAACGTGTTCGACGTGCGGCCGGAGGAGATCCGCATCGAGCACGTGACGAAGGCGATCGCGGCGTTCGAGCGCACGCAGATCGCCGGCGACTCGCCGTTCGACCGCTGGTATTTCGGCGGCGAGGAGAACGCGATCAGCGAGGCGGCGAAGCGCGGCTTCGGCGTGTTCCTGACGGACGGGCGATGCGTGTCTTGCCACACGATCGAGCAGGATCACGCGCTCTTCACCGACCATCGCTTCCACAACATCGGCATCGGTGTCAACGCGATGCAGGACCGGATTCCGGAGCTCGCGAAGGCGTTCCTCGTCGCAAAGGCTCAGGGCGTCGACGTCGACGTCGCGGTGCTCGGAGACGCCGATACGTCGCATCTCGGCCGGTTCGCGGTGACCGGCGACCTCTCCGAGATCGGTGCGTTCAAGACGCCGACGCTGCGCAACGTCGCGCTGACCGCGCCGTACATGCACGACGGGAGCCTGGCGACGCTGCGGGAGGTCGTCGAGCACTACAACAACGGCGGCGTGATCCCGGCCGACGCCCCGGTGAACCCGTACCTGTCGGGCGGGATCCGGCCGCTGAACCTTACCGAGCAGCAGATCGACGACCTCGTCGCGTTCATGGAATCGCTGACGAGCCCGCAGTTTGCCGCGCCCACGACGTCCGGGCCGGTGGCCGCGCTCGACGGGAGGGAGGAGCAATGAAAATGAACCGAAGAGGGTTTCTGCGGCGCTCCGGCGCCGCGCTGGCCGGAAGCGTGCTGCCGGTCAGCCTCGTGAAGCTCGCGTTCGGCCAGGAGCAGGGCGGGCAGTCGGATTTCACGTTCGCCTATATCTCCGATTCGCACATCCAGCAGATCCGCGGCGCAGAGTTCGTGCGCAACTGGGATCAGGGGCTGAAGCGCGCGGTCGCGGAGGCGAATCTGCTCGAGCCCGCCCCGGATTTCGTCGTGTTCGGTGGTGACCTCGCGCAGCTCGGCACGAAGGCGGAGCTCGATCACGGCGCGGAGATGCTGTCCGCGCTCCGCTATCCGCTTCACGCGGTGATGGGCGAGCACGACTACTACCTCGATCTCGGCGAATACTGGAGCGAGCTCTTCGGCGACCACTGGTACAGCTTCGATCACAAGGGCGTGCACTTCGTCGTGCTGAACAGCGTGCTCACGTACGACGAGTGGACGTACGAGCGCTGGGAGACGCCGGAGCGCCGGATGCTCGAGATGGCCGGTCTCGACAATCCGAACGGCTCGCCGTTCATGGTCGGCGAGCAGCAGCGCGAGTGGCTCCGCAACGACCTCGCGAACGTGCCGAGGTCGACGCCGATCGTCGTGCTGTCGCATTCGCCGCTGCAGAAGATCTACAAGGGCTGGAACTTCTGGACCGAGGACGCCGAGGACGTTCAGGCGATCCTCGCGCCGTTCGAGAAGGTCACCGTGCTCTACGGCCACGTGCATCAGATCCAGTACAACCAGATCGGGTCGATTTCGTTCCACTCTGTGATGGCGACTGCGTGGCCCTGGCCGTACCCGTCGACGTATGCGCAGTCGGGCGCGTACGTGCCCGTGATGACGGTGCCGATGAACCGCGCGGATCCGTTCAACGAGCGGGACGCGACGGGCTGGCAGTTCGTCGACGTGCACACGGGCCGGGTCGCCGTGAACTACACGCTGTACGACAACCGGAATCGGACGGTCGCGTTCAACGCCGCGACGGGCAGGCCCGAGGACCTGGAGTATCAGCATCCGGCCCGGCGCGTTCCTCCACAGGCTCACTATTGACGGGACGAGAGCGATGAGACGTGTGTTTCTAGCGGTGCTCGGCGTGGCGGCGTGCGCGGCCGTCGATGCGGACGAGTTCACGGAAGCGGATCTCGAGCGGTGGGCGGCGCAGTTCGAGAGCGTCGCGCAGGAGGGCCGGCGGCTCTGGACGAGTCCCGAGCTCGGCACGAATGGCGTCGCGTGCGGTCAGTGCCATCCGAACGCGGCGAACACGCATCCCGAGACGTATCCGAAGTTCCAGAAGCAGCTCGGCCGCGTCGCGCAGATGTGGGAGATGGTGAACTGGTGCATCCGCAACCCGCTCGAGGGCGAGGACCTCGAGCCGGGGGATGCGCGGATGACGGCGCTGCTGGCCTACATCGCGAAGGAGCGTAGGGGCGTCGCGCTCGAGCCGGGCAAGCACTGACCCCCGGAAATCGGGGTCAGAGCCCGATTTCCTATCCGGCGAGCGGAAATCGGCGGAAATCGGGGTCAGAGCCCATTTTCATCCGGCGAAACGGGCCCTGATTCATCCGGCGAAACGGGCCCTGACCCCGTTCGCGGCGCCCCGTCAGCGCCTCTGCGCGGAAATCGGGGTCGAGCCCATTTTCATCCGGCGAAAGGGCCCCGACTCCGTTCGGGGCGCCCCGTCAGCGCCTTTGGATAATTTGGGATATCGGCTCGGGGGATATCGGGGGCAGGGGATATTGGGGTCAGAGCTTCGGGAAAAATGCGCTGTGACCCCAAGATCAGAAGCGGGGCTCTGACGCCAAGATCAGAAGCGGGCTCTGACCCCAAGATCAGAAGCGGGCTCTGACGCCAAGATCAGAAGCGGGCTCTGACCCCAAATCAGAAACGGGCTCTGATCCAAAATCAGAAGCGGGCTCTGACCCTAAGATCAGAAGCGGCTCTGACCCCAAATCAGAAACGGGCTCTGACCCAAAATCAGAAGCGGGCTCTGACCCTAAGATCAGAAGCGGCTCTGACCCCAAAATCAGAAGCGGGCTCTGACCCCAAGATCAGAAGCCGGCTCTGACCCCAAAATCAGAAATGGGCTCTGACCCCAATTAATCAGGCGGCGCGTGCGCCCTTCTGCTTCGCCGTGTGCGCCGCGATCGCGTCCATCAGCGGCGGGGAGAGGCAATCGTACGGCTCGAGGCCGAGCTCGCGCAGGCGCGCGCGGACCTGCGGCATCTGCTTCGGGTCCGCTCCGGCCTCGATGATCGACGACACGAAGGCCGCGAACTCCGGCGGTGCCCAGCCGGGCTCGTCCGAGAGCTCGACGTGAATGAAGTCGAGGCCGTAGAACGGATGATTCGTATCCTCGATGCGGCCGTACATATGAACGCCGCAGTCGCGGCATGCGTGACGCTTGATCACGGCGCTCGGGTCGACGACCTGGAGCTTCTGCTCGTTCGCCGTGACCCTGAGGTTGTCCCGCGGCACGACGGCGACCTGCGAGAACAACGCGCCCGCGGGCTTCCAGCACTTCGTGCAGCCGCAGACGTGATTGTGCGCGCACTGCCCGGTGATGCTGACCTCGACCTTGTTCGTCGCGCAGCGGCAGCGCAGCGTGCCGCCCGCGAAATTCTCGGCAGCCGGCTTCAGCCCATTGTCGACGGCCGGGTGGATGGAAATCGCCATCGGGAATCCCCCTCTTCTGAATCGTTGGAACGGCGGTGCGTATCGCATCGCGCCCGGAACATCGGGCAGCGCTTCGAGTATAGAGAACGCGCGATTGCGCGCACAAGCGAGCCGCCGAGCGCTCGGGGGGAGTCGACGGGACGAGCACGACGGCCGTAAGCTCGCGTTTGCGCGTCAGATGTTCCGACGGTTCGTGCCGCTCTCGCGGCGGCCCGTTTGCGGCCCCTCGCCCGCGGCTGCTATTCTGATGCGCGTCCCCAAGCGTTTTCGTTGACGCGGCGTTGAGCCGCACCATTCGACCACGGGTCGAAGCCGCCGGCCGCCAAGGCCGCCATCCACCGCAGTTCCGGCCGCCCGCCGGCAATAGTCAGCCGAGGATCACGACATCGAACGCCGGCGCATCACCCCGATCGATCCCGATCGTGCGGAGGCTCGGCGGCCGTATCCGGCTGCACACGAGAGGAGTACCCCATGATCGAAGCGGGAAAGACCGTCGGTTTCGAATACACGCTGCGCCTCGAGGACGGCTCCATCGTGCAGAGCAACAAGGACGACGAGCCGCTTACCTACGTGCACGGCGAGAATCAGATCCTGCCGGCCCTCGAGCGGGAGCTCGAAGGGCTCGAGGTCGACGACCGTAAGGAGATCACGCTCGAGGCCCGGGACGCGTACGGCGAGATCCGCCCCGAGGCGTTTCGAGAGGTGCCGGCCGAGCAGATTCCGCCCGAGGCCCGCAGGGTCGGCGCGCAGTTGAGCGCGGCGGGCTACGACGGCCCGATCCGCGTGCACGAGATCAAGGACGACGTCGTGGTCCTCGACTTCAACCATCCGCTCGCCGGCAAGGCCCTGAAGTTCGACATCCGCGTGGTATCGATCGAATGAGCGGCCGAACCTCGAACGATCAACCGTACGAGCTCGTATCGGTGCAGGAGAGCGCACCGCCCGCCGGCAGCGAAGGCAGCGGGTGGTACAGCTACCGGATCGCTCAGGGAACGAACACGATCACGGGATATCGCCAGGGCAGCCGCAGCGCGATCGAGGCCGAGCTTCGCGAGACGGTCGTCGCGCTGAACGAGCGCCGCTCCCCGCGCCGCGGACGCGTGCAGCTGACGCAGAGCCGCAAGCCGAAGGTCCGTCCGGGCTGAGCGGCCAGGGCGCGTGCCCGGCCGCGTCGCCGGGACCCGTCGACCGCCCGTCGCGAGCCGGTACGCTCGCGATCAGTGCGCTTCTGCGCCTGCCTCCGGCGCGAGCGCGCGCAGCAGCCAATGCGTCGGCAGATAAACGACCAACGGATACGCGGCCATCATCAGCAGCACGTGCCAGTGGGGCGGCACGACGCTCTTCGGCGGATGGCCGAAGCCTCTGACCCAATTCACGTTCTTTTCGGGCGGCGCGAGGAAGTAGGTCGCGGGCAGCACGACCCATGCGACGAGCGTCTGCACGGTCAGCGCGCGCTCGTCGTATCCGTACCGATAGAGCATCCACAGGATCGCCGGCGGCAGCGCGAGATGGAACAGCGACAGCGCGCGCAGGTAGCGGGGGATGCCCGGATCGAACATGTATCCCGCGAGCGTCGACAGCGTGCGCCCGAAGAGGAGGCCGCTGACGAACGACGCGACCCACACCGCCTCCGGCAGCAGCACGGCGACCGCGATCGTGCTCGCGATCAGCGGGCTCTCGAGCCACAGCGCGACCGTCAGGCCGAAGAGCGCGATGTCCGAGAACCAGAGAAAGTTCGCGGGACCGTGCTGCACGTAGTAGACGGGCACGATCACGACGGTCATCGCCGTGAAGAGGAGCGCGAACGCGAGCGTGACCGGATCCATCATGCGTGCCCAGGCCGCGGGGCCGGCCGCGGCCGCGCCGCGCGAGGCGTGATGCCGCGAGTCTCGACGTTCATGCCGTGCGGGAGCGTGGACGTGCGCAGGCGTGTCAACGAAGCATGCCTCGTGAAGGCCGTCGTCGAGCGCCGGCCGGGACGCACGGATATAGCAGAAAGGCGCGGTCGACGGAACGGCGAGGATCACGCGTCGCCGCGGCGGTAGAAGGGAAGGGCCCGAAGCTATAATGCCGCCCTCGGCGCCGTCGGCGCCGCCCGACACCGACACGAGGACGTGGGAACCGGCATGACCGCAAAGATCATCTATACCCTCACGGACGAGGCGCCCGCTCTCGCCACGTATTCGCTGCTGCCGATCGTCGAAGCGTTCACGCACGCCGCCGGCATCACCGTCGAGACGCGGGATATTTCCCTGGCCGGCCGCATCCTTGCGAATTTCCCGGACCATCTGCCGCCGGACCGGCGCCGCCCGGACGATCTCGCCGAGCTCGGCGAGCTCGCGCAGACGCCCGAGGCGAACATCATCAAGCTGCCGAACATCAGCGCCTCGGTGCCGCAGCTCACGGCCGCGATCAAGGAGCTGCAGCAGCAGGGTTTCCCGGTCCCCGACTATCCGGAGGAGCCGCAGAACGACGCCGAGCGCGAGATCAAGGCGCGCTACGCGAAGGTCCTCGGCAGCGCCGTGAATCCGGTGCTCCGCGAGGGCAACTCCGACCGCCGGGTCGCCGCGTCTGTCAAGGCGTACGCGAAGAAGCACCCGCACTCGATGGGCGCGTGGAGCGCGGACTCGAAGACGCACGTCGCGCACATGTCGGCCGGGGACTTCTACGGCAGCGAGCAGTCGGCGGTCATCGAGCGGGCAGGCAAGCTCAGGATCGAGCTCGTCGAGGACGGCGGCCGCACGACGGTGCTGAAGGAGCGCGTCGACGTGCTCGACGGCGAGGTCATCGGCTCGGCCGTGATGAGCGCGAAGGCGCTGCGCGAGTTCTACGCGAAGGCGACGCAGGATGCGAAGGACGAGGGCGTGCTGCTGTCGCTGCACCTCAAGGCGACGATGATGAAGGTGTCGGACCCGATCATGTTCGGGCACGCCGTCACCGTCTACTACGAGGACGTCTTCAAGAAGCACGCGCAGCTCTTCGACGAGCTCGGCGTCGAGCCGAACAACGGCATCGGCGACGTGTACGCGAAGATCGAGTCGCTGCCCGAGGCGAAGCGGGCCGAGATCGAGGCGGACATCGAGGCCGTCTATCGCAAGCGCCCGCCGCTCGCGATGGTCGACTCGGACAAGGGCATCACGAACCTGCACGTGCCGAGCAACGTGATCATCGACGCGTCGATGCCGGCCGCGATCCGCGCGGGCGGCAAGATGTGGGGGCCGGACGGCCAGCTCCACGACACGAAGGCGATGATCCCCGACCGCTGCTACGCCGGCATCTATCAGGCGGTCATCGACGACTGCAAGCGCCGCGGCGCGTTCGACGTGCCGACGATGGGCAACGTGTCGAACGTCGGGCTGATGGCGCAGAAGGCCGAGGAGTACGGCTCGCACGACAAGACGTTCGAGATCCCGGCCGCGGGGGTCGTGCGCGTCGTCGACGACGCGGGACGCGTGCTGACCGAGCATCGCGTCGCGCCGGGCGACATCTGGCGGATGTGCCAGACGAAGGACCTGCCGATCCGCGACTGGGTCAAGCTCGCGGTCAGGCGCGCGCGCGAGACCGGCGCCGCGGCGATCTTCTGGCTCGACCCCGAGCGCGCGTACGACCGCAACCTGATCGAGAAGACGAAGCGCTATCTCGCGGAGCACGACACGTCCGGGCTCGACATCCGGATCATGTCGCCGATCGACGCGATGCGGGCGACGCTCGACCGCGTCCGCGCGGGGCAGGACACGGTCTCGGTGACCGGCAACGTGCTGCGCGACTATCTGACCGATCTCTTCCCGATCCTCGAGCTCGGCACGAGCGCGAAGATGCTGTCGATCGTGCCGCTGCTCGCGGGCGGCGGGCTCTACGAGACTGGCGCCGGCGGCTCGGCGCCGAAGCACGTGCAGCAGTTCCTCAAGGAGAACTACCTGCGCTGGGATTCGCTCGGCGAGTTCCTCGCGCTCGCGGTCTCGATCGAGGATCTTGGCAGGAAGACCGGCAACGCGCGCGCGATCGTCGTCGCGAAAGCGCTCGATCGGGCGAACGGCGAGGTCCTCGAGCACGACCGCTCGCCGGCACGCAAGCTCGGCGGCCTCGACAATCGCGGCAGTCACTTCTACCTCGCGATGTACTGGGCACGCGCGCTCGCGGACCAGACCGAGGACGCCGAGCTCGCCGCGCGCTTCAAGCCGGTCGCCGAGGCGCTCGAGCAGAACGAAGCGAAGATCGTCGAGGAGCTGACCGCGGTGCAGGGCCGGCCCGTCGACATCGGCGGCTACTACCATCCGGACCCGAAGCTCGTCGCCGCGGCAATGCGGCCGAGCGCGACGCTGAACGCGAT
>DASVCR010000089.1:0-71705 GCA_036381515.1 Gammaproteobacteria bacterium | reverse complement strand
GTTAGGTGCTGGACCCTCCGAGGAACCAGGGACGACCGGGAGAGCTCGAGCTCTCTTCGGCGCTGTACGAACTCTGCTTCGATGCTGGCCAGCTCGAAGGCGGCGCGCGAGGAGGCCTCTCTGAAGTCCGCGGTCCGGAGGGAGCGCACAACCTCCCGACGGCCCGAATATAGGGCGCGCAGAGGCTGCGGGATGCGGCGGCGAACGTAGTAGGTGCGGTTTTTCCCGCGCTGGAAGATGTACTGGTTTCGGCTCTTCACGGTCACTGCTCCACGCTTGTGTGTAGCAACGCGTGTAGCAAGTGCCGCTTATACCGAAGCCAATAAGCCCCTGTTTTACTTGTGGATCAGGAACTTATTTTTTAAAATCAAGGGGTTGGGGTGGACGATGGGACTCGAACCCACGACAGCCGGAACCACAATCCGGGGCTCTACCAACTGAGCTACGTCCACCAGATCTCGAAGTCTCAAGCCTTCCGGATCGACACGTCCGGATGGCGCGCCCGGCAGGACTCGAACCTGCAACCCTCGGCTTAGCGTACCACCACTGCTTTCGCAGCCTCCGCGTCGCGCACGGAGTTCGTGGTCTGGACTATCTCTTCACCGTCTCAGGTGCCGCACGTATAGTCTCTACGGATCCCCGCCGCCGGGCGGCACATTCTAAAGGCATGTGACGCGCTCGGGTAGCCGGTTTCCACGGGATTGCCATCGGCGCGACCCGTTAAGGTTCCCCCGTTACAGTGCGGTCCACTCCGGCGGTTCAGTTCCCGCCGAAGGCTCCATCGATCGAAGGCCGATGCTCTATCCGGTTGAGCTACGGGCGCTCGTCGTCCGTCCCCGGCGCCGCGGACCCGCTCGGCGCACGGCGGCGCCGGTCGGTTCGACGGTGGTCGGGGCAGAGGGATTTGAACCCCCGACCCTCTGCTCCCAAAGCAGATGCGCTACCAGACTGCGCCATGCCCCGACCGTTGCCCCCGCCGAGACGCGGAGAACGGAGAATGGATTTTGGGGCCGAGCCCTGCGAGCGTCAAACGGCCCGGACCTGGCCCGCCCCCGATCCCGGCTTCACCGCCTCGTTGGACCGCGCTGGCCGCGCGCGGTTTTGCCATCCCGGCCTTGAGACGCCCGGAACGGCCATGCGAGAATCCGCGCCTTTCCCGACCGGAGCAAGGAATGGCCGCGGACATCATTGACGGCAGGGCGATCGCGCGCGCGCTGCGCGAGGAGGTCGCCGCGAAAATCAAGGAGCGAGTCGGAAAAGGGCTGCGTCCGCCAGGCCTCGCGGTGGTTCTGGTCGGCAACGACAGCGCGTCCGAGATCTACGTCCGCAACAAGCGCAAGGCCTGCGACGACGTCGGGATCCGCTCCTACTCGTACGACCTGCCGGAGTCGACGTCCCAGGAGACACTGTTCGAGCTCATCGACGAGCTGAACGCGAACGACGACGTCGACGGCATCCTCGTCCAGCTCCCGCTGCCGGTTCACATCGACGAGACGGAGGTCATCGAGCGGATCTCCGCCGCGAAGGACGTCGACGGGTTCCATCCGTACACGGTCGGGCGCCTCGCGCAGCGGATCCCGATCCTGCGCCCGTGCACGCCGCACGGCGTCGTGATCCTGCTCGAGCGCTCCGGCGTCAAGGTCAAGGGCCAGCACGTCGTGATCGTCGGCGCGTCGAATCACGTCGGCCGGCCGCTCGCGCTCGAGATGCTGCTGCTCGGGGCGACGGTCACCGTCACGCACCGCTTCACGCGTGACCTCGAGTCGCACGTCCGCGTCGCCGACGTGCTGATCGTCGCGGCCGGCAAGCCGCACCTCGTGAAGGGCGACTGGATCAAGCCCGGCGCGGTCGTCATCGACGTCGGCATCAACCGCCTCGACGACGGCCGGATCGTCGGCGACGTCGAGTTCGACGTCGCGAAGGAGAAGGCGCGGCTGATCACGCCGGTGCCGGGCGGCGTCGGACCGATGACGGTCGCGACGCTGATGCAGAACACGTTGTCGGCGAACCTGCTGCGCACGGCGGGCCGCTGAGCTCGGCGCAGCAACGGCACGGCGCGGGGGCCCGCGCCGCCGGCACGATCGGCACGCGCGGCCGCCCCGAAGCCCTCGCCGCGCGGTGAAACGCTATCATGAGGCAACGTCAATCGACACGAAGAACGGGGACGGAAATATGCGTACTCTCCTCCGCCTGACGATTCTCGCGTCGACCTTCGCGGTCCTCGGCCTCTTCTCCGTCGGCGCCGCCGCGCAGAAGGTTCGCGTCGAAACGAACCTCGGCAGCTTCGTCATCGAGCTGCACCCCGACCGCGCGCCGCTGACGGTCGAGAATTTCCTGAGCTACGTGAAAGAGGGCCATTACGAAGGCACGATCTTCCACCGCGTCGTGCACAATTTCATCGTGCAGGGCGGCGGGTACACGGAGGACTTCGTCGAGAAGCCGACGCCGCGCGGCGTCGTGAACGAGTCCGGCAACGGCTTGAGCAACCTCCGCGGGACCGTCGGGATGGCACGCACGAACGAGCCGCACTCCGCGACGAGCCAGTTCTACATCAACCTGAACGACAACCTCGACCTCAATCCGAGACCGACGCGCTGGGGCTACGCGGTGTTCGGGACCGTGATCGAAGGCATGGACGTCGTCGACGAGATCGGTGACCGCCCGACCGGCTCCGGCGGCCCGTTCCAGCGCGACGTTCCCGTCGAGCCGATCGTGATCGAGCGCGTGGAGCTGATCGAAGAGTGACGCCGGGATGGGGACGATCTTCATCTCCGACCTGCACCTCGACGCCGGCAGGCCGGAAGCGATCGTCCGGTTCGAGACGCTCGTCCGCGGGCAGGGCCTGAAGGCCGACGCGGTTTATATCCTCGGCGATCTTTTCGAGGCCTGGATCGGTGACGACGACACCGACCAGGCGATGAAGCCGGTGATCGACGCGCTCGCGGCCCTCGCGCGCGCAAACGTGCCGTGCCGAATCATGCACGGCAACCACGACTTCCTGCTCGGGCGCCGCTTCGAGCTCGCGACCGGCGCGACGCTGCTCGGCGACTACGAGGTCGTCGACCTCTACGGCGAGCGCGTCCTGCTGACGCACGGCGACCTGCTCTGCACCGACGACACGCGTTACATGGAGCTTCGTCGAATGGTCCGCGATCCCGCGTGGCAGCGGGATTTCCTCGCGAAGCCGATCGCGGAGCGCAGGGCGATCGCGAGCCGGATCCGCAGCGTGAGCCTCGAGGAATCGGCCGCAAAGCCCGAAGCGATCATGGACGTGAACGACGCGGCGGTCGAGGAGACGATGCGCCGCTTCGGCGTGCGCCGGCTGGTGCACGGCCACACGCACCGGCCGGCCGCGCATGCCCTGACGGTCGACGGGGAGCCCGCGGAGCGGATCGTGCTCGGCGCGTGGCACGAGCACGGCTACGTGCTTCACTGGGACGAGAACGGCTACCGCGTCGAGCTGATCTGATCGGGCTACGGCTACTGCGCCGAGCCGATCCGATCGAGCGCCCGAAGCCACTCCGACGCGCTCTGAAACCGCTCGCCGGGCTCGACGGCGAGCAGCCGGTCGAGGAGCGGCTGCAGCGCCGCGTGCGCGGCCGGAAGCTTTGGCCGCGGCGCGTGCGAGTGCTTGTAGATCACGCCCATGGCCGTGCTCGCAGTGAACGGCTTCTCGCCGGTCAGCATCTCGTAGAGGATGCAGCCGAGGCTATAGAGGTCCGAGCGCTCGTCGATCGGGTCCGCGTGGCCCTGCTCCGGGCTCATGTAGTGCGGCGTCCCGAAAATCTGTGCGGTGCCGGTCAGCGACGCCTCGAGCCGCAGCGCCTTCGCGAGACCGAAATCGATCAGCGCAAGCGTGTCGTCGGCGCGAAACATCACGTTTCCCGGCTTGAGATCTCGGTGAAGAATACCGGCCGAGTGAATCGCGGCGAGAGCTGCGCCGATCTGCCGCGCATAGCGCAGCGCGGCGTCGGCGCCGAGGGGCCCGTCGGCGAGGCGTTCCGCGAGGCTCCCGGCCGCGAAATACTCCATCACGATGTACGCATGATCGTCGGCGATGCCGAGATCGATGATCCTGACGACGTGCGGATGGCGCAGCTGCGCGATCAGCTGATACTCGAGCAGAAAGCGCTCGAAGAGCCGCGCGCCCGCCTTGCCGGGGCGGTTCTCGACGACCTTGCAGACGACGCGCTCGCCGGTCTCCTCGTCGTCGGCGAGGTAGACGGTCGAGAGGTCGGACGCGTAGAGCTGCGCCACGAAGCGGTGCCGCCGCGCGCACGGCAGCTCGCGGAGATGTGCAGGCAGCGGCTCGTCGCTCGCACGGTCACCCGTGCTGCTCGGCGCCGGCGACGCCGTCCGGCCCGACGCTGCCGGTGTCGTCCGGCGCGCGAAAGCGCGGGCACGCCCCGGCGACACGCCCTGCTCGACCGCCTCCCGCAACGCTGCGACGAGCCGCCGATGCTGCAGCTTGCGCTTCGGAAAATAGCTCGCGGCCCCGGCCTTCAGCGCGTCGACGGCGAGCCACTCGTCGCTCGGATCGGCGAACAGCAGCACGGGCGGGCAGTCGTCGCGCTCGGCGAGCCCGTCGAGCCACATGAAGCCCTGCTCGTCCGCGAGCGGATGCCCGAGCAGCACGGCATCGAAGCCGACGAGCGGGATATCGCGGGGACCGCGTCCGGTCGAGCTCGGCTGATGATCGACGACGATCGCCTGCGGCCACTCCACCTCGACGTGGTAGCGCAGGATCTTGCGGTATTCGGCGTCGTCGTCGATCAGCAGCAGGCGCACGGACGTCGCAGCGCCGTCAGAGGCCGCTCGCGGCCTGGACCTCGTCGTCCTCCTCCTCGCCGAGCTCGTCGCGTCGTGCCTCCGCGTCGCGGCGTGCCTTCGCGGAGTTCGAGCGCACGACCTCGAGCTCGTCGAGGTAGGAACGGCTGACGTCGCCCGTCACGTAGCAGCCGGAGAAGCACGACGTGTCGAACGACTCGATGTCCGCGTTCTCGTGATGCACGGCGCGGACGAGGTCCTCGAGATCCTGGTACACGAGCCAGTCGGCGCCGATCAGCTTCTCAACCTGCTCGACGGTCCGTCCGGCCGCGACGAGCTCCTTCGCGGCCGGCATGTCGATGCCGTACACGTTCGGGTAGCGCACCGGCGGCGCGGCCGATGCGAAATACACCTTGCGCGCGCCCGCCTCGCGCGCCATCTCGATGATCTGCTGCGACGTCGTGCCGCGCACGATCGAGTCGTCGACGAGCAGCACGTTCTTGCCGCGGAACTCGAGGTCAATCGCGTTCAGCTTCCGGCGCACCGATGCCCGGCGCTCCGACTGCTCCGGCATGATGAACGTGCGGCCGATGTAGCGGTTCTTGATGAAGCCTTCGCGGTACTTCACGCCGAGCCGCAGCGCGACCTGCATCGCGGCGGTGCGGGAGGTATCGGGGATCGGGATCACGACGTCGATGTCATGATCCGGGCGGATGCGCTTGATCTTGTCGGCGAGCGCGTCGCCCATGCGGAGCCGCGCCTTGTAGACCGACAGCTTGTCGATGATCGAGTCCGGCCGCGCGAAGTACACGAACTCGAAGATGCAAGGCGAATAACCGGCCCGTTTCGACGAAATGCGGCTGAAGAGCCTGCCGGTCTTGTCGATGTACACCGCCTCGCCGGGCAGCAGGTCACGCTCGAGCTCGAAGCCAAGCGCGTCGAGCGCGACGCTCTCGGACGCGACCATCCGCTCCGTGCCGCGGCTCGTCTCGCGCACGCCGAGCACGGCCGGACGGATGCCGTGCGGATCACGGAACGCGACGAGGCCGAAGCCGACGATCAGCGCGACGACCGCGTACGCGCCGGAGCAGCGCCGATGCACGCCCTCGACCGCGTCGAGGATCTGGTCCGGCTCGAGCTGCGCGGTGCCGCAGCGCTCGAGCTCGTGCGCGAACACGTTCAGCAGCACCTCGGAGTCCGACGTCGTGTTCAGGTGCCGCCGATCCTGCTGCACGACGAGCCGCTTCAGCTCGTCCGCGTTGACGAGGTTGCCGTTGTGCGCGAGGCAGATGCCGAACGGCGAGTTCACGTAGAACGGCTGCGCCTCGGACGGGCTCGCGCTCCCCGCCGTCGGATAGCGCACGTGGCCGATGCCGATGTTGCCGCGCAGCCGCAGCATGTGGCGTTGCTCGAACACGTCGCGCACGAGCCCGTTGCCCTTGCGCGTGTGCAGCCGCCCGTGCTCCTCGGTGACGATGCCCGCCGCGTCCTGGCCGCGGTGCTGCAGGACCGTCAGCGCATCGTAGAGCGACTGGTTGACCGGCTCATGGCCGACGATTCCGACTATTCCGCACATTTGCCGTCCCTTTGCCTCGCTTCGAGCGGGCCGCTCAGGAAAAGCCTCCCCTGGCGGCGCGCTTTGCGCGTGCCACCCGGAGGCTCGTCAACACCCCGTTGGACCGCTCAGACGATCTCCTGCTCCCGCAAGTACGCGCTTCCGAGCGAACCGTAATACCGAATCCCTTCCGCGACCCGGCTCGACAACGGCCTGAGCCGCGACTCGAGCCACCACGCATCCCCGTCGAGACCCGCGGTCTCGAGACCGATCACGGCGAGCCCGACGATCAGCACGCCGCGCGCGAAGCCGAACGCCCCGCCGAGCAGGCGGTCCATGCCGCCGAGCCCCGTCGTGTGGACGAGCGCCCGGAGGACCCACCCGATCAGGCCGCCGGCGATCAGCACGAGGATCAGGATCGCGGCGCGCCCGATCCAGAGCCTCAGGCCCGGCTCGGCGATCCACGCGCCGAGCATCGGATCGAGCACCCATGCAAGCTTCCAAGCGGCGAGGATCGCAGCGAGCCACGTGACGAGCGAAAACGCCTCCTTCACGAACCCGCGGAACAGGCCGAATGCGGCCGACCCGACGCAGGTGGCGATGATCGCGTAGTCGGCCCAGGTCAGCATGGCTCTTCGGTGCGCCTAGTTCGCCGTCACGACCTGAGCGACGAAACCATGCGCCGTGAGCGCGGACGCGACCGCCTCGGCCGCCTGCCGCGTCGCGTGCGGGCCGACGCGCACGCGGTACAGCACGCGGCCGCCGGAACGGAACGTCGAGATCTTCGGCGAGTAGCCGAGCGCCGAGATTCTGTCGGCATGCCGGCGGGCGTTCTCCTCCTCGCCGAAGCTGCCGACCTGGACCGCCCAGTCGCCGGACTCCGCCGGCGCGGCGGGCGTGGGGCGCGCGGATGCGGCCGCGGTCGACGACCCGCCGGACGCGGAGGCCGGTGCGGCGGCGGAGCCCGAGGCGGCGCTCGTCCGGGGCTCGGTCGACCTGCCGTTCGTCGCGGCCGCCTGCGGCGGGTTGCTCGAAGCGGTCGCCGTGCTTGCGGCAGTCGCGGCGTCGTCCGTGCTGCGCGAGCCGTCGTCGCCGCCGCCGGCGGTGTCTTCTGCTGCCGCGGATTGCGCGGCGCTCGGCGCCGGCGCATCGCGGCTCTCTGCCTCCGCGGGCCTGGCCGAAGCCGTGTCGGCGCGGCCGGCCGCGGCTTCCGTCGAGCGGCCTCCGTCACGACGCGCGGCGAGATCGATGACCTCGGTACGGATTTCGCCGACGTGCCCGCTCGGTACCGGCAGCTCGAGCGCGTTGCCCGCGCCCGTGATCGGCTCGTCCGGACCGTCGAGCAGCCACGGGATCAGCCATACGGCGAGGGCCGCGAGAACCACCGCGCCGATGAGTCGTTCCTTCAAGCCCTGATCCATCGCGGGTCAGCTGCCGACTGCGGGAGGCGTGGAGTATAGCCGAAGCGCCTCGAGCGCGGGGCCGACGGTATAGAACGAGCCGAACACGAGGACGCGCTCGCCGGGCCGCGCCTCGGCGGCCGCCGCGCGGCATGCGGACGCGACGTCGGCGTGCAGAACCGGCTCCCTCGCGCCAATCGCGTCGAGCGTCCTCGCGACCGCGGCGAGCGGTGCGCCGCGCTCGCTGTCCGGACGCGACACGTGCCAACGGTCCACCAGGTCCGCGAACGGCGCGAGCACGCCGTCGAGGTCCTTGTCCTCCATCGCGGCGAACACCGCGAGCGTGCGGCTCGCGTGCCGTCCTTCGACGGCCTGCCGCAGCACGCGGGCCGCCGACGGGTTGTGCGCGACGTCGAAGATCCACTCGACGCCGTCGCGCATGTGCCGCTCGGTGCGGCCGCGCAGCCGCGCGTTCGCGAGCCCCGCACGGAGCGCGTCCTCCGAGACCGGGCGCGCGTCGCGCAGTGCATCGACGACGGCGACACAGGCGGCCATGTTGGCGAGCTGAATCTCTGCGCCGAACGGCACGATGGGCAGCCCGTCGCGGACGGCGGCGTCCGGGCCCTCGAAGCGCCAGCCCTGCCCGTCGCGGGTCGCGCGAAAGTCACGGCCGAAGGCGAGAAGCCGCGCGCCGATCTCGTCGGCGCGGGCGGCGAGACTCTGCGGCGGATCCGAATCGCCGACGACGGCCGGCCGCCCTCCGCGCATGATGCCGGCCTTCTCGCGTCCGATCGCCTCGCGGTCAGGGCCGAGCCACGCGGTGTGGTCGAGATCGACACTCGCGATCAGCGCGGCGTCCGCGTCGAGCGCGTTCACCGCGTCGAGGCGTCCGCCCATGCCGACCTCGAGGACGGCGACGTCCGCGCGCCGCCGCTCGAAGCAGAGGAGCGCGGCGACGGCCGACGCCTCGAAATACGACAGTGTGACGTCACCGAGGCTCGCGTCGATCGACTCGAAGAGCTCGATCAGCTCGGCGTCCGTCGCGTCGCGGCCGTCGAAGCGGATCCGCTCGTTGAAGCGCACGAGGTGCGGCGACGTGAACGCGCCGACGCGATACCCCGCCGCGCGATAGATGCTCTCGAGGATCGCGACGCACGAGCCCTTGCCGTTCGTGCCGCCGACCGTGACGACCGTGTAGCCGGGCGGCACGAGGCCCAGCGCGTCGAGAACGACCCGGATCCGATCGAGGCTCAGGTCGATCTTCTTCGGGTGAAGCGTCTCGAACCACGCGAGCCACTCCGCGAGGGACGTGAAACGTTGCGGCACTCGGGTCGCGCTCGAAAAAGGGTGATCAGGCCGCGGACGCGGCGCTCTGCTCGGGCGGCGGCAGCCGCATCATCTTCGCGATCAGCGCGGCGATCTCGTCGCGCGCGTTGCGCCGGTCGACGATCATGTCGAGCGCGCCTTTCTCGAGCAGGAACTCGGCGCGCTGGAAGCCGACCGGCAGCTTCTCCTTCACGGTCTCCTCGATCACGCGCGGGCCGGCGAAGCCGATCAGCGAGCCCGGCTCGGCGACGTTGATGTCGCCGAGGAGCGCGATGCTTGCCGAGACGCCGCCCATCGTCGGGTCGGTCATCACGGAGACGTAAGGCAGCCTCGCCTCGGCGAGCTCGGCCAGCGCGGCGCTCGTTTTCGCCATCTGCAGCAGCGAGTAGAGCGCCTCCTGCATGCGCGCGCCGCCGGACGCCGAGAAACAAATCATCGGCCGCTTGTGCTCGATGCAGTAGCGGATGCCGCGGACGAAGCGCTCGCCGACGACGGAGCCCATCGAGCCGCCGATGAAGCGGAACTCGAACGCCGCCGCGACGACCGGGATGCTCTTCAACGTCCCGGCCATGACGATCAGCGCGTCGCGCTCGTTCGTATCCTTCTGCGCCTGATTCAGGCGCTCGCGGTAGCGCTTCGAATCCTTGAACTTCAGCGGATCGACCGGCTCGATGTCGGCCGCGATCTCCTCGGCGGAATCGGGATCGAGGAACCAGCCGAGCCGCTCGCGCGCGCCGATCCGAAGGTGATGGCTGCACTTCGGGCAGACGAACAGGTTGCGCTTGAGCTCGGCCCGGTAGAGCTGAGCCGAGCAGCCCGTGCACTTGACCCACAGGCCTTCCGGCACCGAGCGCCGCCGCTTCTCGGTGTTGATGCGGGAAGGCATCAGCTTGTCGAACCAGCTCATCTTCGCAGCTCGTCGCGCATCGGCGCGTTCGCAGGGCGAGCCATCATAGCTCAACTCGACAGCGCGCGCCGCGGAGCAGAGAGGAAAATCGTGTCAGACACGTTTTTCGCGCGAGAAAGGTGTCTGACACAATTTTCCGGGCACAATTTTCCGGGCGTCACACGGGCGGCCATACGTCTCTCGAGGCCGCCGACGGTATCGCATAGCGCTCGGGGTACGCGACGTCGATCAGCGTGAGGCCCCGCGCGGGTGCGGTCTCCGGGCCGACGCGGCGGTCCCGCGCGGCGAGCAGCTCGGCCGCGAACGTCACGGGCGCCCTCCCCGTGCCGATCTCGACGAGCGCGCCGACGAGGTTTCTGACCATGTGGTGCAGGAAAGCGTTCGCGATGAACTCGAGCGCGATCAGCCGGCCGGCGCGCGCGACGGACACGGCGATGAGCCTGCGCATCGGCGTCCGGGACTGACAGCCCGACGCACGGAACGACGAAAAGTCGTTCTCTCCGAGCCACGCGACGCACGCCGCGCTCATCGCGGGCACGTCGAGCGCCTCGCGGACGCGCCAGACGCGGCGCCGCAGCAGCGGCGCATCGACGTTCGCCTCGAGCAGGAGATACCGATAACGGCGGTGGAGCGCCGACCGACGCGCGTCGAAATCGTCCGGCACCTGCTGCGCCCACTGGACGCGCACGTCGCCGGGCAGATTCGAGTTGACGCCGAGCACCCATTGCCGGGCGCTGCGCGCGGCGCCCGTCTCGAAATGCGCGACCTGCTGCAGCGCGTGGACGCCCGTGTCCGTCCGCCCCGCGCCCTGCACGACCACGCGCTCGTTCGCGACACGCGAGACGGCCTCGGCGAGCACCGCCTGGACACTGCGCTGCCCCCGCTGCGCCTGCCAGCCGAAAAACTCGCTGCCGTCGTACTCGATCCCGAGCGCGATCTTCGGCATCGGCGACTTCACGGGCGCGCTGAGCGCCCCGGCAGGCTCCCGGTCAGTTACCCGCGAGCGCGTCGATCAGGCCCTGCGCCTCGCGCCGCTGCCCGGCATCGCCTTCGTCGAGCACCTCTTCGAGAATGCTGCGCGCGCCCTCCGGGTCGCCCATGTCGATGTACGCCCGCGCGAGGTCGAGCTTCGTGCCGATCTCGGTCATCGTATGCGGATCGAGCGGGCCGCCGACGGCGCTCTGCTCGACCGTTTCGTCGACGCCGACGTCGAGGTCGACGGGCGTCGACTCGTCGTTGCCGAAAATCTCGGTGTCGAACATCGCGGCGCGCGGCTGCTCCATCGTATCGCCGCCGCCCAGGGCGCCCGCGAGATCGTCGAGATCGAGATCGAGGCCGCTGTCGCCGTTGGCCGCCGCCGGCTGCGGGCCGAGCCCCTCCAGCACGGCCGTACCGCGCGCCGTCACGCCGCGCTCGAGCACCTCGGTGCCGGCGAGCAGCGTCTCGTCGCCGTCGTCGAGGACGGCCGTGCCCGTCGTCTCGAGGTCATCGTCGTCCGACGTGTCGACGATCTTCGTCACGCCGGTGGCCGAAAGCAGGTCGTCGTCGGCGCCGAGCGCGGGCTGCTCGCGCGTGTCGCCCGTGTCGACGCCCGGCAACGAGCCGATGTCGTCGGGCAGCCCGGAGAGGTCCTCGACGCTCAGGCCGAGGTCGCCGATATCGATCTCCTCGGTGAACTCGCCCGGCGCGGTGGTCTCGACGGTCGGCATCTCGGCGGTCTCGCCGCTCGCGACGCGCAGCAATGCCGTGTTCGCGCTCGGCGACTCGATCGTCGGCGTTTCGACGGTCGGCGCGTCGGGTCCGAGGCTCTCGATCGTCGGCGTCTCGACGGTCGGGCCCCACGGCGACTCCATCGTCGGCGAATCGGCATCGGACGCCGCGGACGCCCACGGCGTCTCCATCGTCGGCGCGTCCGGGTCGACGAGCGCCTCGAGGTCGAGGTCCGTGTTGCCGTCCGAGTCGTCGAGGCCGAGCGCCGCGCGCCAGTCCTCGCCGAACCCTTGCGTCTCGGACTCGACCGTCGGCGACTCCTGCGTCGCGGCGAGGCTCTCGAGCTCGATGTCGGTCGGCTCGCCGAGCGCGTCGACGCCTTCGAAATCCGGCTCCTCGCTCGTGCCCGTCTCGTCTTCGTCGATCACGTCGGCGAACGCTCGCGCCGTGTCGTCGTCGCCAGGCTCGGCGGCGGTCCTGCCGGTCTCTTCGTCGTCGTCATCGTCGGTCGACAGCAGCGCGGCCTCGAGACCCGCGGCCGTCTGCGCGCCGATCTCGAGCATGTCGTCGACGCCGGTATCCTCGTCCGCGTCGCCGTCGTCGTCCGCGCCGGCCGCGTCGTCGTACATCCGCTCGCCGGTCGCCGCGAGCTCGAAATCGAGCGAGTCGACGTCCGCGATCTGCGTCTTCTCGTCGAACGGAAAATCGATCTCCGTCGGGCCGCCGGTACCTTCGAGGTCGACGTCGACCGCGCCGGACCCGCCGGTCGTAGACTCCGCGAACAGCGGGTCGTCCGGGCAGAGCTGCTTGCCCATGATCAGGACCTTGTCCCAATCGGACCCGCCCTGCGTCTCGGCCCGCAGCGCGCTCGCGGCCTCGCGGAACGCGTCCTTGTTGCCCCAGACGAAGTACACCTCGAGGAGCTTCAGCTTCAGGTCTCGCCGGTCGGGCTCGCTCTCCAGGGCCTTCTGCACGAGCTCGGCGGCCTGGTCGTACAGGCCGTACGCCATATGGAAATCCGCCTCGGCGAGGACGTCGCCCTGGTCGAGGTTGATCACCGTGTGGCTCGATAACGTGTCCTCGATCTCCTCGGCGTCCGACTTCGGCTGGGCCGCCGCGACGGCCGCGGCGGCCGCTTCGCTCGTGAGCGAGTCTTCGTCGACGACGACGCTCGCGTCGTCGACCGCGCGCAGGCGGCGAGTCGGCTCGGCCGGCTCGTCGACGACGGTGTCGTCCACGTCGAGCGCGTCCCAGCGGCCCGTCACGTCGTCCGCGTCCTCGCGGCGGTTGCGCAGGTACCAGACGGCCGTCAACAGCACGGCGCCGATGCCGAGCCCGATCAAAAGGAACGGATTCGAGATCGCGCCGAGCACGCGCGAGAGCAGCGTCGGCTCGGGCGGCGTCGGCGTGCGGACGGCCGCCGGCTGCGGCGTCGGCGTCGTCGCGGAAGCCGCCGCCGGGGCGGCCTCCGACGTCACGGGCTCAGGCTCAGGCTCGGACTCGGCGGTGTCGGCCTCGGCGGTCGCGTCGGCGCCGTCGAGCTCGTCCGCGAAGAGCGGCTCCTCGTCGATCGGCACCTCGAGGTCGACGCCGGGCGCGGTCGCCGTCTCCGACGTTTCGGTTTCGGTCGGCGCAGCCGCAGGCAGCGAATCGGCCGCGGCGAGCCGGGCCTGCAGCGCCTCGAGGCTTTGCTCGCGAAGCTGCAGGAGCCGGCGGCTCTCCTCGAGCTCCGCGCGCAACGCCACGATCTCGGCCTCGAGCCGGGCGACCTCGGCGGAATCCGACGCGGAGCCGTCCGCGCCGTCCGCGCCGCCCGCCCCGCCCGCAGCGGCGTTGGGCGACGACGAGGAAGCGGACGCCGCGGCGAGGCTCTCGGCGGAAGGCGGCACGAGCCGCAGGCGCGGCTCGTCCGCGCCGCCGGCGGCCGCCGTCGACGCGCCGCGCGCGCCATCGGCGGAAGCAAGTCGAGCGTCGCCTGCGTCCGCGGACGCCGTCCCGCGCCACGACTCCTCGGCACGCCTGACGATCGCGGTCGCCTCGTCGGCGGAAAGCGCCGTCATCGCGTCGCGGTCCGGGATCATCAGCGTCGCGCCGCGCAGCAGCACATTCATGTTGCCGTCGAATGCGTTCGGGTTCGCCTCGTAGAGCGCGACCATCATCTGGTTCACGGTCACGCCGGCCGGCCGCAAGCGCGACGCGATGCTCCACAGCGTCTCGGACGACTGCACGGGGCCGTATGCGCCGGCCGCGAGCGCCGCGGCGGCCGCCGCGTCCGTGCGCGGCGCGGGCGTTCCGGCAGGCGTTTGTCGGGCGGGCGACTGCGAGGGCGAGGCCTGCGACGTCGCGGGCTGCGTCGGACGCGCGAACACACCCGAGCCTTCGGAGCGCGCACCAGCCTCGGCCTGACGGACCGGCGGCTCGGCGCCGATCTCCGGCGTGAAAACGGGCGGGTCGAGCAGCACGGTGTACTCGCGCAGCAGCCGGCCGCGCGGCCACGTCGCTTCGACGAGGAACGTCAGGAACGGATTCGCCATCGGCTGCCGCGAAGTCACCCTGACGACGTACCGGCCGGCAGCGTTGCGGTCGACGGTGAACTCGAGCCCGGTCAGCTCGGACGTGAGGTCGAGCTCGTAACGCTCGAACGTCGCGCGGCTCGCGAGCCCGACCCTGAGGCCGTCGAGATCCTCCGGCGTCACGGACAACAGCTCGATCTCGGCTCGCAGCGGCTGGTTCAGCGCCGACTGCAGCTCGATATCACCGAGCCCGAGCGCCCAAGCTCCGAGCGGCGCGGTCAGCAGTACTGTCGCGCTCCACTGTGGCAGTGACTTCATGGAAACTCCTAGCTGCCTCCGTCGTGCGACCGCGGACTTCGTGCCGCGCACCGAAGCCCCTTCGGACTCCGCGGTCGGAAGATACATGACATAACGCGTCTCACCCAAGCCCCGGGCGACGCCGCGCTTCACCGGCGAGCCTTTTCGTCGAGCGATCGGCACGACCCACCTTCGTCCAGCAAGCCGTGAGCACCTCTTCCGGTCACGCACGCTCGCGACCGGGCCCCGCTTGCGACCCCATCGGCTGCGGAATTTAACAATTTGACGCAGCCGGGGACTGTGACTTCGGTTCGAGTTCGGCGGATCGGCGCGGCCGCTTCCTATCCGTTCTGTGCTTTGTGTCGCAGGTAGTGGTCCATCAGCGTCAGCGCGAGCATCGCCTCGGCGATCGGCGTCGCGCGCAGCCCCACGCACGGGTCGTGCCGCCCGGTCGTCACGATCTCGACCGGCCGCCCCTCGACGTCGATCGTACGCCCCGGAATCTGAATGCTCGACGTCGGTTTCAGGGCGAGACTGACCAAAATGTCCTGCCCGCTCGAGATGCCGCCGAGAATGCCTCCGGCCGAGTTCTTCGTGAACCCTTCCGGAGTGATCTCGTCGCGGTGCTCGCTGCCGCGCTGGCGAACGCATGCGAAGCCGTCGCCGATCTCGACGCCCTTGACCGCGTTGATGCTCATCATCGCGTGCGCGATCGACGCGTCGAGCTTGTCGAACACCGGCTCGCCGAGCCCCGGCGGAACGCCCGTCGCGATCACGTTCACGCGTGCGCCGATCGAGTCGCCGTCGCGGCGCAGCTGGATCATGAACGCCTCGAGCTCCTCGACCTTCGACGGGTCGGGACAGAAGAACGGGTTGTCGTCGACGGCGTCGAGATTCACGGGCTCGAGCTCGATCGGCCCGAGCGCGGCGAGATAGCCCCTGATCGAGATCCCCACGCGCTCGCGCAGGTACTTGCGCGCGATCGCGCCGGCCGCGACGCGCATTGCGGTCTCGCGCGCGGAGGCCCGGCCGCCGCCGCGATAGTCTCGAATGCCGTATTTACGGTGATACGTGTAATCCGCGTGGCCCGGGCGGAAGCGATCCTTGATCTTGTCGTAGTCGCGCGTGCGCTGGTCGACGTTCTCGATCAGCAGGCCGATCGCGGTGCCCGTCGTCACGCCCTCGAAGATGCCCGACAGGATCTTCACGGTATCGGGCTCGCGGCGCTGCGTGACGAAGCGGGACTTGCCGGGCCGACGGCGGTCGAGGTCCTTCTGGATATCCTCCTCGGACAGCGCGAGCCCCGGCGGACAACCGTCGACGATGCAGCCGAGCGCGGGACCGTGGCTTTCGCCGAAGGTCGTGACGGTGAAGAGTTGCCCGAACGTGTCGCCAGCCATGCGCCTTATGCTTCCCGCCCCGCTTCGCCGTAGTACTCCGCGAGCTGCTCCGCCGTCACGACGAACACGCCCTCGCCGCCCCGCTCGAGCTCGAGCCACGTGAGCGGGAGGCGGGGATGGCGCTCGGCGAGCCCGTCCGCCTCGGCGCCGACCTCGACGATCAGCACGCCGCCCGGCACGAGCCGCGGCCCGGCCTCGCGAAGCAGCCGCTCGGTCGGCTCGAGACCGGTCTCGCCGCCGAGGAGCGCGAGCTCCGGCTCGTGCGCGTACTCGGGCGGCAGCGCCTCGAGCACGTGCCGCGGCACGTACGGAGGGTTCGACATGATAACGCGGTAGCGGTCGGGCGTATCCGGAAAAAGGTCGGCCTCGTGAAAACGAACACGGTCCGCGACGCCGTGCCGCGCGGCGTTCCGCGCCGCGATCTCGAGCGCGCCCTTCGAGACGTCGGTCGCGGCGACGAGCACGTCGCCGCAATGGACGGCCGTCGCGACGGCGAGGCAGCCGCTGCCCGTGCCGACGTCGAGCACCTGATCCCCGGGCGCGAGCGTCGCCCACGGCGCGAAACAGCGCTCGATGACCTCGGCGAGCGGCGAGCGCGGGATCAGGACCCGCTCGTCGACCTCGAAGGCGAGCCCGGCGAACCAGGCCTCGCCGAGCAGGTACGCGAGGGGCTTGCGCTCGCCGACGCGGCGCTCCGCGATCCGGACCGCGTCGTCGACGAGGGCGGGATCCGGCGGGCCCTCGAACGCGCCGTCGCGCCAGCCCTGCAGGTGCCGGATCAGCCAGAACGCCTCGTCGTCCGCGTTGTCCGTGCCGTGGCCGAAGAAGACGCCGCCTTCGCGGAAATAGCGCGCAAGCGCTCGGATCCACGCTTCGTGGTCGGTCGCGGCGACGAGCGCCTGGCGCAACGCGTCGGGAGTCATGGGCCGCGCATGATAACCGTTGTGAGATAATCCGCCACGACATGCAGGGACCTCTCCTCCGAATCCTCGTCGTCGCGCTCGTGCTGCTCGCCGCGGCGATGCTCGCGATCCGACACGCGTCGCCGCCGAGCGAGCCCCGCGCCGCGGCGGTGCCGTGGGCCGAGACCGAAAATGCGACCGTGCTGCCCGCGGGACGCCCGCTGCCCGAGTTCACGTTGACGGACGTCGAGGGCCGGCCGTTCACGAAGTCGTCGCTCGAGGGCCGGTTCACGCTGCTCTTCTTCGGCTTCACGAACTGCCCGGACGTCTGTCCGATCACGATGCAGGTGCTCGCGTCGGTCGCGGAGCGGCTGCGCGAGGAGGCGCCGGACGAGGTCCCGGACGTCGTCTTCGTCAGCGTCGATCCGTTCCGCGACACGCCCGAGCGCATCGCCGCGTACGTCGCGGCTTTCGATCCGTCGTTCATCGGCGTGACCGGGCCCGACGAGCGCCTCGAGCCGCTCGTCGACGCGCTCGGCGTCGGCGTCGAGAAGCACGAGCATCACGGCGAGCAGTACAACGTCGTGCATTCGGGCGCGATCTACGTGGTCGGGCCGCGCGCCGAATGGATCGCCGTGTCGACCGGGCCGCACGTGCCCGCAACGGTCGCGTCCGACTTCCTGAAGATCCGCGCGGCGTATCTGCGCCGCCCGCCCGAGCTCGAAACCTCGCTCGCCGCGTCGGCCGACTGACGATGCCGCATCCGTTCGTGGTCGCGCAGCATCTGCTGCCGCAGGCGCTGATCGGCCGAGTCGTGTACCGCACGTCGCGCAGCGACGCACCGTGGCTGAAGCGATTACTGATTCGCTGGTTCGCGAAAACCTACGGCGTCGATCTGACCGAGGCCGAGGAGGCGGACCTCGAGCGCTATCCGAGCTTCAACGCGTTCTTCACGCGCTCGCTGAAGGCCGGCGCGCGGCCGATCGCGGGCGGCGAGACGACCGTCGTCTCGCCCGTCGACGGCCGCCTGACCGAGTTCGGCCACGCGCACGCGGGACAGCTGCTGCAGGCGAAGGGCTTCGAGTACGCGCTCGACGAGCTGACCGGCGAAGGGCCGGCGGACGCGAGCCGCTTCGCGAACGGCGCGTACGCGACGATCTACCTCGCGCCGCACGACTACCACCGCGTGCACATGCCGCTCGAGGGCGCGCTCACCGCGACGCGCTACATCCCCGGACGGCGCTACAGCGTAAACGCGGCGACGACGTGCGGCATCAGAAACCTCTTCTGCCGTAACGAGCGCGTCGTCTGCTGGTTCGAGACCGCAGGCGGGCCGATGGCGCTCGTGCTCGTCGGCGCGCTGAACGTCTCGAGCATCAGCACGTCGCGGCACGGCGAGATCCCGAGCGGCGCGCCGCGCTACTGGACGGAGGCCGAGCCCGTGCGCTATCCGAAAGGCGCGGAGATCGCCCGCTTCAACCTCGGCTCGACCGTGATCCTGCTGTTCCCCGAAGGCCGCGTCGAATGGGACGCCGCGCTCGAGCCGGGCATGAAGCTCCGGCTCGGCACGGCGATCGGCCGGCTGCGCGAGGCCCCGTGACGCTCGAGCGCGGCGCGACGATCGACACACTGCGGCTGCGCTCGGCGCTGCTCGCGCGGGTCCGCGCGTTCTTCGCCGAGCGCGGCGTGCTCGAGGTCGAGACGGCGTCGCTGTCGCCTGCGGCGCCGACCGATCCTGCCCTCGAGAGCATCGCGGCCCGCGTCGAGCGGCTCGGCGGGACGCGGTATCTGCACACGTCGCCCGAGTTCGCGATGAAGCGGCTCCTCGCCGACGGCATCGGCGACATTTACCAGCTGTGCCGCGTCTATCGCGACGGCGAGATCGGCCGCTGGCATCAGCCCGAATTCACGATGCTCGAGTGGTATCGGCTCGGGTACGACGATGCACGGCTGATGGACGAGGTCGAGGCGCTCGTGCGAGCGGCCGCAGGCGGACGCGCCGCCGAATGGCCCGCGTGCCGGATCACGTACCGCGAAGCGTTCGAGCGCGCGCTCGGCGTCGACCCGCTCGTCGCGGCCGACGCCGTCGGCGCGCGGCTCCGCGAGCGCGGGATCGACGTGCCGACCGGGCTCGACGCCGACGGCGTGCTCGATCTCGCGTTCGCCGCGGTCGTGATGCCGACGCTGCCGAGCGAGACGTGGGTCTTCGTCCACGACTACCCGGCGAGCCAGGCCGCGCTCGCGCGGATCAAGCCCGGCGCGCCGCCGGTCGCGGCCCGCTTCGAGCTCTTCGCGCAGGGGCTCGAGCTCGCGAACGGCTGGGCCGAGCTCACGGACGCCGACGAGCAGCGGCGACGCTTCGACGCCGATCAGCGCGTGCGGCGTGGGCGCGGCCTGCCGGTCCGGCCGATCGACGACGCGTTCCTCGATGCGCTCGAGCGCGGGCTGCCGGACTGTGCGGGCGTCGCGCTCGGCGTCGACCGGCTCGTCGCGGTCGCGGCGGACCTGCCGTCCGTCGCCGCGGCCGTCGCATTCGCGCACGTCGTCTGAGCGCGCGGCCGGACCCGTTCGCGCGGTTCGGTTCGGAACCGAGGAAGAAGAGGTCCGACCGTTCTCGTGTTAGTCCTTCACGCGCGACACGTACTCTCCGGACCGCGTGTCGACGCGCACGACCTCGCCTTCCTCGATGAAGAGCGGCACGCGGATCACGGCGCCGGTCTCGAGCTTCGCGGGCTTCACGCCGCCCTGCGCGGTATCGCCGCGCACGCCCGGGTCCGTCTCGACGATCTTGAGCTCGACGTGGTTCGGCGGCGTGACGAGCAGCGGCTGGCCGTTCCACAGCGTGACCATGCAGGTGTCCTGCTCTTTGAGCCATTGGGCGGCGTCGCGGACCGCCTCCTTGCCGGCGGCGAACTGCTCGTAGGTATCGGGCACCATGAAATGCCAGAATTCACCGTCGGTGTAGAGATACTGCATGTCCTGGTCGACGACGTCGGCGGCCTCGACCGAGTCGCCGGACTTGAACGTCTTGTCGACGACGCGCCCGGTCTTCAGGTTGCGGATCTTGACCCGGTTGAATGCCTGGCCCTTGCCGGGCTTCACGAACTCGTTCTCGACGATCACGCAGGGATCGTTGTCGATCAGAATCTTGAGGCCCGCGCGAAACTCGTTGGTGCTATAACTTGCCATTGAAGCTCTTGCTCGATTGCGTTGGGTTGAAGGGTCGACGGGTGCGCGAAAGATGCGCGGCCGCGCGCAGCGTCGGCGCCACGACGCCCGTTCCGTGGAGCGCGCACGCCGGCCGAGTTCGCCGCTCCGCCGCGGCGCGCGTCGGCCGCGCCCGGGAATGGCGACGGCGAATCATACCGCCTCGCCCGTCCGATCGAACAGCATGACGAACGATCCGGTCCGTCTCCCGACGCCCGCACGCGCGTCGTGGCAGCGTCAGCTTCGCGACGCGGTGCGCGACGTCGCGGAGCTTGCGGCGCTCCTCGAGCTCCCGCCGGACGCGATCGCGTCCGGCGATGCCGCGCGCGACTTCCCGCTGCTCGTGCCGCGCGCGTACGTCGGCCGAATGAAAAAGGGCGACCCGCGCGATCCGCTGCTGCTGCAGGTGCTGCCGACCGCGCTCGAGACCCGCGACGTCCCGGGCTTCACCGCGGACCCGCTCGCCGAGCGCGAGTTCGCGGAGGCCGGCGTCGTGCGCAAATACCGCGACCGGTCGCTGCTGATCACGACGGGCGCGTGCCCGGTGCATTGCCGGTACTGCTTCCGACGGTCGTTCCCCTACGCGGACCAGCTCGCCGCGCGGAACGACTTCGCGGACGCGCTCGAGCGGCTCGCGCAGGACGGGACGAAGGAGGCGATTCTGTCCGGCGGCGATCCGCTGAGCCTCGGTAACGCCCGGCTCGCGTCGCTGCTCGAGCGCCTCGCGGCGCTCCCCGCGCTGCGCCGCGTGCGATTGCACACGCGCTTCCCGATCGTGCTGCCCGACCGGGTCGACCGCGGCCTCGTCGCGCTGCTCGAGCGGACGCGCGTCGACGTCGTCGTCGTGCTCCATTCAAACCATCCGCGCGAGATCGACGACGACGTCGCGGGCGCGCTCGGCGCGCTGCGCGGCGCGGGCGCGACGCTGCTCAATCAGTCCGTGCTGCTGCGCGGGATCAACGACGACGCGGCCACGCTCGCCGAGCTCTCCGAGCGGCTTTTCGAGTGCGGCACGCTGCCGTACTACCTCCACCTGCTCGATCCCGTCGCCGGCGCGGCGCACTTCGACGTCGACGAGCCGCGCGCGCAGGCGCTCTACCGGGAGCTGCTCGCGCGGCTGCCGGGCTATCTCGTGCCGCGGCTCGTACGGGAAGTCCCGGGGCAGGCGAGCAAGACGCCGATACGGCTTGGGCTGTGACCTGCGTACGGGTCCGCGCGGACCCGGATGCTAGAATGCCGCCGGCCGGCCGAGGCGCCGGTGATCCCGAAGGCACTAAGGAGGCCAGCCAAGCTCATGTCCCCGTCCCCGGTTCCGCTGATCGTCGTCACGACCGCACAGGACGAAGTGGAACTGATCAACAAAACCTTGAGGGACACGGGACATCCGGCCCATTGCCATTGGGTCCAGCGGCTCGACCAGCTGGTCGACTCGATCCGCAAGTTTCGACCCGAGCTCCTCGTGTACTACGCCGACCGGTTTCAGACGCCGGTCGCGGAAATCGCGAAGCTGCGCCAGCAAGCCGAAGGCGCCATCCCGCTGCTCGTCGTCCGCTCGAAGGTCGACGAGGCCGCGATCGCCGACGTGCTCGCGGCCGGCGCGCAGGATCTCGTGTCGGTCGGCTCCAGGGCACGGCTCGCCGCCGTCGCCGCGCGCGAGCTGCGCGCGTTCCGGCTCGAGCGCTCGTTGAATCGCACGCTGCTCTCCGCGACGCAGTACAAGCATCAGTTCAAGACCTTCCTCGCGGGCGCGGTCGACGCGATCGCTTACGTGCAGGAGGGCATCATCGTCGAGGCCAACCAGGCGTGGGCGGACCTGTTCGGCCGCGGCATCGACGATGCGGTTCACGCGCCGCTGATGGACTTTTTCGACGCCGGCAGTCATGCGGCGCTGAAGGGCGCGATCGTCGCATGCGCGAAGGGCCAATGGTCCGGCGAGGCGCTCAGCGTCGTCGGCACGCACGGCGACGGATCGTCGTCGAAGCTGTCGCTCCTGCTCGAGCAGACCACGTACGACGGCGAGCCCGCGATCAAGTTCAGCGTGCCGCGCGAGACCGCCGACGGCACGGCACCCGAGGAGCTCGTCGAGGCGACCGTGCACAAGGACCCGATGACGGGTCTTTACCACCGCCGCCGCTTCGTCGAGATGCTCGCGAAGCGCCTCGAGACGCCTCTGCGCGGCGGCGTGCGCGCGCTCGCGTACGTGCGGCCGGACAAGTTCGGCGAGATCGAGGAGGAGGTCGGCCCGCTCGCGAGCGAGGATCTGCTCGTCGCGATCGCGGAGATCCTGCGGGGCACGGTCAACGCGAAGGACCTTTGCGGCCGGTTCGGCGGCAACGTCTTCGCGATACTCCTCGAGCGCGGCACGCTTCGAGACATCGAGGCGTGGGCGGAGCACGCGGTCGCGCGCATCGCGGAGCACATCTTCGAGGTCGCGCACCGCACGCTTTCGGTGACGTGCACGATCGGCATCGCCGAGGCGGGCCCGATGACCGAGCGGCTCGAGGCGCTGATCGCGGACGCCGAGAAGGCGAATCGGCGCGGGCGGCAACGGGGCGGCAATCAGGTCGTGCTCGAGGAGACGTCGGACGAGAGCACGCGGATTCAGCGCTTCGACGAGCTGTGGGTCAGTCAGATCAAGTCGGCGCTCGTCGAGAACCGCTTCAAGCTTGCGCACCTGCCGATCGTCAGCCTGTCGGGCGAGCGCAAGACGATGTACGACACGGTGCTGCGCATGGTCGATCAGCAGGGCGACGACGTCGCAGCGGCGGACTTCATCCCGGCCGCGCGCCGCAACAAGCTGCTGCGCGCGATCGACCGCTGGGTCATCGCGGCATCGGTCGACTTCTGCCGCCGGCAGAACCCGGACTGCGTGTTCGTGAAGCTGTCGTACGAATCGATCCTCGACCAGACGCTAGTCGACTGGCTCGTGAAGCTCGTGCAGTCGACCGGCCTCTCGCCCGGCCGCCTCTGCTTCGAGGCGAGCGAAGAGGACGTCACGCAGTACCTGAAGCAGTCGCGCGCGCTCGCCGAGCAGCTCAAGGCGAACGGCTTCTCGTTCGCGATCGAGCACTTCGGCATCGGCCGCGACCCGATGCGCGTGCTGCAGCAGACGCCGATCCAGTACCTCAAGATCGACGGCTCGCTGATGCAGGGCCTCGCGACGAACGCGGCGCTGCAGGAGAAGGTGCGCGGCTTCATCAAGGCGGCCGAGAAACGCAAGATCGCGACGATCGCCGAGCGGGTCGAAGACGCGAACACGATGGCCGTGCTGTTCCAGCTCGGCGCGGGCTACATGCAGGGACACTACCTGCAGGAGGCGGAGGTCGTCCTGCAGGAGCACTAGCAGGCGATGACCCGGTAGTCCGCTCGCGGCTCGCGCACTTCCGCGGAAGCGCCGTTTCTCTCGGGAATCTCGCGCTCTCCATCGGGAGAGCTAATCGCGTCGCCCCAGCGGTAACCGCCCCGCGGAATCATCCGCCCGTCCGGCCGCCGGAAGCAGAGCTCGCCGCGCTCGTCGCGCCACACCGCAAACCCACCTTCGTGCACGAGCACGTGGTGGTAGCGGCAAAGCAGCGTCATGTCGTCGAGCCCCGTCTCCCCGCCCTTCGCCCAGTCGACGAGATGATGAGCATCCACGCGGCGACGGTGGCAGCCCGGGAACGTGCATCCCCGATCGCGCGCCCACAGCGCGCGCTTCAGCGGAATCGGCGCCGTGCGGCGTTTGCGTCCCACGGCGAGCGGGTTCCCGCGCTCGTCCTCGATGATCCTGACCAGACTCGCGTCGCAGCCGAGCCGCTTCACGGTCTCGATCGGCAAATCCGAGCGCCCCGCCTCGCCGCGCAGCGCCGATTCATCAACGTGCACGACGACTTGATAGTGGTCGGCCACGGACGCGCCCTCTGCCGCCTCCGTCCCGCCCGCAACGTAAGCTCTCGCGATCGCAACCAGCGCATCCGCCTGCTGCGCGAACCACCCGTTGCCCGCCGTGCACGGCGCTTCCGCGGAATCGCGGACCTCCGTCGGGTCCTCGTCCAGCATGAACTCGTGCCCGCTCGCCGCCTCGCCGCACTGCATCGCCCGCTCGAGCGCCTGCGCGATCACCTCACCATCGACGAGCGGCACCTCGACGGTGATACGCATCGTGTTGCGCACCCGATCGCGACGCAGCCTCAACCCTCGTCGCTCCCAGGCCCTGCGAGCGTCGCATACCGACTCGGGGTCTGCGTTGCGCATCTCCCGGCAACGCTCTTCGACCTGAGCTGCGCTGACCTCGAGCGCATAGGCAAGAAGCGTGTCCTCGTTGTGACGCTTCGCGACGCGCGTCAACGCGCGCGCCTTCGAGTACGACAAGCGGCCCTCGGCGAACGCGGCGGCGATGCGCGGCAGCTCGCGCAGCGCATGCGCCGTCCTCACTTTTTCGCGAGCTGCCGCAGGCGACAGCTGGCAACGCAACGCAAGCCACTCCGCGCAGTTGCGGCAGCCCCACTTCGCCCAGCCCAACCGATCGTCGAACTCGCGCACGAGCACGAGCCACTGATACGTCCGCGCATTCAGCTGCTGTGCCAGACTGCAGATCGCGGCGTCCAGCTCGTCGATCGAGCGTTCACGGGAAATCGGCTCGGGAGAGGCGTTCGGCGTCATCGCAAAGCTCCACGAAACGTCCAGGCAATACTGTATGTATTGCCATAACCTGGCCCGCGCCAGCCCCGTTTCCCCGCCCTTTGACGAGTTTCAGGCGCCAAGTGACGGACGCCGCAAGGCACTCGCGCCGCACTACGACCGCTCGCGCGACGCTACTCCACGGTGATCCGCGTCACCTTCCGGTAGTTCCGCGGCAATGCCGCTCCGCGCCGCCCGCGCTCGCCGACGTAGTGATTCTGATCGTCCGGCTTAAGCGTCATCACGCGATCGCCGCACCTGATCTTGAGATTCTGACCTTCCGCGAACGCCGCGACCGCAACGAGCTCGATGCGCTCCTTCGCCGGCAGGCTCAGGATCTTTACGCCTTTGCCGCGCGGCATCTCCGGCAGCTCCTCGAGCGGGAAGATCAGGAGCCGGCCGTCGCTCGAGGCCGCGGCGATCCACTCGGCGTCGACGACGAGAGGCGCGGCCGGCACGACGGACGCGCCCTGCGGCACCTTGAGCACCGCCTTGCCGGACTTGTTGCGCGAGTAAAGATCCTCGAGCTTCACGACGAACCCGTAGCCCGCGGACGACGCGACGACCCACTTGTCCTCCGGCGCCCCGGTCAGCACCGCGCGCCAGCTCGATCCGTCCGGCGGATTGAAATACCCGGAGAGCGGCTCGCCCTGCCCGCGCGCCGACGGCAGCGCGTGCGCGCTCACGCTGTACGCGCGGCCCGTGCTGTCGACGAACACGGCAAGCTGATTGCTGCGCCCTAGCGCGGACGCGAGGAAACGATCGCCCGAGCGGTACGAAAGCCCCTCGGGATCGACCTCGTGGCCCTTCGCCGCGCGCGCCCAGCCGCGCTCGGAAAGGATTACGGTCACCGGCTCGCTCGGCACGAGCTCGGCCTCGGACATCGCCTGCGCGGCCGCCCGCTCGACGATCTTCGTGCGCCGTGCGTCGCCGTGCGTCTCGGCGAGCGCCTCGAGCTCGCTCTTCATCAGCTTCGTGAGCTTCGCCTTCGACTTGAGCGTCGCCTCGAGATCCGCCTTCTCGTCCGCGAGCTCCTTCTGCTCGCCCCGGATCTTCATCTCCTCGAGCTTCGCGAGGTGGCGGAGCTTCAACTCGAGGATCGCCTCGGCCTGCACGTCCGTCAGCTTGAAGCGCTTCATCAGCACGGGCTTCGGCTCGTCCTCGGTGCGGATGATCCGGATGACCTCGTCGATGTTGAGGTACGCGATCAAGAGGCCGTCGAGGATGTGGAGCCGCCGCGTCACGCGCTCGAGGCGGTGGGCGAGCCGCCGCTTCACGGTCTCGGTGCGGAACGACAGCCACTGCTCGAGCAGCGACTTCAGGTCGTACACGCGCGGCCGGCCGTCGAGGCCGATCACGTTCAGGTTCACGCGGATGGTGCGCTCGAGATCCGTCGTCGCGAACAAGTGGTTCATCAGCGCTTCGACGTCGACGTTCTTGCCGCGCGGCGTCAGCACGAGGCGCGTCGGGCTCTCGTGGTCCGACTCGTCGCGCAGGTCCTCCATCATCGGCAGCTTCTTCGCGCGCATCTGTGCCGCGATCTGCTCGAGCACCTTCGCGCCCGACGTCTGGAACGGCAGCTCGCGGATCACGATGTCGCCGTTCTCGACCTCGTACTTCGCGCGCAGGCGCAGCGTGCCGGAGCCCGTCTTGTAGACCTGAACGAGCTCGTCGCGCGGCGACACGAGCTCGCCGCCGGTCGGGAAATCCGGCCCCTTGATGTGCCGCATGATCTGCCCGAGCGTCGCGTTCGGCTCGTCGAGCAACAGGATCAGCGCCTTCGCGACCTCGCGCAGGTTGTGCGGCGGGATGTCCGTCGCCATGCCGACCGCGATGCCGCTCGTACCGTTCAGCAGCAGGTTCGGCAGCTGCGCGGGCAGGACCGACGGCTCCTCGAGCGTACCGTCGAAGTTCGGCACCCAGTCGACCGTCCCCTGCTCGAGCTCGGCGAGCAGGGTCTGCGCGTACCTCGTGAGCCGCGCCTCGGTATAGCGCATCGCGGCGAACGACTTCGGATCGTCCTGCGAGCCCCAGTTGCCGTGCCCGTCGATGATCGGATAGCGGTACGAGAACGGCTGGGCCATGTGGACCATCGCCTCGTAGCACGCCGCGTCACCGTGCGGGTGGAACTTGCCGAGGACGTCGCCGACCGTGCGCGCCGCCTTCTTCGGCTTCGCGCTCGCCGATAAGCCGAGGTCGCTCATCGCATAAATGATCCGGCGCTGCACCGGCTTCAGGCCGTCGCCCAAGTGCGGCAGCGCGCGGTCGAGGATCACGTACATCGAGTAGTCGAGGTACGCCTTCTCGGTGAAGACGGCGAGCGGCAGGCGCTCGGTGCCTTCGAAGTCGAGTTCCTGTTCTCTCATCTCGGTTCCGTTGTCAGCGCCCCCGGTTTAGGGTTGCGCGGTGCTTTTCTGTCGTTCATTGAGGGCATCGCACGGAACGTGCCGGCGTATTGCCTTCCTCGAGACCGTGTGCGGCCAGGGATGGCCGCACGCGAGCCGCAGGGACGCTCTTCCGGCGTGTCTCGAGGAAGGCAATACGCCGACGCGTTCCGTGCGAGGCGCTTAATGCAACGCCGTGCGATGCCCTCAACGTAACGACAGGGCTATCACACGACGACATCGGCCAGATTGCCCTTCTGCTGCAGCCACTCGCGGCGGTCGGCCGCGCGCTTCTTCGCGAGCAGCATGTCGAGGATCTGATCCGCGTTATCGTTGCCGTCGACCGTGAGCTGCACGAGCCGCCGCGTATCGGGCGCCATCGTCGTTTCGCGAAGCTGCGCGGGATCCATCTCGCCGAGTCCCTTGAAGCGGGTGACCGAGACCTTGCCCTTCTTGTGCTCCGCCTCGATGCGATCGAGGATCAGATCGCGCTCCGCGTCGTCGAGCGCGTAGTAGACGTCCTTGCCGACGTCGATGCGGTAGAGCGGCGGCATCGCGACGTAGACGTGCCCCGCCTCGACGAGCGGACGGAAATGCTTCAGGAACAGCGCACAGAGCAGCGTCGCGATATGCAGGCCGTCCGAGTCCGCGTCGGCGAGGATGCAGATCTTGTGGTAGCGCAGGCCGTCGAGCTTGTCGGAGCCGGGATCGACGCCGAGCGCGACCGCGATATTGTGCACCTCCTGGGACGCGAGGAGCTCGGCGGCATCGACCTCCCACGTGTTCAGGATCTTGCCACGCAGCGGCATCACGGCCTGCGTCTCGCGATCGCGCGCCTGCTTCGCGGAGCCGCCGGCGGAATCGCCCTCGACGAGGAAGAGCTCGCTGCGATGCGGCTCCTGCGACGTGCAGTCCGCGAGCTTGCCCGGCAGCGCCGGGCCCGACACGATGCGCTTGCGCACGACCTTCTTCGCGGTCTTCAGCCGATGCTGCGCGTTCGCGATCGCGAGCTGCGCGATCTCGTCGCCGGTCTCGGGATGCTGGTTCAGCCACAACGAGAAGCTGTCCTTGATGACGCCCGCGACGAATGCCGCGATCTCGCGCGAGCCGAGCCGCTCCTTCGTCTGGCCGGCGAACTGCGGATCCTCCATCTTCACGGACAGCACGAAGCTCACGCCTTCCCAGACGTCCTCCGGCGTGAGCCGCACGCCGCGCGGCAGCAGATTGCGGAACTCGCAGTACTCGCGCAGCGCCTCCGTCAGCCCGCCGCGCAGGCCGTTCACGTGCGTGCCGCCCTGCACGGTCGGCACGAGGTTCACGTAGCTCTCGTTGACCGGCGGCTCGCCGTCGGTGCGCCAGACGACCGCCCATTCGACCGCCTCGCGCTTGCCCTCGAGGCTTCCCGAGAACGGCTCCGCCGGCAGCCATTCCGCGCCCTCGAGGCATTCCTTCAGGTACTGCTCGAGCCCCGCGCTGTACTGCCAGCGGTGATGCTCCTCCGGCTTCTCGACGTTCAGCACGACCTCGAGCCCGGGACAGAGCACGGCCTTCGCGCGCAGCACCTGCTTGAGCCGCGTGATCGAGAACGTCGGGTTATCGAAATACTTCGGATCCGGCCAGAAGCGAACGGTCGTGCCGGCCTGGTTCTTCGGCACCTTGCCGACGACCTCGAGCTTCGAGCGGCGCTTGCCGTTCGCGAAGCTCATGTTGTATTCCTTGCCGTCGCGGCGGATCCACACCTCGAGGTTCTTCGACAGCGCGTTCACGACCGACACGCCGACGCCGTGCAGGCCGCCCGAGAAGCGGTAGTTCTTGTTCGAGAACTTGCCGCCCGCATGCAGCTTCGTGAGGATCAGCTCGACGCCCGGGATCTTCTCCTGCGGATGGATGTCGACCGGCATTCCGCGGCCGTCGTCGATGACTTCGAGCGACCCGTCCTTGTAAACGTTGACCTCGATCCGCTTCGCGTAGCCCGCGATCGCCTCGTCGACGCTGTTGTCGATGACCTCGTGCGCGAGGTGGTTCGGACGCTGCGTGTCCGTGTACATGCCGGGCCGGCGCCGCACGGGCTCCAGGCCGCTCAACACTTCGATGTCGGCAGCGAGATAACTCTTGCTCATTGAATTCCGTTCCGGCCGTCCGGCCGGGGGCAGTGATTGCGCGCGGCGATTGTAGCTTGGATCGCCCCCGCCGTTCACGCGCCTGAACGATGGTGTCCGCCCGAAAAATTGTGTCAGACACCATTTTTCAGAGACACGTGCCGGGCGCGGTTTCGCGCGGCGCCGCCGTGCGGGCAGCTCGTGCTACGGCAACGACTCTATCGGCGGCAGCGAGAGGACTCGAACGAACACGCGCTACGATCGTTGCCTGATTGCCGAGCGGATTCGCGGCGTCCGAGCACGCCGCCGACGCCTTGCGCCCGTCGAGGAGACATCAGACAGCGCGCGCCGGCGCGCTTCTGATCGCGGCACCGAGTCCCACGTACGCGATCCCGGCGAACAGCAGATCGATCGCGAGGAAGAGGCCGAGCACCCACAAGCTGTTCACCGGCCAGCCGGCCGCGATGATCCCGCCGAGGATCAACGTCAGCACGCCGGAGACGATCAGCCAGCCCCTGCCCTTCACGTGTCGCGATCCGAGGCCGGCGGCGATCTTCAGAATGCCGACCGCGACGAGCGATGCGGCAAGCACGAGCGTGAGCACGGCCGTCGCGAGCGCCGGGTTCCTGAACGTGACGAAGCCGGCGGCGACATAGAGCAGGCCGAGCAACAGCCACAGAACGAAGCGTCCCCACCGCCCCCGGTATGAGAACGCGAAGGCGATCTCCGCAATGCCCCCGACGATCATCATCGCGCCGACGAAGAACACCGACGCCGCCGTCGCGATAAGGAGATTGCCGAGCGCGAGCAGGCCCGCGATCAGCAGCAGGACGCCCAGCGCGACCCACCAGCCCCAGCCCGAGCGCTCTTCGGGATCCGCGCGGAGCGCGCGCACGCTCATCGTGGTCGACATCCCCTCCTCTCCTTCGGTCCGTCGCGACCGGCGCCTCGGTGGAGGCTGGCGTGCAAGACACGTGCCCCGCGCGATCAACGCGGCGCGACGCGGAAGGGCGAGGCGAGCTACTTCGCGATGACGATCGCGATCTCCCGATAGTTGCCCTGCATCTCCCACGTGCCGTCGTAGCCGCGCGGCAGGACGACGGCCTGGCCCGGCGTGAGCTCGTGCACCGTGCCGTCCTGCTCCGTGAGGATCAGCTTGCCGCTCAGCACGTAGACGAACTCGTCGACGTCGAGGGGACGCGTCCGATGGTCGGTCTTCGCCGGCGTCGATTCGAAGACCGAGACGTTGAGCTCCTCGCCGGCGAAGAGCGTCGCGACGCGGAATTCGAGCTCGCCTTCGACCTTGATGTCCTCGTACGCCGTGCCCGGCACGGACGTGAGCCCAATGCCGGCGAGCTTGTCCGGATCGAGCCGGACCGGCGCCGGACCGTCGGCATGCGCCGTGATCCCTACGAACGGAAGCATGACGAGAGCCCTAGCACCTCGAATTGCGCGCATCGACGGTCTCCCCGGTCGGAAATGGGTGGCCCCGCATTCTATGCATTTCCGTCGAGCTCTGCGTGCCCGCTCGCGGACGTCGGGACTCTCGGCGATCTGCGTCCAGCGGATCGTCGGCTTCGACGCCGTTTGACGGAGCAAGGCCCCCTGCCTTCGAGCGGCCGACGTGGGCGGCAGACGACGTTCCGCTATCGAAGCATTCCGCCCCGAATGCGGGATATTACGCTTCGGCCGACGGACGCGGCGGCGGGACGGTCAGTCGAGATCGCGCCTCAGCGATTCGGCGGTCGTCTCCGGGACGACCGTCTCGTACCGGTACTCCGGATGCTCGCAGCCGAACTTGAACGAAGCGCCGCGCTTGACCGCATCCTTCATCTCGGGCGACAGCTCGAAGCGGACGAAATGCACGGCCGAGGTCTTCCCTTCCTCGGTGCGCTCGAGATCCTCGTCGGCGATCCCCGCGACGCGGCCGACCCCGTCGACCTCGAGATAGAGGTCGTCCTCGATCCCGGCGAAGCGGACGAGCGCCTTGCGCCGCTCCTCGACGTCCGGGAACTCGATCATGAACGTCGCCTTGAAGTTGCTGCCGTCCGGGATCAGCGGATTGTAGGCCTGGAGCTCCTCCTCGATCGCCTCGGACTCGAAGATCCGCTCGATGCGAAGCATCTCCTGGACCTGATACTGCATCGTCAGCCGGTCCTCGAAATAGAGCGTCGCATTCGGACCGAGCGCGACCTGGCGGTGCTTCTTGTGCTCGAGCACCTTCGCGCGGAACTCGCTGCGGATCTTGTGGTACTGCTCGAGGCTGTAGAGATCGCTGACCTTCAGAGCTTCCATGTCGCCGCTCCGTGGAAAAACCTGTTCGACACCGTCCGCCGGGAAAGGTGTCCCATCCGATTTTCGTGCCTATATCCCGTATGCCTGCCGCAGGAGCTCGAGCGGGCCGGCCGCCGTCGCGGACTCCGCGAGCGCCGCGATCTGCTCGGCGGCCATCGGGCAGTCGCTGATGAAGTGATCCGCCTTCGCGTTGTCGACCTGCCGCGCGACCGGCCGGCCGATCTTGCGCGACGTCGCGCCGTACTCCTTCTTGACGGCATACGTGCCGTCGTGGCCCGAGCACCGCTCGAACGCCTGCACCTCGGTGCCCGGCACGAGCTGCAGCACGTCGCGGGTCTTCAGGCCGATGTTCTGCACGCGCTGATGGCACGGCACCTGGTACGCGATCTTGCCGAGCGGCTGCTTGAAATCCGTGCGGAGCTTGCCGTGCCGGTGCCGGATCATCAGGTACTCGAACGGATCGTAGAACGCGTCGCGCACCGCGGTGACCTCGGGGTCATCCGGATACATCAGCGGCAGCTCCTGCTTGAACATCAGCACGCAGGACGGAATCACGGACGTGAGATCCCAGCCCTCCTGCACCCAGCGGTAGAGCTCGGGGACGTTCTGCTCCTTCAGCTTCTCGACGGACTCGAGATCACCCATCTCGAACTTCGGCATCCCGCAGCAGCGCTCCTTCGTCGGCAGCGCCGTCGGGATGCCGTTGTGCTCGAACACGGCGACGAGATCCTCGACGAGCTTCGGCTTGTTGTGACGGCCGTAGCACGTCGAGAACACGAGCACCTTGCCGCGCGTCTCGCCGGCGGGCTCCGCGACGACGTCCTTGCGGCCGATCTTGTCCTTGAGCCGCCGACGCGCGCTCTTCGCCGCGTATTTCGGCACCGGCGCCTCGGCATCGACGCCGAGCGTCGATTCGAGGAGCTTGCGGCCCCACTTCGTCGAATTGACCGCGTTGACCGTCTCGGCGACGACCGGGATCCCGGCAAGGCGGCCGACGGCGTCCGTCGAGGCGAGCATCCGGTCGCGGAACGAGACCGGCGCGCCGTCCTTGAAGCGCTTGTACTTGGCCCGCAGCATCAGGTGCGGGAAGTCGACGTTCCACTCGTGCGGCGGCACGTACGGACACTTCGTCATGTAGCACATGTCGCACAGGTAGCAGTGGTCGACGACCTTCCAGTACACCTCGCGCGGCACGGCGTCGAGCTCGCCGGTGTCCGACTCGTCGATCGCGTCGAACAGCGTCGGGAACGCGTTGCACAGGCTGAAGCAGCGCCGGCAGCCGTGACAGATCTCGAAGATCCGCTCGAGCTCGGCGTAGAGTGGCCCGTCGGCCGTAAACTCGGGCGAGCGCCAGTCGAGCGGATGACGCGTCGGCGCCTCGAGACTCCCTTCCCTGCGGCCTTCGACGGGAGCGCCCTTCCTGATGCCCCCACCGGCCGGCGGCTTGACTTCGCTCATCCGCGATATGCCTCCTGTCCGCGCTCCCGGGCCGGGAGCCGGACTCCGACAACAGGACGTAGTGCGGGATCGAAACGGGCGGCGGCGCGGAGCACGGCGCCGCCGCCCGGGCTCAAGGCATTAACCGTCGAGCGCGTCCAGCGCCTTCTGGAACCGGTTCGCGTGCGAGCGCTCGGCCTTCGCGAGCGTCTCGAACCAGTCGGCGATCTCGTCGAAGCCCTCCTCGCGCGCGGTCTTCGCCATGCCCGGGTACATGTCGGTGTACTCGTGCGTTTCGCCGGCGATCGCCGCCTTCAGGTTCGCGGCGGTCGCGCCGATCGGCAGGCCGGTCGCCGGGTCGCCGACCGCCTCGAGATACTCGAGGTGCCCGTGCGCGTGGCCGGTCTCGCCCTCGGCGGTCGAGCGGAACACGGCAGCGACGTCGTTGTAGCCTTCGACGTCCGCCTTGGCCGCGAAGTAGAGGTACCGGCGGTTCGCCTGCGATTCGCCCGCGAACGCGTCCTTCAGGTTCTGCTCGGTCTTGCTGCCTTTCAGTTCCATGTCGGAAATCCTCCTGACCTACAATGGTTTGCGACGAAGCCGATGAGCCGCCCGGCTGCGGAGAATGCTCCGCGCCGGCGATTTAGACTAAGTCTAAAATATCCGATAAGGTAGTCTTGCGTTCCTGGGCTGTCAACAAGGGAGCGGCCCCGTCGCCGCAAAGGTGTTTGACACTTTTTCGGGTCGTTTGACCCTCACGGCACCGGTCCTGTACCGTGCGCGGACTTCGGCCCTGACGACGATGGCACATGACGGAATCGGATAACAGCCTCGGCAGCCTCGAGAAGTCGCTCGAGGAGCTCGAGTCGCTCGTCGAGCGGCTCGAGAGCGGCGACCTGTCGCTCGAGGAGGCGCTCAAGGAGTTCGAGCGCGGCGTCAAGCTCACGCGCGAGTGCCAGGCGGCGCTGAAGGACGCGGAGCAGAAGGTCGAGATCCTGCTGAAGAAGACCGAGGACGCCGAGCCCGTGCCGTTCGAGCCGCCGAAGGAATAGGAGCGGGCAGCCTGTCCTACGTCGCGTTCTGCGCGCCTTGCAGGCGCTCGATCAGGGCCCTCAGGAAGACCTTGTTGAAGCGCAGCTGGCACGACGTCGACGCCTGCTCGAGCAGCGTCGAGCTCACGGTCATCAACGTGACCGAGCCGATCGCGGTGATCGTCGCCGTGCGGCGCGCGCCCCGCACGTAGCTCGTCTCGCCGAAGCAGTCGCCGTCGCCGAGGACGCCGACGACGCGGCGGCCGGAGCGCACCGAGACCTCGCCCGACACGATGATGTAGAAGCGGTCGTCGAGGTCGCCCTCGCGGATGATCTCGTCGCCGTCGCGGAACTCCCGCCATTCGCTCGCGCGCAGCACCTCCCAGATCTCGGCGTGCGAGAACTCGTGGAAGAAGCGGAGCTTCCGCAGTTGCTCGAACTGCGCCTGCTTGTCGATCCGGTCGGACTGCGTGCGCAGCGTCTGGAAGACGCGCGTCAACGCCGCGGCGAACTCGAGCCCGTTCGCGAACCTCTGCTCGGGCTCCTTGCGGAGCGCGGTCGACACGACGTCCTCGATCTCCTCGGAGATCTCCTCGCGCAGCGTGTGCAGCGGCGGCGGCGTCGCGTAGACGATCTGGTGCAGCAGCCGGCTCAGGTTGTTCGCGCGGAACGGCCGGTAACCGGTCAGGAGCTCGTACATGACCGCGCCGAGCGAGTAGAGGTCGGAGCGCGGAGTGATCTCCGCGGACTGCACCTGCTCGGGCGACATGTAGCTCGGCGAGCCCGCGATGCCCTCGATCCGCGAGACCGTCGAGTCCTTCACGATCGCGATGCCGAAGTCGATGATCCTGACGTCGTTGTCGAGCGTCAGCATGATGTTGCTCGGCTTGATGTCGCGGTGGATCACGCCGCGGCTATGCGCGTAGTGCAGCGCCTTCGCGCATTTGAAGATGATCTCGACGACGTCGTCGATCCGGAGCAGGTTGTCGGGCTTGCAGTACGCGGCGAGCGTGCGCGCGCCGTGCACGTGCTCGGTCACGACGTAGTAGCTGCCGTTCTCCTCGCCCGCGTCGTAGATCGGCAGGATGTTCGGATGCTGCAGGCGCCCGACCATCTGCGCCTCGTTGAAGAACATTTTGCGCGTCACGCGGGCGCGCTGCTCGTCCTCCTCGCCCTCGAGGTTGTACAGCTTGATCGCGACGTCGCGCCCGTAATAGGGATCGTGCGACAGGAACACCCGGCCGGTGCTGCCTTGACCGACCTCGTTGATCACGAGGTACTTGCCGATGCGTTCCGGCACGCGGGGAGCCGGGCGTTTCCCCGCGCCGGGAGCGGAATTTGGCTGCGCCATGTACTCGAGTGGACCGATAGCTACGGGCGTCACTGCGTCAGCAGGAGGCGCAGCGCCTCGAGACACACCGCTGCATACACGCCTGCCATCAGGTCATCGAGCATAATGCCCAGCCCTCCGGCGAGTCTGTGATCCAGATCGCGTATGGGCCAGGGCTTCCAGATGTCGAAAAGTCGAAAGAGAAGGAACGCCGGGACGAGCCACAGCGCGCGGTCGGCCAGCACGAGCGTCGCGGCGAGGAACCCGACGATCTCGTCGAAGACGATCGACGGGTGATCGTGCGTCGCGACTCTGCGCGCGCTCGCGCCGCAGACGAAAATCCCGACGACGAAGAGCGCCGCGACGATCGCGATCCGGAGCGCGAGCGGCAGGTCGAGCATCAGCCACGCCGGCACGAGCGCGACGGCCGTGCCGGCCGTGCCCGGCGCGCGCGGCGCGAGCCCCGCGCCGAAGCCGGTCGCGATCCACTGCACGGGATCGCGCAGGGACGGACGGACGCGCGCGTCGCTCATCTCCGCCACGTGAGGCTCATCCGCTCATTCGAAGTGGAGATAGCCCGCCCGCGGCGAGATGTCGAGCGCACCGCGGCGCCACTCGATGCCCCGCGCGTCGGTCATCCGGCCGATCCGGCGCACCGGCGTCCCGCACGCCGCGAGCGCGTCGGCGACGTGCTCCCGCGCGTCCGGCGGCGCCGTGAAGCAGAGCTCGTAGTCGTCTCCGCCCGAGAGCGCGAGCTTGAGCGCGTCGTCCGCGTCGAACACCGCCTCGAGTGCCGCGGACAGCGGCAGCGACTCGACGTCGATCTCGGCGCCGCAGCCGCTCGCGTCGCAGACATGCGCGAGATCGGACGCGAGACCGTCCGAGAGGTCGATCGCGGCGGTCGCGAGGCCCGCGAGCGCGCGTCCCGCGTCGACGCGCGGCGTCGGCCGGAGGTAGCGCTCGACGAGCACGGCCTCGGGGCCCGCTTCGGCCCGCTCCGCGCCTCGCCCGTCGGGTCCGGCCGCGGCTCGCCACGCGTGTCCGGCCGCCGCTCGCAAGCCGTGCGCGGCCGCGGCGCGCACGTCGCGGCCGGACGCGGCGAGCCGCGCGAGCCCGCCTGCCGCGTCGCCGAGCGTCCCGGTCACGTACACGTCGTCGCCGCTCCGCGCGCCGGCCCGCGTCAGCGCGGGCGCGCCGCCCGGGAAGTCGCCGGTGACCTCGACGGTGATCGCGAGCGGCCCGCGCGTCAGGTTGCCGCCGACGAGCGTCACGCCGTAACGGTCCGCGAGCGCGAAGAAACCCGCGGCGAACGCCTCGAGCCACGCGGCGTCGGCGTCGGGGAGCGTCAGCGCGAGCGTCGCCCAGCGGGGCCGCGCGCCCATCGCCGCGACGTCGCTCAGGCTGACCGCGAGCGCGCGATGCCCGATCGAGTCGGGCGGCGCGTCCGGCAGGAAGTGCACGCCTTCGAGCAGCGTGTCGACCGTGACGGCGATCCGCCCGTCGACCGCGAGCACGGCCGCGTCGTCGCCGACGCCGACGAGCACGGCGGGATCGCGCGGAGGGCGCGTGAAATAGCGGCGGATGATCTCGAACTCGTTCATCGTGCCGTCATGCGCCAGAGCTCCCGCGGAAGCCCTCGGACTTCGCGGCCTTGTCGAGCACCGCGTTGACGAAGCGAAAGCTCTCGGCGGCGCCGTAGCGCTTCGCGAGCTCGACGGCCTCGTTGATCACGACCTTCGTCGGCACGTCGGGCCTGTGCTTCAGCTCCGTCAGCGCGAGCAGCAGGATCGAGCGGCCGACCGCGTCGAGCTGCTCGAGCGAGCGCGCCGCGAAGCGCGCGATCGCGCGATCGAAGACGGGCGCCTCCTCGACCGCGAGACCGAGCACCGTCCTGAAGTAGACGCGGTCGCTCTTCGCGAACTCGGGCGTCTGCGAGAACTGCCGCTCGAGCTCGACGACGTCGTGCCCGGCGATCTGCCACTGATAGAGCGCCTTGACGAGCAGCTCGCGGGCCAGCTGCCGTGCCCGCGCGGCGCCCCCGCCGCGAGTCGGTCGCCCGCCGCTTCCGCTTTCGGTCACGACCGGCTACTGCTGCAGCTTGCGGACGAGGGTCGCCATCTCGATCGCCGTCAGCGCGGCGTCCGCGCCCTTGTTGCCGGCCTTCGTGCCGGCCCGCTCGACCGCCTGCTCGATCGTGTCGACGGTGAGGAGCCCGAACCCGATCGGCACCTCGTGCTCGAGCGACACGCGCGCGATGCCTGCCGCCGCCTCTCCGGCGACGTAGTCGAAATGCGGCGTCGCGCCGCGGATCACGCAGCCGAGCGCGATCAGCGCATCGTGGCGGCGGGCCGCCGCGAGCTTCTTGAGCGCCAAGGGAATCTCGAACGCGCCCGGGACGCGCACGACGTCGATGTCGCCCGGCTCCGCGCCGTGCTTCACGAGCGTGGAGACAGCCGCGTCGACGAGACGCTCGACGATGAACTCGTTGAAGCGCGACGCGATTACCGCGAAGCGCAAGCCGCGTGCGCTGTACGTACCTTCGACGACCTTGACCCGCTCGTCCATGGCGTTCGTCCGATCCCCTTTATTTCACGTATTCGACGACCTCGAGACCGAATCCCGAGAGCCCGTGCATGTTCTTCGGCGCGGACAGGACGCGCATGCGCCGCACCCCGAGCGCGCGCAGCACCTGCGCGCCGATGCCGATCGTCCGCAAGTCCATCACGCGCTCGCGCCGCACGACGACCTCGTCGACCGGCTCGCCGAGCTCCTTCACGACCCGCATCAGGTCGCGCGGCGACTCCTCGTGCCGCAGCAGCACGACGACGCCGTGCCCGTGCTCCGCGATCCGCCGCATCGCGTCGCGCAGCGGCCAGCCGAGCCGCTCGTTCCTGACGCCGATCACGTCGGCCAGCGTTTCCTGGCGATGCACGCGCACGAGCGTCGGCGTCTCCGGATCGATGCGGCCGCGCACGAGCGCGAGATGCACGGTGCGATACACGTGGTCCTCGAAGCACACCATGCGGAAAGGCCCGAACTCCGTCTCGACTTCGAGCTCGCTGATCGCCTGGACCGACTCCTCTTTCTCGAGGCGGTACTTGATCAGGTCGGCGATCGTGCCGATGCGCAGCCCGTGCCGGCGCGCGAACGCGACGAGCTCGTCGCGGCGGGCCATCGTGCCGTCCTCGCTCAGGATCTCGACGATCACGGCCGCGGGCTCGAGCCCCGCGAGGCGCGTCAGGTCGCAGCCCGCTTCCGTGTGCCCCGCGCGCGTCAGCACGCCGCCGGGCTGTGCCATCAGCGGGAAGATGTGTCCCGGCTGGACCAGGTCCTCGGGCCGCGCGTTGGGCGCGACCGCGGCGCGGATCGTCCTGGCGCGGTCGTGGGCCGAGATGCCCGTGGTCACGCCTTCGGCCGCCTCGATCGACACCGTGAAGTTCGTGCTGCGCCGCTCGTTCGTGCCGCCGACCATCAGCGGCAGGCGCAGCTGCTCGCAGCGGGCGCGCGTCAGCGTGAGGCAGATCAGCCCGCGCGCGTAGCGGGCCATGAAATTGATGTGCTCCGGACGCACCTTCGTCGCGGCCATCACGAGGTCGCCCTCGTTCTCGCGATCCTCGTCGTCGAGGATCACGACCATCTCTCCGTCGCGGATCGCGGCGATGATGTCCTCGACCCTGTCGAAGTCGGGCCGCACGGAGTCGGCGGGCGCGCGTGTGATCATGGCTCTGGCGGACGATCGGAAACGGAAAGACTACCGCGAATCCGCGGCGGCTGCTCGCGGGACGCCGACCCGAAGCCCACTCCCGGCCCTAGGGCGGGCCGCATCGACTCGCGCGGCGCAAGCCGTCCGGCGCCGCCCGGCACCGGGCTCACGCGGCGATCAGATACGCAACGTACCCCGCGTAGAAGGCGAGGAAGATCGCGCCTTCGGTCCGGCTCAGGCGCTTCTCCGTCGATGCGAACCACACCAGCAGCACGGTGATCCCGAGCATGAACGGCACGTCGGTGCGCGCGATCTGCTCGGGGACCGGCGTAGGGCTGATCAGCGCGGTCAGCCCGCCGATCCCCAACAGGTTGTAGATGTTGGAGCCGAGCACGTTGCCGATCGCGACGTCGCTGTGCCGGCGCACGGCGGCGACGAGCGACGTCACGAGCTCGGGCATCGAGGTCCCGATCGCGACGATCGTGAGCCCGATGACCGCCTCGGAGATCCCGACGACGCGCGCGAGGTCGACGGCCGCGCCGACGAGCACGCGGCCGCCGACGACGACGATCGCGAGACCCACGATCGCGAGCGCGACGTGGCCGATCACGGCGGCCAACGGGCGCGACGGCCGGCAGCACGGCTGAAGCGCCGGGTCGATCGCCGCGACCGCCTCCGCGCGCTCGAACGCGGCCGTATGGCCGTCGCCGACGGTCCGCTCCTGCCGATACGCATACGCGACGTACGCGGCGAGGGCCGCGACGAACACGACGCCGACGCCGCGCGCGAGGCCGAACGAGAACGCGACGGCGGCGAACAGCAGCGACACGCCGAGCAGGACGGCGCCGTCGCGCCGAAGCGCCCGGCTCTCGACCGCGATCGGCATGATCAGCGCCGCCACGCCGAGGATCAGCAGGACGTTCGCGATGTTCGAGCCGACGATGTTGCCGACCGCGATGCCGGGCGAGCCGACGAGCGCGGCCTGCACGCTCGTCACGAGCTCGGGCGTCGACGTGCCGAAGCCGACGAGCGTGAGCCCGATCAGGAGCGGCGACACGCCGAAGCATTCGGCCGTCCGCACGGCGCCGCGCACGAGCAGCTCCGCGCCGACGACGAGCAGCGCGAGGCCGGCGACGAGCAGCAGCGCGACGGTCACGAGCTGCCGGTCACCGAGCCCCGTCGCCGGCAGACGGCCGTTGGAGCATCCGCTCGACGTAGCGGGCGAGCAGGTCGACCTCGACGTTGACCGGCGTGCCCGGCCCGTAGTGCCCGATGATCGTCGCGTCGCGCGTATGCGGCACGATGTTGACGCTCATGCGCTCGCCCGCGATCTCGTTCACGGTCAGGCTCACGCCGTCGACCGCGATCGAGCCCTTGCGCGCGACGTAGCGCGCGAGCCCGGGCGGCAGGTCGATCCCGACGACGAGCGAGCGGGCCGACGGCTCGATCGCGGCGACGCGCGCGACGCCGTCGACGTGCCCGCTGACGAGGTGCCCGTCGAGCGGCTCGCCGAGCGCGAGCGACGGCTCGAGGTTCACGCGGGCGCCGGGCTCGAGCAGGCCGAGCGTCGTGACCGACAGCGTCTCGCGAGAGACGTCGGCCTCGAAGCGATCGGCGCCAACGGCGGCCGCGGTCAGGCACGCGCCGTTGACGGCGATGCTCGCGCCGATCGAAGGCGGGGCGATCGGCGTGCCGGCGAAGCCGATCGTCAGGCGGCGATCGCCGCCTCGCTCCTCGACCGCGAGCACGCGACCGACGCCTTTGACGATTCCCGAGAACATCGAGCCACTCCGGTAAGCGCCGCGGCCGCGTCCGGCGGCCGGCGCATCGATGTGCCGCCGCGCCGACGAGCGAGCCGCGATCGCGACGGCCGGCTCAACGGGCAACGGGCCGCGCGATGATACGCAAATCGTCGCCGATCCGCCGGACGTCGTCGATCGCGAGCCGCACGCGGTCGTCGAGCGACTCGAGCGTCGCGAGCGAGAAGAGGCCGCGCGCGGTATCGCCGAGCAGGTGCGGCGCGAGGTAGAGGACGAGCTCGTCGATCAGCCCGCGCTCGAGCAGCGCGCCGTTCAGCGCCGGCCCCGCCTCGACCCAGACGTCGTTCACGTCGAGGACCGCGAGGCGCTCGACGACGTCGACGAGGTCGCAGCGCTCGCGTCCCGCGACGCGCACGACCTCGACGCGCGCGGCCGCGTGGAGCCGCTCGCGCCACGCCGCGATTGCGTCGTCCGCCGCGGTCGTGAAGATCACGACGTCGCCGGGCTCGTGCAGCGTCTTCGCGGTCGGCGGGGTCGCGAGCTTCGCGTCGACGATCGCGCGCAGCGGTCCGCGCGGCGAGGCTGGGGTCGGAGCGGTCGCGGCAGTCGGCGCGGTCGCGGCGGCAGGCGCGGTCACGGCGGCAGGCGCGGTCGCGGCGGCAGGCGCGGTCGCCCCGGTAGGCACGGTCGCGGACGGCGACGGCGAGCCGGGCGCCGTCGGCGACGTCGTCGCGGGCGCCTGCCCCGCGGCGCCGTCGTTCGCCGGCGCGAGATCGGGCTTCGCGGACGGCCGCGCCGTGAGGCGCGGGTCGTCGGCGAGCACCGTGCCGATCCCGGTCAGGATCGCGCCGGCACGCGCGCGAAACCGATGCACGTCGCTGCGCGCGGCGGGCCCCGTGATCCACTGGCTCGCGCCGTTCGCGAGCGCGGTCCGTCCGTCGAGGCTCGCCGCGAGCTTGCTGCGCACCCACGGACGGCCGCGCGTCATCCGCGCGAAGAAGCCGCGGTTCAGCGCGCGCGCCTGCGCCTCGAGCACGCCGACCTCGACGTCGATGCCGGCCGCGCGGAGCCGGTCGAGGCCGGAGCCCGCGATCGGGTTCGGATCGAGCACCGCGCAGACGACGCGCGCTATTCCTGCGTCGATCAGCGCACGCGTGCACGGACCGGTGCGGCCCGTGTGATCGCACGGCTCGAGGCTGACGTAAGCCGTCGCGCCGCGCGCGTCCTCGCCCGCCGCCTGCAGTGCGACGACCTCGGCATGCGGCCCGCCCGGCGGCCGCGTGTACCCTTCGCCGACGATCCGTCCGTCGCGGACGAGCACGCAGCCGACCGCCGGATTCGGCGCCGTCGTGCCGAGCGCGCGCTCGGCGAGCCGAAGCGCACGGGCCATGTACGCATGATCGTCGGCGCGGCTCACGATTTGTCTTCTTCTTCGGGCAAGAGCGACATCTGCTCGCGGCTCGAATAGGCCGTCAGCGCCTTGAGCCGCTGGATCTCTTCCTGGAATTCGGTCACGTCCTGGAAGCTGCGATAGATCGACGCGAAGCGCACGTACGCGACCTCGTCCAGCCGGCGCAGCTCCTCCATGACCATGTCGCCGATCAGCCGGCTCGGCACGTCGCGCTCGCCGATCGTCTGCAGGCGGTGGATGGTGCGTTCGATGCTCGCCTCGACGTCCTCGGTCTTCACGGGCCGCTTCTGCAGCGCGGCCAGCATGCCGCTGCGGAGCTTGCCCTCGTCGAACGGCTCACGGCGGCCGTCGCGCTTGACGACGTGCGGCATCACGAGCTCGGGCGTCTCGAACGTCGTGAAGCGCTCCGCGCACTTCAGGCACTCGCGCCGCCGGCGCACCTGCCGGCCCTCGCCGGCGAGCCGCGAGTCGATGACCTTCGTGTCGGCGTGATTGCAGAACGGGCAATGCATCTCGACGGCAACCCTTGTGTCAGACACCTTTTTTCGAACGAAAAAAGGCGTCTGACACATTGTCGCAAAAATTCGGGTCAGAGCCCTTTTCAGCGGGTCCGGGCGCTCCGAAAAACCGGGGTCGGAGCATGGTCGGAGCCGATTTTTTCGAGGAACGGGGTCAGCGAGAAACCGGGGGCACAGCGAAAAACCGGGTCAGAGCCCTTTTTTTCAATCGAGGTCCGAAATACCGGGGTCAGAGCCTTTTCTTCGAAAAACCGGGGTCAGAGCCGTTTCTTCAATCGGGGCCAGAGCCGTTTGGGGATCAGAGCCGTTTTCTTCAATCGGGCCAGATTTGGGGCCAGAGCCGTTTTCCTCAATCGGGGGCAGAGCCGTTTTGGGGCCAGAGCCGTTTTCTTCAATCGGGGGCAGAGCCCTTTTCTTCTCGAGGCCAGAGCCCTTTTTCTTTAGTCGAGGTCAGAGCCTTAATCGAGGTCAAAGCCGTAATCGAGGTCAAAGCCGTTTCCAACGAAAAAGGGCTCTGACCCCAATTTTCACTTTCCAACGGAAAAGGGCTCTGACCCCAATTTCCGGCCCCAACTTCCGGCCTACCGATAGACGGGAAATCGCGCAAGCAGCTCCCGAGCGCCCTCCCGTACGCGGGCCGCGACGTCCGCCGAGCCCGGCCGGTCGACGACGTCGGCGAGCCAGTCGGCGACCGTCTCGATCTCCGTCGCGCCGAAGCCGCGCGTCGTCACGGCGGGCGTGCCGAGCCTGAGCGCGGGCCGCAGGCCGTCGCGTCCCGGGAGCGTCACGCCGTTCACCGCGATGTGTGCCCGCTCGAGCGCGGCCTCGAGCTCCGCCGCGTCCGCGCGCGCGCCTTCGACCGCGACGAGCAGCATGTGGGTGTCCGTGCCGCCGGTCGCGACGACGAGCCCGTGCGCGGCGAGCCGCTCGCCGAGCCGCCGCGCGTTGGCGAGCACCTCGGCCTGGTACGCGCGGAACTCGGGCTGCGCCGCCTCGTGGAGCGCGACGGCCTTTCCGGCGATCACGTGCATCAGCGGCCCGCCCTGCACGCCCGGGAACACGGCCGCGTCGAGGCGCCGGCCGAGCGCCGCGTCGTCCGCGAGGATCATGCCGCCGCGCGGGCCGCGCAGCGTCTTGTGCGTCGTCGTCGTGATCACGTCGGCGATGCCGGCCGGGCTCGGGTGCAGGCCCGCCGCGACGAGCCCCGCGACGTGCGCCATGTCGGCGAGGAGGCGTGCACCGACCTCGTCCGCGATCCGCCGGAACTCGCTCCAGTCGACGACGCGCGGGTAAGCGGAGTAACCCGCGACGATCAGCTTCGGCCGCACGCGCCGGGCGGCGGCACGCACGGCGTCGTAGTCGATGAGCCCGGTCTCGGGGTCGACGCCGTAATGCTCGATCCGGTAGAGCTTGCCGGAAAAGTTCGCCGCGTCGCCGTGCGTACGGTGGCCGCCGTGGTCCGGCCGCATCGCGAGCACCGTATCGCCGGGCTCGAGCAGCGCGAGATACGCCGCCATGTTCGCCTGCGAGCCCGAGTACGGCTGCACGTTCGCGTAGTCGACGCCGAAGAGCCGTTTCGCGCGCTCGATCGCGAGCGCCTCCACGGTGTCGACGTGCTCGCAGCCGCGGTACGTGCGCCGGCCCGGGTAGCCGTCCGCGTACTTGTTCGTCAAAACCGAGCCCTGCGCCGCGAGCACCGCCGCGCTCACGTAGTTCTCGGACGCGATCAGCTCGATGTGCTCCTGCTGCCGCCGCGCCTCGGCGTCGATCGCCGCGAACAGCTCGCGATCGCCGGCGCCGCGTGACGCCGCCTCGTCCCCGCGCACGGAAAAGGTGTCAGACACGATTTTTTCGCCCGTCATCGTCCGGTGGATGATCGCTCGGACGACGTCCTACGCGTCGGCAGGACCCGCGAGCGCGTCGACGACGCGCGTCCACGCGCGCGCGAGGTTGCGCCGGTCGTAGCCGCCTCCGCCCATCGCAAGCACGCGCCCGCCCGCGTGGCGCTCGGCGATCGCCCGCACGCGCCGCGCGGCGTGCGCGTGCGCTTCCTCGCTGTACCGCAAATGCGTGATCGGATCGCCGCCGAGCGAATCCGCGCCGCACTGGAGCAGCACGAGCTCGGGCCTGCCCCGCTCGAGATACGCCTCGACCTCGTCCCACGCCTCGAAGAACGCGTCGTCGCCGGCGCCCGGAGGCAGCGGGATGTTGAGCTTCGTGCCCGCCGCGGGCCCGCGCCCGGTCTCGAAGCGGCTGCCGGTGCCGGGGTAGAGGAAGCGCCCGTCCTCGTGCACGTCCGCGAAGAGCACGTCCGGGTCCTCCTCGAAACCGTAGAACACGCCGTCGCCGTGGTGCGCGTCGATGTCGACGTACGCGACGCGCCGGATGCCGTGCACGCGCCGTGCCGCCTCGATCGCGATGCCGCAATCGTTGAACACGCAGAACCCGGCCGCGCCGTCCCGCCGCGCGTGATGCAGGCCCGCGATCGGAATGAACGCGGGCCGGCCCTCGTCGATCACGGCCGCGAGCGCGTCGAGCGTGCCGCCGACGACGTGCGCGGCCGCCGTATAGACGCCGGGGAACGCGGGCGTATCGCCCATGTCGAGAAGCCCCCGTCCGCGCTCCGACAGCTCGATCACGAAGTCGACGTACTCGGGCGTATGGAAGTACTCGATCTCGTCGCGCGAGGCCTCGCGCGCGCGCCGCCGCTCAACGCGCGCGGCGACGCCCGAGCGCTCGAGCTCCGCGACGAACGCGTCGTGCCGGTCCGGCCCGAACGGATGCCCGTTCGGAAAGCCGTACGCGGCGATCTCGGGGCCCGCGACGACGATCATCGCGCGCACGGCGCGGACGCGAAGTGAACCCGCAGGCCGAAAAACGCTCTCATGGCGTGCCGGCCGCGTGCACCGCACGGGCCGTTTGCGTTTATGCAGCGTTTGCCCATAATCGCAGCCCCCGACCGGCTCGCCTCCTCTGTTTCGCAGGACTTACATGGCACAGTACATCTATACCACGAACCGTCTCGCGAAGGTCGTGCCGCCGAAGCGGTACATCCTGCGGGACATCAGCTTGAGCTTCTTCCCCGGCGCGAAGATCGGCGTGCTCGGCCTGAACGGCGCCGGCAAGTCGACGCTGCTCAGGATCATGGCGGGCGTCGACAAGGATTTCGACGGCGAGGCGCGGCCGCAGCCCGGCATCAAGATCGGCTATCTCGCGCAGGAGCCGGAGCTCGATCCCGAGAAGACCGTGCGCGAGACGGTCGAGGAAGGCGTCGCGGACACGCTCGCGTTGATCCACCGCTTCAACGAGATCAGCGACAAGTTCGCGGAGCCGCTCGACGACGACGAGATGAACGCGCTGCTCGAGGAGCAGGGCAAGCTGCAGGACAAGATCGACGCGGTCAACGGCTGGGAGATCGAGCGGCAGCTCGAGATCGCCGCGGACGCGCTCCGCCTGCCGCCGTGGGACGCGCTCGTGAAGCATCTGTCGGGCGGCGAGCGTCGCCGCGTCGCGCTCTGCCGGCTGCTCTTGTCGCGGCCCGACATGCTGCTGCTCGACGAGCCGACGAACCATCTCGACGCGGAATCCGTCGCGTGGCTCGAGCGCTTCCTGACCGAGTATCCGGGCACGGTCATGGCCGTCACGCACGACCGCTACTTCCTCGACAACGCGGCCGGCTGGATCCTCGAGCTCGACCGCGGCCACGGCATTCCGTGGCAGGGCAACTACAGCTCGTGGCTCGAGCAGAAGGAGCAGCGCCTCGCGCTCGAGGAGAAGCAGGAGCAGGCACGCCAGCGCGCGATCAAGCAGGAGCTCGAGTGGGTGCGCTCGAACCCGAAAGCGCGTCAGGCGAAGGCGAAGGCCCGCCTCGCGCGCTTCGAGGAGCTGACGTCGAAGGAGTACCAGGCCCGTAACGAGACGAACGAGATCTACATCCCGCCCGGGCCGCGCCTCGGCGATCTCGTGATCGAGGCCGAGGGCCTCGCGAAGGCGTTCGGCGACCGCGTGCTGTTCGAGAACCTGTCGTTCAGCCTGCCGCCCGGCGGCATCGTCGGCGTGATCGGCCCGAACGGCGCGGGCAAGTCGACGCTGTTCAAGATCCTGACCGGCCAGGAGAAGGCGGACGCCGGAACGCTCCGCATCGGCGACAGCGTGCAGCTCGCGTACGTCGATCAGTCGCGCGACGCGCTCGACGACGAGAAGACGGTGTGGGAGGAGATCAGCGACGGCCAGGACATCCTGCGCGTCGGCAACTACGAGACGCCGTCCCGCGCGTACGTCGGCCGCTTCAACTTCAAAGGCACCGACCAGCAGAAGAAGGTCGGGCTATTGTCGGGCGGCGAGCGGAACCGCGTGCACTTAGCGAAGCTGCTGCGCTCGGGCGGCAACGTGCTCCTGCTCGACGAGCCGACGAACGATCTCGACGTCGAGACGCTGCGCGCGCTCGAGGAGGCGCTTTTGAACTTCCCGGGCTGCGCGGTCGTGATCTCGCACGACCGCTGGTTCCTCGACCGGATCGCGACGCACATCCTCGCGTTCGAGGGCAACAGCGAGGTCGTCTACTTCCAGGGCAACTACGCGGACTACGCGGAGGACCTGAAGCGGCGCAAGGGCGAGGACGCGGCTCAGCCGCACCGGATCAAGTACAAGCGGCTGGCGTAGCGGGATCGGGCGCGCCGTGCGGCTCCGCGCCGAGCCGCACGGCGCGGCGCTGCAGCATCGGCGCCGCGTCGTCCGCGACCGGCGCGGTCGGCGCCGGGATCGCGGCTCGGACCGACGCCTAGAACCCCGCGTACGGGCTGCCCTGCCACGAGCGCAGGATCGCCTGCGCCCGCTGCGCTTCCGCGGCCTCGTACCGCTTCCACGCGTCGACCGTCATGCAGCGGCGCCGGATCACGTTCGACGCGTGCTGCAGCCTCTCCTTGCACACGACCTCGCTGCCCGGATGCACGTCCTGCGCGTCGACCTGCGCCTGCACGACGATGTTCTCCGGCTGCGCGTCGGCGTCAACGCGCGCTGCGTCCGCGGGCTCCGCTGCGGCTGCGCGCGCATCCGCGAAGGCCGCCTGGTCGGCCGCGGCCGCCGACGTGCCCGTGAGGCCGAGCGCTGCCGCCCCAGGGTCCTGCGTCTGCGGCGCGGACGCGCAGCCCGCGAGCATCGCCGCCGCCAATCCCGCGCAAAGACTGAACCGTTTCATGGGACATCTCCTCCGCGAGACGGTTTACCGACGATAACTCCGCCGCCGATGCCCGTCCATCGCCCGCGTGATCGCGGAAGGTTCGCCGCCGCTTTCCCAACTCGCCGTGCGCGGGGCGCGGGCGCGCGCTGACCGCGCCGGCGTCAGCCTTCGGGCGGCACGAGCCCGCTCGAGTAGAGGAGCTTCCCGTCGGAGTCGACGATCACCGCCTCGTAGCCGGGGAAGCGCTCGATCAGCTCGAGGCCGGCCTCGGGGCCGAGCACGAACAGCGTCGTCGACAGCCCGTCGGTCGTCGTCGCGTCCGGGCCGATCACGGTGACGCTCAGGACGCCCTCCGTCGGCCGGCCGGTGTGCGGATTCAGGATGTGGTGATACCGCCGGCCGTCCTCCTCGAAGAACCGCTCGTAATCGCCGGACGTCGAGACGGCCTCGTCGACGAGCGGCAGACGCGTGACGACCTCGCCTTCGGCGCGGGGATGACGAATGCCGACGATCCACGGCCGGCCGCGCCGGTCGCCGAGCACGCGCGTATCCCCGCCTGCGTTCAGCACCGCGTGACGGACGCCGTGCTCGCGCAAGAGCGCCGCCGCTCGCTCGACCGCATACCCCTTCGCGATGCCGCCGAGGTTGATGCGCACGCCGGGCCGTCCGAAGCGGATCGTCGACGCCGTCTCGTCGAGGAGGACGTGCCGGTAGTCGATCGCGTCGAGCCGCGCCGCGATCTCCGCGTCGGTCGGGTGGCGCCGCGCCCGGAAGTCGTACAGGTAGCCGACGCTCTCGTACGTGATGTCGAACGCGCCGCCGCTCGCGGCCGAGAGCTCGAGCGCGCGGCCGACGAGCCCGAAGAGCTCCGCATCGACCTCGACGGGGTGCTCGGCCGCCTCCGCGTTGACGCGCGAGATCTGGCTGTCCGGCCGGTACGTGCTCATCTCGCGATCGATGCGTCGGTACTCGTCGAGCACCCGGTCGACGAGGACGCGCCCGGCCGCGGGATCGTCGTGCCACAGCTCGACGGAGACTTCCGTGCCCATCAGCTCGATCGCCTCGCCGATCCACTCGGCGCGCGCCGGCGCGGCCGCGAGCGCCGCGGCGGCAAGGGTCAGCGCGGGCCATCCGCCGCGGCGGGCGCGCGCGAGACGTCGCGCGGCCCGCGCCGCCGCGACCGCGCCGGCAGCGGGCGCCGCAACGCGTCGTGAACCGCTTCTCTGCGCGCGGGCGCGGACGTCCGCTATGCTCGGCGGCGTCGTTCGGGCGAGGAGCACGCGGATGGGATTCCTGATCGTCGTCATCGTCGTCGCCGCCGTCGTGGTGTGGGCCATCGCCATTTACAACAGGCTGGTCGCGCTGCGCAACCGAGTACGCAACGCTTTCTCGCAGATCGACGTGCAGCTCACGCGCCGCTACGACCTCATTCCGAACCTCGTCGAGGCGGTCAAGGGCTACATGAGCCACGAGCGCGGCACGCTCGAGGCCGTGATCGGCGCACGCAACGCGGCCGCGAAGGAGCTGAAGCAGGCCGCGGCGGATCCGTCGAACGCGAGCGCGATCCGCGCGCTCGGCGAGGCGGAGACGGCGCTTGCCGGCACGCTCGGCCGGCTGTTCGCGCTCGTCGAGGCCTATCCGGACCTGAAGGCCGATCAGAACATGCTGCACCTGCAGGAAGAGCTCGCGACGACCGAGAACAAGGTCGCGTTCGCGCGGCAGGCGTTCAACGACTCGGTCATGACCTATAACACCGCGTGCGAGAGCTTTCCGGGCAACCTCGTCGCGAAGCGCTTCGCGTTCCAGACCGCGGAGTTTCTCGAGATCGAGGACGAACGGAAGCGCGCGGTGCCCGCCGTCTCGTTTGGCTGAGGCCGGCGAGCACGTCCGCTCCGTTGGACTTCTTCGAGCGACAGGATCGCGCGCGGCGGACGAGCCGCATGCTCGTCGCCGCGTTCGCCGTGTCGTTCGCGGCGGTCGTCGCGGCGACGACGGCGCTCGTCGCCTTCTTCGTCTACGTCTACTCGAGCGGCGCGACGCCGCTCGGCAGCGGCGCCGATTTCGGGGACTGGGCGCTCGAGCACCGCGGGCTCCTCGGCATCGTCGCGCTCGGCACGCTCGGGCTCCTCGTCGCCGCGAGCGCTTATCGCGCGGCGTCGCTCGCCGGCGGCGGCGGCCGCGTCGCGCGGATGCTCGGCGGCACCGAGGTGCCGGGCGACGCGACGGACCTCGCCCGTAAGCGGCTCGTGAACGTCGTCGAGGAGATGGCGATCGCGTCCGGGCTGCCGCGACCCGACGTTTACGTGCTCGAGCACGAGGCCGGGATCAACGCGTTCGCCGCCGGCCGCACCCCTGCCGACGCGGCCGTCGCGGTCACGCGCGGCGCGCTCGAGCGGCTCGACCGCGCGGAGCTGCAGGGCGTGATCGCGCACGAGCTGAGCCACATCGTGAACGGCGACATACGGCTCAATCAGCAGCTGATCGGCTTCTCGTTCGGCATCCTCGTGCTGTCGCTGGTCGGCCGCTGGATGCTGCGCGGGGCGCGCGTCGGACGCCGCGGCCGCCGGAGCAGGGGGACCGGCGCCGCGGTCGTGCTCGGCACGGGCTTCGTCGCGATCGGCTCGATCGGTCTTCTCGCGAGCCGGCTGATCAAGGCCGCCGTGTCGCGCGAGCGCGAGCGCCTCGCGGACGCGTCGGCGGTGCAGTTCACGCGCGCCCCGGCCGGGCTCGCGTCCGCGCTGAAGAAGATCGCGGGGATCGGCGGCGCGCTCACGGCCGTCGAATCCGAAGAGGTCGCGCACATGCTGTTCGAGCATCGCGGCGCCGCATTTCGGGGCTGGTTCGCGACGCATCCGCCGCTCGTCGAGCGGATCCGCGCGCTCGATCCGAGCTTCGATCCGCGAACCCTGCGCGCGCTCGAGCGCGCCGCTGCGACGCAGCCCGACGCGGCCGACGACGCCGAGACTGCCGTCGCCGCGCTGTCGGTGCCTGGCACGCGGCACGCGCCGGCAAGCGCCACGCTCACTGCGCACTCGGCCGCGCCGTTGCATGCGCCGCACGACGCGGCGGATGCGTCGTCGCCGCTCGAGCGCGCCGGGCAGATCGGCGAGCCCGCGCTCGGCGCGGCGCTCCGCGCGGCGCTGCCCGCCGAGATTTACGACGCCGCGCATTCGCGCGACGCGAGCCTGCTGCTCGTGCTCGCGCTCGTGCTCGTGCCGGACGCACGCACCCGGCACGCGCAGGCATCCCTGCTCGACGCGCAGCTCGGCCGGCGCCGCGCCGAGCGCTGCGCCGCGCTCGCCGAAGCGCTCGACCGCGTCGATCCGGCGCTCTATATCCCGATCCTCGAGCTCGCCGTGCCCGCGCTGAAGCAGCGGCCGGCCGAGCAGCTCGACTACCTGTTCGACCTCACGCGCAAGCTTGGCGAGTGCGGCGGCGAACGGCGGCTGTTCGACTACGTGCTGATGCGGATGCTCGCGGCATACGTCGCGCCCGACGCGGACCGTTTCGCCGCATCGGCCGCGGCCGCGAGAACGTCTCCCCGCGACGCCGCCGCGGCATTGCTCGCCGTCGTCGCCGCTTACGGACACGACGACGCCGAGAGCGCACTCGCCGCGTATCGCGCCGGACGTGCCGCGCTCGGCGGCGATGCACGGCGCGAGCCTGCACCGTCACTCGACGCGATGCGGGACCTCGACCGGCTCGACGCGGCGCTCGCGCGCCTCGCGCGGCTCGCGCCGCGCGCGAAGCGGCGCGTGCTCGAAGCCGTGCTCGCGACGATCCGCCACGACAGGCGCATCGGCACCGAGGAGCTCGAGCTCTTCCGCGCGATCGCCGCGACGCTCGGCTGCCCGCTGCCGTGGGACATCGGCCTGCGCAAACGCTGGCGTGAGGGCGCGCTCGACGGGAGAACGGCGGCGCCGGTCGCGCGAGCCGCGGACTGACGCGCTCGCGCCTGTCGGCCTGCCCCGCTTTCCCTGCTACCATCGCGGCACACTCGGCCCGGAGGAGCCCGATGCGCAAGTTCTCACGTTCGCCGTTCGTGTCCCGCTGGTTCTCGATCCTCTCCATCGTCACCGTCGCCGCGCTCTGCGGCGCATCCGCCGCGCGCGCCGAGACTGCGCATGCGAAGCGCTTCGAGGAAGCCGTCGAGGTGCTGAACGCGTTCACGCAGGACGAGGCGGGCGGCATCCCGATCGATCTGCTCGCACGCGCGCAGGGCATCGCGGTCATTCCGGACGTCATCCGCGGCGGCTTCCTGATCGGCGGACGACGCGGACGCGGCGTGCTGACCGTGCGCGGCGCCGATGGCCGCTTCACGAACCCGGTGCTCGTGACGCTGACGGGCGGCAGCATCGGCGGGCAGATCGGCGTCGCGTCGGCCGACCTCGTGCTCGTCTTCGCGAACGAGCGGTCGGTCCGCAACATCCAGTCGGGCAAGTTCACGCTCGGCGGGGACGCGAGCGCCGTCGCCGGGCCGTCCGGCCGTCACACGGCCGTCGCGCTGACGGCCAACGCCGAGGTCTACATGTACGTGCGGAGCCGCGGCCTGTTCGCGGGCGCGGCGTTCGAAGGCGCGCGTCTCGACGTCGACGAGGAAGGCACCGCGCTCTTCTACTACGCGGCGAACTCGACGGCGCCCGCGTTCGGGCCTGCGAGCGACGCGACGCCGGCCCCGGCCAGGACGTTCCTCGCCGCGCTCGAGCGCGCCGCCGCAGCGCCGAGGCGGCCTGCGCCGTCGACGACGCAGACGCCGACGCAGACGACGGATACGGAAGAGGCGCGAACGTTCCCGTTGGAGCGCTGAAGGCGCGGCGACGGCGTTTCGCGCGGACTCCGACCGCGCGTCGGAGACCGAGCCTGCTCAGGGGTCCGCGCGGAACGCGCGCGGAATCGCCGCTGCGGGCTCCGCCCGGTGCTCCGCCGTTGCGGGCTCCGGAGTCCCATCGGGCGCGGCCGCGGCGACCGCCTCATCCGCGGACGCCGCCGGCTCGAAACCGTCCGGCGCGGCGGCCGCTGCGCCGGCATCGGTTACGTCGAGCGCGTCCACCGGCTCCGTGCCGGCGCCGACGTCTTCACCGAATCCTGCGAGCGCCTGCTCGGCCTCCGCGGCCTCCGCGGCCTCGCGTGCCTGGCGCGCCTCGAACTCGCGCCGCAGCGCCTCGATCTTCGCCTGAGACTCGCGCTCGAGCGCCTCGCGCCGCGCGCGCTCCTCTTCGAGCAGGACCGCGAGGGCCGCGCGGCGGGCGTTCGCGCATTCGATGTCGGTCTGCGCGGCGACGGGATCGCGATCGCAGCGCGCGAGCGTGCCGTCGCGCGCGATGCTGTCGTTCAGGAAGAAGTCGTAGCTGCGCGGGGGCGGCGGCGAGCAGGCCGACGCGGCGGCGGCTACGATGACGACGGCAAGCAGCCGCCCGCGGGCACACGCAGCGAGCGGGTTCGTTCGGTCTTGCATGAGGTTCGGCGACGACGCCGGTCAGACAGCGATGGCCGAACCTTAGCCGGATCGGCGGCCGAAGCCGCGGCGCGAGTTCACACTTTCGTGCTGCCCCGCTCACGGAGGGTCTCGACGGTCGGTGCCGCTCGCCCCGGGCCCGCGATGCGTCTGCAATCAGTGCAGAACCGGAACGACCTCGGTCACTGCAGGATCGGAACCACGTCGCCGTCGCTCGAGATCTCGAGCCCGAGCGCGCGCCGCCAGTCCCTCGCGAGCAGCGGGTCGCTTGCCGGCAAAGACCCCGGCGCCGGCTCCGCGAACGACAGGTCGTGGAACGCGATCGGGCCGGCGCCGAGCCCGCCGACGACGCGCACGCGGCTGCCGTCGCTCTGCGCGAGCGCCGCGCCCGCGGCGACGCCCGCCGGCAGCAGCCGGCTCGCGAGCACGCGGATGTGGCCGTCGTCGACCGCCGCTCGGTGGATCCAGCGCTCGGTCTGGATCAGCACGGCCGAGCCGTCGGGCGTGAAGCCGACCCAACGGATCGGATGCGCGAACGCGCGCCGCGGCGCGACCGGCGCGAACGTCGTCGTGTCCCAGAGCTCGACGTGGCCCGTGTCGTCGCCGCTCGCGAGCACGCGGCCGTCCGGCGCGAACGCGAGCGCGCGGACCGGCCCCTGCGCGCGCACGGAGCCCGCGACGTCGCCCGAGCCCCGCGCGGCGACGAAGACGTTGCCGGCGCTGTCGCCGACGGCCCAACGCGATGCGTCCGGCGCGAACGCGACCGCGAGCGCCGTCCCGTTGACCGTGACCTCCGCCGCGAGCTCGCCGTCGTCCGTGCTCCAGACGCGGGCGACGTAGTCGCCGCCGCTCGCGACCCAGCGTCCGTCCGGGCTGAGCTCGACCGCCTCCACGGGCCCCGCCGGGTGCCGCATGAAGTGCTTCGTCGGCGCGACGCTCGCGAGATCCCAGATCCGCACGAGGCCGTCCGCGCCGCCACTCGCGATCAGCGCGCGGGACGCATCGACGTCGAGGCTCGTCACGTGCCCCCGATGCCCGATGTAGTCGATCGTGTCCGCGCGCGGCCCGGGCCGCGCCAGCTCGCTCGCGCTGCGCACACGGACGTGCCCGCCGCGATAGCCGAGCGCCGCGACGGCGCCGGCCGCGTCGATCGCGAGCGCCGAGAGGTTCGGATCGGCGCCCGGCATCATCCGGCCCGACTCGAGATCCCAGAGCCGCAAGCCGTCCGGGTGCAGCGTCGCGAGCAAACGTCCGTCGGGACCGAGGCGCGTCTCGACGCGGCCGGCGGCGTCGACGCGGACGTGCACGGCCGCGCCGTCCTCGACGAGCTCGCGGACGACGACGTGCCCCTGCGGCGCGGCGAACGCGACGAGCGATCCGTCGCCGGACACGGCGACGCTGCCGGCGTCGCTCGTCGTGCCGACGCGGAACGCGTCGACGGAGCCGGGCCGCGACAGGTCGATCGGGATCCGCCACGCGCGGATGTCGCCGAGCGTGTCGACGGTGAGCACCCAGTCTCCGCTCGGCGCCGCGACGAGTCGCTCGACGTCGCGCTCGTGGTGCAGACGGCGCTCCGCGGCCGGACGGCGCGGATCGAACACGCGCACGACGCGTCCGGCCGCCTCGACGACCGCCGCGTAGCGCGCCGACGGACCGAGCACCCACGCTCGCGCGCCTTCGACGGCAGGGGCCGACGCGATGAGCGCGCCGTCCGCGACGCGCACGAACTCGGCGTGCGAGCCGGCGTCGATGCCGTGTTTCGCGAGCGCGACGAAATCGCCGTCGACGCTGAACGCGGGCGGCAGCGAGAACCCGTTCTGCGCTTCGATGCGGGCGATGCTTCGCCCGGTCGCGACGTCCCACAACGTGACCGTCGAGCCCGCCCGCGCGAGCACGCGGCTCGCGTCGCCGTTGAACGCGACGAAATCGGGCGCCGCGGCCGTCTCGAGATCACGCACCAGGCGCGCCGCGTCGAGATCCCAGATCGCGAGCGCGCCGAACGGCCCCTGCCGCCGCGCCGCGCGCACCGCGGCGTAGCGGCCGTCCGCGCTGAGCGCGGCCTCGATCTGCTCGGTCCTGCCCGGATCGGGTATCGCGAGCCCCTGAGCCGGCGCATCGCGCCAGGCCCACGGCGTGCCGGAAAAGGACAAGCTCCAGTCGAGCAGCGTGCCGGCCGCGCCGGAGCGCCGGTCGACCACCGTGAGCCGCCACACGCCGCGGCGCTCCGCGCCGCCGAGCGCCGCGAGCGGCGACGCGTCCGTCGCGCGGAACGAATGCGAGCGCGCCGACGGATCGCGGCCGTCCAGCGTGAGCCGCGCCTCCGCGCCGCCCGGCGCCGTCAGCACGATCAGGAGATCGTCGGGCCGCTCGTGGCGCAGCCGCAGATCGAGCCGGAACGCGCCGGCGAGACCGGGCTCGTCGACGCCGATCTCGCGCTGAATCGGCACGGGCTGCAGCGCCGTGAGCCGCAGCGGCGACGGGGCGGGCGCGGGCGCCGCCGTCGCGCCGGCAGACGCGGCCGCATCGGTGGGCGCGGCGGCGTCGTCGCGCGGTGCGGCGGCGGCGCGTGCCGGATGCTCGGCACCGCCGCGCGACGTGGTGCGCTCAGTGCGTTCGTCGCGCCCTGCCGGCGTGAACGCAAAGCGCAGCGCGCGCGACGCCTTGTCGACGACCGAGACCTCGCCCGCGCCCCAGTCGACGACCCAGTCGACCGGCACGCTCGGGAACCTGAAGGTCTCGCGGAGCCGCGCGAAGTCCGGGCCGATCAGCTCCGCGAGCATGGGACGCGCCTCGATGGCGCCGGCCTCGAGCGCCTCGAGCGCGAGCAGCAGCGCATCGTCGCGGCGCTCGGCGTGCATCGCGTCGCTCGCGCGCCGCAGCCAGTACTCGCCAGCGAGCCGGTCCGCACGCTGCGCCTGCCCCGGCAGCCGGCGCAGCAGGCGGTCGGCCTCGATCATCTCGGCGTAGCTTTCGGCACTGCGGCTGCGCCGCGTCATCGCATCCGCGAGGAGACGGTCGGCGATGCTTGCGAACCCCGGCAGGCGATGCAGCTTCTCGTACGCGTCCTCCGCGGCCGCGGGCTCGGCCGTCTCGGCGCGGAGCGCTTCGAGGTACGGCTTCGGCAGGATCTGGCTGTACCAGACCGGCACGACGACGGCCGCCGCGGCGACCGCCGCGATCGCGCCGGCGCGGCGCCATTCGAACGGCCGCACCTGCGCCAGCCAGCGGTTGCCGAAGACCTCGCGCAGGATCCGATTGCGGTAGCGCAGGCGGCCGTCCGCGGTGCAGCCGGTGACGCCGGCGAGGCGGAGCAGCTCCTTCGGCGGCGAATGCGGCAGCTCGGGCACCGGCGCGTCGCGGTCGAGCCGCGCGAGCAGCGATAACGCCTGCCGCGGCCTCGACCCGCGGCGGGTCAGCGTGAGCCGGATGCGGTTCAGGTACGGATCCTTCTCGGCCGCGCCCGGCGCGAGGAACTGCTCGCGGACGACGCGCTCCACGTCGTCGACGCGCCCGCCCCTGCGGGCGACGCCGCGCGCGATGCGTTGCGTCAGGTACGGCTGGCCGCCTGCCCACTCGTGGATGCGCTCGAGCACCGCGCGCCCGACCTCCGGGTCGCCGCCGAGGCCCGGCGCAAGCAACAGGCTCTGCTCGAGCGTGAAATCGGCGGGCTCGATCGCGAGCCCGTCGATGAACGGCGAGAGGCTCGTGTCCGGGCAGAGCTCGGCCGGCGACGCGACGCCGAGCACGACGAAATTGAGCCGGCCGAAGTCCGGGTCGCTGACGCGCCGCGCGTAGCACGAATGGATCGTCGCGAACAGATCCCGCGCGAACGGCAGCGCGAGCGTGCGCTCGATCTCGTCGATGAACACGGTGACCGGCACCGACGTATGCGTCAGCACGACGTCGACGAAGAACTCGGCGAGGCGCTGCTCGCCGGCGAGCGCGCTCTTCTTCTCCTGCCACCAGCCCTGCAGGTCGAACTTCACGCGCAGCTCCCGCAGCACGCGGTATGCGATCGCGTAGTACCAGCGGGCGGCCGCGCCGGCCTCGCTGTGCGCGGCGATCTGGCTCAGATCGACGACGGCGGCGAGCTGGCCGTCTCTGCGCAGCGCGCGGATCGCGCGCGCCATCAGGCTCGACTTGCCGGTCGAGCGCGCCGCGAGCACGTGACAGAAGCGCTGCTCGCCGATGCCGCGCAGGAGCTCGGCGTCGGCAGCGCGCTCGACGTAGCATGCCCGATCCGGTTGGACCGGCCCGCCGACGACGAAGTACTCTCCGGGCTGGGCGACCTTCGGCACAGTGGCGCGATTGTATGGGCCGAGTCCCGCGTCGGCAACGCACGCCGAGAAAACGTATCCATTTGATTACATTAGTAAAAAAAGACGCGCTGGGCTCGGTGCGAATACTGCGACACGTGCAGTCCGCGGCCGGCCAAGAGCTGTATGTTCGGCGCGACAGCGGCGATTCCGCGCTCGTGCTGCGTCCGCTCGCGCGGCGGCTCGCGCGCCGCGAGGCGGCCGCGCTCGTCGCGGCCGAAGGCGTGTCGGGCGTGCCGCGCCTCGTCGCGTTCGACGGCACGGCGGTGCTGCGGACGTTCATCGACGGCGTGCCGATGCACGAGGCGCGGCCGTGCTCGCCGGCCTATTTCAAGGACGCGCTGAGGCTGCTCGTCGCGCTCCACCGTCGCGGCATCGCGCACAACGACCTCGCGAAGGAAGCGAACTGGCTCTGCACGCCGGACGGCCGCGCGGCGCTCGTCGACTTCCAGGTCGCCGTGCTACGCCCGCGGCGCGGCCCGCTGTTTCGCGCGCTCGCGCGCGAGGACCTGCGCCATCTGCTGAAGCACAAGCGCACGTACCTGCCGCAGCGGCTGACGGCCCGGCAGCGTGCCCTGCTCGCGCATCCCGGGCCGCTCGCGCGCGCATGGGCGCGCATCGTGAAGCCGCCGTATCGGTTCGTCACGCGCTCGGTGCTCGGCTGGCCCGAGCGCACGGGACCCGAGGAACGCCGAGACCCGCTCTGAGGTATGATCTCGCCCCCATCGCTTCTGACGTCGAAGACATGGACATCTGTCACGAGCACAACCTGCTTCGAGACCTGAGGGCGCCCCGGCCGTACGGGATCCGCGTCACGCTGTCGCCGCAGGATTCGTTCGCGTCCGTGCTCGGTACCGACTGGGAACGGATTCACTGGTATCCGACCGCCGCCGAGCGGGACCGGGCGCTACGCGAGATGGCGAGCGAGCATCTGTACTCGCGGAAGGGCGATCGGCCGACGCTGCGCTTCGAGCCGATCGATCCGTAGCCGTCCGTCGCGTCCGCTTCGGATCGTCCGCGCGCTCCGCAGTCATTCAGGCTATCGGATCGTTCGCGCACCCGGTCATTCGGGCCATCGGATCGTCGGCGCACCTCCGTCACTCGGGCACGGGCGCACCGCCTGACGTCCGTCGCCGTCCGGCGGAGCCGCTGACGGGCGCATTGGCCGCGCGATGCAGCGCCGCGAAGCGGCGGTAAGTCGCGAGCTCGTCCGCGGCCCGCGCGTCGTCCCAGAGGCCGAGCTCGACGAGCGCCGCAGCGGCCGCAGCGGCGTCGCGGAGGCCGAAGTCCGCGCCGAGCCCGAGCATCGTCCGCCGCTGCAGCAGGTCGACGAGCGAGTCGGCCCACTCCGTCTCGAGCGCGTGAACGATCTCGACGCGCCGGAGCTCGGCGTCGGGACCCGCGGGTGCCGCGAGCTCGGGCCGCTCCCGGGCCGCGGCCAGGAGACGCGCCGACAGCCGTCCGTACGTGCGGAGCATCCGGCTCGCCGTGCGCTCGCCGAACGCGTGCGAGAGCTCGGCGGCGAGCACGTCGCGCTCGGGGCCCGCGATCGCGCCGGGCAGGTGCTCGTCCGCCGCGCGGCGCACGTCGGCGGTGCCGGCGCCCCGCCCGTCGTCGCGCCGCGGCGCGAGCCCGTCCCGCACGAGCCGCGCGAGCACGTCGCGGGCAAGCGATCGATACGTCGTCAGCTTGCCGCCGACGATCGAATAGAGGCCGCGCGCGCCGCGGTGCGCGTGGACGAAGTGGCGCCGCGTGATCGCGCCCTCTGCGCGGCCCGGCGCGGACGGCAGCGCGCGCACGCCGGCCATCGTGTACAGCACGCGCGTGCGGAGGCCGGCCGCGTCCGGGAACAGCCGCTCGGTCTCGCGGACGAGGTAGTCGAGCTCGCGGTCGTCGATCGCGGCGTCGGCGGGATCGCCGTCGTAGCGCACGTCGGTCGTGCCGATCAGATAGAGCCCGTTCCACGGGACGACGAAGAACGGCCGGCCGTCGCTCGCGGCCTCGGCGTAGACCGCGGCCCGCGGCGCACCGGGGAACGGCGCGACGACGAGATGGCTCCCCTTCGTGCCGCCGACGAGCACCTCGGACGGCGGCCGGGTGCCGCGGACCGACGCCGCGACGCGATCGAGCCAGGGTCCGGCCGCGTTCACGACCCGTGCCGCCGCGGCGCGTCCGTGTGCGCCGTCCGCACGGCGCCAGTCGACGCCCGTGACCGTGCCGCCTTGGACGTCGATCGCGACGGCCGCCGTATGGTTCATCACGACGGCGCCGTGCGCGGCCGCATCGAGCAGGTTCTCGACGACGAGCCGCTCCGGAAACGTAACCTGCGCGTCGAAGTACGTCGCGCCGCCGACGAGCTCGCGCTCGGCAAGGCCCGGCACGTGCTCGAGCAGCTCGTCGCGGGACAGCATTCGATGGCTCGGCAGCGACTTGCCGTGCGACAGGAGATCGTACAGCGCGAGCCCGATCCTGATCTGCCAGCGGGGTCGGCGCGCGCCGCGGTAGATCGGCAGATACAGGCGCAGCGGCTCGACGAGGTGCGGCGCGAGCTCGAGCAGCGCCTCGCGCTCGCGCAGCGATTCCCGGACGAGGCCGAGCTCGCCGTGCTCGAGATAGCGCAGCCCGCCGTGGATCAGCCGCGTCGACGCGCTCGTCGTGCCGCTCGCGACGTCGCTCTGCTCGAGCACGAGCACCGACAGGCCCGCGCGCGCCGCCTCGCGCGCGATCCCGGCGCCGTTGATCCCCGCGCCGATGACGACGACGTCGAAGAAGTCGGGTTCAGCGAAGAAATCGGGGTCAGAGCCCTTTTTCTCTTGGAAAGCGGGTTCTGATTTCTTTGGGAGGGCAGGCTCTGACCCCAATTCTTTCGTTCTCGGCACGGCTTCTCGGGGTCGGCGTTGTTACTTGGGGTCAAAGCGTACTTGGGTCAAAGCGTCTTGGGTCAAAGCGTCTTGGGTCAAAGCGTCTTGGGTCAAAGCGTCAAAAGCGTCTTTGAGTCAAAGCGTCTTTGAGTCACAGCGTACTTGAGTCAAAGGGTACTTGAGGTCAAAGCGCACTTGGGCTCGAAGCGCACTCGGGCTCGAAGCGCACTTGGGCTCGAAGCGCACTCGGGCTCAAAGCGCACTCGGGCTCAAAGCGCGCTTGGGCTTAAAGCGCATTTGGGATCAAAGCGCCTTTTTTGGGGCCCTTTTCGATCGTGGACCCGAGAATCCCGCGGCACCATCGACAGAACGAGCTTCGCGTCGTTTTGGGGTCGGAGCCCGCTCTTCGTCCACGCTGCCGTGGAACTTCACGACCGAAGAAGGAAAGGGCTCTGACCCAAAACGACGCGCAGACTCTCGAACGGCACACAGCCCCTAAACAGCCCGAAAAGGGCTCTGACCCCGATTCCAAAAAGCGCTCTGACCCCAAAAAAAAGGGGCTCTGACCCCGATTTTCGCAAAAAGGGCTTTGACCCCGATTTTCGCTGACCCCGATTTTCGAAAAAGGGCTCTGACCCCAACAAAACTGACCCAATAAAAAGCTCAGGGGCGCGTCTGCCCGCTGCCGCGGACGACGTACTTGTAGCTTGTCAGCTCCTCGGCGCCCACCGGGCCGCGCGCGTGGATCCGGCCGGTCGCGATGCCGATCTCGGCGCCCATGCCGAACTCGCCGCCGTCCGCGAACTGCGTCGACGCGTTGTGCAGCAGGATCGCGCTGTCGAGCTCGCGCAGGAAGCGCTCGGCCGCCGCGGCGTCGTCCGTCACGATCGCCTCCGTGTGCCCCGAGCCGAAGCGGCGGATGTGCTCGAGCGCGTCGTCGAGGTTCGCTACGACCTTGACCGCGATCACCGCGTCGAGGAACTCCCTGCCGAAGTCGTCGGGCGACGCCGGCACCGCGCCTTGCGCGTGCCGGATCGCCTCCGCGTCCGCGCGGATCTCGCAACCCGCCGCGGCGAGATCCGCGGCGATCGGCGGCAGATGCGTCGCGACGCAGTCGCGGTCGATCAAAAGCGTCTCGGTCGCGCCGCAGATGCCGGTGCGGCGCATCTTCGCGTTCAGCACGACGCGGCGCGCCATCTCGACGTCGGCCGCCCGATGCACGTACGTGTGACAGATGCCCTCGAGGTGGCCGATCACCGGCACGCGCGCGTCCTGCTGCACGCGCGCGATCAGGTTCTTGCCGCCGCGCGGCACGACGACGTCGAGATACTCCGTCATGTCGCGGAGCAGGATGCCGACCGCCTCGCGGTCCTGCGTCGGCACGCGCTGCACGGCCGTCGCAGGCAATCCGTGCGCGGCGAGCGCGCGCACGATGCACGCGTGGATCGACGCGTTCGTCCGCGCAGCCTCGGAGCCGCCGCGCAGGATCACGGCATTGCCGCTCTTCAGGCACAGCGTCGCGGCGTCGGCCGTCACGTTCGGCCGGCTCTCGTAGATGATGCCGATCACGCCGAGCGGCACCTTCACGCGCTGGATCCTGAGACCGTTCGGCCGCTCCCACTCCGCGATCACGCGGCCGATCGGATCCGGCAGCGCGGCGATCGCATCGACGCCCGCCGCCATCGCCTCGACGCGCTTCTCGTCGAGCGCGAGCCGGTCGAGCATCGCGGCGCCCAAGCCCCGCCGCTCCGCTTCGGCGTAGTCCTTCCCGTTCGCCGCGAGGATCTCGTCGCGGCCCTTGCGGAGCTCCGCGGCCACGTCGCGCAGCGCCGCATCCTTCGTCTCGGTCGGGACCCGGCCGAGCACGCTCGCGGCCGCGCGGGCCGCACGCCCGAGCTCCCGCATCTGCGCCGCCAGCGCGCCGCCGACTTCCTGCTCCGCTGTGCTCATCGCGTGTCTCTCTCGAAGCTTAATGCCAGATCGTCCCTGTGGATCATCTCATCCCGGCCGCGATAGCCCAAGATCGCCTCGATGTCGTTCGAGCGGCGGCCCGCGATCGCGCGGCTCTCGTCCGCGGAGTAGCCGACGATGCCGCGGCCGATCTCGGCGCCGTCCGGCGCGAGCACCCGCACCGCGTCGCCTCGCTCGAACTCGCCGTCGACCTCGACGACGCCGGCGGGCAGGAGGCTCCGCCCCGCAGCAAGCGCGCGCTCCGCGCCCGCGTCGACGCGGATCGAGCCCTTCGGCTTCAGCGTGCCCGCGATCCACTGCTTGCGCGCCGCCGACGGCGTCGCCTTCGGCAGGAACCACGTCGCCCGCGCGCCGCGCGCGAGCGCGTCGAGCGGGCGCGTCACGCGGCCGCTCGTGATCGCCATCCGGCAGCCCGCGCCCATCGCGATCCGCGCCGCATCGAGCTTCGTGCGCATACCGCCCGAGCCGTGGCTCGAGCCGGGGCCGCCGGCCGCGTCGAACATCGACGCCGTGAGCCGCGTGACCTCTGCGATGTGCTCGGCGTTCGCGTCCGCCTGCGGGTTCGCCGTGTACAGCCCGTCGATGTCGGACAGGATCACGAGGCACTCGGCGCTGACCATCTGCGCGACGCGCGCCGCGAGGCGGTCGTTGTCGCCATAGCGGAGCTCCTGCGTCGCGACCGTGTCGTTCTCGTTCACGACGGGGACGACGCCGTGCCTGAGGAGCGTGAGCAGCGTGCGCGTCGCGTTGAGATAGCGCTTGCGGCTCTCGCTGTCGTCGAGCGTCAGCAGTACCTGCGCGGTCTTGATGCCGAAGCGGCGCAGGATCTCCTGATACGCGTGCGCGAGCAGGATCTGGCCGGCCGCGGCGCACGCCTGGCTGTCCTCGAGCCGCGCGCGTCGCACGTCTAGGCCGAGCTCGCGCGCCCCGAGCGCGACGGCGCCGGACGACACGATCACGATCTCCTTGCCGGCCTGCCTGAGGCTCGCGACGTCCTCGCAGAGCGCCTCGAGCCACTTGCGGTCGAGCGTGCCGGTCCGCTGATCGACGAAGAGCGCCGAGCCGATCTTGACGACGATGCGCCGCGCGGCAAGCAGCCGCTCGGCGTTCGGATGGCTCGCGGGTGCCGCCGTCATCGCCGTGCTCGTCGAACGAGGGTTCGAGCGCTCGGTCAGCCGCGGGCGACCTGGGCCGCGCCGCGCGAGATCGCCATCGCGCCGCTCCGTACGACGGAGACGATGCGGGCCGCGCGCCCCGCGCGCGCGATGAATCGGTCGATGTCCTGGCCGCCGCCGACGAGCTCGACCGTGATCTGCGGTCCCTTGTCGTCGAGCACGCGGACGTCGAACTGCCCGAGGACGTCGTCGAGCGCGCTCGAGTCGCCGTCGACCGCGAGCTTCAAGAGTGCGAGCTCGCGCTCGATGTGCTCGATCCTCGTCATGTCCGTGATGTGCACGACATCGACGAGCTTGCCGAGCTGCTTCGTGATCTGATCGATGACCTCGTCCGAGCCGGTCGTGACGAGCGTGAGCCGCGATACGGTCTCGTCGTTCGTCGGCGCGACGTTCAGGCTCTCGATGTTGTAGCCGCGGGAAGAGAAGAGGCTCGCGACGCGCGACAACGCGCCGGCCTCGTTCTGTAACACGATCGAGATGATGTGTCGCATTGCGGATTCGCGCCTGGAGCGGCGAGCGGCGGCCGTCGAGCCCCGCCCGAAATCGGACAATGTTCGCGTAGAACCGCTGCTATTGCAATGAGCGGCCATTTCGTCAACACTCGTCGGTCCCGAGCCCCTTCAATCGATTGCGTCAGTTTTCCAGATGCCAGCCGCGACCGACATCTCGAGCGAGCGCGCGACGAGCGCCCATCCCCTCGCGGGCACGACGATGAGCGGCGCCGACATCATCGTCCAGGTGCTCGCCGACGAGGGCGTCGACACGATCTTCGGCTACAGCGGCGGGGCGATCCTGCCGACCTACGACGCGGTGTTCCGCTATAACGAGGCGAACCGCCAGGGCGGCGTCGAGCCGATGCCGCTCGTCGTTCCGGCCAACGAGCAAGGCGCGGGCTTCATGGCCGCCGGCTACGCCCGCGCGAGCGGCCGGGTCGGCGTCGTGATGGTCACGTCCGGCCCCGGCGCGACGAACTGCGTGACCCCGGTCCGCGACTGCATGGCGGACTCGGTGCCGATCGTCGTGATCTGCGGGCAGGTGCCGACGTCCGCGATCGGCACCGACGCATTCCAGGAGGCGCCGGTCAGCGCGATCATGGGCGCCGTCGCGAAGCACGTCTTCCTCGTGACGGATCCGACGCGTCTCGAGGCGACGGTCCGCACGGCGTTCGAGATCGCCCGCACGGGGCGGCCCGGGCCGGTCGTCATCGACGTGCCGAAAGACGTGCAGAACTGGCAAGGCCCGTTCCGCGGCGAAGGCACGCTGCCGATCCCGGGCTATCGCCAGCGGCTCGCGGAGATCGAGCGCAACGCGCTGAGCGACGAGCGCTGCGCGGATTTCTTCTCGATGCTCGCCGAGAGCAAGCGCCCGCTGATCTACGCGGGCGGCGGCGTCGTGAACGGGAACGCGTCGGCGTCGCTGCGCGCGCTCGCGCTCACGTTCGAGATCCCCGTCGCGACGACGCTGATGGGTCTCGGCTGCTTCGACTCCACGCACCCGCTCGCGCTGCACCTGATCGGCATGCACGGCCTCGCGAGCGCGAACTATGCGGTCGACGACTGCGACCTGCTGATCGCGATCGGCGCACGCTTCGACGACCGCGTCGCCGGCAACCCGTCGAAGTTCGCGGCGAACGCGAAGCGGATCATTCACCTCGACGTCGATCCGTCCGAGATCCACAAGGTGAAGACGGCGGACTGGTATCACGTCGGGAAGCTCAAGGACGCGCTCGACGCGCTCGTCGCCTACGGCCGGCGCACGCGCTTCTCGGCCGACTTCTCGGCGTGGCATCAGGAGATCGCGCGTCTCAAGGCGACCTACGGCCTCAACTACGACCGCGAGAGCACGCGGATCCAGCCGCAGTTCGTGATCGAGACGATGAACCGCATCACGAAGGGCGACGCGATCATCTCGACCGGCGTCGGCCAGCATCAGATGTGGGCGGCGCAGTACTTCGACTTCCGCGAGCCGCGGCTGTGGCTCACGTCGGGCAGCATGGGCACGATGGGCTTCGGGCTGCCCGCGGCGATCGGCGCTGCGTTCGCTCGGCCCGACAAGCTCGTGATCGACGTCGACGGCGATGCGAGCATCCGGATGAACCTCGGCGAGCTCGAGACGGTCACGACGTACGGCCTGCCGATCAAGGTCGTCGTGCTGAACAACTTCGGCGACGGCATGGTCATGCAGTGGCAGCGGCTGTTCTTCAAGGGGCGGCTGTCGGCAAGCGACAAGTCGCTGCGCAAGAAAGACTTCGTGAAGGCCGCGCAGGCGGACGGCTTCCCGTGGGTGAAGCGGCTCGACGACAAGCGCGACGTCGAGCGCGTGCTCACGGAGTTCCTTGCGTTCGACGGCCCGGCGTTCCTCGAGGTCATCATCGATCCGGAGGCCGGGGTCTATCCGATGGTCGGCCCGGGCCTGTCGTACCACGAGATGGTCACCGGGGATTTCATCCCGAACCGGTACGACGGCGGCGCACCGCCGACGGAGCCGGACGCATCCGAGATGTTCTGAGCGGAGTCGCGCTCGGGAGCGCTTTCGCCCGACGCGCGATTTCGTCTCCGTTCGATTCTGCATGCCGATTATCCAGGAGGCTCCCTACGGGAGCGCGCTCTACGACGAGGTGACGGAGCTCAGGCGCGCGCTGCTGCGCCGCCCGCTCGGCCTCGACTTCACGCCCGAGGAGCTCGTGCTCGAGCGGCACGACACGCACCTCGCCGCCGTCGACAACGGCCGCGTCGTCGGCACGCTGCTGCTCCGCAAGGTCGACGAGTGGACCGCGAGGATCATGCGCATGGCCGTCGTCCCGGAAGCCCGGGGCCGCGCGATCGGCCGCGCGCTCGTCGAACGGGCCGAGGCGCTCGCGCGCGAGCGCGGCTTCGACATCGTGATGATGCACGCCCGCTCGTCCGCGATCGGCTTCTACGAGAAGTGCGGCTACCACACGGTCGGCGACGAGTTCCTCGAGCAGGGCATCCCGCACATCCGGATGGAGAAGCAGCTGCGCCCCGAGTGAGCGCTCGTGCGGGGCCGCACGCTCGTCAACCGGCGCGCTCGGCGACGACCGTGCGCACGGCGCGCGTGAGCTGGTCGAGCTCGTCGTCCGAGATCACGAACGGCGGCATCAGATAGACGACGTCGCCGAACGGCCGCACCCAGACGCCCTCGTCGACGAAGCGGCGCCTCCACGCATCGAGCGCGGCCGCGCCGGGCGCACGCTCGAGCTGCACGACGCCGATCGCGCCTTTGATGCGCACGTCGCGCACGCCGGCAAGCGTGCGGCACGCCGCGAGGCCGTCGTCGAGCGCCTGCTCGATGCGTGCGACCTGCTCGAGCCTCGGCTCGCGCTCGAACAGGTCGAGCGACGCATTCGCCGCGGCGCACGCGAGCGGATTGCCCATGTACGTCGGCCCGTGCATCAGCGCATGCAGCGGGTCGTCCGACCAGAAGGCGTCGAACACGTGGCGCCGAGCGAGCGTCGCGGCGAGCGGCAGCGTGCCGCCGGTCAGAGACTTCGACAGCGTCATCAGATCCGGCACGACGTCCGCCTGTTCGCACGCGAAGAGCGTGCCGGTGCGGCCGAACCCGACCGCGATCTCGTCGAGGATCAAGAGCACCCCGTGCCGCCGGGCCGCGCCGGCGATCGCGGCGAGCGTCTCGGCGTCGTGAAACTTCATGCCGCCCGCGGCCTGCACGAGCGGCTCGAGCAGCACCGCGGCAATCTCGTCCGCGTGACGCGCGAGCAGGCGGTCGAAATCGCGGAGCGCATCCTTCGCCGTCGGCAGCGGCACGACGAGCTGCTCCGCGAGCGCACCTGCGAAATGCGCGTGCATGCCGTCGTCCGGATCGCAGACCGACATCGCATGGAACGTGTCGCCGTGATACGCGTGCTCGAACGCGACGAAACGAGTTCGCCGAAGCCCCTGGTTCAGCCAGTACTGGATCGCGATCTTCATCGCGATCTCGACCGACACGGAGCCCGACTCGGAGAAGAACACGTGGGCGAGATCGCCGGGCGCGAGCGCCGCGAGCCGGTCCGCGAGCTCGGCCGCGGGCCGATGCACGAGCCCGCCGAGCATCACGTGCGGCATGAGCGCAAGCTGCGCCTCGACGGCGCCGCGAATGTGCGGATGGTTGTAGCCGTGGCACGCCGTCCACCACGACGACGTGCCGTCGACGAGCGACCGCCCGTCCGACAGGAAAATGCGTGATCCGTCGGTGCGGGCCGCGACGAGCGGAGCCGGCGCCGACTTCATTTGTGTGTACGGCAGCCATAACGTCTGCCCGGCCGGAGAGGCCTGCCGTTCCTTGTGCATGCCGGGGATGGTACAAGGCTTTCCGACGACGGGTCAGTGCTGCAGCCACGGCATGATCGCGGGGGAGCCGCGGCGCGAACGCTCGCGGCGCAGCTCGGGTTCGCGAATCCCGTGCCCGCGGCTCACCTGCTCCGCCGGCCCGGCTGATCCGCGCGTGCATCGGCCACGCGCGTGCGCGAGGCCGCGGTCCCCTGCGATGCGGCGCGGGCCGTATACTGCCCGGACCATCGACCGGATCGAGAGAACAACCGCGAATGAAGAAAATCACCAGCTTCAAGGCCTACGACGTGCGCGGCCGCGTTCCGGACGAGCTCGACGAAGACGTCGCCTACCGCGTCGGCCGCGGCTACGCGGAGTTCGTCGGCGCGCGCCGAGTGGCCGTCGGACGCGACATCCGCCTGTCGAGCCCGAGCCTCTCGGCCGCGCTGATGCGCGGCCTCACCGATTCGGGCGTCGACGTGCTCGACATCGGCGTCGTCGGCACCGAGATCGTGTACTTCGCGACGTTCCACGAGCGGCTCGACGGCGGAATCATGGTCACCGCGAGCCACAACCCGCCGGACTACAACGGCATGAAGATGGTCCGCGAGGAGTCGCGGCCGCTGAGCGCCGACACGGGGCTCAAGGACATCCAGGCGCTCGCCGAGCGCGAAGCGTTCCGCACGCCCGAGCGCAAGGGCAGCGTCACCACGCACGACGTGCGGCCCGCGTACATCGAGCATCTGCTCGGCTACGTCGATCGCGCGGCGCTGAAGCCTCTAAAGATCGTCGTCAACGCGGGCAACGGCGGCGCGGGACCGATCATCGACCTGCTCGAGCCGCACCTGCCGTTCGAGTTCGTGAAGCTGCACCACGAGCCGGACGGCACGTTCCCGAACGGCGTGCCGAATCCGATGATCGAGCGCAACCGCGCGGCGACGATCGCGAAGATCCGCGAGACCTCCGCCGATCTCGGTCTCGCATGGGACGGCGACTTCGACCGCTGCTTCTTCTTCGACGAGAACGGCGTGTTCATCGAGGGCTACTACATCGTCGGGCTCCTCGCGATGAGCTTCCTCGAGAAGCATCCGGGCGAGACGATCGTGCACGACCCGCGCCTCACGTGGAGCACGATCGACCTCGTCCGGCAGGCCGGAGGCAAGGCCGTGCAGAGCAAGTCCGGCCACGCGTTCATCAAGCAGACGATGCGCGAGGTCGACGCGATCTACGGCGGAGAGATGAGCGCGCATCACTACTTCCGGCGCTTCTCCTACGCGGACAGCGGCATGATCCCGTGGCTCCTGTTGACCGAGATCATGAGCCGGCGCGGCGCGAAGCTCTCCGAGCTCGTCGGCGAGCGGATGGCGAAGTTTCCGGCGAGCGGCGAGATCAACCGCCGCGTCGACGACGCGGCCGCGACGATGCGCCGCATCGAGGACGAGTACGCGAAGGGCGCGCGCTCGGTCGAGCACGTCGACGGCGTCAGCATCGAGTTCGACGACTGGCGATTCAACCTGCGCGCGTCGAACACGGAGCCGCTGCTCAGGCTCAACGTCGAGAGCCGCGGCGACGCCGAGCTGATGCATCGCAAGACGGAGGAGCTGCTCGCGAAGATCGGCGGCGAGCCGGAGTAGCCTCGTGCGTCCGCTCGCGCGCCGGTCCGCCGCGGCGCGCGACGGCGAGACGGACACCGCCGACCGACGACGAGCGGTTACTCCTCGTCGTCGTCCCCGTCGCCCTCGTACCCCTCGTCGCCGAAGCCGATCTGATCGAGCCCTTCCTCGAGGAAATCGGCGACGAGCGGCGTTCCGATCAGGTAATCCGCAGTACGCTCGTTCCAGCTGTCGCGCGCCTGCGCGACCGCGGTGTCCCACTCGTCCGCGCTGAAGTCGCCGCGGCCGATCCACATCAGCGCGACCAGCTCGACCTGCTGATCCGGCTCGAGATCCTCGATCGCGCTGCGTACCTCCGCGACGACGGGATCGTCGGCATAGTCCGCGAGAATCTGGCTCGACCAGTCGTCGTCGCCCGGGTCCGGGAACGTCACGCCCTCCTTGGCCTGGAACTGCCGCATCCGATTGACGATGAAACGGACCGTGTCGGGGTTCACTTCGAGCAGCATCGCTGGGCTCCGAATCGTCTCGCGCGGCACGTGCCGCTGCGCGCGGCGGGCACGTCGCCAAGCCATTGTATGGCCCGCTCCGTGCGGGTCTCTGCGGAAAACTACGTACGCCGACGGCCTCGGCTCGGCCGCGCGGCGGGCCGCGGCAGCGGCTCGGAACTTGCACACCACCGGCGCGACCCGCGGCCGATCCGCCTCGCCGCATTGAAATGCGGCCGCCGAAGCCCCAACTAGGGCAGCACACCTACCGAACACAGCAAGCCGAGGAGCCGATGGACCAAGACACCCCGACCCCGCGCGACGACCGTTCGTCGGCCGAGCGGCTGCGCGCGCAGATTCCCGAGGACGTGCTGCTGATCGTGCCCGTCCGCAATATCGTGATGTTCCCGGGCGCGGTCACGCAGATCTCGCTCGGCCGAGAGATGTCGATCAACGCCGCGCGCGAGGTCGTCAACGACGGCCACAAGCTCGGCATCATTCTGCAGCGTGATCCGAACGTCGACGAGCCCGGGCCGAACGATCTGTACCAGATCGGCACGACCGTCAGCGTGATCCGCTACCTGAAGGCGCCGAACGGCATGCACCACCTGATCTGCCAGGGCGAGCAGCGCTTCCGCGTGCTCGACTATCTGCAGGGACTGCCGTTCCTCGCGGCTCGCTTCGATCTCATTCCGGAACGCGAGCATCGCGACGCGACGATCGAGGCGCGTGCGACGGTCTTGAGGCAGAAGGCCGCGGAAGCGATCGAGCTCCTGCCGCAGGTGCCGCCCGAGGTCGCGGCCGCCCTGCAGCAGGTCGACTCGCCTTCGCAGCTCGCCGACCTGATCGCGGGCCTGATCGACATCAAGCCGGCGGAGAAGCAGGAGATCCTCGAGACGTTCGACGTCGGCGAGCGGCTGAAGAAGGTCACGGACTACCTCGCGCATCGCGTCGAGGTGCTGAAGCTTTCCCGCGAGATCGGCGAGCAGACGCAGGAGAAGCTCGAGGAGCGGCAGCGCGAATACCTGCTGCGCGAGCAGATGCGCACGATCAAGCGCGAGCTCGGCGAGGACCAGGAGCACGCCGAGATCGAGGAGCTGCGCGAGGCGATCGAGAAGGCGCAGATGCCCGAGGAGGCGCACGAGCAGGCGACGAAGGAGCTGCGCCGGCTCGAGATGATGCCGGAGGCGGCGGCCGAGCGGTCGATGATCCGCACGTACCTCGACTGGCTCGTCGCGCTGCCGTGGTCGAAGCTCGACACCGAGGAGATCGACATCGCGAAGGCGCGCCGAATCCTCGACGAGGACCACTACGGCCTCGAGAAGATCAAGCGGCGCATTCTCGAATACCTCGCGGTTCGCAAGCTCAATCCGGAAGGCCGAAGCCCGATCCTGTGCTTCGTCGGCCCGCCGGGCGTCGGCAAGACGTCGCTCGGCCAGAGCATCGCGCGCGCGATCGGGCTCAAGTTCGTGCGCGCGAGCCTGGGCGGCGTGCACGACGAGGCGGAGATCCGCGGGCACCGGCGCACGTACATCGGCTCGCTGCCGGGCACGATCATCCAGAGCATCCGCAAGGCGGGCACGCGCAATCCCGTGATGATGCTCGACGAGATGGACAAGCTCGGCGTCGGCTTCCACGGCGATCCGTCGTCCGCGCTGCTCGAGGTGCTCGATCCGGAGCAGAACTCGACGTTCCGCGATCACTATCTCGACGTCGCGTTCGACCTGAGCAAGGTGTTCTTCATCGG
>DASVCR010000088.1:0-10935 GCA_036381515.1 Gammaproteobacteria bacterium | reverse complement strand
GGTTCTGGCGCGACTCGGATGGTCGATGTCCCCGCTCGTAAGCACGCCGTGATCAGTCGTTCCGGCAGGTGTCCTCGGCCGGCGTTCGCTCACCGAGTCACAGTGCCGGCGACGACGCGATCCGCGACGCCGGCGCCTCGTCGACCGCTCGAATGAACGCTTCCACCGCGGCGTTGCGGGACGCGATGACCTCGCGCGGGTTCGCCTTGCCGGTGACTCCGGTATAGCGGAGGAAAGGAAGCACTACTGCAATGTCGTGGTAATTGAGATGCTTCGTGCTCGCAGGTGCGCGGCGAACCGCATGCTCGGGTAGCAGCAGATCGTTGATCCCTTCGTTGGCGGCGCTGTACATCATCAGGTAAGGCTGACGTATCGCTGCGCGGGGCTGCGTGCCGTAGAGCCCGCCGTCGAGGTTCGTCACCGACTTGACGCGGCCGTCCCGAGCCGTCGTCTCGCTCGCAACGGCGCCGCCGAGGGAGAAGCCGACGAGATGGACCGCATCGAAGTCGAGATCCGCTTCGTCGCCGCCCGGCACGCGGCGGAGCGCATCTCCGAGCCGGTCGAGCACGAACGAGGTATCCCGGGCTCTTTCACAGACGATGAGGTTCGTGTTGACCGATTGCCGGTAGTACTCGACCGCGAGCCGCGCTCTTTCCTCGGGCGAAGCCGTTTGCAGTAGGCGCGCCGCCTCGGCGTCGGCCTTCCGCTTCGTCGCGGAAGCGCGTCGATTCAGCGCCTGGAGCTCGGCCATCTGCTCGACATGACGGAGCGCGAGCGCGACGTGACCGTTGCTCGCGAGATGCTCCATGAGAGACGTGTTCTCCGAGGCGAACGAGATCAGACCGTGGTTGTAGACGGCGACGGAGGAAAGCCCGGCGGATGCATCGAGAGGCGCGTTGCGGTGGCTCGACGTGCGCGTCCTCGCCGCCTTCAGGACGTAACGGATCGCTCGAGGGACGTTCGCGTCCGCTCGCAGCTCCTCCCATAGGAGCTCCGGCCGTTGCCCCGAAGGCACGCCGGGATACCAGATCTTCACGAACAGCTCGCGTCCGACTCGATCGCTGCCGATGTAAGCGGGCCGACTGGTATCGGTCACGCGCCATTCGATGGACCCGACGCGATACGGGCCCTGTGGGGCGAGAAAGCTCAATTACGTGACCTCCTTCGGGTGCTCGCCGCACGTCAGGTACTGCCAGGCCATCGCGGCGATCTCGGAGGCGAGCTGCTCCGGATCCTTCAGCAGCGACCACGTGCTGTCGTCGTGGAGCAGCGGTCCGATCAGCATCATGTTGTAGTAGTAGGCGAGAAAGGCCGCGGCCCGATCGACGTCGTGAACTCGCAGCTCGTCCGAGCGAGCGTTCAACAGCGCGCGGAAACCGTCGACGGAGAGCTTCTCGAGCCGCGCCCAGTCGGGACCGACGAGATCGGGGCGGTGCCTCGAATAGAGATATGCGGGGCGCATGACGTGCGCGAGCTCGGTCACCTGACGCAGCGCATCCCGAGCGATCATCCGCAGCACCTCGTGCAGCGATGCTCGTGCGAGCGCGTCGTCGTTGCGAGGGCGTCGCGCCCACTCCTCGACGCGCCGGTAGTACAGCTCGAGCAGGACCGAAGCCGTCGCGTCCCGATTGCTGAACCGCTGGTAGATCGTCGCGGGGGAGACCTCGGCGGCGGCGGCCAGGTCGGCAACGCTGATCTCCGCGAACGGCTTCTTGCGGAGCAGCGCATCCATGGCCCGGAGGATCCGGTCGCGCTTCTCCCGGGACCGATGTTGATTGACCGGTTTCGCCCGCATCGCCGTCCCTATAAAAGTAAATTATATTTATATTATTGCCAGCCCAGTGACAGTGCAAGCCCACCTCCTGTCCTGCGCCGCTCGGCATGGCGAGGTCGGCGTGGATCCGCCGGCGTGCTGCGGACGCGGACCGGCACGCCGGTAGGCGGAGAGTCGATGTCGAAGTTCGGTGAACCGACCGCTGCGTGAACGTGCGAACAGAAGAGGTCGAGCGGACGCGGCGGGGACCCGAGATCGGCCTCAGGAACCGAGCTCGGCCTCCGGGCGCCGCGTGTTCCGACTCTCGACCTGCTTCATTCCCGTGCGCCGACGCCGCGCCGATCGGCTTCGGACCGCACGGGCACCGGCGGCGGCGTGCGCTCGGCGAATTGACCGTTCCAATACGGATAGTAAGGATACGGCGGGGTCACGTAGCTCGCGTCGTCGAGGCGCGCGATCTGCTCGGCGCTCAGCGTCCAGCCGACGGCGCCGAGGTTCTCGCGCAGCTGCCGCTCGTCACGCGCGCCGATCAGCACCGTGGCGACCGTCGGCCGCCCGAGCAGCCAGTTGATCGCGATCTGCGGAATCGACTTGCCCGTTTCCTCGGATATCGCCTCGAGGGCGTCCACCACGCGGAACAGCCGCTCGTCGTCGACGGGCGGCGCGAACGCCGCCGTCTCACGCAGGCGGCGCGACGGCGGCTCGGCTCGATTGCGCCGGATCTTGCCGGTCAGACGCCCCCAGCCGAGCGGGCTCCACACGATCGCGCCGATGTTCTCCGCGAGTCCGAGCGGCATCAGCTCCCACTCGTAGTCGCGACCGATCAGCGAGTAGTACACCTGCTGCGCGACGATCCGCGGATAGCCGCGTCGCTCCGATGCCGCGAGCGATTTCGTGATCTGCCACCCGGAGTAGTTCGACACGCCGACGTACCGCACCTTGCCCGCACGCACGAGATCGTCGAGGGTGGACATCGTCTCCTCGACGGGCGTCATCGAGTCGAAATGGTGGATCTGCAGCACGTCGATGTAGTCCGTGCGCAATCGCTCGAGCGCCCCGTGCACGGATCGGACGAGGTGGCTTCTCGATGCGCCGACCGCGTTCGGGTCGTCGCCCGAGCGCAGGCTGACCTTCGTGGAGATGATCGCTCGGTCGCGCCGACCCTCGAGCGCGGCGCCGAGGATCGACTCGGCCGCACCGTCCGAGTACACGTCGGCCGAGTCGAACAACGTGACGCCCGCGTCGAAGCAGATGTCGACCAGGCGGCGCGCGCTCGCGACGTCGGTGTTGCCCCATGCGGAGAACACCGGACCTCTGCCGCCGAACGTTCCCGTGCCGAAGCCGAGGATGGGGACCTTGAAGCCGGACGATCCCAGAAAACGGTATTCCATCGCGATCTCCGAAAAGTGTTGTCGAGGCCCGCAACGCTACGCTCGACAACGCACACGAAGAACCAGCAAGATGGAAAAACATTCTTTTGGAATCGCGAAGAATCGATGGACCGGCTCGACGAGCTCGGCTTGTTCGTGCGCGTCGCGGAGATGGGCTCTATCACCGCGGCGGCGCGCAGCCTCGACGTGTCGCTCTCCGTGGCAAGCCAACGCCTGAAGCGCCTCGAGCAGCGGCTCGGCGTGCGGCTCTTCTACCGCACGACGCGGCGGCTCAACCTCACGCCCGAAGGCGCGGCGCTGCTCGAGCAGGGGAGGCCGCTGCTCGAGGACCTCGAGGCCCTCACGACGGGCCTCGCGCGCGCGGGACGCGAGATTTCCGGCACGTTGCGGGTGACGATGCCCGCCGCGTTCGGCAGGCTTTACGTGTCTCCGCTGCTGCCGCGCTTCCTCGCTCGCCACCCTAAGCTCGACATTCACATGGTGGTAGCGGATCAGATGCTCGACCTCGCCCGGGAAGGCCTCGACCTCGCGATCCGCATCGGCGCCCTTGAGGACTCGAGCCTCGTGTCGCGCAAGATCGCGACGAATCGCCGCATTCTGTGCGCGTCACCGGGCTATCTGCGGCGGCACGGCACGCCGAGGACACCGGAAGCCCTCGCTTCCCACGCGTGCCTCGTGATGACAGGCAGGCACGGGCCGATAGACAGCTGGGCGCTGCGCAGCGCCGACGGACGCGAGCACGTCGTGCACGTGCGCGGACGGCTGCAAAGCAACTCCGGCGAGGTGATCCGCGATGCGGTGCTCGCGGGAGAAGGCATCGCGCTCCTGTCGACGTGGCACGTGTGCGACGATCTGCGCGCGGGCCGTCTCAGGACCGTGCTGCCGGACTACTCGCTTCCGGAAGGCGGCATCTACGCGGTGATGCCGCAACGCCGCCTCGTGCTGCCGCGCGTGCGCGCGTTCGTCGACCTGCTTTCGGAGGCGTTCGGGCGCACGCCGCCGTGGGAGCGGACTCGGCGAGCCACCTCGGGCGGCCGCCAATAGGCGTCTGTTCCGGGTCGATGCGTGGCGCGAGCAGGGAGGCGTGCCTCGGCGTCCCCCGTCGCGCTCGTGTTCTCTCACGGCATTCGGGCGTTCCGGTTGCCGGGGTCGATCGACATCGAGCGGCTCGAGCTTGCGTTCGCCCCAGGCTCGTGGCTTGCCGTGACGGCGGCGGCATTCGCAGCCACGGGCGCGATCGCGCTCACCGCGTGCCTCGTCGGCGTGACCGGCGCCCTTCGTTCGCCGGTCCAGCCGCGCCCGCTCGCCACGTCGCGCGTCACGCGGCGCGCGCCGAGAACGGCGCTCGTCGCGGGTCAGGTCGCGATCACGGTCGTGCTCCTGACCGGCGCCGGCCTGTTCACGCGCAGCATGATGGAGGCGCTGTCGCTCAACGCCGCGATCGAGACCGACCGTATCGTGACGGCGAGCATCGACCTGGGATCGCTCGGATACACACCGGAGCGGGCCACGGCATTCATGGACGAGCTGCTCGCGCGGTTGCGGCAGAACCGCCTCATCGAGTCCGTCTCGATGGTGGACTTCACGGCCGGGATATACAGCCCGGGATCCCCGTTCCGATCGACGGCGTGCGCCGCGAGCTGCCGTCCGGCCTGGGGTACGCGCGCGCGGACGACGCGTTTTTCGCGACCCTGGGATTGCCGATCGTCGGCGGCCGTAACTTCGCGAGCTCGGACTCCGCGGGCGCACCGCGCGTGGCAATCGTGTCCGAATCGCTCGGCCGCTTCATCGCCGGCAGCGGCAGTCCCACCGGCCGAAGCTTCCCCGGCCCGTGGCTGGGACCGACGCCGCCCGCCGACCTGCTGATCGTCGGCGTCGTACCCGACCTGATCACGGAGGTGGACGACACCGAGCCGCTGATGGTGTATCAGCCGCTCACACAGCTCCCGCCGAGGACGGGCTCGTCCATCTTTCTTCGCGCCGCTCGCGATCCCGACGATGCGATCCGCCAGCTCACGACGACGGCCAAAGCATTGGAGCCTCGGCTGAGCCTGCAGAACGTGATGACGCTCGACGAGCAGATCGGCGCTCGAGGCGTCGCGGCTCGATCTGACGCGGTCGCTTCGGGAGGAATGACGGCCGTCACGCCCCGCGCACCTCGACGGGGCTGCGCTCGACGGTCCGATCCGTGCCGACGAAATGGCGTTTCGCAAGGAAGGCGCCGAGAAGCGCGGGAACGGCCATGCTCAGATGGTTGATCTCCGCGCTCATGTTGGGCGCGCCGTACGCCGGATCGAACGGCACGCCGATCCAGAACGGCGCATAGAAGCCGATCATCAGGATGAGCACGACCCACCACGTGATCGGCGTACGGTATCGGGGGGCGGCGAACAGGATCACGAGTATCGCCGCCATCGCGCCGAACTGGGCTCCGAGCTCGCGCAGGAAATGATGCCAACTGTGGGTCTGCACGATAGGCGCCTGGTCGGTCAGCAGGAATGCATCGTTACCGATGTGCGCGAACGTCGAGCCGAGGCTGTTCCAGCCCGCGAGAAAGCCGACGATGACGAGAATCCGCGCGGTCCAAATGTTCGTCAGAAGCTTCACGCCTGCCCCTCCCTCGATCTCCCGGCACGATCATAAACCGCGCGCTTCGCTTCTCACACTCGCGCGTGACCGTGGGCCGGTCGTACGACACTCCAGGTGCTGCGGACCGCGGGGACGAACACGCGCCAACGATGCCCGCAAATCCCTCGCGGACCGAACGCGCGGCGGCGCTAACGGTCCACGATCGCCCGCGGCGGCCCTTCTACGACCCGGCCTATCGCGGCAGCCCGCGAGAAGCCCGCGCGTTGGAACGTCTCGATCACGCTCGCAGCCGCCTCCTCGGCGCACGCGACCAGCAGGCCGCCCGAGGTTTGCGGGTCGGATAAGAGCGCCCGCGGCGTGCCGTCGAGCGCGGCGTCGAGCTCGACGTCGTCGCCGTACGAGGCCCAGTTGCGCGCCGACGCGCCGGTGACGAAGCTCTGCTCGGCGAGCGCGAGCACGCCGTCGATCAAGGGCACGCTCGACATCGCGATGCGCGCGCCCGCGCCGGCGCCGCGGCACATCTCGAGCAGGTGGCCGAGCAGCCCGAAGCCGGTGACGTCGGTCATCGCGTGCACACCGTCGAGCTCGGCGAGCGTCGGGCCGACGTCGTTCAGGCGTGTCGTCACGTCGAGCATCGCGCGGTAGCCCTCGGGAGGCAAACGGCCCTTCTTCAACGCGGCGGAAAGGATCCCGACGCCGATCGGCTTGCCGAGCACGAGCACGTCGCCGACTCGCGCGTCCGCGTTGCGCTTCAGGTGCCGAGGGTGCACGACACCGATCGCGGCGAGACCGTAGATCGGCTCCTTCGAGTCGATGCTGTGGCCGCCCGCGATCGGCACGCCTGCGGACGCGCATACGCTCTCGCCGCCGCGCAGGATCTCGCGCACGACGCTCGGCGGCAGCACGTCGATCGGCATGCCGAGAATCGTCAGCGCGAAGATCGGCCTGCCGCCCATCGCGTAGACGTCGCTCAGCGCGTTCGCGGCGGCAATGCGGCCGAAATCGAAGGGATCGTCGACGATCGGCATGAAGAAGTCGGTCGTCGCGATCACGGCGTGGTCGTCGCTCAGTCGGTAGACGGCCGCGTCGTCCGCCGTGTCCGCTCCGACGAGAAGATGCTCGAACGCCGAGGCAGGCGCGAGCCCCTTGATCAGCTCGGCGAGCACGCCGGGCGCGATCTTGCAGCCGCAGCCTCCGCCGTGCGACAGCGACGTCAGCTTGGGCGGGGAAACCGATGTTTGCGTCATGATCGTCCTCGCGATGGCGGAAGGCAGCAGGAGTCGAACCTACCGGGATGCGTCTGACGCCCCCGCCCGGGTTTGAAGCCCGGCCGCACCACCGGGTGCGTGTGCCTTCCATGTTTCCGGTGCGGCGCCGCCGGCGCGGCGGAGCAAGTGGACGTCGCGCACTCGACGCGTGTAACCGACGCGGTCGAAGAACTCGAGGATCTGGATCGCCCGCTTGCGCCCGACGCCGATCGCGTCGCGGAAACGCGCCGCCGTCGCAGCGCCCTCGGTGCGCTCGAGCATCACGACGATCTCCGCGAGCTCCGCAATGCAGCGACCGTCGTAGAACAGGTCGCGCACGACCTGACAGACTGTGCCTAGCCTGACCTGCTTGCGCAACACCTCGCGCACGCGCTCCTCCGGCTCGCCGAGCGCCGACGCCAGATCCCTGACCCACGGCGGGTTGAAGCGACCGGCCGCGATCAGCGGCGCGAGGCGCTCGGCGAGCGCGCGATCCTCGTCGGACAGCGTCACCTCGTGCTCCGGCGCCTGCAGCCATGCCCCGCGGCGAACGATCGCGCCGTCGCGCACGAGCGCCTCGACGAGCGCCGCGCAAAGCGCGAGCGGGAGAGCGGGAAAGGCGATGCGCCGCAGCCGCGCGGCATCGGGACCGGGCTCGTCTGGCATCGCCGCGTGGAAGTCCCGTAGTGCGCCGAGCGCTCGCTCGCGAAGCCCATTCCAGTGGGGCTCGAGCAGCACGAATCGCTCGTCGCTCGTATCGACGACGCGCGCGTCGGCCGGCAAGCGAATACGCTCGGGAGGAAGCCCGGTCGCGCGAACGAGATCCGTCATCGCGACGCCGAGAGGCGCCTCGCGCAGCAAGGCCGCGACGTCGCCGGCGGCGACCGTTCGCTCGAGCGCGTCGAGTCGGCGAAGGCGCTCGGATGCGCGCCGCTTGCGCCGCGGCGCATCGGCGTCGAGCACGATGCCGCCGCCGATCGTCCTCGCGGCTCCGGCATCGCGGACGATGAAGCGGTCGCCCGGCAATGCGCACGTCGGCGCATCGAAGACGAGCTGCGCACGCGCCGACTCTCCGGCGCCGATCGCGCTCGACTCGAGCGGCACCACGTGCGCGACCCGGTGCGCCGTGCCGATGTGCACGTGCACCGGCGTCCCCTGCTTGAGCCGCGGTGCGCTCGTCGCGGGCAGCACGTGCAGCCGCACGTCGAAGCGCTCGCTCGGCACGAGCAGGCCGGGGGCGGCGAGCCAGTCGCCGCGCGAGACGCCGTCCTTGTCGATGCCGGCAACGTTCAGCGCGCAGCGTTCCCCGGCCCGGCCGACCAGAGCCGGCCGCTGCTGCGCATGAATGCCGCGGACGCGCACCGGCACGTGCGCCGGCATCACGAGCACCTTGTCGCCGACCGAGATCCTGCCGGAGAACACGGTGCCGGTCACGACCGTGCCGTGACCCGCGAGCGTGAAGACGCGGTCGACGGCGAGCCTGAACAGCGCGTCGTCGCGCCGCCGTGCCGCGCGCTTGGCCGCCTGCTCGAGATGCCGGCGCAGCGCGAGCGTGCCGGGGTCCCCGTCGGCCGCGGCATCGACGGCGAAGATCGGCGCGGCGGCGAGGGCGGTGCCGGAAAGCACGTGCCGAACCGCCGCTTCGACGTCCTGCCGCCGCGCCGCATCGACGCGATCGATCTTCGTCAGCGCGACGGCGCCTTGCGGCACGCCGAGGAGCTCGAGGATCGCGACGTGCTCGAGCGTCTGCGGCATCACGCCGTCGTCGGCCGCGACGACGAGCAGCGCAAAGTCGATCCCGCACGCGCCCGCGACCATCGTGCGCACGAGCCGCTCGTGACCCGGCACGTCGACGAATCCGAGCACGGTGCCGTCGTCGAGCGGGGCGTACGCGTAGCCGAGCTCGATCGTCATGCCGCGCGCCTTTTCCTCGTCGAGCCGGTCCGTGTCGACGCCGGTCAGCGCGCGGACGAGCGTCGTCTTGCCGTGATCGATATGCCCTGCGGTGCCGATGATCATGGCCGGAGGCTGCCCGACTCTCCGAGCGTGTGCCTGTCCCTCCTCGTGGCATCTTGGGGTACCGGTCGAGGGCGAGCAAGCCGCAGCGTGGTCGTGCGCCACGGCGTCGGCCGGATCCGGCAGGAGCCGTAGGACGTTGGGACCGGTCTTTCACGACGCCCGCCGGAGCACGGCTCGGCCATTCCGTGCCCGCGGACGCGGTGGTACATTTTCGACGTAGCGGTCACCCGGAGCGCGCCCGCATGATATTCGAGCAGATCGCGACGGGCGGGTGTCAGTCGTATCTCGTCGGTTGCGACGAGACCTGCGCGGCCGTGCTGATCGATCCCGAGATCCGGCAGATCGATCGCTATCAGGTGATCGCGGCGCGTGCCGGCCTGCGCATCCACTACGTCATCGACACGCACACCCACGCGGATCACTTCTCCGCCGCGCGACAGATCGCGAGCATGCTGAGCGTGCCGGTCGTGATGCATCGCGACAGTCCCGCACCGTTTGCGGACCTCCGCCTCCAGGACGGCGACATGCTCGTCGTCGGCAGGCTCCGCCTGCACGCGATGCATACGCCGGGACATACGCGTGACTCGATGTGCCTCGTGACCGAGGACCGCGTCTTCACGGGCGACACGTTGCTGATCGGGGCGACGGGCCGCACGGATCTGCCGACCGGCGATCCGGAGTCGCTCTACGACAGCTTGTTCGACGGCGTGCTGAGGCTCGACCCGGCGACGAAGGTTTATCCCGCCCACGACTACAAGCAACGCAAGTCGAGCACGATCGGCGAGGAGCTTGCCGGCAACCCGCGTCTCCAGCAGCGCGACCGCGACGCATTCGTCGAGATGATGCATCATCTCAACCTGTCCGCGCCGACTCATCTGACCGAGGCGCTCCGCACGAACATGACGGGCGGCAAGACGGTCGAGCAGCTGCTGCGCGAGGCGGCCGAGAAGACGCCGTTCATGTCGCTCGACGAGCTGCACAGAAGGATCGCGACGGGGCCACGCGACCTCATCGTGCTCGACGTCCGCGAGAAGGACGCCTACGTCGCGGGTCACGTGCCGGGCGCATGCCATCTGCCGCGCGGCCAGCTCGAGCTGCGCGTGAACGACGTGCTCCGCGACCCGACGGCTCGGATCGTCACGGTCTGCGAGTTCGGCAAGATCTCGACGCTCGCGGCCGCGACGCTCCGCGAGCTCGGCTTCCTGCGCACGGCTGCGCTCGACGGCGGCATGCAGGCCTGGCGCGACAACGGCTATCCGCTCGAGCGCTGACTAGTCGGACGCGGGCATCGACCGCCGCCGCGTCGCGGCGGATTGTGTCAGACACCTTTTTCCGCCGCGCGGAAAAAAGGTGTCTGACACGATTACCGGGAATCCAACTCTAGCGAGTCGCGAGCACGGAGACGAAGGACCGCAGCGGCGGGATCATGCGCCCCACCGCGTCGGCGAGCGCGAAGCCGGACGTTCCCCTGTAGACGATGCGCTTCACGCGAAAGCCGATGGCCGAGAGGAACTCGCGCACCTCTCGCGGCGTGTACTCGCGGACGTGCCCCATGTGGCCGATCGTGCGCAGCTTCATGTATTCCTCGTGCGGGCGCGCTCGACAGGAGTAGGCGCGGCCGCGGAGCAGGAAGTTCGCGATGCCGACCAGGCTTCGCAGGTTCGGTGTGGACAGATACAACACGCCGCCCGGCTTCAGCACACGGTGAACTTCGGAGAGGGTGAAGATCGGATCGATTCGCAGGTGCTCGAAGAGCTCGTTGAAGACGATCGCGTCGAAGCTGCCGTCGTCGGCGGGGATCGGCTCGCGCTCCACGTCGCAGCGCCGCACGTCGAGGCCCGCGTCCTGCGGCAGGCTGCCTAGCCGCCCGGGATCGATGTCGAGACCGGTGACGCGGTAGCCCGCTTCCTTCGCC
>DASVCR010000087.1:0-17095 GCA_036381515.1 Gammaproteobacteria bacterium | reverse complement strand
AACACATCACGCCAGATCCGGGCGGCTCGGCGCTGACGTCGGGGCTCGGCGGACGCCCCTCCGGGTTCGACGGCTCCACGTCAGCTCACATATGGGCAGCTCACATATGGGCATATGGGCCCTTATACGCATTATCCGCCGATGGTAGTGGATCGCGTGCAGCGTCGCGGCGGTCGGCGAAGGCACCCACGCGCAGGTCGCGCCCGCCGCGGGGTGCGCCTGCTTCGACTCGAGCATCGCGGCCATCTCGTCGGGCATCGCCCACATGCCCTTGCCGATCTGCCCGTGACCCGGCAGCTGCGTCTCGAGGCCGATGTCGACATTCCAGTCCTCGTACGCGAGCATCCACTTCGCGTTCTTGATCTCGGGCTTCGGCATCATCGGGCCCGCTTCCATGTGCGTGTGAATCTCGTCGCCGGTCCGATCGAGGAAACCCGTGTTGATGAAGATGACGCGCTCGCGCGCCGCGCGGATGCACTCCTTGAGGTTCACCGTCGTCCGGCGTTCCTCGTCCATGATGCCGATCTTCAGCGTGTTCTCGGGCAGGCCGTAGCCGCGCTCGACGCGCGCGAAGAGCTCGACCGAGAGCTCCACTTCCTCGGGTCCGTGGTGCTTCGGCTTGACGATATAGAGGCTTCCCGCACGCGAGTTGCGCGGCCTAGACGCGTCCGTGCTCCTCAAGTCGTGCAGCGCGGCGAGCGTCGTCACGACGCAGTCGAGGAACGTCTCCGGGATCGGCCGATCGTCCGCCGTCGTCACCGCGTCCGTCAGCATGTGCGAGCCGACATGCCGGACGAGCAGCAGGCTTCGACCCGGAAGGACCAGCTGCGAGCCGTCCGGCGCGGTGTACTGCCGGTCGGGATGGAGCGAGCGCTCGACCTTGCGCCCGGCCTTCTCGAACGTCGCGGTCAGCGTGCCGGTCATGATGCCGTGCCAGTTCGAGTAGACGCGGGCCTTGTCCTGGGCGTCGACGGCGGCGACCGAGTCCTCGCAGTCCATGATCGTCGAGATGGCGGCCTCGAGGACGATATCCTTGATGCCCGCGCGGTGCTGCCGGCCAATCGGATGCATCGGGTCGATCTCGATGTCGATATGGAGGCCGTGGTGCCGGAGCAGCACGTTCGCGAGCCCGCCGTCGCCGCTCTTGCGGTAGCCGACGAACGCGCTTCGGTCCTTCAGCGTGCCGTCGCCGATGGCGCGTCGCAGCCGGAGCTCGTCCCCCTCGAGATCAATCTTCACGACGTCGTTCCAGCTCAAGGCCTCGCCGTCGTCGATCTCCTCGAGCGGCACGATCTCGTCGAGGATCTCGTTAGCGCGGCGGATCACGAGATCGCCTCGTCGCGGATTGTACGTCGTGCCCTTCTCGACGCCCGGGCCCTCGGGTATCACGTCGGTGCCGTAGAGCGCATCGTAAAGGCTTCCCCAGCGGGCGTTCGCGGCGTTCAACGCATAGCGCGCCTTGTCGAGCGGAACGACGAGCTGCGGTCCCGCGATCTCGCCGATCTCGGGATCGACATTCGCCGTCGTGACCTCGAAGGCCGGGCCTTCCGGCACGAGATAGCCGATCTCCTCGAGGAAGCGCCGCGACGCGGCGACGTCGTACGGGCGTCCGCGGCGCTCCTTCAGCCACTCGTCGATCCGTGCCTGGAGCCGGTCCCGCTTCTCGAGCAGCTCCCGGTTTCTCGGAGCGAGATCGCGGACGATCTCCTCGAGCAGCGACCAGACCTCGTCCGGCTCGACGCCCGTGCCCGGCGCGATCTCGTCGCGGACGAGATCGTGAAGGGGCTTTGCGACCTTGAGCCCGCCCACGGCAACGTATTCGGCCATATCCACCCCGCTCGTCAGCTTCGAAGGCTTCGAGCTATTGTGGACTCAAACGTCGCACGGCGCGACGGCGGCGAGAACCGTCGCCGGGATGGACGAGGGCGGCTCGCCGGGGACTTCCGGCACGGGGCGCCCGCGCGGGAGGGTCATCCGCGCGGACGGCGAGGATGGCAGTAGAGATCCCGCAGGACCTCGATGATCCGCGCCGCGTTGCTCGGCGCCAGCGAGTAGTAGATCGTCTGCGCCTCGCGGCGGGTGCGGACGAGCTTCTCCCGCCGGAGCACGGCGAGCTGCTGCGAAAGCGCCGACTGGCTGAGCGGGATCCGCTCGTTGAGCTCGGAGACGGACATTTCCCGCCCCGCGAGCGTGCAAAGGATCAGCAATCGGCTCTCGTTCGACAGCGCCTTCAGCAAGGCGGCGGCGTCCGCGGCTCGCGCCTGCATCCGCTCGAGCTCAGCGCGGCTCATCTTGGGAAGCACCCGGTCCTCGACTGTGCGCATAAGTAGATGTGCTACTTTGCCCCGTTCGGGGGCGAGCTACGATGAATTCGTCCGTGAACATTAGAGGTGATTGACTTAGAAAGTTCAATATTAGAACTTTATATATTAGCGATGTCTAATGTGAAACCCGTAAGCCGGGTCATCGAAGGGAGACGAGAGATGAATACCGAGATCGCAAGGAACGTCGGCCGCGGAGCGGCAAGACCTTTCTCGGTCGAGCGAGGCGTCGCCGCCTTTGCCGGCGCGATGGTCGTCCTGTCCGTCGCGCTGACCTACTGGGTCCACCCGGGGTTCGTCTGGTTGACGGTCTTCATCGGAGCGAACCTGTTCCAGCAGGCGTTTACCGGGTTCTGCCCGGCGGCGATCGTGATGCGGAAGGCAGGCCTGCGCAGCGAGCGCGAGCTTGCGAGCGCCACGGCAAAGCGTTAGCAGTAGGGGCTGGGGGATTCCGGCTCGTCGCCGTCGACGCTCGGCCGGAAGCTCCCTCCGCCCCCGAAGCCGAAGGAGGCGTCGTCATGAGCCATATCGTCGTAGTGGGCACCGGCATCGCCGGAACGGCTGCCGCGTTCGAGCTGCGCGCCGAGCTCCCGAAAGCCCACCGCATCACGCTGGTCGGTCCCGACGAGACGTTCCGTTTCGTTCCGTCGAATCCCTGGGTCGCGGTCGGCTGGCGCGACCGCAGCGGGGTCACCGAGAGGCTCGGGCCGCAGCTCGCACGCAAAGGCATCGACTTCGTGGCCGGCACGGTCGCGCGGGTGGCGCCCGAGCGAAGCTCGCTGACGCTCGAGGACGGAAGAGCACTGGATTACGATTATCTCGTCCTCGGAACGGGGCCAGAGCTCGCATTCGACGAGATCCCCGGCCTCGGACCCGACGGGCACAGCGTGTCGATCTGCACGCTCGAGCATGCCGAGCGGGCGTTCGAGACCTATCGGCGCTTCCTCGACGACCCCGGGCCGGCGGTCGTCGGAGCGGTGCAAGGGGCGAGCTGCTTCGGCCCGGCGTACGAGTTCGCGCTGATCCTCGACGCCGATCTTCGAAGGCGCAAGCTCCGCCACAAGGTGCCGATCACCTTCGTGACGAGCGAGCCCTACATCGGGCACATGGGACTCGGCGGGGTCGGCGATTCGAAGGGGCTGATGGAAAGCGAGTTTCGCCGGCACGACGTCAAGTGGATCACGAATGCGAAAGTCGACGCCGTCGAGCCCGGCCGAGTGGCGGTAACGGTGCACGACGAGAACGGAAAGCCGATCGAGTCGAGAAACGTCGAGCAGAAGCTCGCGATGCTGCTGCCCGCGTTTCGGGGCGTCGCTGCCGTGCGCGGCATCGACGGGCTCGTGAATCCGCGCGGCTTCGTCATCGTCGATGCGCAGCAGAGGAACCCGACCTTTCCGAACGTCTATGCGGCCGGCGTCGGCGTCGCCATCCCGCCGGTCGAGACGACTCCGGTTCCGACCGGCGCACCGAAGACCGGCTACATGATCGAATCGATGGTCGCCGCCATCGTGCGGAACATTGCCGCGGAGCTCGAAGGCGAGCCGGCGACCGCCACGGCCACTTGGAATGCGATCTGCCTCGCGGATATGGGCGATACGGGGATCGCATTCGTCGCGTTGCCGCAAATGCCGCCGCGCAACGTCACGTGGACGAAGAAGGGCAAATGGGTCCACGTTGCGAAGATCGCGTTCGAGAAGTACTTCCTGCACAAGGTTCGGCACGCGGCGGCGGAGACGGTCTACGAGCGGTATGTTCTGAAGGCGCTCGGCATCGAGCGGTTGGGCTCGTGATGAGAACGACGACACGATACGCACGGGGCGCGGTCCGCGCGGCGATGGCGCTTCTCGCGGCCGTCCCGCTCGCCGCATCGGCCGAGACGCTCGACGATGCGTGGCGGATCGCGCTCGAGCAGGACTTGTCGCTCTTGGCCGCCGCGAGCCGCGTTGCCGCGGCCGAGGCCGACGTCGACGCGGCGCGTGCCGAGCGCAAGCCGATCGTCTCGGCGAACGTCAACGCGCTCGAGCTCGACCGCACGCCGTCGTTCGACTTCTCGGGCGCCGGGCTTCCGATCGAGATGCCGCTTCTCGACGGCTCGCGGCTCGTGCTCGCCGGAACGAGCGTGACGTTGCCCCTCTACACCGCCGGCAGAATCGGCGCCGGCGTCCGGGCGGCCGAGGCGCAGCGCGACGCCGAGCGGGAGGCGGCCGGCGGGCTGTCTCAGGAGATCAAGCTCGCGGTCGCCGAGCGCTATGTCGGCGTGCTGCGCGCCGAGAGCGCCGTCGCGGTCGCGGACGGGCAGGTCGCAAGTCTCGCCGCGCATCTTCGCGAGGTCGAGGACATGTATCGCGGCGGCAGCGTCCCGCGCAACGATTTTCTCGCCGCATCGGTGTCGCTCGCGGACGCCGAGCAGCGGCGCCTCAAGGCCCGAAACGCGCTCGACGTCGCACGCGCGGCGTACAACCGCGCCCTCGGCCGCGCTCTCGACGCCCCGGTCGACCTCGACCGCGAGCTGCCGAACGTCGATGCGCGCATCGACGACGAGACACTCGATGCGCTGACCGCGCTCGCGATCGAGCAGAGAGCCGAGCCTCGGCGGCTCGCGTCCGCCGCGGAGGCGTTCGCGGCGCAGGCGAGGGCCGCCCAGGCGGCGACGCGGCCGCAGCTCGGGCTGACCGGCGGCTATGTCCGCGTCGACAACGAGTTTCTCGACCGCGACGACTACTGGGCGGTCGGGGTCGGCATCACGTGGAGCCCGTTCGACGGCGGAAGATCGCGGACACGCGCCGCGTCGCTGTCTTTGCAGGCGGCCGCGCTTCGAAATCAGCAGCGCGACCTCGAGTCGATGATCGCGCTCGACGTGCGGCAGGCCTGGCTGACCCGCCAAGAGACGGCCGAGCGCGTGGCCGTCGCCGAGCGCGCGCTCGAGCAGGCCGACGAGAATCTGCGCGTCGCGCGCGACCGCTACCGGAACGGCGAGGGCACGCATACCGAGGTCCTCGACGCCGAGGCGTTGCGCACGACGAGCCTCGACAACTTCGACGCCGCCCGGTACGAGGCGGCGCTCGCCCGCTATCGCCTCGCCTACGCGGCGGGGGTGTTATGAGCCGCGCGAGGGCCGGAAGAGCTTCGATACGCCCGAGGACTATGACGATGACGTTCCGGAACACGAAAAGGCTTTGCGCGGCGCTCGTCCTGATGACGACGGCGGCGGTGTCCGTCGCGGCCGAGGTGCCTTTCCCGACGACGGCGGCGCGCCTCGAGGCCGCGCCGCGGGAACGGCTCTTCGACGGCACCGTCGAGGCGGTGAACCGTGCGACCGTGTCGGCGCAGACTTCGGGCCGCGTCGCCGAGATCCTCTACGACGTGAACGATTTCGTCGAGGCGGGCGCGGTGATCATGCGCTTCACGTCGGTCGAGCAGCGGGCAGCGCTGCGGCAGGCGCAGGCGTCGCTCGAGGAGGCGGAGGCGCGCTTCGACGAGGCCGAGCGGGAGTACGAGCGCGTCGCGAACATGTTTCGCAACGAGACGGTGTCCCGCGCGCGCTTCGAGCAGGCGCAGGCGAACCGCGATGCGGCCGCGGCGCGGCTCGAAGCGGCCCGGTCGGCCGTCGCGACGGCCGAGGAGCAGCTCGCGTATACCGAGGTGCGTGCGCCATACGCCGGCATCGTCTCGGCGCGGCACGTCGAGGTCGGCGAGCTGGTCTCGCCGGGTCAGCCGCTGATGAGCGGCCTTTCACTCGAATCGCTGCGCGTCAACGTCGACGTGCCGCAAAGCATGTTCGAGCCGATTCGCGACATCGGCCGCGCGTACGTCTATGTCGGCGACGACCGTATCGCGGCCGAGAGCCTCACGTTCTTTCCGGTCGCCGATCCTTCGACGAACACGTTTCGCGTCCGCGTGAACCTCCCGGACGGCAGCGCGCGGCTCTTTCCCGGCATGCTGGTCAAGGTCGGCTTCGTCGTCGGCGAGACGCGCCGGCTGCTCGTGCCGAGCGAAGCGATCGTGCGGCGCAGCGAGCTGACCGCTTTATACGTCGTCGACGATGACCGCGTGCTGCTGCGCCAGGTGCGTGTCGGACGGCGGTACGGCGATGACGTCGAGATCCTCGCCGGGCTCGACGCAGGCGAGGAGATCGCGCTCGATCCGGTCGCGGCCGGCATCTACGTGAAGGAGCGGCAGGGGGCCGCGGAAGGTCGATGAGCACGGCAACGAACGGTGTCGGCGGGCGGGAGCGGCGGCTCGGCTTCTCCGGAGCCGTCGCCAAACGGTTTCAGGACTCGAAGCTGACGCCGCTCTTCGCGATCGCCGGCCTTCTGCTCGGGCTCTTCGCCGTGCTGATCACGCCGCGCGAGGAAGAGCCGCAGATCGACGTGACCTTCGCGAACGTGTTCGTGCCGTTTCCGGGCGCGAGCGCGAGCGAGGTCGAGAACGTCGTCGCCGTGCCGATGGAGCAGGTGCTCGCGGAGATCGAGGGCGTCGAGCACACCTATTCGGTCTCCCAGCCGGGCATCGCGGTGCTGACCGTGCAGTTTGAGGTCGGCGAGCCGCGCAACGACGCGATCGTTCGGCTCTACAACGCCGTCTTCTCGAACCTCGACTACCTGCCGCAGAACCTCGGCGTGCTGCAGCCGCTCGTGAAGCCGATGGGCATCGACGACGTGCCGATCGTCACGATCACGCTGTGGACCGAGGATCCCGAGCGCGGCGCGCACGATCTCGCGCGCGTCGCCCACTCGATCGAGGCGGAGCTGAAGCGAGTGCCGGGCACCCGCGACGTCTACACGATCGGCGCGCCGGACCGGGTCGTTCACGTGCGTCTCGATCCTCAGCGCCTGGCCGGGTACGGCCTCTCGCTGGACGCGCTCCGCGAGTCGCTCCTCGCGAGCAACGTCGTCACGCAGGCGGGCGGGATCGTCGCGGCGAACGCCTATACCCCGGTGACCGCAGGCACGTTCCTCGCGAACGCCGAGGACGTCGCGGAGCTCGTCGTCGGCGTCGTCGACGGCCGCGCGGTCTATCTCGACGACGTCGCGGAGGTCGTCGCGGGTCCCGATCAGCCGGAGCAGTACGTCTGGTTCGGCACCGGCGCCGGGGCGGCGGAGCGGGGCCTGCCGCCGGGCGTCGACGCCCCGGCCGTGACGATCGCGATCGCGAAGAAGCCCGGCGAGAACGCGTCCGATATCGCGGACGCCGTGATCGAGCGGATCGACGCGCTACGGGGCACGTACGTGCCCGACGGCGTCGAGGCGACCGTCACGCGCAACTACGGCGAGACCGCGAACGACAAGGCGAGGACGCTGATCCAGAAGCTGATCTTCGCGACCGCGTCGGTGATCGTCCTGGTCGCGGCCGCGCTCGGCTGGCGCGAAGCCGTGATCGTCGGCTCGGCGGTCGTGATCACGCTCGCCGTCACGCTGTTCGCGTCGTGGGCGTGGGGGTTCACGATCAATCGCGTCTCGCTGTTCGCGCTGATCTTCTCGCTCGGCATCCTCGTCGACGACGCGATCGTCGTCGTCGAGAACATCCACCGGCACATGGCGCTCGGCGGCAAGACGCTGATCGACGCGATCCCGCCCGCGGTCGACGAGGTCGGCGGACCGACGATTCTCGCGACGTTCACCGTGATCGCGGCGCTGTTGCCGATGGCGTTCGTCAGCGGGCTGATGGGGCCGTACATGAGCCCGATCCCGATCAATGCGAGCACGGGGATGTTGCTGTCGCTCGCCGTCGCGCTCGTGTTCACGCCGTGGGCCAGCCTGAAGCTGCTGGGCCGCGCGGCGCATCGGGCCGAGCCGGCCGCGGGCGGGCACGAGCGGCGTGCCCCCCGGCTCGATCGTCTCGCGCGGGCCGCGATCGGCCCGTTCCTCGGCACGGACCGGAAGTCGCGCCGACACCGCCATGCGCTCTACGCGGGCGTCCTCGTCGCGATCGCGGCCGCCGTCTCCCTCGTCGGCTTCAAATGGGTCGTGATGAAGATGCTGCCGTTCGACAACAAGTCGGAGTTTCAGGTCGTCGTCGACATGCCCGAGGGGACGACGGTCGAGCAGACGGCACGCGTGCTCTCCGAGCTTGCCGAGTACCTCCGCGCTCGCCCCGAGGTCACGGACTTCCAAGCGTATGCGGGCACGGCGTCGCCGATGAGCTTCAACGGTCTCGTGCGTCAGTACTACCTGCGCGAGGGGGCGCACGTCGGCGACATCCAGGTCAACCTGGTGCCGCGGCAGGCGCGCGACTCGAAGAGCCACGACATCGCGCTCGCGGTCCGCGGGCCGCTCGTCGAGATCGGCAGGCGCTTCGGCGCGTCGGTCAAGGTCGTCGAGGTGCCGCCGGGTCCGCCAGTGCAGGCGCCGCTCGTTGCCGAGATCTACGGGCCGGACTATGCCGGGCAAGCCCGGCTCGCCGAGGCCGTGCACGCGCTGTTCGTCGAGACCGACGGGATCGTCGACACGGATACGAGCGTCGAGGCGAGCGCATCGAGGATCGTGCTCGAGGTCGATCGTCAGAAGGCCGCGCTCCTCGGCGTGCCGCAGGCGAAGGCCGCCGCCGCGCTCGATACGGCGCTGCGCGGCGAGGACGTCGTGTATCTGCACGACGGGCACAGCCGGAACCCGGTGCCGGTGCGGCTCGAGCTGCCGGTCGCGGACAAGGCCGATCTCGATAGCCTCTTGATGCTGCGCGTCGCCGGGCGCGACGGCACGCTCGTCCCGCTCGCCGAGATCGTCGACGTCCGCGAGGCCGAATGGGAGAGGACGATCTACCACAAGGACCTCTTGCCCGTCGTCTACGTCACCGGCGACATGGCCGGCGACCTCGACAGCCCGCTCTACGGAATGTTCTCGCTCGTCGCGCGGATCGCGGACTGGAACGAGGGCCGCGGCATCGAGCAGCACTTCGTCGGCCAGCCGTCGAGCCCCTACGACTACAGCATCAAGTGGGACGGCGAGTGGCAGATCACGTACGAGACGTTCCGCGACATGGGGCTCGCGTACTCGGTCGGGCTCGTGCTGATCTATTTGCTGGTCGTCGGGCAGTTCCGCTCCTACGCCGTGCCGCTGATCATCATGGCGCCGATTCCGCTGACGATCATCGGCGTGCTGCCGGGGCACGCGATTCTCGGCGCGCAGTTCACGGCGACGTCGATGATCGGCATGATCGCGCTCGCCGGGATCATCGTGCGCAACTCCATCCTGCTCGTCGACTTCATCCGTCACGAGCTCGACGCCGGCGCGCCGCTCGAGGACGCGGTGATCCGGGCCGGCGCGGTGCGCGCGAAGCCGATCGCGTTGACGGCGCTCGCGGCGATGCTCGGCGCGTTCTTCATCCTCGACGATCCGATCTTCAGCGGCCTCGCGGTCTCGCTGATCTTCGGCATCCTCGTCTCGACGCTGCTGACGCTCGTCGTGATTCCGGTGCTCTACTATTCGTTCGAGCGGCGCCGGGCGGGCAGGGCGTGAGGCCGGCCGTGCATCATCCGGCTTAGAGGCAGCTCTCGAGCGACTCGATCCAAGCGCGCACGAGCGCCGCGCCGTCCGCATCGACGCGCGTCGAAGCGAGCGGCGGCATCGCGAGCGCGTCGCGTCGCTCGATGCGAGCGAGCAGCACGGAGCGCTCGGGATCGCCGGGCGCGATGAGGCGGGCATCCGCGATGCCGAGATCGCCGCGCTCGGGCGGCACGTCGCACGCGCCCGTCCGATCGAGCAGCGTGTCGTAGCGCAGGTCGAGGGCGCCGCCCGCGCCGCGATGACAGTGCGCGCAGCTTGCGTGCAGATAGGCGCGGGCGCGCGCGTCGAGCGGAGCGTCCTGGTCGCTCGGGGCGGCGAGCGCCGGCAGGACATCGGCGTCGCCGATCGGCGAGACGAAAAGACCGATCGCGTCGAGGGTCTCGAGCTGGTTCGCGGTGCGTCCGGTGCTCGGATACGTGAACGGACGGTTGAGCTGCGCCGTCTCGAGGCCGAGCGCCGTGCCGGCCGCGGCGCGATGGCAGGCGACGCAGTCGCCGCCGCTTGGGAATACCCACTCGGTGTCGCCGATCTCGACGCGCTTGCCGCCCGTGACGAGCCGCGCGTCCGATCCGTCGGCGTTCCATTCGTAGCCGTAGCCGCGCCACTCGCCGCCCGGATGATGCATCAGCAAGCGCGTCTCGACGAGCGCGCCGTCGAGACGCAGGTGCTCGACGAGCACGGCGCCCGGCGGGAACACCCAGCGGTCGCCGTCGTCGATCGCGATCGCGGTGCCGTCGGGCAGCGCGAGCCCCCGCTCGCGCTCGGCGCCGTCGAACCAAGCGGGCGCGGCGACATCGTATGGGATCACGCCCGGCCCGAAGCGCGACGGGCCGTCGGCATCGAAGCAGCCGGTATCGGACAGCCGCTCCGGCACCGGCGACCCGCTTTCGTCCGGCGCGTCGTCGCCGGCCGGAACGATGCGGTGCAGCGTGCCTTCGAGGTCGACGATATAGAGCTCGCCGTCCGGATCCTCGGCGAACGACGCGATGCGAAGCCCGGTCGACGCGAGCTCGTCGGCAGTGAGCCCGCCCGCGCCGTCTTCGACGAGCCGCCAGATCCGGCCGCTGCCGAAATCGCCGAAGACGTACTGGCCCGCGAGCGCCGGAATGGCCGCGCCGCGATACACGTAGCCGCCGGTCACGGACTGTCCTTCGGTCCGAGGGTAGTCGTGCACCGGGTCGACGAGACTCGTTGCGGCGGCGCACGCGGGCCCGGGGCGGGTATAGGCGATTCCGCCTTCGCGGCAGTTCCAGCCAAACCAGCGATGCGGTTGGACTCTGCTGTCCCGCAACGAGACGATCAATGGCAACGGGCTACTCGGATCCTGCGCGTTGTCGTATGACACTGCGGGAAGTTCGGGGAAGTTCATTGGCCTACCTCGTTCAAGGACTGTTGATCGGACATGGCGACACAAATCTTCCGTGGTCCGACGAAAGGGGAGCGCCCGTGCGTCGTCAATATGTTGTCGAGCATCAGAGCGTCGCCGTTTTCCCATTCGAACCCGATCGCCTCTGACATATAGATATTTCGGAGCTCCTCGAGGACGTCCGCATCGATCTCGCTGCCGTCTCCGAAGACGACTCTCCTCGGCATACCGTCAGGGCCGTAGCTTTCCAGCAATGCCTGGTGAAGAGCGGGCGGCAAATTCGACTCATGGAACAAGTGGGCATGGTTGAACCACACCGTATCGCGAGTGATTGGATGCTGCATCGTCGCCGGTTTGCGGAGGGTCGTCCGCAGGTGGTCATCGCCAATCCACTCATGTGTCATGTGCTCACTGCTGGTGAGTCGATCGAGTTCCTCGCGAGAGTCGGTTTGAAAGGCTTCCTGCCAAGTCATGTCCGCTCCGCGCACGTAGTTGCGGATGTAAAGAAGGCCCTTGGCCTCGAATTCCTCCTTGATGCACTCCGGTATGCGCGGATAGATACGACGATCGTCCGCGATTGGAGTGAAGCCATCCGTTTGCGCGCGCGCCAGACAGCCGAAGTAGAGGATGGACGGCCAGATATGGGAGTAGGACATCTCGTGGTGCAAGGGAATCCACTGGTCGCTCGGATACTCGGTCGACGTGTACACCCTTCTCGTGAGCTCGATTCGCGGAGCTGCGCGATCTACGTAGTCGAGGAGGTTTTCGGAGACTGCCTTGGCAAACTTCCGGAGCTTCTGCGGGGAATCCAAACAGAACCCCTTGAAGAGGATCGCGCCGTGGCGCCTCAGCCGTTCCAACAACGGCTGACGTTGAGCGTGAGCGAATTCGCAGAGAGAGCCATATGTGCTCGTTCTGACCGCTCTGCACTGCCGAGCCGCCGCGCCGGGGACGGGCGGGTCTTGGCTTGCGGCCGGATGCGCGAGCATTTCTCGATGGAACGCGAAGATTCGCCCAACACATCACGACAGATCCGGGCGGCTCGGTGCTGACGTCGGGGCTCGGCGGACGCCCCTCCGGGTTCGACGGCTCCACGTCAGGTCACATATGGGCCCTTATACGCATTATCCGCTGCGCGACGAGAATCTCCAGGATCCGGCCGCCGGCGAGCGCGCGCACGGTGCCCATGCCGCCGTCGCCCGACGTGATCTCGCTCCAAGCACCGCTCGACAGCCGGGGCAACAACGCCGCTTAATTACCGCTTACATTCGCCCGAAGTCCGGGAACGCGCAGTGCGCATGGTATTCGAGCACGAGAGCGAGTACCCGTCGCAGTGGGCAGCGCGGCCTGACTCAAACCAAAGAGCCTCCGGCATTCCCGGGGCGGTTCATCCGCGCCGCCCGTGCCTCGGAGCACCAAGACCGACATGGTGATGTTCGAGGTCTTGCGTCCGTTCGGCCGACATCGGCCGACGACCGCCGCTCCGTGCACGCGACCTCACGCGATCCCGGACGCGCCGGCCGCCTCGGCTTCGCCTTCGGCCTCTGCGACGACGCGCTTGACCGCGAGAAAGCTGTCCGGGCTGACCGAGATCGAGTCGATGCCGTGCTCGACGAGGAAGCGCGCGAAGTCGGGGTGGTCGCTCGGCGCCTGCCCGCAAAGGCCTGTGTGCGTGCCGGTCTTGCGGGCCTTCGCGAGGAGGTCCGCGATTGCCGTTTTCACGGCAGCGTTGCGCTCGTCGAACAGGCCGCTCAACAGTTCGCTGTCGCGGTCGACGCCGAGCACGAGCTGCGTCAGGTCGTTCGAGCCGATCGAGAAGCCGCCGAATCGCTCGGCGAAGTCCTCGGCCAGAAAGACGTTCGACGGGATCTCGGCCATCACGTACACCTCGAGGCCGTTTCGGCCGCGGACCAATCCGTTCTCGGCGAGCACCTCGAGCACCTTGTCCGCCTCCTCGACCGTACGGCAGAACGGGATCATCACGACGATGTTGTCGAGACCGATCTCCTCCCTCGCCATCCGCACGGCGGCACACTCGAGCGCGAAACCTTCGCGGTAGCCCTTGCTGTAGTAGCGGCTCGCGCCGCGCCAGCCGAGCATCGGATTGCCCTCGCGCGGCTCGAACGCCGCCCCGCCGATGAGCGCGGCGTACTCGTTCGTCTTGAAGTCGCTCATCCGCACGATGACTGGATGCGGATGGTGCGCGGCGGCGATCCGCGCCATGCCGCGCGCGAGGGTCTCGACGAAATAGCGTGTCTTGTCGGAGTACGCGCGCGTCAGCACGTCGATGCGCCGGCGCGCGGACTTGTCCTCCAGCGCATCGTGGCGGACGAGCGCCATCGGGTGGATCTTGATCAGGTTGCCGATGATGAACTCCATCCGCGCAAGCCCGACGCCGTCGGTCGGCAGCGGCCACCAGCGAAACGCGGCCGCAGGGTTGCCGAGGTTGACCATGATCCGCGTACGCGTCTTCGGGATCTCAGCGAGGTCGATCTCGCTGACTTCGAACTCGCCGATCCCCTCGTAGATGCGCCCTAGGTCGCCCTCGGCGCACGACACCGTGACCTCCTGACCGTCCTCGAGCACCTCACTCGCGTTGCCGGTGCCGACGACGGCCGTGAGCCCCAGCTCGCGGCTGACGATCGCCGCGTGGCTCGTGCGCCCGCCGTGATCGGTGACGACGGCGGCGGCCTGCTTCATGATCGGCACCCAATCGGGATCGGTCATCCCGGTCACGAGCACCCTGCCCGGCTCGAAGCGCTCGATCTCGGCGGCGCTCGCGAGCCGGCACACCTTGCCGGTTGCGATCGAGTCGCCGATGGCAAGTCCCGACGCGAGCTCCTTACCCTTGCTGTGCAGCTGGTAGGTCTTCAGCGTGCCGACCTCCTTGCGCGACTGCACGGTCTCGGGCCGGGCCTGCACGACATAGAGCTCGCCCGTCTCGCCGTCCTTCGCCCATTCGATGTCCATCGGCTGGCCGTAGTGCGATTCAATCGCGCGGGCCCAGCGGGCGAGCTTGACGACCTCCTCGTCGTCGAGCACGAACGCGTCGCGCTGACGCCGCGGCGTGCCGACGAGCTTGGAGGTCGTCTCGCCGCCGCGCGCATAGATCATCTTCTTCGCCTTCCCGCCGAGCGCCTTTTCGACAATCGGCTTCAGAGCGGCCCGATCCAGCAGTGGCTTGAAGACGTAGTACTCGTCCGGCTCGACGATGCCCTGAACGACCGACTCGCCGAGTCCCCACGCCGCATTGATCAGGACTGCGCGCGGGAAGCCGCTCTCGGTGTCGATCGAGAACATCACGCCGGCCCCTGCCTTGTCCGATCGCACCATTTCCTGCACGCCGACCGACAGCGCGACTGTCATGTGGTCGAAGCCGTTATTGATCCGGTAGACGATCGCGCGGTCCGTGAAGAGCGACGCGTAGCAGCGCTTGCAGGCCTGAAGCAGCGCCTCCTCGCCGCGCACGTTCAGGAAGCTCTCGAGCTGGCCGGCGAAGCTCGCCTCGGGCAAATCCTCGGCCGTCGCGCTGCTGCGCACGGCGACGCTCGTGACCTTGCGGCCGCTGCGGCGCGGCATCTCGCGGTACGCCCGCGTGATCGCGTCCGCCAGCAAGGCCGGCAGCTCCGCGTCGAGCATCATTCGGCGCACCGCTTCGCCGACCTCGCTCACGTTGCTGCCGGTCTCGTCGAGCTCGGCAAGCTTCTCGGTGAGCCGTCCGGTCAGGCTATTCGCCTCGAGGAACTCCCAGTACGCGTCCGCCGTCGTCGCGAATCCGCCGGGAACGTTGATCCCGGCCGCCTCGAGCTTGCCGATCATCTCGCCGAGCGAGGAGTTCTTGCCGCCGACGATCGCGGTATCCTCGCGACCGAGCTCGGTGAACCAACGGATCGGAACGGACTTTTCGCTCATCGTCTTGCCTCCTCGGCGCCGCCTCGACCGTACGTCGCGATGCTCACCCAGCAGGCTCGAATTCGGGGCCCGGCCCCAGACCGCCAGGCCGACGGCCGCGTCGTCGAGGCTGTTGTCGGGATCGGTGCCGTTGCTCGAGCGCCTCGCCGGCAGGCGCGGCATGCCACGGACGGCGGACCAACTCTTCTTCGCTCGGAATGTCCGCTCGTGCCATCGCCCGCCGGGTCATGCCCCTCGAAGTGCCGGCCTTGCCAGATTCATGCCAGCCGCGAGTCGCGCGCCGCAGGCCCGGCTGCCCGCAGGCGCAGCGCCGCAGCACCGCAACAGGGCCCTGGCGCACGTTCCGCCCGACACGGAGATGACGGCCACGGCGCCTGGCACGGGGCGTGGTGCTGGGAAGGGAACTTCGAGCTGCGGCTGATTCGCCGGCATCCGCTCATCTGGCTCGGGGCGAACCTGCCGATGCGGCTCTACCCCGCCGTCGGCAGCCCGCAGCTCGCTCGCGAATGGCTTTTCTCGGCAAACATCACCGAGGGCGCGTTGCGCAAAGCACCATGCGAGGCTGCAAAACGAGTCGTACCGGGTGGCGCTCGACATGCTGCTGCTCGACTTGCCCGACCCGAGCCTGGCTCGGAGTTTGCGCGTCTCGGCGAGGAAGTGCGCGACGAGCTCCATGCCGGCACGGATTGGATTCACTTCGATGTCATGGACAATCACTACGTGCCGAACCTCATGATCGGCCCGAACGTCTGCAAGGCGATCTAGCCATACGCAGTCGACTGCCTGATCGACGTGCACCTGATGGTCGAGCCGGTCGGTGCCCTCGTCCCGCGGTTCGCGAAAGCAGGCGTCGGCCTGATTTCGTTTCACCCGGAAGCCTCGTGACACGTCGACCACGGCTGTAAGGCCGGGCTCGTGATCAATCGGGGACAGCTCCCCTCGGTGCTTCATCGGTCTCACTCTCCGCCGCTGCCATGGCGAAGCGCGTGCGAATGTATTTCCGAGCGCTGTCGGGAGGGAGCTTTACCGTCCCCGGTCCGCTTCGCACGAAGAAGTCGCCCTCGCTCGTAGCTTCCAGTCCCTTCCACTTGAGAAACACCGGCTCCGGGCTGCGCTGGCAGGTCACGACGCACACGGTCTTGCCCTGCACGACCTGGCATTTCGGGTCGATGCACGTCCCCGCCCGGTCGCCCAGGCCGTTGCGGACGACCTGCGCGAGATGGCGCATGAACTTGTCGTCCGAGTCCAAACGGTCGGCCTCGATACCTACGATGGCTCCGTCGTCGGCCACGCCTATCAAGAGATCACCGCCCTCGGTGTTCAGGAACGCCGCGATCGTCTTGAGCACGGCGTGCGTCACGCCCTTGTCGTCCTGCCGGTCTTCCTTGAGGCTCCAGCGCAGCGTGGACTTGAATTCCAGCGTCTTCGACTCGCCGCGCTTGATCAGCTCCTCGGCGTTGCGGTGGGCGCGCAGGTACTGGTCGAAAAGGAAATTCTTGACCGCCTCGCCGAAGGCGCGGTCGTCGGTAATGCGCTTGTAGAGCTCGAAGTTCGAATCGACGATCTCCTGGATCACGTGCTCGACCTTCTGGTCGAAGGTGAGCCGCACGTTCTCCCGCGTGTTGACCCGCGCCGCGGCGTCGAGCGCCACATCGTCGTCCAGCTTATCCATCATCTGGCCGAGCGTCACCCGGTGCTCGGGGCCGAGGTTGAGACCGAAGCGGTCGTTCAGCTCGGCGATGATGCGCGAGAGAGTTTCCAGCTCCTCCGGCGTCGTGCCATGCGCCCCCTTCGTGCCCGCGGGGTCCAGCACGCCGGGCTTGCGCTCGAGCGCGATCTTGCCGCTCCCCGTTTGCTGGATCCGGTATGACTCCATATCTATGTTCTGCTGCACCTCGCGCGGCAGCGCCTCGCGATCCGCGGGCAGGAGCCGCCGCAGATGGCGCGCGAAGACGTAGAGCTTCTCGAGGCTCGCGTCGGCGAAGGGCATCACC